>CAYSQE010000005.1:0-61098 GCA_964433155.1 uncultured Gammaproteobacteria bacterium | reverse complement strand
ACTCATGATAAAAAGATTTGCTAGGCTGAAGTTTTTTTCGATTCCAAAAACATTTTTGATCATATGGCCTATAAATGATGAGGATTCTGGTAAAAAGGCAAGTTTGATAGGCATAATTCTTGAGAGGTGTAAGTTGAAATAGACCTCAAACAGTTCAGTCAAGCCGTTTTTTACAAAAGACGCTCCTAGAATGACAATTAGATATTCGGTCAGCTGGAATATTCTGCCAATGGGAAGTTTGATGTATGCAAAAAATGTAAGTATCCCTACTGTGAAAGAAGCTGCGAAACCAACAAAAAGCCCAGTGATGTTTTCTATGAATTTTGAAAAAAGTGAAGTCGTGGCAGTAAAAAGGGCAATTTCAAAACCCTCCCTAATAATAAAAAATACAATGGTCAAAAAGAGTGAAAGGTCAAAAATATTTTGTTGAAGCTTCTGATGGGCTGAAATCAAAGACTTTGACCTTTTTAAGACAAAAAAGTTATGCAGAGTGAAGATGACATAGGCGATAAAAAATCCTGAAAATATCGACAAATATCCTTCAAGGAGTTCGGAATTTCGATGGCTTAACACTGTTCTTGCCTTGTCGCCAAGTAAAAAAGTGACGGTTGGCAAGATGAATGAGATGACTATCCCAAGAAAGCTGGCTGAAATTATTTCTTTTTCGCGTTTTAGTCCTAGTTTTTTAGATATTCCCAGGAATACACCTATGATGAGAAATACTTCAAGAAATTCGCGAAGAGAAATGATAAGCGTCGTAAGCATGATACAATAATACCTTATGTACGAGCAAAGAGTCAAACGGTTAAGAGAAAAACTAAAGGAAAAAAATATTGAATCCTTATTAATATCAAATTTCTATAACGTTCTCTACCTTACCGGTTTCAAGACGTTGACAACAGATGAAAGAGAAGCTTTTGTTTTGGTCACAAATAATAATATGTACTTATTTACTGATGAAAGATACCTAAGCAAAAATGACAAATTTCAAATGACAAATTTCAAATTAAAACTAATTGAACCGGGCAAAGGACTGATTGTACATTTACTAGAGATTACTAGTGAAGAAAAAATTAAAACTCTTGGATTTGAAGCAGAAGATCTCAGATTTTACGAATACCAAAAAATTAAAGAGATGCTGCAAAGCGTAATACTTGGGCCAACAGATAAAATTGTTGCCTCGGTTCGAGAATTCAAAGATCAAGAAGAGATGTCTCGTGTTGAAAAAGCTTGCCAAATAGGCGATCAATGTTTGTTGGAGATAACGAAAATAATCAAACAAGACATATCAGAAAGAGAGATTGCGTTTAAGATTGAAATGTGGATAAAAGAAAAAGGCTATGATTTAGCATTTGACCCAATTGTTGGTATTGATGTAAACTCTTCGCTACCTCATTACAACACTAAAGAAGGAAACGGAAGAGTAAAAAAAGGCTCAGTCATCCTCATCGATTTTGGCGTTAAATACAAAGACTATTTGTCTGATGTGACGAGGATGTTTTTCTTCGGTGAACCAAGTCAAGAGATCATTCACATATATAATGTATTATTAAATGCTCAAGAAAAAACTATTAAGGAATTATCGATAATTGAGTCATTAAGGGAAACGGATGAATTTTGCCGAAAGGAAATTATCGAAAACAAACTACCAAACTATCCTCATTCGACCGGGCATGGAGTAGGCCTTGAAATACACGAATATCCAAAAGTCTCTATGAACTCTCCAGATTTAAAAAAGGAAGACCAGGTTTTCACTATTGAGCCAGGTGTTTATTTTCCAGAAAAATATGGACTAAGAATTGAAGACACGGTAGCTATAGATAAAGATTTGAAGCCAAGAATTTTAACCCAATATTCAAAGTCTCTCATGATTCTTTAGGTTTTGAGTCTTGCTCTTTTGTGGGATTTTCCTTAAGTTCTTCTTCCATTTTCATTTCTTTCTCTTTTTCTTCTTTTTTTGGTTTTTGCACTTCGACAAACTCTTCTTCTTTCTTTTCTTCTACCTTTTCTTTTATTTCTTTTTCTTTCTCTTTCGCGCTTTTTACCTCTTTGGCTGCTTCTAGCTTTGCCTTAAGATATACAAGTAGTTCGTCACCTTTTAGGTTGTTGATAAGAAATATAGGTAAAATATAACCTAGGTCATCTAAACCTTCTTGACGAAGTTCAGATGATTCGGAAACTAGTTTATTAAGAGTATTGGTAATAAATACAATATCATGATCGACCCATGCTTGCCGAGACTGTATATTTGTTGTGACAGGAACCTCACCTCGCTCATATTGATCTCTCCACATTTTTTTCACCTGTTCATATTCGTCTAACGAAATAGAAGGCGGGATAGATATGCTTTCTTCAACGTGTTTGTCAGGCTCGGATACAATCTGTAATTGATTGGCAACTATTTTTTCCACGTCTTCTTCCTTCAAATTTTGTGTAGCTGCAACTGCTTTTGCAATTTCTTTATTTTTCTTGACAGCCTCGTAGAAAGCCTCTACGACACGAGCTACCTTTTCTTTTTCAATGCCCGTCTCTTGTGTGACTTTAAACTGAATTTGAGAAGCCGGATTGTTTACGTTTTGAGCAAGAGAATTCAAGATTGTCTTAACCTGGTCGGCCTGGAGTTTTGTATTTTGAGCGATGTCAGCTAACAAAATATTGCTTGTAGCCGCAGCATTTACAAGTGAAGATGTGACAGCTGCGACTTTATCGTGGGGAATTTTAACCTTGACAGAAACAACGCGAGTTACAGGCACAGGTGGAGAAATCGATTGTATGAGCTCTTCTCTTCTTTGAAATTGTTCAACTCGCGAAGCAGTCAGAGATGAGAGGACCTGTCTGGCTGTTTTGTCTTCTCTTACTGCACGGTTGAATAGCTCAGATCTTATATTCATATACTTCTGTCGCTCGTTTGGAGTCTCAGCCTTTAGAGGGTTTTGCAGATAGTTAATATTTTTATTAACAGCTTCTTGATGTTGTTTATTCGTCTCGTAGTGGGCAATATCGCTAAGACGAGATACAGAAAGGTTTAACGAGCGAGCAATGTCCTCAGTTTTGGCTCTTTTGATATCTTCTACGGTCTCAAGTTTGACTCTCACTGGAACTTCTATCACCTTGGGAATTTTTAATGCGGTTCCTGTAAACATTACTGCTGGTGTTGGCCCAGGAGTAGGCGGTTGTGGGGAGGGCCCACCCCTCATCTGGTCATACATTGATAGAAGGATATTCTTCATTGCATAAATTCCGTCACAACAGTAATCTCTAAAGATTCGTAAAAGCCACCACGGGAAAAAAGTTACCGCCCAGAGCATCAGAAGAGAGATGATATATTCGGCAAAAGTATCGACATAGTTTGATGAATTTAAAAGTCCTAATTTTTGTGCAGGACCACCATAGAGAATATTTATAGTTGTAGGATAGATGAAGCCTTCCATAGTATTTGTACGGGAAAAATCAAAGTTAAATGGAATATGTGAAGGAGAATTCCAGATCGTTGCCAGTCCGCCTAAGAATAGAGCAAAGAGTGGTCCATAAAAAACCCATTGGAAAAAGACACCTATCCAGATCCAGCCGATATTTCTAATAAATACAAACGGCATAAGAAGAGCTAAAAATGGCGAAACAAAAAGAAGAAGCCAAAGAAGTATTTTTCTTAATACCATCATGACCCCAATCAAATAGTAGGTCATATTGGTAATATTGACCATAAATTTTGATGTTTTTACCGAGTCTAAAAGATCGACGTTAAGATTGCTGCACCCGGGAAATGTTTGGTATGCGGTTTCACTATCTTTAATGACACTTCCGTCTGAGGTCGATAAGAAAAAAATATTGAAAAGATCTTTTACCCCAAGTCTCTCGATAAAAAAGAGCATTAATGTATCAGACAACTGGATGATAAGAAGAATGACAGAGGCAGAGAAGGTAACATAAAGAAAAAGTGTGCCAATTTTTATGACAAGGGGCCAAACCTCAATTTTGAGATTAAAATTGGCTCTTTGACCAATAATAATACCCAGGCCAAAAATGGCAGCTACGATAAGGAGAAAAAAATAGGCCATGTTTTTTGTTAAGGACCAAACCGAAAGAAGAACAGGATGGTTATCGATGGATCGATGAGTAAGTGTCCAATAGAGAAATTGGCGCGATCTTTCTCCGGCCTTGCCAAGCGCAGTTACTTCTGGGTCACTTACCCACAAGTTTTGCGACTTATTTGTTGTCCAGGCATCATAGGAGGAAGCGCATGTGTAATTAGCTCCCGTTATCAAAGGACACCATGAGCCTTGACAAGACTCATATGGAGGCGATGGTGTGGGTGTAGGCTCAGCAAGTACTGGCTTCAATATGGAGAGCCCATGAAAGAAAAATAAGAGAAAGAATAAAAAAATTAGGCACCTTTTTTTTGTCATGGTTTGTTATTGACAAGAGTAAGTTTTGAGTCTAATATGTAAATTATGACAAGAAAATTTACGCTAAAACTTTTTATCTTGCTTTTGGCAATTTTTACTTGTTTATTTATTTCTAACAAATTCGCTGGACCCGTTCAAGGTGAAACAGACCAATCTCAGTCCGGGCAGAGGTGGCGATGTCTAAAGTCAGAACAGGTTGGGGGCAAAACAAAGCGTCCTCCATCTGAGGTAGATCTCAATATTACGGGCAAAGGTTATCCTTCAAATAAAGATATATACGTTGTTTTATGTGTGCCGCCAAAAACGAAAAAAAACGAGAAGCCAAAAAACTATCGCTGTACAACAGGAAATACTGACTTCGACAGGACACTATTTAGCGCAGATCGTTCAGGTTCGATCGCGCCACTTACTTTTGAGGTACCAAAAGGAGCTAATCCAAATCAAACAGTGCAAGCGGCAGGAGGTAACGTGAGTTTTGTGAGCCACATGAGTAACTCAGAAGGACATGTAAGTTATGCATTTTTTGGCGTCACATTAAATGAGACTAACTTAACCGGCGAAGGCCAAGGAAGTACCCTTCAATACGGAACATTTGAGTTTGGCCAGGATCCGGCTAAGTGTCTGAGCATTCGTTGGGACCCTTATGGAAGAGTCTTTGACAGTAAAAGTTTGGAGCCTATATCTGGGGTTAGGGTAAGGTTATTAGATGAAAACAAACTATTAGTTATTTTAAAAGGACTTCTCAATCCGCAAAAGACTGAAGTTGATGGGCAATTCAATTTTTCTGTCGGCATTAAGCCAGGTACGACACGAACGTTTTATCTTGATCCAATTCCGCTTGCACCATTGACCCATACATTTACGGCAACGCCAAATTTACATCCAAATTACTCAAAAGCCTACTCAGATCTATATAAGCCGGATGAAGCAATAGTTGAAGCTGCGGGAATACCAGAACATCGAGATATTCCACTTGACCCCGGTGGAGGAGCGCCTTTTAGGTCGACGCCTGAAGTTATAACGATCGACTCTGTAAATTTTGGTAGTCAGACAAGATATGAAGGTACGATTTCACATCCTCTATCGATTGTAACACTGGTGGGAAAAAACTCTCAGGAAGTAGCCCGCGCAACTGCAGATAAGAATGGAGCATGGGAAATAGTTTTAGACAATGCAAAAATTCCTCAGGATAGTTCACTTCAAGTAAATATCATAAAAGTTGATATAACAACGTTAGCGAGTAAGTCAAAGAATACAAATCTAGCAGCATTCAAAAATTTTGTTACAAAATTTTTACAAAATGTAGGTTTCTTAAATGGGCAGGTTTTGGCCCAAGATACAACAGCCGAGTTTCAACCGATACTTAGTTATGTCGAAGGTTATGCATACGATAGTAGCGGACAGGTTATTCCTAATGCCATAGTAAAGATAAAACTTGAGATGTCAGATAGCGTTTATTATCAAACAAACGCTGATGAAAAAGGATTTTTCACGCTTCTTTCTAGAAATTTACCAATATTGACCTATTACCTTGAATTTACCCACCCAGTTTCAGGAAAATCTACAGTGATGTCAACTTCCGAGTTTGTGCAAAAAAACCAGAGTTACCTTGCAGAAAATAATGTCAATTTAATGACAGCCAGCAAAAATGGGCAATCGGTCAATCCGACGATACCAGTCACAAATACTCAATCTCAAAATCTTGCACCAACTGTTCCGGTAGCTTCTACAAATAGTCAGTTAAATCTAATTTTGACGCTTGTAGTTTTGGTAGTGATTTTAGGTGTTGCCGGAGGGGTGCTCCTTTATATCAAAAAGAAAGAAACACAACCGACAAATCTTCCTTAAGTGGTCTAGGGTACAATTTTTTTTAGCACCAATAAACCCGCCGCTCCTAACATAAAAAATCCAGCAAGAAAACCTGCGTAATTTTTTGGAACGTTATTCCCAGTTCTTGGCAAAGATGTGGGTAGAGGTGTTGTGGGTTGGGTAGTAGTACCGGGTGGGTTGGTGGGAGTAACTGTTGGTGAAGGAGAAGGCGCCCAAAGAGCACAAAGTTGCGTTTCTCCTGGAGCATCAGCAATGATTTTAAAATTTAGATTGGCAAAAATGTCATTACCGGAAAACCCAGAAGCGTTTGTGCCGGTTATAAGAAAACTTCCGGTTTCTTGCGGTGCTGCCGTGACCGAGGTCATTGCCGGCCCAGCGGTGATACCTAGATACTCGAGATATTGAGTTTCATAGGTTACTCCAATCTGTCCTGTTGTTACAGTTGTTCCTTCGGTGTCGATGTAGATTGTAAATTGCACTTCCTGTCCACGGTGTAATTGACCCTCAGGCGCAATAAGATCATATGTTACAGCATAGACCTTATGAAAAAGTGGAAAAACAATAAGAAAAAAAACTACGAGTGTTAAAAATTTATTTAACATACTATACATAATAATACATTATTCATATTGTGATAATATTTTTATTATAAAGATATGAAATTTTATGAACACTACAAACGATCTCTCGCAAAAACCCTGACTTTCAGATTTATGATTTTGCTAATAGATTTCTTAATCATAATTGCCATTACCAAACGTTATGATATTGCCTTAACTGTTATTCTTTTTTCCAACCTTTCAAGTACTATTATATATTTTGTCCACGAGCGTATTTGGAATAAAATTCATTGGGGAAAAGATCGATAGTTAATAGCCGGTAAATCTTTCAGTATTAATACTTGACTCTTCCACACCCAGTGAGGTTATCTCTTGTTGTATATTGTCAACCATCTGAGGTGGCCCGGAGATATAAAAGAGACAGTTTGACAGGTTTTTTAAATATTTTAAAATAAGTTCTTTATTGATTCTTCCCACCAATCCGGGCCAAGATGTTATTGACTCCTCTGGTCTAGTAATTGTTTGGACGAGCTTAAGCCAAGAATATCGGCTTGATAAATCATCAAATTCTTTTTTGAAGATCATATCCTCAACTGTTCTAAATGAGGTAAAAAGAACAATAGGAAAAGCACGATTTGTATCGGCGCAAAAGCGGATAATGCTTCTAACTGGCGTGATACCAATTCCACCAGCTAGAAAAACATGAGTTGTCTTCGGGTTTACTTGCAAGATGAACTTACCATAAGGGCCAGCAATCTTAACTTTTGTTCCTTTCTCCATTTCAAGGAGTGTTTTTTTGAAAGAGCTTTTGATCGCACGCGTAACCATCATGACGAAATCTTTTTCAGTTGGCGAGGAGGCGATAGAGAAAAACCTAGCACTGCCTCGTTCGTCAGGATTTTGAACCTTAAGTATAAGGCGTATAAACTGGCCAGCAATGAAGTTAAATTCTGGAGGTCTTTTGAAATGAAAAGAGTAAGCGTCTTTTGCCACTTTTTCTTTTCTTAAAAATTCTACCTCAAATTGTTTCGCTGATGTTGCCATATATTTATTATACTTTAGATATGACACGACTTCTAAGGATACCAAAGGTACAAATGACAATCGCCCTCATTTGTATCATTGTTAGCGCAAACATATATCGTCCTTCTATGACTGCGTTTTTGCTACCTCTTTTAGCGATCGGACTAACAACTATCGTCGATATTCTATTACTTAAATTAAGAAAAATTGAGGTATTTTTTCCCTCAGCAGCTTTTGTGACGGGAAGCATTATCGGTTTGCTTCATGGACCAAATTTACCAATTTATACTCTTTTTGTAGTTATTATTCTTGCAATATTTTCTAAGCATTTTTTGAAAGTTAGCAATAAACATGTGTTTAATCCGGCTGCTTTTGGATTATTTATTGGAAGCCTACTTTTTGGAGTTGACGTTTCATGGTGGGGGGTATCGTTTCAGCAGTTGAGAGTCACCAATGTTTTTTTATCTTTTTCTTTTTTGATTCTCTTGGTTCCCGGTTATGTTTCTCTAATAAAAATGAGGCGTTTTCGTATAATTTTTTCCTTTCTTATAAGCTATTGGGCTATAAATTATCTATTTAACAGAACTATAACTTTATTAGATCCAACTGTCACATTTTTTTCTTTAGTGATGCTTCCTGAACCGATGACTAGTCCCAGTAAACCAATACAACAAGTTTTATTTGGGATTTTTGTTGCGGTTTTTACTTTGGTAATCTCTTCATCAATTCTGAATTCTAGATTCTTAATTCTAAATTCTTTTCCCGATCCTTTAATTGGAGCTCTTTTAGTTGGAAATCTCTTGTTTTTTAAATGGAAATAATTAAATAATGTTGTAATTTATAGAAATGAGAAGGTATAATTTAAACTCACTTTATAAGTTCGTTAACGCTTTCTAAGGCAGGTGATACAAGATGAATAATAAAACGCTCATTGGAATTGTTGTCGCGGTTTTAGTTATTCTTGGGGCAGTTGTGGTTATGAAGAGTCAACAAACAACTCAGGTAGCTCCGAGCCAAAGTCAAGAGGCTACAACGACAGTTTCTCCGGAAGAAGCTACAGCTTCGCCAGAAATAACAACAGAGAATGCGATGATGGAGAAAGAGGTAAAAGTGAACTTGACAGATAGCGGTTTTGACCCACAAGAGATAACCGTAAAGGTGGGAACAAAAGTGGTCTGGGTTAATAAAACAGATCAGACAGGCAATGTTAGTTCGGCAAAGCACCCGACTCATTTGGTATATCCACCTCTTAATTTAGGAGATTTTGAACCAGGAGAATCAGTTTCATTAGTTTTTAATGAAGCCGGATCTTATGGATATCATGATCATCTGAATCCGAGCCAATTTGGAAAGGTGGTGGTAGAGTAACATGTGCTATAACTGTGGGTGTGGATTGCCGGATGATGATATGGGAAAGGGTCATGCTGGTGTTGATCCGCACGGAACATCGATTACTAATAAGACATTTAAAGCCGCTGCAAAAGGGGAGGGTATGAGTGAGGAAGATGCCAAAAAAAACGCTCTTGAACTACTGAAAAAAGAGTTGATGAAAAAGTAAAAAGATATGACCTTTAAATTGAAGTTGGTTGGCTTTGACACAACCGATCATTTAATGCTCCCTGGTCTTTTGTATGAGTCAGAAAAGAAAACTGATAAAGTCGCATTATATCTTCATGGTAATGGAAGCTCTTCGGTATTTTATGATACAAATGAGATGAATTTATTTGCAGAATATCTTACACGTGCTGATATTTCATTTTTTCCTTTCAACAATCGAGGAGCCCATTGGATTAAAAAATTAAATAAAAAAATAGGTAAGGAAGAAGAAAGAATCCCATACGGGATGACATACGAGTTAATAAAGGAGTGTGTCTATGATATTGACGGAGCAATTAAATTTTTGCGTTCTCTTGGTTATAAAACATTTTATCTCATCGGTGTGTCAACTGGTGCAAATAAAATCGTTGTTTATCACTATTACAAGCCGAAAAACTTATTTTCAAAATATGTTCTTTTGTCTGGGGGCGACGACACAGGATTATATTACGAATTTGAATTCAAAAAAAAGAGAAGAAAATTTTTTGCTGCAGTCAGGCAGTGTGAAAATGAAATAAAAAAAGGAAATGGACGAAAGTTAGTTCCTCATTATATTTTGAAAGAGCCGCTAATATCTTACCAATCGCTTTTTGATACTATTAATCCAGACGGTGACTATAATATTTTTCCATTCAACGAATGTATTAACGACTTAAATCTTTCAAAGAAACAGTTGTTTAAGGAATACAAAAGGATCAATAAGCCGACATTAGTTGTTTATGGAGAGAAGGATGAATACTGTTATGGAGATGTACAAAAATGTATCGATACATTGATAAAAGAGCGTTCGAATAAAAAATTATTTACTTTCAAAGTCATCAAAGGCGCAGACCATGGATTTACAGGAAAAGAGAAAGAACTTATCAGAGTTGTAGGTAATTGGTTAATTTAACTTTTCTAAATGGTTTCTTTAAACTCCATTTCTCCCTGTTCATGAAGTAATTTATTAAGTTGTTGCCAATTTAAGACATAAACAGAATTTTCCTCACCATCATAATTTACAGTTCCTTTTCTTTCAAATCCACTATTTTCTAGAACTCGAATAGAATCAATATTTTCAGAATCTGAATAAGCTGTTATGAGAATATTTGGGCTAAACTCACTTTTTTCAGCTATTTCAGCATTTATTCTCGAAATCCTAGCGCATACCTGTCTTAAACCACTTGCAACTTGACGATTTGCGGAATTTGGATATTGTGCATAACTCACTTCAAGTATTGGTTGTATAGAATTCTGGGAGATAAGATTAAGTCTTCTCAATTCTTCAACTCTTTCATTCTTGTCTGGTCTTACGGTGATTATTCCCTGAAGTTCGCCTATTTCATTAGAATCTTTCAGGCTTTGAGATCCAGATATAACAAAAATTTTATACTCATTGAGTCCTTTTGCGTCGTACATTAGATCTTCATCTCTTAGCGGTTCACCAGCCATCCAGCGAAGGACTTTGGGATCTCTATCGATTGTTCTTAGTCGTTGCATATCTCTTCGATCCGTAGGATCAATCTGTCTAATCGCTGCTTTTTGTCCAATCACTTTTTCTTGCCTTCTTGCATTCTGCGAGTAATCCTGAATAGGAAGATTATCAATAATATTACCGATTTGATCCATAATTAAACTATACCATGATTTTAATAATAAGAGTTTTAATTCACATTCATTTTTAACACAAATATAACACCTCTTGACATATCATAAAAGTGTGATATATTATAAACACATTACAAATTAGTGATATGTATGAAACGAAAAGAGCTGTTTGAGAATATAGCAAAGTCGTTTGAGCTTTTGGGCAATCCTTTAAGGCTTCAGATATTTTTGAAAATTTTAAGTGAAGGATGCGATTGTGATATCGACACTCAAAAAGGATTTACGGGTAACTGTGTTACTGGAGTGATGAAGGATTTGAAAATACCTCAATCTACTGCCTCAAGTTACATTAAAGACTTAGAAAGAGGGGGGCTTATAGAATGCAAAAAAAATGGAAAATATGTCTATTGTAGACCAAAAAGAGAGACGTTGCTTTCTTTGAAAAGTTTTATTGACAGTGGAATTTCACAGTTACGATACAAATGACATGAAAGAGATAACTACACAAGAATTGAAAAAGTTGATCAGTGGCAAGAAAAAATTTATTCTACTTGATTGCCGTGGGGTAGACTATTACTTATGGGAACACTTGCCTGGAGCAAGAAATATTCGCTGGAAATATGTACAAAATCAGGCATCAAAGATTATTCCGGACAAGAAGACTTTGATTGTTACTTATTGTGATGGATTTACCTGCAGCGCGAGTATTCGATGTTATAAGAATTTGGTAAAACTTGGTTACAAAAATATTTTGGAATATTCAGGAGGAATTGCCGATTGGAAAGCTTACGGATTTGAAACAGTGAGGAACTCTAAATATCGAATTGCTGAAAATGTATATCGTTTTCCAAATCAGACTTTCTACGGCGAGATAGTAAACTCCTATCTCATTGAGGAAGAAGATTTCATTCTTCTTGTTGATGGTCCACAACAGTTGACCGAAGAACACGAGGATTTTATTTTGTATTTTGATAAACCAATAAAAATCTTTATGAGTCATGGGCCAACAGCTGGTGAAACAAAGATATTAAAAGAACAGTACGAAGCAAAAATATATTTGCATAAAAAAGATAGTAAAAATGAATGGTTAACTGTCAAGCCAGACGTATTATTTGAGAATGGGTTTCAGTTCAATGATCATTTGAAAGTCATCCATGCTCCTGGCCATAGTCCTGGTAGCTCTGTACTCTACGACGCAAGAAATCAAATTATGTTTACGGGTGATCATGTCGAAGGCAATAAGGTTGGTAACGTCTACGATTTTTTCAAGGACCAAGACGGGACAGAAGGAGATGTGAAAAAACGATTTAAAAGCGCAAAGAAACTTTTAAACTACAACTTTGAAAAAATCTTGCCATTTCATTATGAAATGATACTAACAGACGCAAAAGATTCATTAAAAAAGTTTATTGACAGATACTTGTAGTGAGCGAAGTCGAATCTATGAGGATAACCGTCATTAACGGAACAAATAGAATAGGCAACAAAACAATTTTAGTTTCTAAAGCTGTAGAGAAAACCATCAGAGATTTAGGTATAGAAGTTTCTTTGGTGACTCTTGACAATTTTGACACTTTATTTAGAGGTAAATATATAACTCTTGATAGCGCGAATCCAACACAAAAAAGCGATATAGGAAATATGATTAAATCAGACATTTTGTTGTTTGTTGTTCCAACTTATCACAGCGGAATCCCGAGCCCACTCAAAAATTTATTAGATATTCTTAAAGGAAAAGAAATCTACAATAATAAAGTGATTGGAGCAATTGCAGTAAGCGATCATAACCAAGATTTGGGAGCTAGGCAGACAGTTCAGATTCTAAATGGCATACTTTCTTATCTTAAGCTAACATCTTTTGTTGTTCCTCGTATAAATGTGGTTGACTTAGAAAATCTAGACAAAGATCGACTGTTTAATTATATAAAGTACTGCGCTAGTTTTCTGAAATTATATGAACAAGCAAACCAAAGCTATCTTGGCTATGACGGGGGCAATGGGTTTCTTCGTCTTAGCTGATTCGATGGTTTATGGAACTTCTTCTATAAAACAGACTCTAGTTATCATAACGTGATATTATACAGTTATGGATATTCGAAAAAAACTTACGCAAAAAAATTATTCAATAATTGCAAAGTTGTATACAGAAGACTTCGAAAGAAATTATGAAAATTTTAATTTTATCGATGACGTATTGCAATTGTGGAAACTACATAAATTACAGATTTATCCAATTGTCGATCTTGGAAGTGGGCCAGGAACAGTGATCGATTACATTTTAAAACAACATAAAAAAATACATCCTCTAATCGCAGTAGATTTTAACGAATATTTCTGCGACCGAATGAATAGAAAATATATTCATAGCAAAAATATTAATGTGGTTCATGAAGAGATGGTGCAGTTTGTTAAGCGACAAAAAGCTTTAGCAATTGGCGCATACATCTGTTCTTATTCATTAATTCATATCCCTGAAAATGAAATAGATCAATTACTACAATCTATAAAAAGATCTCTTGTCAAAAATGGCCTTTTACTCATAAGTTGCTTTAAAGGAACGACCAAAGGTATGGAACAAGAAAGATATCAAGTTCTTAAGGATTCGCGCCTGGTGTATAATGAGACGCTTTTATGCTATATGAATTATTTTACAGAGGATGAGTTAAGAAAAAGATTAAAAAAAGCAGGTATGGAGATTGTAAAGATGGAAGTAGTCTCCAAAGGAAAAAAAGACGTGGATATTCCAAACGAACAAATCTGGGTTATCGCAGAAAAACTATAAGGATCAAAAAGTTATGAAAAAACCCTATATTAATAAACTTGATTTACTCATATCTCTTTATATCTTTTGTATCGCTGTTGCTGAACTGATGGGCTCTAAAACGTTCCCGCTTATAAACTACGGATTTATTAAACTCAACGCTAGTGTTGCGATATTTGTGATACCAATTTTATTTTCCATAAACGATGTCATTACAGAAGTATTAGGAGTAGAAAGAGCACGAAGCGTCATTAGATCTGGTTTGTTTGTAATTTTTTTAATATTGTTGTTTTCCGTGTTTACAACTCTACTCCCCCCATCAGTTAGATTTAGCAAAACAGAAGCTGCTTACGATCAGATTTTTGGTGTCTCAGCTCGAATTGCGGCTTCGAGCTTGACCGCATTTGCTCTTGCCGAGTTTCTTGATGTTGCAATCTTTATCAAAATTAGAAAAAAACTTGGCAAAAAAGCGCTATGGTTTCGTAATAATGTCTCGAATTTTGTATCGCAATTTTTTGACACCACAATATTTATGTTTCTTGCTTTTTATGCTTTTGATAGACCAGCAGGTGATAATCTTGCTTTTTTGACAAGTCTAATCTTGCCGTACTGGTTGCTTAAATGTTTTATGTCAGTTATTGAGACGCCGTTTGTGTATCTGGGGGTAAAATGGTTAAAGAAAGGAGATGGTGTATGAAAGTAGTCGTTGTGATGGTTGAGACTCTGAATGGGAAGATAACAAAAGGAGTCAATCCCGACGTTACAGTATGGACTTCGAAAGAAGATCAAAGGCATTTTCAAGCAGTACTAAGCAAACACAGTTTAATTGTGATGGGGAGTAAAACGTTTGCGGCAGCCCGCAAGCAAATAAAATTAGAAGCGAAAAAGTTAAGAGTTGTCTTAACTAGAGACCCTGAAAAATATAAAAAGTTTAAAGTTACTGGGCAGTTAGAGTTTACCAGCGAATCTCCTCAAAAACTCGTTTCTCGAATGAAGAAAAAAGGATATAAAACTATGCTTGTGGTTGGCGGAGGCGAAATTAATTCGTTGTTTTTTAAAACTGGTCTTGTCGATGAATTATATCTTACGATCGAACCAAAGATTTTTGGTGAGGGAAGGCCGCTTGTTAGTGAAGAGGAATTAGATATCTCTTTAAGATTGCTAAGTATAAAAAAGCTTAACTCAAAAGGGACTTTATTGTTGAAGTATAGCGTCAACTCTTAACCAATCGCCACCACTTTTAGTTGACAAAGATCATAAAAGCCATATTTTCCATGTTCTCTACCCAGACCTGAATCCTTATAGCCACCAAAAGGATTACATGGTTTCCAATGGTCTCCTTTATTAATATCGACGGTGCCGGCATTTATTTTTGGCGCTATTCGAATTGCGCGTTTTGTATCTCTAGAAAAGATATAGGCGCCTAACCCATAGTTAGTATCATTAGCAAGTTTAATAGCTTCCTGTTCTGATTTAAAAGTTACAACGGAAAGAACTGGACCAAAGACTTCTTCTTTCCATACCCTCATATTTCTCTTAACATTTGTCAAAATTGTTGGTAAATAATAAGCGCCTCTCAAATTTTCTGGTTTTTTTCCACCAGTTATAATTTTTGCTCCTTTTTTTACAGCATCATCAACTTGAGATTCCAAAAGATCTAATTGTCTTTTTGCAACTAGCGGGCCCATCTGCGTTTTTTCATCTTCAGGATCACCAACAACGGTTAATTCTACTTTTTGTTTTAATTGTGTTACAACTCTATCAAAGATAGAATCGTGTACTATCAATCTTTTCAAAGCATCACAGGCTTGGCCGCAATTCATATATCGCTTGTAGTAAATTCTATTAACGACATCATCAATATCAATATCACTAAATACAATGGCAGGATTTGAACCACCCATCTCCATAACTGCTCTAATAAATTTTTTACTGGCAATTTTGTAGAGCTTCTTGCCGGTGTTTGTACTTCCGGTAAACCAAATAAGATCGATATTTTGTTCGACTAGTTGTTGACCAATTTTTCCATCTCCGTAGATTTCTGAAAAAACCCCTCTAGGGAAGTTGCTCTTATTTATTATTTCTTCTATAAGTTTTCCTGTGAGTGGACATTCTTCAGAATGTTTAAGAATGACAGTATTTCCCACGACAAGATTAGGTATTGTTCCCCAGACAAACATAGAGAAGGGATAGTTCCAAGGGACAATTACCGCCGTAACACCATTTGGTTCATAAACTACTCTATGAACTATATTTTTATCCTTAAATGTTATTTCATCTTTAAGTATTGATTCTCCATTTTCCAAAAACCATTTGAAATATGAAAGATCCCAGTCGATGTCTTCAAGACTCTCTTTAATTGGTTTTCCGATTTCCTTTGTTGTTATAAGAGCAATCTCTTTTTTTACTTTTTTAAGTTCATAGTAAATTTTCCATAAAAGTCCTATTCTGTTTTTAACTCCAAGCTCTTTCCAATGAGCCTTCGCTTTTTGAGCATCAATAACTTTTTGCTTGACTTCTTTTTTAGTGGAAATATTTACTGATCCGATAACTTTATAATTCTTCGCAGGATTTGTGGAAACAAGTTTTAGCATTATCTTTACTTCAATTGATTAAACGATTAATCGATTAAAGCATTCATATTATACTCCAGTCCCAACAGCCTCCTTTATATTTTTAAATCCCTCTTCTTTCAATTTCTCTACCAATTCATAATTTATCTGTGCGATGAGTTGGGGGCCTTGATAGATCATTCCGGTTATGAGTTGCACAAGTGATGCGCCAAGTTTGATTTTTGTGTATGCGTCATCTGAACTAAAAATTCCCCCACAACCGATGATAACTAGCCTCTTACCAAATTTTTTATAGGCTAACTTAATTAGTTCGTTTGATCGATTGAAAGTCGGTTTACCACTAAAATTTCCAACTCTAAATTTTCTTACTTCTTCCCTAACCAACGAGGGATCTTTTCGATTCTTTTGCAGGTTGCCAATGATTACTCCTGCGATTTTATATTTGGAGATCACTTCTAACATATTGAGCGTTTCTCTGTCAGTTTTTTCAATTGGCATTTTGATAAAAATCGGTTTTTTGATGTGCAATTTTTCAATTTCCGTTAATAGTTGCCTTAAATTTTTTGCAGGATAGAAGGTTATATTACTACCGTGGATTATGTTTGGACAACTGATGTTTAATTCATAATAAGAATGTTTGAGGTTGGAAGTTTGAAGTTTGATGAAGCAGTCAACAATATCCTTGATGCTTTTTTTTAGAGTTGGAAGATTAGGCGAGTTAGTTCTTCCAATGCTTATCCCAATTGGAATGTCGAACTGTCTACGGTCTAATAGTCTAATAATCTCATCTGCTCCTTCATTCTTAAATCCTTTATTAACCATCAGTGACTTTGACTTGGGCAAACGGCCTAGTCTTGGTTTTGGATTTCCCTCGTACGACATATTAGTTATTGTCCCAATAGTTTGAAATCCAAATCCTACAGTTGGAGTAATGAAAGGAAGTTTTGCCTCGTAGTCAAAACCAGCAGCCAGGCCGACGGGATTTTCAAAAGTAATTCCCACGATTTTTTGTTTAAGTATGGGGTCATTTACTCTAGTAATCCTTTTAATGACAGGATGAATTATCTGCGCTTTCCCAAAGATCTTTCCCGAGGTTAACATTATTTCATGGATAAGTTCTGGGTTGAGTAAGAAAAAAATATGTTTCAAAATATTTTGATAAAAAAGAGCAAAAGCAAAAAGTATAAACTGTTTTTTTTCTCTCCGCAAAAAAATCATAATTAAAGCAAAGATAGTAAAACTAATGAGTGCCGAAAAAGTACAGTAGAGACAGATGCTTCTTATGACAAAAAATTGGAGATACATAAAATAAACTGAAGCGAGTGCTCCTGTGGTTGATTGAAGGACAATAAAATATTTAAATAGTTTTTTGTTAGTTATCACTATTATTAGTGTGTTGATAAAAAATATTGAATAATGAATTAGTCCAATAAGGGCTAAGGGAATTCCGAAAATAAGAGAGTACTGACTTCTTAAAACTTTCCCACAATCTACAAAAAATCCAGCGATGGGGCAGGGTGGGATAAAATTAGAATAATGTTCATAAGTAAGATAGGCAGAATCAATGATTCCAAATAGCGTAAGAATCAAAATAAAGAATATAGCTTTTTGCTTCATTTTAAATTGTTGCTAAAACCCGATTATCAACTTGACAGGTTGGATAACGGTTTGGCACAAAGCTTCAGAAAAGACTAAAACTTAAATATTTCAACTCCCTCAGGTCCATAAAGTTTTTCATTAAAAAATTTAATAAATCCTGGCTTTACTTGATAAACGTGAGATTTGATTACTTTTTTGATTATGTTGGAGAGATTTATAACATGGCCGAGTCCAGGATTTGTTTTATTCCATAGAGATAAAATTAGTTTTATTTTATTTCTCGATTTTACCTCATTTGCTTCACCCTCGATTTGTACGCCAACTTTTTTATCCGTTGTTGTCTGACGAGTATCGGCGATAGAAAGAGCCACGAGCTTATTGGTTGTAATAGTTTTATTATGTCTGCTGTCTGACGGGCCGATATAGTAGATGTTAAACTCTTTATCAATAGCATAAAATACTGTGCACACCCACGGTTTTCCATAATATGTAGCTAGTGACATTGTATGTTGAGATTTAAGATATGTTAATAAGGCATGCTTATTTTTAGATTTCATTGCTATAATTATACAAAATACATGTATGAGCACTATCTAATTGTTTATAGTCTTGGTGCTTTTATTCTTGATTTTAAAAACCGAATTCTTCTTGTCAAGAAATCTGCAAAAGAGGCAATCGATCCGGGTATGTGGGTGATACCGGGTGGGAAAGTGAAAACAAACGAGCATATTATCGATGCGATGAAACGTGAAGTGAAAGAAGAAGTGGGACTACTTATTAAAAATTATGAATGGATAGGTGAAGATGTATTTAAAGTTGACGATAAGTACTTCCACGCAGCCCATTTTTTGTGTAGAGTACATTCAACAAAAAATATAAAGCTGGAGAAAAATTTATTAGAATATAGATGGATAACCAAAAAAGAAATCAATAAATATAAAATTCCAAGAAATATTCAGAAGGAGATTTTAAATATTTTTAATAAATATGATTAAATATATGAATAAAGAAGATGGTAAAAATTTATTTGAAACTGCAAAACAAATTTATGGATGGTAATACTCATAACAAAATTTTAGACGAACTTTTTGAATTCGCGCAGTTTGTAATGGATAAACATAAAAAATATCCTTATGCATCTTGTTATGGTCCTTTAGATTATCTAAAAGAAAATCCTGGAAAAATAACTATTACGCATGGTTTGCGGCAAAAAGAAGCATTAGAATTAATAAAAATTGCCGAGCAAAATAAATACTTTCCGAGTAATTTAAAAGAATTCTCTACTTAATATTGAATCTTTAAAAAAATCTCTCTATACTTCCTAAGACGTGGCAAATAATATACCTACTGTCTTCATAATTTTTGGGGCGACGGGAGACCTGATTGGCAAGAAAATAGTACCTGCATTATTTCATCTCTTTCAGAAAGATAAACTTCCTAAGATGCTTCGAATAATAGGTTTTTCAAGAAGAGATATAGTAGATGAAGATTTTAGAAAAAACGTTATAAAGATGTTAGCCAAACATCATGATCTTAAAGATAATAAACAAGAAGTAGATAAGTTTCTGAAACATTTCTCATACCATCAGGGTAACTTTAAAGGTCTTAAAAGTTATGAAAATCTAGCAAAAATTTTGGGAAGAATTGACAATGAATGGAAAGCATGTTCCAATAAATTATTTTATTTAGCAACGCCTCCTCAATATAACGAAACTATTTTCAAACACTTAAAGGCATCCGGATTGACGATACCATGTAGTCCTGAAGAAGGATGGACGAGGGTGATAGTGGAGAAACCATTTGGAAAAGATCTAGAAACTGCAGAAGCCTTAGATATGTTGCTGGGAAAATTATTTAAAGAAGAACAAATATATCGCATCGATCATTATCTTGCAAAAGATATGCTGCAAAATATTTTAAGCTTCAGATTTTCCAACAACCTTCTTGAGGATAGTTGGAACAATAAACTTATAGAAAAAATCGAGATAAGGTTACTTGAGAGAATTGGGGTTGAAGACCGTGGACAATTTTATGATGGAATTGGAGCTCTTCGAGACGTTGGTCAAAACCACTTACTGCAAATGATTGCTCTTGTTACGATGGATGATCCAGGATCTTTTGAAGTAGAAAAAGTGCGAAACAGGCGTTATGAGATTTTACAAACGTTGGAAATTCCTAACAGTAAACAAATCCAAGAGGAAATGTTTAAAGCTCAATATAAAGGATATAGAGATATTAAAGGAGTAAAGCCAAATTCCAACACAGAGACTTATTTTAAGATAAAAGCATATCTTACATCCCTTCGTTGGCGAGGAGTACCAATTATATTGGAGAGTGGTAAACGGATGAAGAAACAGATAAAAGAAATTGTGGTTACATTCAAGCATAAAACTCCATGTCTTTGCCCGCCGGGGAAACATTTCAAAAATCAGGTAATTTTTCAACTTGAACCCAAAGAGAAGATTGAGATCTCTTTTCTTTCTAAAAAGCCTGGACTTGATATGGAAATTCAAGAACGAGATTTTCATTTTACTTATAGAAAAAGATCCAAGAAATCTCAATATGTTGAGGAGTACGAAAAACTTCTTCTTGACTGTATCGAAGGCAATCAGCTTTTGTTTGTCTCTACATCCGAAATTAAAGCTATGTGGAAATATATTGATCCAATAATTCAAACTTGGGATCAAAATCGAGTGCCGTTGCACTTTTATAAACCAGATACAGACATTTCAAAACAACTCGATGAAACTCAAGATTATCCAGAGCGAAGTCGACTGGATGACAAATCAAATAGAATTCATAAAGAGATCGGCATTATTGGATTGGGGAAGATGGGTTCTAATTTAGCAAAACAGCTTCTTGAAAAGGGATGGAGTGTCATAGGATTTAATCGAAGTCCTGAGGATACTAAGAGTTTAGAAAAGGAAGGTTTGGTTGCAGCTTATGATTTACAACAATTTATTCAAAAATTAAAATCTCCTCGAGCCATTCTCCTTTCTTTACCTGCTGGAAAAGCCATCGATAAAATTTTATTTTCAGAAAATGGATTAATTAAAAGGCTTCAAAAAGGAGATTTTATTATTGATTTTGGCAACTCCTTTTATAAAGATTCGATCCTTCGATCAAAAAAACTTCTATTAAAAGGAATTTATTACACTGATGTTGGAATTTCAGGTGGCCCGGCAGGGGCAAGATACGGAGCATGTTTAATGGTAGGAGGAGATCGTAAGACTTTTGATTATTTATTTCCTCTTTTTGTAGACATTTCAGTTCCTGAAGGCGTTGAGTTTTTCGAAGGAGTAGGAGCAGGACATTTTGTCAAAATGGTTCATAATGGAATTGAGTACGGTATGATGCAGGCAATTGCCGAGGGATTTGCTGTTTTGAAAAAATCAAAGTATCTTCTTGATCTTACAAAGGTTGCAAACATATATAATCATGGAAGTGTGATTGAGTCAAGACTAGTAGGATGGTTAAAAAATGCATTTGAATTACATGGTGATGATTTAATAGATATCTCAGGGAGTGTGAAACATACAGGTGAGGGACAGTGGACAGTTAAAACTGCAATAGAATTAGAGTTGAAAGCAAAGATTATCGAAGAAGCTTTGAAGTTTAGGATTCAATCAGAAAAAAAACCTAGTTATACAGGCAAGATTTTAACAGCTCTTCGCAATCAATTCGGTGGCCATGACATTAAATAGTTCATCTGCATTTGTTCCACAAACCTCTTTTATTCTGACGAGCTTCTTGTTCTAATTTAAGAAAATGACTAGCATACTTAACATCTGGTGGAAATGTTGAAGCAAGAGCATATCCTTCTTTTACCAGATATTCGTTAACAAACTGGCCAGAAGGCGAAGCTTCTATTGGTACGTATACATATCGTAGAAGCCTTTTATACTTATCTGTCTCTGAAATATCTTTTTTGAGTCTGACTGTTTTACCTTCAACTAACTTTTTATTTTCCTCCATCGCTTCTTTTGCAAAACATTCGACCTTTTTTCTTGGGTCGTGGAGTTCGGGCGTATCGATGCCTATATAACGAACTTTTTGTCCGGTTTCCAGTTCAATCGTATCGCCATCAATAACTTTTTTTACTTTATTAGGGTTAGTAGATTGATTTGAATTTTGTAAATAAGGTGAAAGATATAAAACTAAAAGTAAAACAAAAAAGTAGAGTATTTTTTTTCTATAAGATTTTAACATCTATTTGCAAAATCAACTAAGATGAGTATACAAGTTTTATTGAGGACAAGATTCGGTTGGATTAAAGTCTGATCGGTACTCGCCCACAGAGTTTCCTCCCTCATTGTTTGACATTGTATTGCCACAAATTTTTCTTTGCGGTTTTCTTTGGAATTTTATTCCACCGGCTAGATTATCTCTAATAGTATTTTCGTATACATCATTATAGATACCGTCATTTTCTTTATCCCCGCCTAATCTAACCCCTGCTCCGACGTTGCCATATATTTCATTATGGCGAAAAATGTTTGAGTTGCCTCTTAAGTCCATTCCGCCAGAATTGGGATCTTTTTGGCCAGTACATTTATTATCCTCTATGATACTTCCAAAAGAAGCTTCTTTGATATCTACACATTCGTTTCCTTGTGTATTTATACTATTGTGGTGTACCCAATTGGCGCTGGATTGATCGGGGTCGGAAGTCAGCTAGACTGACCTTTCCAGCAAGAGCGGGTGTTGATACAGTAAGAAATGTTGCATCAAAGTCATAATTACCGTTCAAATAATGTTTTTTTTTATAAGCTTGATAGCCTTCCCTTCTTAAGCGTTCGATTTTGTCAATACTCCCACCCAAAAAAACAACGTAATGACCTTTTTTTGCGAAGGCTTTTCCTGTTGCTTGGCCAACAACACCCGGACCCACGATGCAAATTTTCATAAATTTATCTACTATATAAAAGGAATGTTAGAATGTCAATAGATTTGTTGTAATATTTTTGTAAGAAAATTTTTATGATAAAAAATGGTAAAATATATGTGAATTACGGAGCGTAGTTCAGATGGCCAGAACGTTCGCTTTGGGAGCGAAAGGTCGGCGGTTCAAGTCCGCCCGCTCCGACCAAAATTTTCTTCAAAAAAATACTTCCCATAATAAAAAGATATTTACATAGTGATAAAGATTACATATAATAAAAAAGTTCGTTAAGAGAGGAGGTGAGAAGAATATGATGAAAAATATGCAAGGAGCGATGGATCATCTTAAAAGCCATCAAAAATATCCAGCAACAAAAGCACAATTAGTTGCTGAATGCAATAATCTTTCTGACTTTGATGCTGAAGATAAGAAATGGTTTATGGATACACTCCCAGAAGGCACATATAATTCTGCAGAAGATGTGACGAAGGCACTTGGTATGACCGCTGATATGGGGGGAGGACAAACAGGAGGAGATCAAATGGGAGGCGGACAGACTGGAGGTGGACAGACTGGAGGTGGACAGATGGGTGGACAAATGTAATTTTTTGTAAATTTCTGAAATTTGCAAACGTCCCGGCAAAGCGTCGGGACGTTTTTTTGGTTATAATGAAATAGATGGATATCTATCAATTCAGCAAAAACGGCCGGTTTTTGATGCTGGCATTGGACCAACGAGCAAGTTTTAGAAAAATTGTTAATCTCATAAACCCTACTACTGTTTCTGACCAACTGATCATACAATTTAAGTCTGAAATAATTGCAAGCTTACATGACCAATTGAGTGGTTTGTTAATTGATCCAATATATGGTTTACCAGCCTACCAATCTTTGCAACTCTCGACAAAAAAACCCTACATCTTATGTATAGAAAGATCGGGCTATGAGGAGCAAGAGGGAGAGAGACTTGCAGTCTTGGCCTATACAGTTGGACAGCTTAAAGATAAAGGGGCATCTGGTATAAAATTGGATTTAAGTTTTAATCCATACTCTCCTCACGCACAGGAACAGATTGAAATTGTAAAGGGTATATCCACAAACTGTAAAAAGTTTGGGACCCCTTTTTTTCTCCAAATTGTTACTTATCCATACCAGGAACATAACCAAAAATATGAGTTAATCAGTGCCTGTCTAGAAATGTTCCTTCGGGAAAAAATATTTCCTGACATTTTCCAACTTGAGTATCCTGGAGATGCAGCTTCCTGTAAAAAAGTTACGAGACTATTAGGTAAGACCCCTTGGATAATTTTAACACTCGGAATTCCCTATGAATTTTTTAAACACCATTTAGAAATTGCCTGTTTTAACGGATGTTCAGGTTTTTTGGCTGGTCGGTCAATATGGCAAGAAATAGGCCAAGCTAAAACTTCAGGCGAAAGGAAAAAATTTTTAAGTGAAGTTGCGGCAAAACGTTTTAAAGAAATTTCTCAGATAGTGATGAAAAATAGTTTTCTAGTCTAAAGTCAATTTTCATGAAACAAAAAGGTTTATTTATATTTATTTTCGTTATGGCTTTACTAGCATTTTTCTTTCTAAACAAAAAAATAGATAACAAAAATGACTATAAGAATTTTTCGATAATAAACTACCAACTACAAACTACCAACTACAAACTTCTCGTTGCAGATACGCCAGAAAAATGGCAAAAGGGACTCATGTATTATCGAAAACTCGAAGGAGTAGACGGGATGATTTTTTTATTTCCAGATAAAGATTATCGTAGTTTTTGGAATAAAAATACGTATATGGATTTGGACCTTTATTGGTTAGACGGAGACATGATAGTTGGTAAAGATTTTCTTCCATCTATTGAAAAAAGTAAAGAAACAGTTCTTGTAAATTCACCGCAAGAAGTAAATAAAGTTATCGAGATTCCTCGAACTAACTAATAACTAAGAGATTAACTAACTCTTCAATGCTTCTATACCTGGTAAAGTCCCTTTTTCTATAAATTCAAGCATAGCTCCTCCACCAGTTGATATGTGGGTAATTGTATCCAGATACTCTTTTTTCGAGATTGCCGAAAGGGTATCACCTCCACCCACAATTGAGGTGGCCTCTTTGTTATCTGAAATTGCATAATAGATAAAATCAGTTCCTCTTCTAAAAGCAGGATTTTCAAAATAGCCAACCGGTCCACTCCAGATGATTGTTTTTGCTTTAGCTATGATCGATCCAAATTTGGCTTGGGTTTCTGGCCCAATATCTAATGCAAAACCTCCTTTTGGGATTTGATCAACCTTGACTACCTTACCCCCATTTTCACTGTTGGTTGGTTTACCAATTACGACATCTGATGGAATAACTATTGCTGTCTTTTTCTGGGAAGCATGCAAAAGAAGTTTTCTGGCCATGGTGACATATTCGAGTTGACAGTAGCTTTTACCAATCTCATAGCCATGGGCACATAAAAAAGTGTTCGCCAAACCTCCACCGATGAGCACATAGTCGGCAATTTCGATGAGTTTATTGACAACATTTATTTTCGTCTCGATTTTTGCACCTCCAATGATCGCGACAAATGGTTTTTTTGGTTTCTTAGTTGCTTTTGAAATTATCCTGACTTCTTTCTTAAGAAGAAGTCCTCCATATGCAGGGATATATTTTGGTACGTCAACCACCCAGCTTTCTGCTCGATGAGACATAGAGAAGCCGTCATTCACATAAATATCTGCAAGCTCAGCTAGCTTTTTTGCAAAAGCATCGTCATTCTTTTTATTTTCTTCATAATAGCGCATGTTTTCCAAAACCAAAAGCTCATTTTCCTTTTGTTTTTCAAATATTGTTTTATCCGCTTTCAAAAAATCGTCAACAAGTCGAATTTTATAATCTGGAAGATATTGTTTTAGCCGTTGTACAACAATCTTCATTGAATATTTTGGATCTCTTCCTTTGGGCCGATCGAGTTTGGCCATACAAATTAATCTATTCCGTTTTTTTAACAAGTAATTAATGGTAGGAAGATTTTGTTTAATACGAGCGTCATCTGCAATCGTATAGTTAGGGTTTAGACTAACGTCAAAATCTGCTCGAAGTAAAACTCTTTTATTTTTGATATTAATATCGTCGATATAGCTGATTTTTGATTGGCCCATAATGAAAGCTAATTATATAACATTTGCCAATTGTTCAACCAGATCAACGAGTCGTGTGGAGTATCCCCACTCATTATCATACCAGCCAAACACTTTGACAAAAGTTACCTGCCTGCCTGCCGGCAGGCCGTTAATGACTTTCGTATAGTTAGCATCGAAAATGCAGGAGTAAGGAGAACCAATATAGTCCGATGAAACAAGTACCGCAGTTTCATACGCAAGTATTCCTTTCATCGAAGTTTCTGATGCTTTTTTAAAGGCTAGATTTACTTCTTCAATCGTGGTGTTTTTTTCGACAACAGCTGAGACATCAGAAAAGGAAACAATCGGAACCGGGACTCTGATTGCCATTCCGTCAATTTTTCCTTTCAGATGAGGAAGAGTTTTGACAACCGCTTTTGCGGCACCTGTAGTTGTGGGAACGATATTGAGTCCAGCCGCTCGTGAACGATCGGGCGATTTTCCAGCATCATCTAAAAGAGGTTGAGTCTGAGTGTAGGCGTGAGAAGTTGTAAGAAATCCTGATACAACTTTAAAATTGTCATCGAGGACTTTAAAAAGTGGAGAAGCAGAATTTGTAGTGCATGAACAATTTGAAATTACAGCGTTTCCTTTAAAATCAAAACTATTATCGTTTACCCCAAGAACGATATGAGGCATTTCTTCATCTTTTGCCGGAGCGGTGAGAATTACTTTTTTTACGGTTCCTCTAATATGTTTTTTAAGATCTTCAGACGTGTTAAATGCACCGGTTGCATCAACGACTATATCTACTCCAGATTTTTCCCAAGGAATAAGCGATGGGTCCTCACCTAAGGTTGTCAAAATTTTTTTTCCGTCGACAGAAATTCCATCCTGTTCCTCGTTGACGCTTTTATCGAATTTACGATAGATAGAGTCGTATTGAAGAAGATAGGCCATTATTTTATTTGAAGTTTTTCTCGTGTTGATAGCTACTATATCAAATGTGTCTCGTTTGAGACCAATGCGTGTGAAAGATCTGCCGATTCGACCAAAACCGTTAAGCCCTACTTTTAAACGCTTCATAAAAAAATTGTACTACATTCTGAGGTAATGATGATGAGTTGTTATGTATCTAATTGTCCCCGATATTCCTCTTATGACTAAAGAATGTGTAACGATGGTATTTTTTTTAAACTCGACTCCTTTGAGAAGTGGTCCTTCGATGACGCCAGTTGCAGTGAATGTAAGCTGTTTTCCTTTTGCTAAATCCCCAGAGTTATATATTCTATCTAAATTTTTTATCCCCATTTTTTTTATTTCTAAGATCTGAGATTCTTTTTGCGGCTTGAATCGAGCTAAAATTTCGCCACCCAGAATTTTTATTGCTGTGGCTGCAAGTACAGCTTCTGCACTCGCGCCGATACCCATTAACATATCGATATCTGTATCGGGAAGAGAAGGGGCGATTGCTCCGGCTACATCACCGTCTGTAATCAATCTAACTCGAGCTCCGACCGATCGTATTTGACTTATAAGTTGAGAATGTCTTTCACGATCGAGTATGATTACGGTTATTTCGCTTATGTCTTTGCCTAAGGCTTTTGCAGTTTTTTTTATATTAACATTTACGGGGGCATCTAGATCGATTATGTTTTTGGCTTCAGGGCCAACCGCAAGTTTTTCCATGTAGGTATCTGGTGCATGAAATAGTGTTTTTTTTGCACCGGCTACGATTACAGACAACGCATTATATCTTCCATGGGCGACGCTATCGGTGCATTCAAGAGGGTCAACGGCTAAATCCATTTGGACGGTATGACTTTTTCCTAATTTTTCACCGATAAACAGTTCGGGTGCCTCATCTTTTTTGCCTTCTCCAATAACTACTGTGCCTGAAAAATCTATCTGATTTAGTCGAGATCTCATAGCGTCAACCGCAGCTTGATCAGCTGCATGTTTGTCGCCCCGGCCAATCCACTTGGCAGCAGAAATAGCAGCGGCTTCAGTGACTCTTACGAATTCTAAAGCAAGATTTCTATCCATAGTTTACAGCATTCCAATGCTTGCTTTATATACTTTCTCTGCACGAGTTATAAATACTTTTTGAGCTTTTTGAACATTTTGCTTTTTACCAGACCACGCCTCAAGTGCCTCTCCCTGGAGAGCTCTTCCATAGGAAGCAGTCAATCGCCAAGGATACGAAGATTTATTTTTGTTTCTGATTTTATTTATTTTATCTAGATGAGTAGTTGCCAGATCGGGGCTTTGTCCACCAGAAAGAAAGGCGACCCCAAGTACACTACTCGGAACTGTTTTTTTGAGAACTTTGAGCGTTATCTCTGCGACTTTTTCAACAGATGCCTGTTGAGAGTGATTTTTACCGGATGTAACCATGTTTGGTTTGAGAATCATTCCGGGAAAATAAACACCATACTCTTTTAGTTTTTTAAATACTATTGAAAGAACTTTTGCGGTCACCCTCTTATCTTTTTCCAAAGAATGCTCTCCATCCATGAGCACTTCAGGTTCCACAATCGGTACAATATCAGCCTCCTGGCAAAGTATCGCATAGACAGCCAGATCGTGGGCATTTTTTTCAAGAACGGTATCCGATGGACTACTTTCATCAATAGTATAAACAGCTCGCCACTTGGCAAATTGTGCGCCTAACTGTTTATATTCCTGGAGCCGATCTGTTAGCTTATCTAACCCTTGAGTAAATTTATCCACCCCTAGAGTTGGCAGGTTTATTGTTCCTTTATCGACTTTAATACCAGGTACGATCCCTTTTTTGATCAGAAGTTTTGGAAACGGAATGTTGCTGTCCGTGGACTGTCGAATTGTTTCGTCATAAAGAATTACTCCGCTGACATACTTTTCAATCCCTTTTGCTGTAAAAAGGAGTTGTCTATACTGTCTATTTATTTCTGGAGTGGATTCAATTCCTATGGTGGCGAGTCTTTTTTTTATCGTTCCTGTGCTTTCGTCCGCGGCAAGAATAGTTCTTGAAACGACTTTTTTAGCTACTTCTATGAGAAGTTTGCTGTTCATAGCGGTATGATACTGCTCTTCTTAAGTCGTTGTCAAGTATTACTTACTTCTTGACAAAATATACACCATATGATGTAATGTATATATGAGAAGATACCAGATTTATTTGAGTCCCAATTCGCTTGCCATAATGGATGATTTTAGAGATCTTACCCCTTTTAAAAGATCAGAGCTCTTGCGTGAAGCTATTGACCGTATTGCCACAGGATTTGTAGACTATATTTCTCAAATCATTACTGCTAAAAAGCCTCCTCGTTATTACTATCTTAATAAATTATGCGGTTTTATCAAAGATGAAAAAAAAATTGATGATACAGAATCGATTGATGAAATTGTATATCATCAAGATAATGTATGAGAGTCTTTATTGATACTTCGGCTTTTATCTCCTACTTTAGAAAAGATGCAACCTACCATAGCGAAGTTTCTGAAAAGCTTGACTTGTACCAAAAAACAAAAACCCGTTTGTTCACTTCTGATTATGTGTTGGACGAATTATTTACTTGGTTTGTCTCAAGATATCACAGATCGCTAGTAGAGAAAATTTTCGTTTATTTGCAAAGAGCAGAAATTGAAGGTGAAATTAAAGTACTATTTATTGATCGACATGTATTTAAAAAAACTCAAGCATTATTTCTCAAGTTTTCCGAACATAAAATTTCCTTTACGGATGCAGTAAGTTATGTACTCTATAAAGATTTTAAAATGGATGAGATTTTTACGCTCGATCGAGACTTTAAAAAATTACGCTTAAAAACGTCGTTTTAAGATTTTTTATAAAATCAGTCTATGGAAAACTGTATTTTTTGTCAAATAGTTTCCGGCAAATCTCCCAGCTATAAAGTTTATGAAGATGAAATGTTTTTAGGATTCTTAGACATTTTTCCCCGTGTAAAAGGACACACTATTTGTATCCCCAAAAAACATTATCGATGGGTTTATGATGTTCCAGAGTTTGGAAAATATTGGGAAGCAGTTTTAAAATTGACTAAAGCAATGCAAAAAGCACTCTCGCCTTCTTTTGTAACCTACGTCACACACGGTTTGGAAGTTGCTCATGCACACGTTCATATTCTTCCCCGTACAGAAGGAGAAACTGCGTTTGTTCCTGAAACAAGACAGTTTCCTAAGGAAGAGATGAAAGAAATTGCAGAAAAGATTTTTAATTCGGTTTCTTAACCGCGACTTGGATTTTATTATTTCTGTAGTCGACGTTTATCCTATCTCCTGATTTTATTTTCCCTTCAACAATTTGAAGAGCGATTTCGTCAACAATGAATTCGTTGATGACTCTTTTTAAGGGCCGTGCCCCATATACTTCGTCAAAGCCAACGACTTTTAAGAATTTTTTGACAGATTCAGTTACTGAAAGATATAGGTTTTGTTTTTTTAGCCGTTTATCAACTTCTTGTAATTGAAGATCTATAATCTTTGTAATCATTTCAGAAGATAGGGGATGAAATATGATAAGTGAATCCAAGCGATTGATAAATTCGGGCCTAAAGAATTTTCGGATTAAATCCATAATTTGTTCCTCTCTTTTTTTTTGAACCGCCGCGGTTTTCCCGCTTCGCTCCTCAACCGCGGCGGTTGAGGGAGAATGGCTAAAAACCTCACTTCCCAAGTTTGATGTGAGGATGATGATAGTGTTTTTGAAGTTTACAGTTCTTCCTCGCCCATCGGTCAATCTACCTTCATCAAAAATCTGCAAAAATACGTTGAAAATCTGAGGATTTGCTTTTTCAACCTCATCAAATAGAACTACTGAATAAGGCTTCCGTCTGACCGCTTCTGTGAGTTGCCCACCTTCTTCATACCCCACATATCCGGGAGGAGCTCCGATGAGGCGAGCGACCGTATGAGCTTCCTGATATTCGCTCATATCAATTCGAATCATTGCTTTTTCATCGTTAAAAAGAGAGTAGGCGAGAGCTTTTGCTGACTCAGTTTTTCCAACTCCAGTTGGTCCTAAGAAAAGAAATGATCCGATGGGCCGATTTTCTTCAGACAATCCTGCACGAGATCGCCGTACGGCATTAGCTATTTTGTGGAGGGGTGTATCTTGTCCCACAACCCGTGATTTTAGCTCATCTTCTAGTTTGGCAAGTTTTTGAGACTCAGTGGCGAGAAGTCTTGTAACAGGGATATTCGTCCAACGAGCTACAATTTTTGCGATGTCTTCTTCTGTGACCTGTTCTTTAAGTAATCTATCTTGCAGAGGAATTTTTTTCCACTCGACCTCAACCTCTTTTAATTTTTTTTCAATCTCGGGAATTTTTCCATATTTTAATTCTGCAGCTTTTTCAAGCATTACATCTCGTTCTGATTTATCCAATTCTGCTTTAAGCTTATCCAACTCGACACGATACTTTTGTAACTCAGAGATGACTTTTTTTTGTTCTTTCCACTTTTTTTCAAGGTCAACAAATCTTTTTTCTAGTCTTTTCTTTTCTTCCTCAATATTCTTTTTCCTCAAATCAAGCCCTCTTTCGCGTTTAAGTGCAGTAAGTTCGATGGTAAGCTGTACGATTTTTCTTTTCATTTGATCAAGTTCTAGAGGCAAAGAGTCGACGTCAATTTTGGCCGATGCGGCAGCTTCGTCGATAAGATCAATAGCTTTATCAGGGAGAAAACGATCAGTAATATATCTGACAGACAGATTGACTGCAGCTATGACCGCATCATCTGAGATTTTTATACCGTGGTGGACTTCATACTTTTCTTTAACCCCGCGAAGTATGGCAATACTATCTTCAATGGTTGGTTCGTCTACATAAACAGGCTGGAATCGTCTTTCAAGCGCTGCATCTTTTTCAATATACTGTCGATACTCTCTCACTGTTGTTGCTCCAACTGCATGGAGAGCGCCTCGAGCTAAAGCTGGTTTAAGAATGTTTCCAGCGTCAACCGCACCTTCTGCAGCTCCTGCTCCAACTATCGTATGAAGTTCATCCATAAAAAGGATGTACTTACCTTCACCCTTTTCAATTGCTTCAAGAACTTTTTTGAGACGCTGCTCAAATTCTCCCCTGAAAGCAGCTCCGGCTAAAATACCAGCTAAATCTAAAGAAAGAATTTGTTTATTTTTAAGCGTATCTGGGACATCGCCGTCGATGATCCGTTGTGCAAGTCCTTCAACAATTGCAGTTTTGCCTACTCCTGGATCACCAAGAAGGACTGGATTATTTTTTGTCCTTCTCGAGAGAATTTGAATAACGCGTCTAATCTCATTATCTCGCCCTATGACAGGATCAAGTTTACCGTCTTTTGCAAGTTTTGTAAGATTTACCGTATATTTCTCGAGTGGATTTCCTTGATCTTCTGGAGGTTGATAATGAATATTTACCATGTTTATATTTCGAGCGAATTAGATGAATCGAGAAATAGGTAAATGTTCTCGATTTTTCTCGAACAATAATTTAGTATACTATGTTTGGCAGACTTTGCAAGTAATTGCTAACTTCCATTTCCTTCAATATTTTAAGGTTGATTTACGATGTATTTCTTGGTATCCTACTTTTAGGATTGACAATATTAATTGAAAACAACCTATGAATAACATTTGGGAAATCACAAGTAGAGTGCAAACTACTACTGTTCTTATTCTGATTTTAATTGTACTTCTTTATATTGCTTACAAATTATCTCAAAACGGAAGACGACACTCAAAAACTTCCAGAAAAATTTTGTCTTGAAGCGTGCTAAATTTCTTCAATTTTATAGTTTATATGTTATAATTAGACATATGGAATAGCCCAGACCCAATGTTATAGTAAATGAAGGACCCATAAGTATTGCACATTTTCCAGCAACAGAACATGCTTTATCAATAGCGAGAAATTTTGACTCTCCAAAAGTAAGAGCCATATTAGACGAGAGTGGATTAAGTCGAAGACTCTTTACAAAGTTAAATGAAAGATTAGAAATAGCGAGACAGTGGGGCCCTTCAATTCGATACTATGACCTAGCAAATGAGTATTGTTGGATTAGAGAAGAAGTTTTACAATTTTCAGACGGCAGTGTAAAAGCTGTAAAATTAGTTGTTAGTAATAGGAAAACACATGAAGATAGAATTGCAGTAAATGTTCTCAAGCAGGGAGATGAAGACAGTGAAAATGTAATTTTTTTACCTCTTGATGAACAAGAGCAAATATTAATAGAAAAGATAACTAAAGGAGATGTTGATAGAGTAGTTAAAGTCAATCACCCATTATTTAAGTGGATCCGATAATTTTTTACTCCACGGGTGACAGTGGATGATTCTTTTGAATCCTAAAAATAATCCTTTCATACTTCCATATTTTTCCACAGCTTGGTACGTATATTCGGAACATGTTGGAGTAAATCTGCAGACTTTATCGGTCATAAATAGAGTCCGAAAGATATATCCATGGAAAAATTTAGTCTTTTGATACCATTTAATCAATGTAAGAACGATCTTTTTAACCATAGTTTGAATTAAACTTATTTATAAACTCTCTGTCTATGAGCTATGGTGACAATAAAGATTTTATTATGTTTTTCGTCGATCCAATAAATAATTCGATATGGCCAAGCCTTGAGAGATCGAGCTTCAGCTAGATTCCCGGTAAGTTTTTTGCCTTCTTGTGGATTCTTTTCAAGAAGTAGCAATTTCTTTTTAATTTTTATTTGCTCTGATAAAGGAAGATGTCTATATTGTCTTTCAGCTTTGGGAGTGATGATAACTTGCATGTATATTAAAGTTTGGAAAGTGGAATTCCTTTTCCTTTTTTTGCTTGCTTCAAACCCGCTTTAATACTTTTTTTTGCTCCAGAAATGGTAAGAATTTCAGCAGTTTCTTCTAAAGATTCAAGTTCTTCTGCGCTTACTAAGGTCGCTTTAGGCTGACCATTGACCGTAATAATTATACGATCCATATGATTATTGACTTTGTCTACTAGATCTGGCAATTTAGCTCTTGCATCAGAAATTGAGATTAAATTATTCATGTTTTTATTGTACAAATCTATGTACATTTTGTCAAGTGACAATTATAGATTATAATTAGACTTATGAAAATTTCCGTTCTTACACTTTTTCCCAAAATGATTTCAGGTTTTTTTGAGGAAAGTATTGTAAAAAGAGCACAAGATAGAGGACTGATAGATATAAAACTAATAGACCTTAGAGATTTCGCAATTGATGATTATGGAACAGTAGATGATCGAACATATGGAGGTGGCGTTGGGATGGTGATGAGAGTTGATGTGATATACAACGCTTTGCAGAAAGCCAAAAGTCAAAAGTCAAAAGCCAAAAACACAACTCAAAATTCAAAGGTGATTTTGACATCACCTAAAGGTAAATTATTTACACAACAAAAAGCGCAAGAGTTTTCGAAGTTTGACCACTTGGTTATAATTGCCGGACACTATGAAGGAGTGGATCAAAGAGTATTAGATTTTGTCGATGAAGAAATATCCCTAGGTGACTTTGTTATTACGGGTGGCGAAATTACTGCAGTGGCAATCGCAGATTCAGTAGTTCGTTTGCGACACGGTGTGCTAAAAAAGGAAGAAGCGAGCGTATTTGAAAGTTTTATGAATGTATCGATTAATCGACCTGCCCGTCGAAGTCCCGCTTCGCGGGACGAAGTCGGGTTAATCGAAATAATCGGAGATAATAAAATATTAAGAAATTTAAAAAATAAAGGAGAAAAAACAGTAAAGTTATTAGAATATCCTCAATATACAAGACCAGAAGAGTTTATGGGAAAAAAAGTACCAGAAGTTTTACTTTCAGGAAATCATAAAGAAATTGAAAAGTGGAGAATAAAGAAAGCCTTTGAAGAAACAGCTAAAAAAAGGCCAGATCTCCTGAAGTGATTTTCATCACATACATTTTAAAAGTAGTATAATGTTTATACTGATTATTAATTTTATTTAAAATAATATGCAATTTACAAAAGTTGCTGCAAAAACTTTCTCTGACGAATTATATTTGATGAAAGGAATTTCTAAAAAGACTATTGAGGAGCACTTAAAACTTTATCAAGGCTACGTGACAAAATATAACGAAATAATGGAGAAGCTTTCGATGTTGACTGACGACGATTACACTAAAGCAAATCAATCATATTCGATGATTCGGGAGCTTAAGGTTGAGTTGACATTTGCTTACGGCGGCATTGTAAACCACGAACTTTATTTTGGCCACCTTGGTGGAAAAGGTGGAGTACCAACCGCAGACGTGATAAAACAAATAAAAAAAGATTTCGGATCTTTCGAGGTATATAAAAAAGATATGAAGGCAACGGGTATTGCCGCTCGCGGATGGGTATGGACAGCTTGGAATTGGAAAGAGATGCGACTTTTTAATTATCTTGGCGATGCACAAAATACATTCCCCGTCTGGCACTCGACTCCAATTTTGGCTCTTGATACATATGAACACGCATATTTTATTGATTATGGTGTCAATAGAGGAAGTTATATAGACGCATTTTTTAATAATGTGGATTGGAAACAAGTCGCAAAAAATTTCGAAGTTGTCGCTACCTCACAAAAATAATTAGGTTTGCCAAATTTATTCCTTTTTGTTATACATATACGTTATGATTGTTTTATCTTCGGTTACAAAAATATTTAAAAAGAAAACTGCAGTAGACGGGATCTCGCTCAAAGCAAAAGAAGGAGAAATCATAGGATTTTTAGGTCCAAACGGCGCTGGCAAAACCACGACAATGCGGCTTATATTGGGGTATTTAACTCCTACGATGGGCAGCGTCTTAATCGATAACTTACATCCTATCGATAATCGAATTGAAGTCTTGCGACGTATTGGTTATTTACCAGAGAATAATCCACTTTATCAAGAAATGAAAGTTGATGAATATTTACAGTTCATCTCGTCTGTTAAAGCAGCTGATAGCTATATTAATATAGCTGAGAACGTTGGTTTAAAAGAAGTTTTGACTTCAAAAATTGAGGAGTTGTCGCGAGGTTATAAGCAAAGAGTTGGTCTTGCAGCTGCGCTTCTTGGTGATCCTCAGATATTGATACTTGATGAACCAACTTCAGGACTGGATCCATTGGAACAGGAAAAAATCCGAGAACTTATAAAGAAGTTAGCAAACCCCACTTCGTCAAGACTTCGAGGGGCGAAGAAAAAGACAATTATTTTTTCAACCCATATTTTATCTGAAGTTGAGGAGGTGGCAAATAGACTTATTATCATTGATAACGGGAAAATTGTTTATGACGGAATAAAACCAAGAGGGAGAGGCAAAGTAGAGAAATTATTTAAGAAATTAGTTAAGTAAATATGCGTGCTTTATACAAAAAGGAATTAAATTACTATCTAAATAATCCAATCGGTTATATTGTTATTGTTTTATTTGCGGTCTTTGCTAATTTTTTATTTGTCAAAGATATTTTTGTCGTTGGGTCGGCTTCAATGAGGCCATTTTTTGGTTTTTTACCCTGGCTTTTTTTAATATTCGTACCCGCACTTACAATGAGAGCTCTTTCAGAGGAAAAACGAACAAATACCATTGAAGTTCTGCTGACCCTACCAATATCAGAAACACAGGTTATCCTGTCAAAGTTTTTTGCTCTTTTGACCTTGATTTCTATTGGTTTGGTTCTTACAGTTGGGCTTCCAATTTCTTTATCATTTCTGGCAAAGCTCTATGCACCAGAAATCATCACTGGTTATTTAGGAAACTTGTTTCTTGCTGGGATGTACATAAGTCTTTCGCTGTTTTTTTCTTCGCTAACAAAAAATCAAGTAGTCTCATTTTTAGTATCGGCGCTTGTTCTTTTTATCCTTCTTGTATTGGGTACTGACTTTACTGCAAGTATATTACCAAGGAGCATACAGGATTCTTTAGCCTATTTTAGCCCAATTAGCCATCAGCAAAACTTTGTCAAAGGAGTTTTTGATCTACGTTCGATTTTTTATTTTGTCAGTTTTACAATAATGTTTTTATTCCTAACGGTTGTAGATTTGGAAAAACGCTAAACCATGCTAAAAAATCTTAGAAGACTCAATTTTGTTGCATTTTTCAATCTCAAAGGAAAAGAAAGACAGTTAATCTTTAGTATAGTGATTGTTCTTTTTTTAGTAATAAATCTTTCATTATCTTCTCTGTCGTTTCGTCTTGATACGTCATATGGAAAAGCTTATACACTCTCAAACTCAACCAAAAAAATTCTTCGTAATTTGGATGATTTGGTTACCATCAAATTTTTCGCCTCTTCTGATTTGCCAACAAGACTTTTACCCTTAAAAACAGACGTAGTGGATTTACTAAACGAATATAAAAAAGATGGCAGAGGTAAAATTCAGATGAAAATTCTCGATCCCAAAAAAGATCAAGAGGCGGCCAATGACGCAAAGGAATCTGGGGTGCCGGAAATACAGTTCTCTCAACTCGAGCAAAATAAATATGCAGTTACCGCCTCATTTTTTGGGATAGTTCTTGCCTATGGTGAAAAAAAAGAGGTACTTCCGCAGGTCACCGACCTGGAAAATTTGGAGTATAACTTGACCGCATCTATCTACAAGCTTGTGAAAAAAGAATTGGTAAAAATAGGAATGGTTGGATTTACAGATTCATTTGACCCCAAAGATGACAAGATTGCTACGTTAAAAAAAATTCTTAGTCAGCAGTTCGACATTGAATATTTAGATATTTCCACTCAATCGGCTTCAAAAACAATAAATAATTCAATTAAAACTGTTGTGGTTTTTGATAGAGAAGAGAAGGGATATGATGATCATGAACTAAAGCTTTTGAAAGATTATCTAGATAAAAAAGGTAAAGCGATATTTATCGCCAATGGCGTAAGCGTCTCAGAGAGTTTAACGACCTCGTCAACAAATCACAATCTCTTTTCTCTTCTTAGGGACTTTGGAATAAATCTTGAAAAAAATTTAGTCTTATCAACTTCTGCCGAGTTAGTCAACTTTGGTAATGAACAGGTTTCACTGGTTGCTCCGTACCCTTTTTGGATAAGAACAAATAACTTTAATCAAGCAACTTCATATTTTTCTAATCTTACCCAATTGACGTATCCGTGGGTGTCTTCAATTAAATTAGAAAAAAAGAAAGGTATAGAAACAAAAGAATTAGTAAAAACTAATAAACAGTCATGGGAGCAGAAAGACAACTTTACCCTAAATCCTCAGGCTATCACACAACCCAAAGACAATGAGCTTAAGGAATTTCTCATAGCTGCGGAGTCTGCCAAAGAAGGTAAGGGAAAAATTGTTGTTATTCCATCATCAAGGTTTGTATTAGAGCAATTTATGGGAAGGACTTCGGATAATCTCGAGTTTGTCTTAAATATTTTAAACGATCTTGCCTCAGGCGGAGCGTTGTCGGGAATTCGCTCCCGAGCGGTTAGCTTTTATCCAGTTCCAGAGATTCCAAACAATCAAAAGGACATATTTAAGTACGCAAATATTTTATTTTTACCTGCCTTATTTTCTATCATCGGAGCTTTTAGATTGTTGAAAAGAAGATAGATAATCTTTAAGTGCATTTTTCACTTCAGTAAAAGCTATTTTTTTAAAGGGGATATTTTCACTGGTAAAAAATTTAATTTGAGCAATTTCTTTATTAGAAATAATTTTTTGTTCTTCTAATTTTGCCTTAAAAGCGAAGCACAAAGTGTAGTAATTTATTCCTTTATAAAGATATCTTCCTGGGTATGAACCAATATAATCGAATTTTGTTAAATTGATTCCAAGCTCTTCTTTGATTTCTCTTTTTACGCCTTCTTCTAGTGATTCGTTCAAATCGACAAAACCTCCAGGCGCATCCCAATAGCCTTTTTTAGGCGCAACTTTTCTCTTAATAAGAAGAATTTCATTTTTTTCATTTATAAATAATATTGCGTTGGTAGGTCGAGGATTTTCGTATAAATGAAGGCCGCAATTTTTACAAATAAAAAGATTCTGAGCTTTCTTAGTTAATTTTTTGGAACATCGAGGACAAAACGAATACATGTATATATTATATAATTTCATTATGGTACGAACCCGCATTGCACCCACGCCTTCTGGTAAACTGCATATAGGAACTGCTCATACTGCTTTGTTTAACTATTTATTTGCAAGACACAGTGAGGGAAAATTCATTGTGAGGATTGACGATTCTGACCCAAAAAGATCAAAGCCCGAATTTGAAAGAGACATAATTGACTCACTTAAATGGTTGGGATTAGACTGGGATGAAGGACCTGATATCGGAGGACCATATGAGCCTTACCGCCAGAGTCAGAGAATGAATCGCTATTGGCCATATATTGAAAAATTAATAAAAGAAGGGAAAGCTTATTATTGTTATTGTTCACAAGAAGAATTGGAGAAAGAAAGAAAAAAATTGCAGGAAGAAAAGAAAGCTCCTAAATATTCAGGAAAGTGTAGGAATCTATCAAAAGAACAGATTGAACTATATAAAAAAGAAGAAAGACAACCGACCGTAAGATTAAAAGTTCCAGAAAAAGAAGTTTCATTTATTGATCCTGCTCGGGGAAAAATAACCGTTGACGCTTCTAAATTTGGAGATTTTATCATTGCGCGAAGCGACAGGTCAGCTCTTTTGATAGTTGCTTCAACAATTGATGACATTGAGATGAAAATTACCCACACAATTCGCGGTGAAGATTATATTAACTTTGTACCACGCCAAATTTTACTTTTCGAAGCATTGGGAGTAAAGCCGCCAGTTTTTGCTCATTTACCATTTGTTTATGCACCAGATGGATCAAAGTTGAGTAAACGACACGGAGCTGTTTCAATCTCCGAATATAGACAACAAGGATTTCTTCCAGAGGCGATTTTTAACTATATTACTCTTTTGGGTTGGTCAGCCCCAGACGGCAAAGAAATTTTGAGCAAGGAGGAGACTATAAAATTATTTACTCTGGAGCGAGTCAATACAAATCCCCATCGATTTGATTTGACTAAATTGGAATGGATAAATGGAGAATACTTGAGAAAATTACCAATTTCTAATTTCCAATTACTAATTACTAATTTCTATAAGAACAAGTTACCTGAGGATGTTGTAAAGAAGACTACACCTTTAGTTCAGGAAAGAATTAAAAAGTTATCTGATTACTTTCCATTATGTGAGTTTTTGTTTAAGAGGCCGGAAAAATACGAGATAGATTTGTCAGCGAAGAAAGACTTGTTAAATAAGATACGCGATGCATTATCTACAGTTTCAGACTGGAAGGCAGATGTAATAGGAGAAAAAATGCAAGATCTTGCAAAAAAAGAAGGAGTGAAAACAGGTGAGTTTTTTATGACCTTAAGAATTGCAATAACTGGCAAAAAAATCTCACCACCACTCAATGAATCGATGGAGATTTTGGGAAAAGAAGAGTGTATTAAAAGAATTAAAACCTTGTTATAATAGGCTATGTGGGTAACCAGACAATCAATTATTTTTCTTCTTTAATTAAGCACTCTCATTTATTTACTCAAAAAGAGAAAGAGGTTTTGTTGTTTCGATTGAGGAAAAAGACTTTAAAAAAGATAAGCCGAAAATACAAACGGTCCGCCGAACGAATTCGCCAAATCGAACGAGACGCGCTTAAAAAATTTATTAAAAAAATAAACCAGTTGCTGCTTTTTGATTAATGAAAATTATTTATTCGCCAAAATGTCTTGAGTATTATTCGCCCGGTCATCCGGAATCTCCTGAACGCGTTAAAAATTCATATGAGTTTTTGGAGGAGAAAGGTTTTGAGTTTGTTGAGCCAATAGCTTGCAGTGAGAAAGATGTTCTTTTAGTCCATTCAAAAGAACATTTAGAAAAAGTTAAAAACGGAAATTTTTATGATGTTGATACACCGAATCTGCCAGGTATTTTTGAATACGCTTGTTTAGCTGCCGGAGCGGCGTTAAAAGCCGCCAAATTGTGTTCAAAAGACGTGACAACATTTTCTTTGATGCGGCCTCCAGGTCATCATGCAGGCAGAAATAGCATCGAAGGGTTCTGTTACTTTAATAATATTGCGATCGCTGTAGAAAAAATGATTAAAGAAAAAAAATATAAACGCGTTGCCATTGTTGATATCGATTGTCATCACGGCAATGGCACAGAAGAAATATTTTTGGGAAGGACCGATATTTTATACTTCTCGCTTCATCAGATGGGAATATATCCTGGCACTGGCTACGAATCAAAACAAAATTGTATCAATGTTCCTTTACCAACTAGAACAACTGGAGAAATCTATCTAAAATATTTTGAAAAATCACTCAAAAAAGTTAGAGAATTTCGTCCCAATTTAATTGCTGTTTCAGCCGGTTTTGATACCTATAAAAAAGACCCATTGTGTAGTTTGGAATTAGAAATCGAAACCTATAAAATTATTAGCCATAAACTGGCAGCATTTAATTTACCGCTATTTGCACTTCTTGAAGGCGGCTATAGTAAAGACCTTCCACAATGTATTTACAGTTTTTTAGAAGGATTGAGATATAATAAGAACAAATGAGCATAAAATTAACTGAAAAAAAATGTATTCCGTGTGAAGGAGGAACACCTCCTTTAACACCAGATGAGTTTAAAAAATATCTTCCCCAATTAAAAAATAAATGGGATGTGATTGAGGATAAAAAGATTAGCCACACATTTAAATATAAAACTTTCAAAGAAGCGATTGCTTTTGTTAACAAGGTTGCAGCACTAGCTGAACAAGAAGATCATCATCCAAACATTCACGTTCTCTATAATAAAGTGAAGATTGTTTTGACGACTCACTCAATTGGTGGACTCTCGGAAAACGATTTCATTATGGCGGCAAAGATTGAAACGATTTAATCTATTTCAAGGCTTTTCCATAAAATTCGACTTGCATAAGTCCTGTACGGTCTCCATTTTCTAGCGATCTTTTCAATTTGTTTTTTTGTCGGCTCTTTTTTAAATTTATAGAGTTTTTTGATTGCTTTTCGAAGTCCCAAGTCTCCGTGAGAAAATACGTCTTTTCTCTGCAGGGTAAACATCAAAAACATTTCAGCAGTCCATGGGCCGACTCCTTTTACTTTTGTGACTTCTTGAATGACTAACTCGTCAGAAAGTTTATCAAGTTCATGAAGTTTCAAGTCTTTATCTAATACTTTTTGAGCAAGATCTTTTATAAATCTTGCCTTTGACCAAGACGTTCCGGCTTTACGAAGTTTTTCATTTGGTGTTTTTAATATATTCTTTGGGGTGACTTGTTTCTTGGGAAAAAGACTCTCGAATCTAGCGTAAATAGTGTCTGCGGCTTTACCTGAAAGTTGTTGACTGATTATTTCACCGCATAGGCTTCTGAAATAGTCATCGGAATTTCTTATTTCAAACTTTTCTAATTGGCCAATCTTCTCGATAATAGCATGAAGTACTGGGTCGTTTTTTTTGAAGTGAGCTATGATTTTTTTATTCATTTTAAAATTGCATCAGAGGGATATGATATCATAACAATATGAAGAAAGTTCTGTCACTTATCTTCATCTTAATTTTACTTCTTCTTACCTACAAATATGGTCCTTTTCTTTGGACAAACTTCAGTGGAATTTTACCCATCATCAAACCTCCCTCAAAAGATATAGAGAAAATCATATCAAAACCTATCCAAAATACAGGTCGACAGGCAGAAAATAATACAGAGCTGCCTCTTACAATTCCTCTTGGTTTTTCTTTCTCTATTTTTGCCAATAACCTTGCCAATCCGCGAGTGATGACGTTTGATCCAAAAGGAAATCTAATTGTAAGTATTCCAAGCCAAGGGAGAGTGGTGATTTTGCCAAATCTCAATGGCGATGACATTGTAGATGAAGTTCTCACTCTTGTTGAGAACCTCAATCAACCTCACGGATTAGCTTTTCGCTGCAGACAGGGTGAGAAAACAGGTTGCAGTCTCTACATCGCAGAGACAGATGCCGTAGACATTTATGATTATGACGAAAAAAATCTAAGAGTTAATAATAAAAGGAAGATAATCGACTTACCTGGCGGTGGAAATCATTTTTCACGTACTCTTTTATATGATCCAAATGTAGATAAGCTTTTTATTGCCATTGGTTCTTCATGTAATGCATGTATTGAGAAAGATTGGCGAAGAACAAAGATTTTAGTGGCTGATCCAGACGGAAAAAATCTCAAAGTGTATGTTTCTGGACTTCGCAATGCTGTTTTTATGACGCTTCATCCTCTGACTAAACAGATTTGGGTTACTGAGATGGGAAGAGATTTTTTAGGAAACGATTTACCGCCTGATGAAATAAATATTATAAAGGAAGGCGGCAATTATGGTTGGCCTTTCTGTTACGGCAAAAGCATTCTTGATAAAGACTTTGATTTGAGCAAATCATGCGATGGTTTTGAGCCTTCCTATATTGATATTCCTGCTCATTCTGCGCCTTTGGGTTTAGCCTTTTTTCCCGAAAAGAGTTGGCCAGAGGAATATCGATATAATCTCCTAGTTGCATATCATGGTTCTTGGAATAGGAGCGTTCCCACGGGGTATAAAGTTGTACGTTATAAACTTGATAGGCAAGGAAATTATTTGGGCGAAGAAGATTTTGTCTCGGGTTGGTTACAAAATGATGGAACCGCACTTGGTCGTCCAGTTGATATTCTTATAACTGATGAAGGAACGATTTTTATTTCAGACGATAAAGCAGGGTTAATTTACCTAATGAAATTTCAAAGCTAATTTATTACTTCCAAACCGATTCAAGAATAGTATTCTTCTTGCCAATGAGGGTCGGTTTGGATAGTAAGGTCAAGGTAGACTTTCTTTCCAGTTGCGAGCGCGATCTCTTTTCTAGCATATGATCCAATTTCTTTTATTTTTCTGCCAGCTGTTCCGATAAGCATTTTTTTATAGCGATCATGCGTCGTCAAAATTCGTGCCTTTATGTACATAACTCCATTTTTTCTTTCTTTTATTTGATCTACAACAGCAGTCGTGGTATAGGGAATTTCCTCGCCCATCATCAAAAAGACTTTTTCTCTTATAAGTTCAGAGACGAATGTCTTGCTATCCATATTGAGAAGTGGATAAGGATTCTGGTTATTAGTTATTAGTTCATCGTTATTAGTATTTGATTTTTTAGGAAGGAGATCGAAGATTTTTTGCAGAAGCGGTTTCATGTGTAATTTTTTTAAAGAAGAAATTTGAAAAAAATACGGAATTTCCTCCTCCAAAAATTTATACTGAGGTAGGTATGTTTTTTCTTGAAGATCAACTTTATTAATAACTAGAATTTTTGGCTTTTTTATTTTTCTAACAATTCCCAATACCCTTGCCTCTTCAAAATCACGCCTCCTCGTGTGATCAATCATATAAATGACAAGATCTACCTCTTCATTAATCATGCGAAGTGTTTTTTCATTGATTTTATGAGCCAAAAAATCTTTGGCTCTGTTGAAAATTCCAGGCGTATCAACAAAGATGATTTTTCCTCTTTCATCTTCGTAAAGGGCTTTAATCGGAAAACGGGTCGTCTGCGGCTTTGGTGAAGTAATTGCGACCTTCTGTCCAATCAGGTTATTTAAAAATGTTGATTTTCCAACATTTGGCCTTCCGATGAGAAGAACTTTTCCCTGCCTGCCGGCAGGCATGGCGGTTTTCATAGCATATTGTACTATGTTATCATATATATATGAGGACATTAAGCGACAAAGAGATACTTATCAAAGTAAAAAATGGTCAACTAGACTACTTTACCTTTTTGGTAAAACAATATACGAAACAGATCTATAACTATATTTTCAGAAAACTTCCGCAGCGTGACGATGTCGAAGATATTGTTCAAAATACATTCCTTAAGTTTTATCGAGCAATCCAAAAGTTTGATGTGGAGAGACCAGTATTGCCTTACCTATTTCAAATTGCCAAAAATGAGCTAAAAATGCACTGGAGGGCAAAAAAAAATACTCTAAAACTTGATGAGGCGATCGCAACCGAAGATGAGGTAGACTACTTTGAAAAAGGGGAAATTGAAAAAATCTTGAGCAAACTTCCTTTCGAACAAAAGAAGGCTCTGGAACTTGTAGGTGACGGATATTCATATAAAGAAATTGCTAAACAGCTTGAAAGGCCTTTAAACACGGTACGTACTATAATCCGAAGAGCTAGATTACAACTTCTAAAATACAAAGAAGATGAAAACTCTTGAAGACAGAATTATAGATAAGGTTTATGCAAAAGAAACTTTTGATGTTTGTACAAGATCATTTTTAAAACTAATCCTACTTATACTAACTGGAATCTCAGGAATTTTATTGAGTTCACTACTGTTAGAAACTCTAATTGAACAAAAAACATTAGACATGTTTCAAATTTTATTTGAGGATGTCGAAATTATGAAAGCTTATTTAATTGACGTGGCATATGTTTTTTTTGAAGAATTACCTAAACTTGAATTGTTGGTGCTATTAATAAGTTTTTCTGTATTTTTTACTCTTACCGTAACAGCATTTAGCCATCTGCATAGATATATGAATAAAATCAAATCTATACTTAAATTCTGGTTTCCCCAACGGGCTTAAATGCAAGTATGCTCAGCTGGTTGAAACTTCTCATTGTCCCAACGCATAAATAAGTGTAGGAATCATGAGAAACTTTTTTATCCTAACGTTAGGTCTACTCATTGTTTTTTCTAATCCAACTTCGGTATTTGCTCAACACACAAGAATCAGTTTCATCGATATGTTGAAAGTTAAATTTATGCATTTTAGAAATGATATGGTGAATATAATTGGGGGGACGGTTACTTCGGTCGGAAAGGATACATTTACAATCGAAAAAGAGGGAAAAAAATACACAGTTACTCAAGATAAGAAAACTAATTTTAGAAGACATTTCTGGGGTAAATCTTTTCCCGAGGAACTAGCTATAGGGAACAAAGTAAATGTCTATGGTAGTTTTACAGATCCAGAGCACACTACAATAAAGGCTCATCTGGTAAGGAATCTTTCTATTATGAAAAGGTTTGCAATCTTTGAAGGAGAGGTGGTAGAGAAATACAGCGACCTTTTTGTTTTAAAAACAAAAAAACGAGACAACCAAACTATCTACATTTCATCCTCGACCAAATTTGTAAATAAACTAAACAAGACTATCTCCTATAACGACGTCCAAATCGACCATCGGGTTGGCGTGAGGGGAACTTGGGATAAGTCTCAAAATAAAGTAACTGAGGTAGTTGAAGTGAAGGATTTCTCTCTCTAATTTTTCTTCATAAGTCTTTTTTTCAAGAGCGCCGTCTGATAAAATATACTTGATTTTCGAACATATTTAGCATATCCTAGATATAATACTATTTATTCGATTATGAAAAAAAAATTAAAAGAAAAGGCCATCAATCTAAGAAAAAAAGGCAATACATACTCAGAAATTTTAAAGATTATTCCTGTCGCTAAATCGACTTTGTCTGACTGGTTACATTCAGTAGGACTTTCAAAGAAACAAAAGCAAAGAATAACAGCAAAGAAACTAGAAGCAATAAAAAGGGGTGGTTTAGCAAGAAGAAATCAAAGATTAAAAATTACAAATGAAATAGTAACTTCAGCAAAAGATGAAATTAAAAATATTTCTGAAAGAGAATTATGGTTAATAGGAAGCATGTTGTATTGGGCTGAGGGTGCAAAAGAAAAAACCTACAGATCTGGATCAGGGGTAATTTTTAGCAATTCTGATCCTAAGATGGTGAAATTGTTTATTCTATGGTTGAATAAGTGCTTGAAGATTTCTGATGAAAAGATTACATTCGAAATATACATTCACAGAAACTATGCAGAGAAAATAAATCAGGTGGTTAAGTTTTGGGCTTATATTACAGAGTATTCTCGATCAAAATTTGGTAAAATTTACTACAAGAAGCATAAACTGCATAGTTTGAGAAGAAATCAGGGAAATAACTATCACGGATTATTAAGGGTAAGGATTAAAGCAAGCACAAATATAAATAGGAAAATTACAGGATGGATTGAAGGAATCTGTCAACAATGCGGGGTGGTGTAATTGGTAACACAGTAGCCTTTGGAGCTACTTACTCTAGGTTCGAGCCCTAGCCCCGCAGCACGTTAGTACGTATGGCAGGTTGAAGAAGAACATCAAAGGGCTTTCGGAAGGTAAAGACAATCTCTTTATCTTTTAACAAGAGGTTCTCACCGACAGTTAAGATTAACTTTCGTTTTTCCATAAAATCTCCATTCAGCATTACATTTCTAGCGTCAAAACAGGTTTCCAAGAACTTTTCTGCAAGTTCTAACCAATTATGAGCTGTGCTTTCGCTATCTATCATCATGTTTTTAACTCTTTCTTGTTCGTCAAGATATAATTTTTTTTGATAGGCAAATTCTTCTTTTGTTAATTCTTCATTCGCTCTCAATGATATTAAATGATTAAGTTTTTCTTGTAGTTTGTCGTATTGATAATGAAGGCTATTTAGTTGACTAACATTCTTATTACCTTCTTCTTTATGTTTTGCTTTTAGTAATTCCATTCCTAACTCCCATACTTGTTTATCAATAGAAATTTCTTCTATATTTTCTATAAATAATTTTTCTAAATCGTGATCCTTGATAGGTGGTTGATGACATTCGCCTCGTCTTCGGGTGCAATGGTGATAAGTATATTTAGCTTTTCTATTAGTTCCTTTATAATATTTTATTTTCACAGAAGTAGTTATAGCACAAGCACAATCGGCACATTTCAAAAGTCCATTGTAAGCATGTAGCCAGTCATGTTTTTTTGGTTTGGAGCGATTATGTAGTGCATCTTGAACTTTATCATAAAGGCCTTTACTAATAATCGGCTCATAATTTCCTTTGTAAAGTTCTCCGTTGTGATAAAAATAACCATAGTAGGTTGGAGTGTTTAGGATTTTATGGAAATGACTTTTACTTAATATCTTTCCAGTTTTTGATCTCATTCCTTTTTCAGTCATAATCCTTGCTATTTGATAAAGTGAATGGAAATTTGTCGCCGCTAATTCAAAAGTTTGTTTTATAAACGAAGCTTCAATGGAATGAGGTTTAATATTCCTTTGTCCTCGTTCTCCGTAACATTCAAAACCAATTTGGGCTGGTCTTGGATATTCACCCCTTTCAACTTTATGGTTTAATCCTCGTCTTACATTTTGACTCAAATTCCTTGAATATTGATTTGCCATGCCAAAATGAATCTGAAGGATAAGATGATCGCTATCTTGAGTATAAACAGAGCCACTAACTGTTCTTATTTCTTTTAGGAGTCCGTCTTGTAGAAGCTGTAGAATCTCACCGCCTTCTTTTGGATTTCTACAGAGCCTATCTTCTTTCCAAGTAACAATAGCATTTATTTTACCTGACTTTATCATATCGATCATTTTTTTGAAAACAGGCCGTTTATCAGGTTTAAATGCTGTTTGACTTTCTTCAAATTTATGGCTTATGCTTATTCCTTCTCTTTGAGAGTATCTTTCACATTCAATATTTTGATCTTGAATTGAAAGAGCTTGGCGTTCTTTCGCTTCTGATGATTTTCTTGAATATCTACACCTTATTAGGTTAACATCTTTCATATTAAAATGCCCCCGCTGGTGCACTCAGAACGGTAAGGTTCTGTCCAACGAGGGCATTAAAAAACCCTACCGAAAATCTGAGTGCAATTTAATTATGTTCTTTTTAAGAAAAAAATGCAAGCGAATTATTATTTTTTCTATCTTATCTTTTTTCTACGGGATTATTACCTAACTTTATTATTACAGACAATATTATTACAATGACTTTCTCTTAACCTTACTAGATTATTACAAGTATTATTACTGTAATACTAATATAGTAACTATAATTTATCTGTATATTCTTTTACTACATCGATGATTTTTTTCTGCAACAGTTGCCACAGGGCAGGATTTTTGAGATGAACAATCCAAAACATTCTTCTGTTTCTTCCTTTCACTGATGGAGGATTAACTATCCAAACGGGAATATTAGTGGAAAACCTAGTTGTAGTGTATCTAACGACCCAACCTCTAGTTTCAAGTTCTCCACAAACGAGGACATTGACATAAACAACATTCTTTTCTTCATCGTATTTTTTAATTTTAATCTCAAAATCTTCAATATTCATAATTTAATTGTGAATAAGACCTTTTAATTGGTCTAAGTTTTGCTTATAAATCTTTGCATTAACAAGAAGGTTGCCGAACCAGTACTCTTTATCTATTTTTAGGCAGTCGTCTAAACCTTCAAAGACAAACCAACATATTCTCCCCTCTCGGCTCACCTCGATCAATTTTTCCCCAACTGTCATAAGTGCCGAAGCAAGTCCTATGTCTTTCGTTTTGTAAACATTCTCCATATTTAGTCTTTCAGGTAATCTCTAACAAATGCTTGAAGAGCCCATTTCAAGCCTTCAATTTTGTCGTATGTCCCAGAATTTGTTGCGCCGTCTTTATATAAAACTCGGATGGTTATAAAATAACCGTTTTTGAAGTAATGTTTAGCCTTGTTACGAAGAAAATTTTGCATCTTTCTAACAGAAGGATATATGAAGTGCTTTTCGCTATCTTTTTTAAGAATTAATGTAATTCTGCGCACAAAGGTGTTATTTTTTGTTTTCATATTCCGTTCTCAATTTAAATCTCAATATCGCTTCCATAAAATCTGAAAGATTTTTTGCTATTTCCGTTACTTCTTCATCCTCCAACCTTTTTTTGTAACGGGATTCAAAAACTTTTATAACTTTCTTTTTTAAATTATCTGAAAGCCAATCCATTCAGATATTGAATAACAGTAAATGTGCCTTTGCAAAAGTCTAATATGCGAGTTTTGAAGCTATTTTATGACGAAGTAATTTAGCACTGTGCTTTTTTTAGGTAGTTTTGTGCGTTTATTGAGGCTATTTGTTGTTTTTTAGATTTTTTGAATGTGAGAAATAAGTGAATGAATAAAAACCACTTAATCCCTCATTTTTTCGAGACTTAATCTTTAAAGGAAGATGATATTTTTTAAACCGATAATTTGTATCTCTAATTAAACTTCTTATTTTCTTACTCCTAGTTTTTTCTTCAAGCTCGTTAGTTTTTACTGGCTTTGATTTAGTGAGACCATTCATCAATGCAGTCTGCTTCTTAGAGAATTTATACCAATAAAGTATAGATTTTATTACCTCTCTAATAGTTGGCTTTTTCTGTAGTCGTAATTCAATTCGATCTTCAATAATCTTATTTAAACGATTACGTTCTCTTTCTAGCCGTTTAAGATATTCAGGATTTTTAATAAGTTCTCTAGCGATTTTTATAGCTTCCAAAGAATAGTCATCCATTTTCATCTACATTTAAAACTAACATAGATATTTTACCTTACATATTTTTATTCGTGGCGGAAATCTCTATTAAATTGGGTAACTACTTTATATTAGTAGGAATAAAACCATCTCCAGCATTTACGATATTCGTATTTGTTTCTTCAGACATCTAAAATGTTCCTTCTTTAACGATTTTAATAAGATTTTGTACTGGCTCTGTACTCTCAACTGCAATCTCTGTAGCTTTAACGTCAGGTAAACATTTATCAAGTAGAACTTTAGCAGCGCCCAATCTAATATTTTCATTCTTACTGTTTTTCATTAAATCTACAAGTGAATCGATGGCAAGAGTAGCAAATTTAGCCACTTTCGCATATAACCCCTGTCTATTTGGAGTATGAGGTCTCCCTATCTTTTTAGCTTTAATACTATCCATATACGCAAAAAAGCACGATATACGTGCTTCTAAAATAACGTTGAGTCAGCTCTTTTGTCTGATGTTATTATTATAACAAGTACTAAGGAACTTCAACTGGTTCTAAATTAGCTTCTTCTAATCTATCATTTGCCTGTACAACTTGATTTACGCAATAATCGTATTCGTTAAACCATTCTTTAGCGGTCATTCCTTCGAATTTTGCTGGAAACAGAATTGCTAGAGTTATTATAGTTCCAATAACCGCTCCTACAATTGACCAATAATTATTATGATCGTTATCTTCACCTAACTCTCTGTTGTAATCATCATCCATATTTATTTGTATTTTTTAATACATAACTCTTGATCTGTTTGATAATCTTTATTACGACTGTCTGCCAAATTTGAGTTTAAAGTACATTCTTCTTTTAGTCCTTGACTTGTACAAGCTAAGTTCCAATTTTCCATATAGTCTTTATGTGATTGGGTTAGACAGTCGTCTAATTGTTTCTCTTTTCTATCCGCTTGTTGATTTTTATATTCTCGTTCAGAAGAAATTTTTTGTAATTCTAACTCCTGTCTTTTACTTTCTCGTTCTGGAATATAGAAAACTAGATAATAAGCAATGGAAAAGGCAATTATTAAAAAGGCAAAAGAAAATATTTTACGAATATCACCCATATTTATTCCTCCTTTGATTTTATAGGCTCGAGTAGATCATAATAAATAGGTTTATAAAAATCAACTGATATGAAGCTAAAACTTAATATATAGGTTAGTAAACTTTTAGTAGCTTTGCTGTTAGGTTGTATGCATGGCAAAGCCAAAGAAAGTAACAAAAAGAGATATTCGTCTAGCTAGAAAACTACAAAAGATAAGAAAATCTAAAGGTATCACGCAAGAAGAATTAGCGGAAAAAATAGGTGTTTCAACTACGTGGATAGGATATATTGAAACTGGGTACAGGATACCGAATTTGAAAATGATTTATAAAATTGCTCGAGCGTTAAATGTGAGAGTAAAAGATATATTTCCTTTCTAAAAACCCGCCATACCTTTCTGTAGTGGGCGGGTTGTAGGAGCAAACTTCCATTTCTAAAATTCGTTTCTTTAAAGCCTACGTGCTCCGTAAAAAGACTGTTAACCTGTGATAAACTTAGAAAATTCAGAATCACCTCTAAAAGGATATTTGTTATAGACTTTCTTGATTAACTCTAAAGTTTTATTTTTAGAGGATTTCCTATCTTTTAACTTTTTAGTATGTTTCTTTTTTATCTTTTCCATTCTTTTTCTGCTCACTATTTTTAATAGTGGGACAAATTACATCAATAACGTGACTTGTTGACTCCTCTTTTAATCTACATGATACCCATCTTTTGTAAGTTTTAAGTAAAGTTATTTTTTCTTGACTATTATCTATATTTAAACCAATTCTTCGTGCTTCGTCAATGGCAATTACATGCGAATGTGGGTAAGCAGTTTTCCCTAATGCAAATGTTAGATTCAAGATCTTATTTTGGTCATCTTTATTTTTTGCCTTTTGTGATACTTTTAACGTTTCATAAGCGACTATAAAAGTGTCAAATACAATTTTTTTCATTTCTTTTAAAATTACAGGATCAAATTGCTCACCCATTTGCTGATAAGGACTAGGTATTTCCTCTGGCCGATATTTACCGAAATCCTCCTGAAAGTCACTAACAGCTTGTTCGAAAGTAGTAGCAGAAACATACTGACCTTTATATCTTACTTGAGGATCAATTGGTGTTAAATAAGATGCTGAATCCATTGTAATAGTATTAGCCGTAAGACAGAGCATAGTCCCTCCACTTGCAGCTTCATATGGTACGAAAGCTTCAATGTGTTCAAATGTTGAAAGTAAATACTTAACAATCCTTGTAGCTGCGTATACATCGCCGCCAGGAGTTTGAATAATTAGATGCAAATTTTTAGGTAGGCGATTATTTTGCTTTAAATTTTCTATTTCTTTCTCCATATTATATAAATCTGTTACCGTTATCCTAGCGTAATCGTAAGAAACAGGAGATGTACGAACTATCTTTTCAGGAGCTATAAAACTCATTAAAAGAGCGCTACTTTTATCAGCAATATTTTGTAATTCTTTCAAAAGAGTTTGGTCAATTTCTTTCAAGTTTTTCACCAGACTATTCTATCAAAAAATACTATACTTATTGACTAACTTGAAGATAAGATTGATTATTCGAATAATAAGTTCTAATATAGTCAACCAGAGCCAGCACTGAAATTTAGCCTCAAAAAAAACTACGGACTCGGACAGGTTCGTACTAATAAAAAAATTTCTGATAAAATATCTATACATGAGAAACAAATTAGGTAGAAACTACAAAAAATTTTTGATCTTAAAAAAGAAGCAATCAGTTTTGCAACGTTTTTTTAATGCTTTTTTAAATGAGGCAGTATATCGTAGTACAAAAATTGAACATCCTGAAGCTTCGCGGAAAGAAATCTTCTCTTTCTTAAAATGAGCTATACTTAAAGCATGATCCGAAAAGACGAAACTTCATACAAGCAAACAAAATATGAAATTTTACCTCGATCTAAAGTATTGAAACTAGAAGTTCTTGGCACTAAAAAAGGATTGCTTCTGCTCAAAAAGTTAGCCGAGGAAAATAAAACGATAACACCGGAAATAATAAAGCAAATTCATCAGGAATCCTTCTCTGAAATTTTAGTTGAGAATGCCGGAAAGTTTCGGACAGTTCAAGTAATCTATTCGGGAAAGGAAGCGCCACATTTTTCCAAAGTTGAAGAAATGATAAAAATTTTGTGTGATGATACGGAATTTGCCATTAATCGTTTGCCAAAACCGGACGATGTATCATTTATCGAACGAGTAATTGAACTTTTAGCCAATTTCCAACATCGCTTTGTTTTTATTCATCCATTTATAGATTACAACGGTCGCACTGCTCGTATGTTAACCAGCTATATGTTGATGCGACTTAATTTACCTATTATTGAAATTAAAGCTGATAATGGTAAGGAGAGAAGAGAATATATCAAAGCTCTTCAAAAAGCAGATACAGGTGAATATCAAGATTTGGAGAATCTTGTAAGTATCGCTCTCAATGAAAGCTTGAAGAATGTCACATAATATTATTTAAAGTTAAAATAGAACAATACATTTGAAACAACGCACCATTTATTCTCTTACTATTTCTCTTAACGATTGGACTCCACGAATATGGAGAAAACTTTGGGTAAGAGGTGATATGAAATTGAATGAGATTGCTACCACTTTATATTTAAGTATGGGTTGGAGTGGATATCATATGTCAGAAATAATCGCTCATGAAAAAAGCTATGGAGATCGGTCGTTAGATCCGCCACCAGGCTTACTTGGATGGACGGGATACACTTTACATGATATAGCAAGGGACGGATTGACTCGGTTTCAATTTATCTATGATTTCGGCGATAGTTAGCAGATGACTGTAAAAATAAAGGAAGAGAGAAAACTTGATCTAAATGCGTCTTATCCAGTTTGTGTAAATGGAGAAAACTCAGGTCCACCAGAGGATATCGGTAGTTACCCGGGATTTAATCATTTTATTAAGGTGATGAAAAATAAAAAGCATCCGGAATATAAAGAGTTAAGTGAATGGTGGGGAGACGAATCCTTCGACCCTACCTATTTTTCTGTTGATGAAGTTAATGTTCTGATTCAAGACAAAAAGGCTTTTCAAGAACATGTCAATGAAAAATTAAACTGATTTTACAAATCTAAAAACAGGAATTTGAAGATAATTAACTTTAAAAAAGGTCCGAATAGCGTCTATGCGCGCCAGCACTAAAATTTAGCCTCAAAAATCAAAGGAGCTCGGAAAGCCTCGAACCTTCCTGATATACTTCATTTATGGTAAATAATTTTTACGACAAAGTAGCCAAAAAGTTTGGTAAATATCATACGGGAGCAAAATATATTACTGAATACCCCAATGACGAACCGGAAAAAGTTTTTAAAGAAAAGCTTATAAGATTAAGCGGCAAGGATAAAATTACTCTCGATGTTGGCTGTGCTGATGGACGGTTTACTCTTTCAATCAGTTCTTATTTCCAAAAAGTAGTTGCAATAGATATGTCAAAAGGAATGCTTGAAGCAGCAAATGTATTAAGGAAACAAAAAGGAATAGAAAATGTTGATTTTCAATATATGGACGCTCACACCATTAGATATCCCAACAAATCGTTTGACATCATCTACAGCAGACGAGGGCCAACTGATTATCCTGAATTTTATAGATTATTAAAACCGGAGAGATATTATTTAGAAATTAATATTGGAGAAAGAGATACACAAGAAATCAAAGAAGTATTTGGGAGAGGTCAAAATTTCGGTGAATGGGACGGATCAACATTGGAAAAGAATAAAAAGAAAATACTAGATACAGGATTTAAAATTATTTTTGCCCAAGATTACCTCTATAACGAATATTATTCTTCTTACGAAGATTTGGATTTGTTTTTACAGGGAGTGCCGATCTTTGAAGATTTCGATTCCGAAAAAGATAAAAAGTTTTTAGAAAAATATGTTGCTGAATTCAAGACAGAACAGGGAATTAAATTTCCACGACATAGAGTTGTGATAGTGACAAAGAAGTCTTAAATTACATACATTAAGGGTTTAATATAACAATTGAGAAATTCAGAAGGGTTGCAAAACTTACCCAAAAAAGATAAGGTAACAAAAGATAAGAGGCGAGTTTGGAGATTTGGTAAAACTTAACCATTGTTAAAAAGATTACTAACCAAAGTAAAATAATATCAAAAAGTGCAAGTAGTGGAGAGTGGATACCGAAAAAAAGAACCGACCAGAAGAAATTGAATGCTAATTGGATAAGAAAATACGAAAGTGCGGTTCTTACTTTTTTGTTCTTAAAACCCTTCATCCAAACAAGATAGGCAGAAACTCCCATCATTAAATATAAAGTCGTCCAGACAGGGCCAAAGATCCAGTTGGGCGGAGAAAACGAGGGTTTATTTAAAGTTGAATACCAAGTAGGGATTGAGGCGATAGTAAAAGGAACGCTGATCAATCCAATCGCTTCACAGATTAAAATAGCATAGATTAATTTTGCAAACTTACTCATTGAGTTCAGTATATACCTAGAATTCAAAACACACAACAAAACTTATTTTTAAAGCGAAAATTTATGTTAAAATAACAATATGAGAAATAAATTAAGTAGAAACTACAAAAGATTTTTAAAGCTAAAAAGAAAAAAATCTATTTTGTAGAGATTTTTTAGTGCCTTTTTACCTGAAGCAGTCTATCGCAATACCAAAATCGAGCATCCTAAAGCTTCACGCAAGGATATTTTTTCTTTCTTAAAATAAAATGAACTATACTTAGTTTATGATTGGCGAAGGCGTCACCTCATATAAAAAACAAAATACGGAATTATTCCACGAGCAAAAGTGTTGAAACTTGAGGTGAGTCAATCCAATATATACTTTCAACATGAATAACACTCTTTTTCAGGATATACAGCAAGCGGAAAAAAAGATTAGGTTATATGTTTTAAAAACTCCTTTAATGGAATCACCTTATATTTCCGAACTTTCTAAAGCACGTGTATTTCTGAAATTAGAAAATGAACAATACACAGGATCATTTAAAATTCGTGGAGCAACAAATAAAGTTTTATCATTAAACGAAGAAGAGAAAAACAAAGGAGTTCTTACAGCATCAACTGGAAATCATGGTCAAGCTTTAGCAAAAGCTCTAAAATCTACCCATATAAAGGGGATTGTATATGTTCCTGATAATGCAGATCCATCTAAAGTAGATGCAATTAAGCGGTATGGTGCTCAAGTAGAGTTTTTCGGTAAAAATTCTCTTGAAACAGAAATGTACGCAAAACAAATAGCAAAGGAAAGAGGAATGGTCTGGGTTTCTCCTTATAATGATCTACAAATCATCGCTGGTCAGGGCACTATAGGTATTGAACTAGCAGATCAGTTAAAAGATATTGATGCTGTTTTTGTAACAATTGGGGGAGGTGGTCTCATTTCAGGCATTGGAACATATCTCAAATCTGTGAATCCTCAAACAAAGATTATTGGATGCTTGCCTGAGAACTCAGCAGAGATGTATGAAAGTATTAAAACTGGAAAGTTTGTTGAGTCAGATAATAAAGATACACTTTCTGATGGTTCGGCAGGAGGATTTGAGGAGGGTTCAGTGACATATGATATTTGTAAAGAAGTTGTTGATGATTTTATTTTAGTTTCAGAGGATGAGATCAAACAGGCAATTAAGCTGATGGTAGATATTCATCATAAGATTATAGAAGGAGCTGCTGGAGTTGCACTGGCGAGTTTTCTCAAGGTAAAAGAAAGGTATGTGGGTAAAAATGTCGTAATTGTCATTTGTGGTGGAAATATTGCCACAAAGAAATTAAAAGAAATTTTGTGATAGGGGTAGAACTTCTTGATATACTTTACTATGATCGATCCTCAGCTCGAAGGAAAAGTTGTACTTATTACTGGAGCAAATCATGGAATCGGAGCCGCTACCGCAATTGCTTTTGCAAAACAAAAATCTAAAGTATTTTTAACATATCTTCGTGTAAATAACAAAGAACGAAACGATACTCAAGAATATAAAAATAAGCAGCTAAAAAATGCTGATGAGGTTGTTGGACAAATAAAATCATTAGGAGGTGTAGTTGAAAGTCTTGAGATAGATTTGGCTACTCCATCTAATATTCCCATGTTATTTGACGAGACAGAAAAGAAAATTGGCCCAGTTGGTGTTCTGGTAAATAATGCAGCATATTGTGTTCCTGATACCTTTGAGATCAATAAAAATATCCCTGAAGCATCAACAGGCATGATGTCGTCATCTTTTTCCTCATCAGGCCACGATTCCCATTTCGCTGTTAATAGTAAAGCTGTTGCATTAATGATGAAAGAATATGTTTTAAGATATAAAAATAGGGACGCTCGATGGGGGAGAATAATAAATATAAGTACGGATGCAGCTGACTGTTTTCCTACAGAAATTTCCTACGGAGCTAGTAAAGCTGCATTGGAGTCGTATAGTCGATCGGCTGCAGTAGAGTTAGGAAAATACGGTATTACAGTAAATATAGTCGCTCCAGGACCAATACAAACAGGTTGGATGACTGATGAAGTTGAAAAACAACAAGCAAAAATTATACCCTTAAAAAGAATAGGTAAACCAGAAGACGTTGCAGACGTAATAGTTTTTCTTGGTTCAGAGCAGGCCCGCTGGGTAACAGGTCAGAGGTTATTCGTAGGTGGAGGAAATAGGCTAGTCTAAAGTCATAAAACAGTTTCTAACTTGCTCCAATTCCGGCAGCCAATAAGGAGAAGCTTGACAAATCGGATCAAAATGATACGATAAAAGTATATGAATGAGACGATTCTTACTTCCCGACAAAAATATATTTTAAACCTCATAAGTAGTTCAAATGGGTTATTACGTGAGCAGATTCAGCTGGAAGCAAGTAAAATCTATAAACTATCAAAGCCTACTTTGCTTCGTGATCTGCAGGTGTTGCTTAAAAATAGGCTGATCAAAACACAAGGCAATGCAAAAAATACAATATATATTCCTTTTATCCAAAATCCGCTTCTTCGTTATTTTGATTTAGATTTTTATTTTCAACAAGATCCTGACAAACGAATAGGTGCTCAAAAAAGTTTTGACCTCAAAATATTTGATCACCTTCATAATTTAATTACTGCTTATGAATTAGAAAATTTAAAAAAAATAAGCAGAAGCTTTAAAGGGCAAACTACAAGATTAAGCCCGGATATATTAAAAAGAGAGCTTGAGCGTTTTGTTATCGAGCTTTCATGGAAATCGTCAAAAATAGAGGGCAATACCTACTCTCTTCTGGAGACGGAGGCTTTAATAAAGGAGCAAAAAGTTGCAAAAGGTAAAACCAAAGAGGAAACCATAATGATTTTAAATCACAAATCTGCATTTGAAGAAATTCTAAAGCATAAAAAAGAATTCAAAATTATTTCTCTTTCGCGAATAAATCAGTTACATAATATTTTGGTCAAAGACATGAATATCTCCACAGGAATAAGAAGAAATGCAGTAGGAATAACAGGGACAGTATATCGACCGCTAGACAATCAATACCAGATACGAGAAGCAATAGATAATCTGATTGTAAAGATAAACAACACACTTAATCCTTTTGAAAAAGCGCTTATTGCTCATTTTATGATTCCTTATATTCAACCGTATTCTGATGGAAATAAGCGATTAGCGCGAATGCTTACAAATGCAGTACTCGTAGCTTATGATTTTTACCCCTTATCTTATAGAAGTGTAGATGAAGAAGAATTTAAGAAAGCGCTTATCTTAGTCTACGAACAAAAAAGCATATATCATATAAAAAAATTGTTTATTAAACAAAATTACTTTGCTTACGAGAATTATTTTAAATAATGAGTCATATAGAGATTGGGATTTGATGAAAATTATTTCTAAAATAGGTTCAAACTTCGTCCACGCTTCGTAGCAAACTTATTTACCTTTACCTCAAATATATCAAACCACTTCAATAGGGGAATGGATTCGGACTCTTAGCTTCAAATTTGCTAAAATTACCTCATGAAAAATCTTTTGCTTATTATTGATATGCAAATAGGATTTGATTCTCCAGAAATACAAAAAATAATTCCGCAAGTAAAAATGCTCCTTAATTCTTTTCCAGGTGAAAAAGTTTTTTCAAATTTTATTGATGATCCTCATTCGCAATTTGAAGAACAACTTAATTGGACAAAATTTCAAAATAAAATAAATCAGAAACTTTTAAAACCCTTAAATAATCATAAGGTTAAACAGTTTCAACATTCAGGCTATACCGTGCTAACAGACGAATTATTGCATTTCATCAAATCTAATGATTTTACAAATATTTATCTTTGTGGGATCTATACTGATGTTTGTATTATTAAAACTGCTATGGATATCTTTGATCAAAAGATTTCAGTAAAAGTTATAGAAGATGCCTGTACTTCATTACATGGAGTAAATAGCCACAAACAAGCTATAGATAGTTTGAAGCACATTATTGGATCGCTAAATATTTTAAGGGTAGAAGATATTGTGTAGAGTAAAAATTTACCACATATTCAACCAGTGCCAGTAAGGAGGTGATAATAAATGGATACTCATTTTTACAACAAAGCTGCGTCTTCCCGGATCGCAGACATTAAGGAGTTTGCTCCAGATGCCTATCAAGCTTTCAAAAATTTTAGTGAAACAGTTTTCAAAGATGGCGCCCTTTCTAAAAAATTTAAGGAGCTGATAGCTGTGGCAACTGCCAATATGACGCGCTGTCCTTATTGTATTACTTCACACACTAAGAAAGCAAAGGATTGCGGGGCAACGGATGAAGAAATTGCCGAAGCGATAATGGTAGCTTCTGCTATAAATGCTTGGGCTAGTATTACCCATTCAACGGTGTCTCTAGATATTTTACGTGATAAATAAGCAGCAGGGAAGGTTAGAACTTCAATACTCGTTGGCCAGACCAAAAGAAAGAATTCCCTATCAATGCCAGATCGATTGGGTTCAGGAGAGATAAGTTTTTACTTCCTATATATTTATTCTTTTTTCTTAGTCCAAAATAAATAGCCAAGCCATAAATACCATAATGGATTAACAAGAAATCCTTCGACCAATATGGGGTACTTGAGTACTGGATCTGCCGGATTTAAAACGATGAGTCTACCCAAATAAATAACAACCAAAAGTATTCCGGAAACAAAACCAAGAAGACTCAAATTCTGAGTGAATTGCTTACTCACCCAGATGAGATACGAGACCTTAAGTATGGCTACTCCGGTTACACCAAATGCTAAAAATCCTCGAGGGTCGACTTGACTGGGTAAGTTTGGATCAAGAGACAAGGGAGGATTAATCGCATTGGCAAGGTCAAATGCTCCATGAATTGCAGTTCCCAGTGTTCCAGCTATCCCGAGAAGCAAAGCGACCAAAGCCCATCCCTGGTCTACATCGTGTAGCTTAGTATATAGTCCTACGAAGACCTCAAGCGACATTAACCCCGCGATTGTCAAAAAAAGGCTGCTTGTGAATGGATCTCTTGCGATAACAAAAAAATATGCATATAAAAGCCATGATATTCCGGCAGCAAATGACGATATTCCTATCTTTTTGTGGAAAGGAAATAGTTTCATAGTATCACCTCCTTTCGCTTTATTGTTACAAATAAGATGATGCAATGCAACTCCATCTTAATTTTTCTCTATATAAAAATCTCCAACCCCTATTTAATCAGTTTATCCTGGATTATAATTAAAGGATTTGATCTTCTGATTCCATGAAAATGTTTCTCACCAATACGGTTCAGTAAAATTGAGTTTGAGAT
>CAYSQE010000004.1:0-81178 GCA_964433155.1 uncultured Gammaproteobacteria bacterium | reverse complement strand
ACTATGATTTTAAAACAGATTAATATCAAAAATTTCCGCAATTTCATACTCGCGAGTTTTTCATTTAATCCTTTCTTAACCGTTGTAATTGGCGAAAATGCCAAAGGAAAAACAAATCTTCTTGAAGCTATTTATTTAGCTCTCTATGGAGAGGGATTTAGAGAGAGTAAGGAAGATGAGCTTATCAGATTTGATCAAAATAATGCAGATGTTCAGGCGTCATTTGCGAGTGGCGATGAAAGTTTCCTTTTTCAAATATCCATTAAAAAAAATTTGACTGCAGTTCAAAAAGTATTTTCAATCAATAAATCAAAAAAGAAACATTTTCTTTATCAGAGAGAAACGCCAAAGGTGGTATTATTTTCCCCTGAACAAATAGAGATGATCACGGGTTCACCAGAAAAAAGAAGAAAATACCTTGATTTTATTATAGGCTCTTTTGATATAGAATACAGAAAAAGACTCATTAATTATGAAAATGCTTTAAGAAAAAGAAATAAAGTTCTTGAGATCTATAAAGATAATGAAACTCTCAAAAGTGAGCTTTCGTTTTGGAATAGTTATCTTGAGGAAAATGGGGAATATCTTACTCGTCAAAGACAAGGGAGGACTGATTTTCTCAATGTCAATCGCGAAGTTGATAGCAAAGAATTTAGATCTGAGTATAAAAAGAACGAATTTAACATTAGTCGACTTGAAGAATATTTTGAAATAGAGAAAAGATATAGAAAAACAGTTATTGGACCTCAGAAAGACGACTTCCAAATATCCCAAAAACAGGGAAATAAATGGAAAAATATTCATCATTTTGGATCAAGAAGCGAACAGCGATTGGGCGTTTTTTGGCTTAAATTTAATGAGGTTAAATTTTTGGAGGAAAACCTTAAAACTAAACCGCTTCTTCTTCTAGACGATGTTTTTTCCGAACTCGATATTAAAAATAAAAAATTGATCATAGACTTGGTAAAAAAATACCAAACAATTGTGACCACCACAGAAATCAAGCTTTTGGATCTTATAGATATGCCAAAAAGTATCATCACCTTATGATAAAATTGAATAATTGGAGGCGTGCCAGAGTGGCCGATTGGGCCAGTCTCGAAAACTGGTATGGCTGTAAAGTCATCAGAGGTTCGAATCCTCTCGCCTCCGCTTTTTTTTAGTTTATAGTCCATTGACTTCTGCTTTAAAATTCATTACATATTAATAATCTAATATCTAAAGAAACACTGTGAAAATAAAAGATATTCCTAAAATTGAAAGACCTAGGGAAAAACTACTAAAATACGGTCCAAAAAAGTTAACCAATGCAGAGCTTTTGGCAATTATTTTGGGCAAAGGTAAAAAGGGGGAGAACGTCATTGAACTAGCTAAAAAAATTCTTAGAAAAATTTCTTCAGATAGTTTTTTAAATCTTCAGTTGAGACATCTTGAAAATATATCGGGTGTGGGAGAAGTGAAGGCTACACAGATTATTGCAGTTATTGAGTTGGGAAAAAGGTTAATCGGCAAAAAAGAAAGCACTCAAATCATTACACCGAAAGATATCTGGAGCGAACTTAAGGAAATTCGATCAAAAGGCAAAGAGTATTTTGTAGCCTTTTATCTTGACATGAGAAATCAAGTGATAAAAAGGGAGATCGTTTCAATTGGTACACTCAATGCAAGTTTGGTGCACCCACGTGAAGTTTTTGAGCCAGCTGTCAAACATCTTGCAGCTCAGATAATTTTATCCCACAATCATCCCTCTGGAGAAGCAGAACCTTCAGACGAGGATGTGGAATTGACAAAACGCCTAATTGAGGCAGGGAAAATTTTAGGCATAGAGATTATTGATCATGTAATCGTGACGGATAAAGATTATCTTAGCCTCAAGGAAAAGGGAATAATACAAAGGTTACACGACTTTTAATGCGATCGTCTTAAAAGTCGTAAATGGTAGAATAAAGAGTATGAAAGAGCTAAAAGCTAAAAAGCAAAGAGTAAAAAAAATTATTTTAAGACTAAAAAAACTATTACCAGGTGCAAAGATAGTTCTCAAGTATTCGAATAACTGGGAGCTTCTTGTTGCCGTTATGCTTTCTGCGCAGTGCACTGATAAGATGGTCAATAAAGTGACAGAGAAACTGTTTAAGAAATACAAAACACTTAATGATTATATAAAAGCGAATCCTAAGGGATTTGAAAAAGATATAAAATCATGTGGTTTTTATAAAAATAAGACAAAAAATATTCTGACAACGGCGAAAATAATTAAAGAAAAATTTAACGCTAGAGTTCCAAATACAATGGGTGATTTGCTGACTTTGCGTGGAGTTGCAAGAAAAACCGCCAATGTAGTTTTAGGAAATGCATTTCATATCTATGATGGAATTGCTGTTGATACACATGTTCGAAGATTGTCAAAGTTGTATGGTTTAACCAACCATGATGATCCCGATAAAATAGAACAAGATCTTATGAAGATTATTCCAAAAAAAGATTGGTTTAAATTTACGTATTTAATGATTGACTATGGTAGAAAATACTGCCCCGCAAAAAAACATGACCATAAAAATTGTCCCCTTGTTAAAATATTAAGAAATAGTAATAAGGGGAACGCGTAATTTACTCTCTTTTTTTATCTTGACAGATCTATTTTTATCAAAAAGCATCGAGCCAAAGTCGACTTTTTTATTTTCATAGAGGGGGTAGATTTTTTTAATTTTGTCTTCATGAATTTTATTGTGACTAAATAAATCCATCTGTGAGAAATAATCTTCCTGTAAGTCATAGATATGACAGCCGGTTGAACGATACTGTGTACTATTATGATAGATCGACTCAAAAGTTTCCTTTAGTTTTTTATGAATCAAATAGGGATAGGCTACTTTTTCGTTGAGTCTAATTTCTTTTGTGTGATACTCAAAGTTTTGTGTTTTTAAAAAGGGGCTGATTTTTCCTACCAGATAATGAAATCGTCGAGCTTGTTTGAATGCATCTTCAACATGAGATAAAAGTTTCGCCCATAAAATATCCTTATTATTCGTTGACGGTGTAAAGGTTTGCGAACGAGTAATACCTTTATATGATTGTTTTTCTTGAATATCTAGTTCATAAACTTTTTCTCCCCTAAGCTCTTGCCATATTTCAAAAAAAGGTTTTGATAAATGTTTTTGAATAAAATCTTCTGATTTTAGAGCAAAGTCTAAGGCGGTTTTAATATTAAATTTCTCAAGATAAGCACAAGTATTAGGTCCGATACCCCATACGTCGTGAATTTTTGTTTCGTTTAGAAGTTTACTTATTACTTTTCCCGATACAATGGTAAGGCCGGATGGTTTGTTGGACGAAGATGCGAGTTTGGCTAGAGATTTAGTGAGAGAAATACCCACAGAAACAGTAATTCCAAGAGACGATTCAATTTTGTTTTTTATAGTTTGTCCTATTTGTTCATAACTCAGATTCAACGGACGACGTAGTCCTTTGATGTCTGCAAATCCTTCATCAATTGAATATTCCTCAACAGCTGGAGTGAATGAGCGAAGTATTTCGAACATTTTGAAAGAAAAAAGGCTGTAAAGTTCGTAATCAGACTTTAGAATAATGCATCGTGGATATATTTTTTTGATCTGCCACATAAGCATACCCCGCTTTATGCCAAATTTTCTTGCCTCGTAAGACACTGCGGTAGCTAAACCTCTCTCAGATCCTGTGACAACTGGTTTTCCTTTGAGAGCAGGGTTTACAGCTTGGAAAACAGAACAAAAGAATGCATCGCCATCTAAGTGAAGAATTGCATTGGGCCAGGAATAAACTTGAAACATATATTCAAATTCTTGAATGCGTCTTCTCACAAATGCATCAAGCTAGTAAGTTTTGAGAAGATTATATATTGGGCAGCCACGCGTGACATTTGTTCGAATCCGCATTCTACGAATTTATTATTCTTAATTAAATTTTCGTATAACAGCTTTCACAACTCCAAAGATCTGCAGTTCTTGGTGTGGGTAAAAGGGTGGATATTTGGGGTTGGCTGATTCAAGATAAACCTTTATCCCGTCTCTTTTTAATATTTTTAGAGTCCATTCTCTGTCTATCTGGGCTAGAACAACATCACCAGATGTTGCCTGTTTTTTACGCGCAATGATGACGATGTCTCCGTCGAAGATACCAAGACCGATTAAAGAATCTCCACTTACCTTTAACAGAAATGAAGACTGGGGATCTTCGATCAAATATTCATCTAAAGTGAGGTAATCTCTATTTTCTTCAGCTAAGATTGGGAATCCGGCCTTGACAGGGCCCAATAAAGGTAGAGCAAAGAATTTTGATGTGGGGGCCAGTTTATTGTCTGCTTTTTTTAAAAAACCTACCTCAACGAGTTTTTGTACGATTTTAAAAACAGCATTTTTGGATGAAAGTCTGAAAAGCTGTAACATCTCGGAGTAGGAGGGGAGGCGCTTGTGTCGTTTGTAAAATGATTTGATTTTAGATAAACGATCGTTCATAAGATGTAAATTAAATTAGTAAACATTTGTTTACCAGTATAGTAAACATTTGTTCACTTTGTCAAGCGAATTTTTTAATGAAAATTCGCGCACCCTCCAAAAAACGCTCCCCGCCATGGCGGGGTAAGTTTAGGAGGGAAGGGGAAAATAAAAGAGTATAATTGTACTATGTTAAATTTCTCTACAGATTATCTTAACAAGCTTATTTTTTCAGTAGGAATACTTATTGCAACATTTATTTTTGCCTACTTTATAAAAAAAAGTATCGACTTTGTATTTATCGGTATGAAGAAAAGACTATCAAATGGTTATGTTTTGGCAAAAACGCAAACTATTCGGTCAATACTCAAAAGTATAAGCGATGTCTTACTCTATCTTATTGCCGCTTTAATTGTAATTGCGCATTGGGGGGTAAACATTTTGCCGATTTTAACCGGAGCTGGAATTTTAGGTTTAGCTTTTTCTTTCGGGGCTCAAACATTAGTGAAAGATTTGATTGCAGGCTTTTTCATTATTGTTGAGAATCAATTCAATATAGGAGATAGAATAAAAGTTGCAAATTTTGAAGGAGAAGTTATTAGAATGACATTGCGTATAACCGTTTTAAGAGACAAAAAAGGTAATGATATTTATATTCCGAACTCTCAAATCACCTCATTAATACGATTAAACTCAACTCAAATCTCGTCTTAGTCGTACCATTCTTCTTTAGGCGTCAATTTATGTGAGTCAACTATAAGATATTGGGCCAGGCCGTATTTTATAAATCCAGTGTTGATAAAATTATTTTTTAAATCAAATTCGGCTGAATGGGTGTGGCCACAGATAAAAATTTCGTTATTTTTTAACTCTTGTTTAATCCTCTTTTTTATTGCTTTATTTTGCATATTCAAAAAGTGCCTAAAAAATTTACTTCCAGATTTACGAACAAGTTCCTTATGTATAAATCCAAGAATATTTGTTTTTTTTATTAAATTAAACACATTTGGATGAGTCTCGTCGATAAGAGGCATAAGGCGATTTCCATGTTCAAAGACTAACGTTTTGCCATTCAGCCTCATCTTATATTGCTGGGTTTGAAGGATTGAAAATAAGAAAGTTTGTTTGTTTGAATAATGTTTCCTATCGTGATTGCCATACAGATAGATTGTTTTTTTGGATCTTAGAAGAGAAAAAAGATTTTTCCATGGAGAATTAATAAATTGTTTGAAGTTTATATTGTACCCCTCCCAAAAATCACCGTTTATGATGACCCGATCGGCCGTTGAAATTATTTTTTTTAAAAATTTAAATTTTTTTTCTTCAAAAGGCAAATCAAGATGAGTGTCAGAAAGCACAAGTAGTTTCATATTACTTATTGGTCATTGCTTGAATGATATTATGAGGAACCTCTTCATAGTGAGATGGTTCCATATAGAAGAATCCACGACCTTCAGTGAGAGAGCGAAGAACGGTGGCATAACCGGAGAGTTCAGATAATGGAACATAGGCCTTAATAACTACCGCGCGACTTCTTTTTTCTGTGCCTAAAATTTTTCCTCGTTTTGCAGAAACATCTCCTATGACAACCCCCATAAAATCTTCAGGTACAGTAACCTCGAGTTTCATTATTGGTTCGATAAGTGTAAGTCCTGCTCTTTTAACTCCATCCTGCAAAGCCATAGAACCGGCTATCTTAAATGCAATATCCGAAGAATCAACATCGTGATAACTTCCATCGTAGAGAGTTACCTGTAAATCAGTAATAGGGAAACCTAAAAGAACTCCTTTTTCCATAGCTTCTATCACACCTTTTTCAACAGGAGCGATAAATTCTGAAGGGATTGCTCCACCTTTGATTTTATTTATAAATTTAAAGCCTTCACCTCTTCCTAATGGCTCCAATTTTATAAGACAGTGTCCATATTGACCATGACCACCAGTTTGCTTGATATATTTTCCCTCAGCTTCAACATTTTTTGTAATGGTTTCTTTGTATGCAACCTGTGGTTTACCTACATTTACATGCATTCCCATCTCTCTTTTCATGCGATCTACTAAGATCTCCAAGTGAAGCTCTCCCATACCTGACATTATCGTTTGACCTGTTTCATGATTAACTTTTACTTTGAATGTGGGATCTTCTTCGGAAAGACGTTGAAGAGTATATGAAAGTTTTTCTTGATCTGCTTTTGTTTTTGGTTCAATAGCCAGAGAAATAACTGGTTCTGGAAAAGTGATTTTTTCTAATAGAATTGGATTGTTGGGGTCTGCTACAGTGTCGCCAGTCCTTGAATCTTTCGGCCCAACCAATGCGACTATCTCACCAGCAAAAGCCTTATCGATTTCCTCTCGTTGATTAGCATGCATGAGTAAAATGCGACTAACTCTTTCTTGTTTTTTTCTGTTCACATTGTATACATAAGAACCAGATTCGAGCGTTCCTGAATAGATTCTTGTGTAGGTTAACTTTCCCACATGTGGATCTAGTTGAATTTTGAAAGCGAGAGCAGAAAATTTTTCCTCATTTGTTAGTTTGCGTTTTTCTTGTCGATTTGTTTTTGGATTAATTCCTTTCATTTCTTTTAAGTCTAAAGGAGAGGGAAGAAAATCGACAATGGCGTCTAAAATAGGTTGGACACCTTTATTTCTAAGAGAGGTACCAGCATATATTGGTATCAGTTTATATGAAATGACTGCCGCGCGAAGAGCCTTTTTTAATTCATCTTCTGTTGGTTCTTGTGCATTAAGATATTTTTCAAGCAGTTTATCGTCTGTCTCTGCGATCTGTTCGATAAGTCTGGCTCTTGCTTTCATTACTTTTTGCTTTAACTCTATTGGGATGTCGTCTGAAATTGTATACTCTGTACCTTGTTGATTTTTATCCCAGACAAGAGCTTTGAGAGTTAAAAGATCTATAACGCCTTTAAAATCTTGCTCTTTGCCAATTGGAACGACCATGACTGCGGGTTTTGCTCCCAATCGATCTTCTATTTCTTTGACAGTTGCATCAAAGTCAGCGCCAAGTTTATCCATTTTATTAATAAAACAGATTCGTGGTACCTTATACTTATCGGCTTGCCGCCAAACGGTCTCTGATTGACTTTGTACACCTTCCTCGGCGTCAAAAATAACAACTCCACCGTCAAGGACACGAAGCGATCGCTCTACTTCTGCAGTAAAATCAACATGTCCAGGCGTATCGATAATATTAATCCTTGTATCCTTCCAGAATGTCGTTGTTGCGGCTGAGACAATAGTGATTCCTCTTTCTTTTTCCTGCGGCATCCAATCCATCTGTGTGGTTCCTTCGTCAATATCACCAATCTTATATGTTCTGCCTGTATAAAAGAGAATTCGTTCGGTTGTAGTCGTTTTACCCGAATCTATATGTGCAATAATTCCAACGTTTCGGATTTTATCGATTGGAACAATTCTATTCTTAGTAAGAATACTTTGTTGAGCCATATTTTCTTACCATTTAAGGTGTGCGAAGGCTTTGTTTGCTTCTGCTAATTTTTCAGTCTGAAGACGTTTATTGACGGCCTGTCCCTGATTTTTTGCAGCATCCATAAGTTCGGCAAATATTTTTTGTTGAAAAGTATGATATTCTTTATTTGGCCTTGCCTTGGCGGCTTCAATGATCCAGTTTAAAGCTAAAAAAAGTTTTCGGTCTCTTCTAACCTCAATTGGAACAAGGTATGATGCACCGCCCAATCTTCTTGGTTTAACTTCATAATTGGGCGCTACATAATGAATTGCCTGTTGAAGTATTTTAAGTGGATCTTGATGCTGTTTTTTCAATTGACCCAATGTATTATAGATAATTTTTTCGGCAACAGCTTTTTTACCATCTTGCATTATATAAGTAATAAATTTCGTTACTTCAAAACTATCATAGTTAGGATCTGGTTTATTTAATCGTTTTTTATAAGGACGTCTAGGCATTTTTTAAATTTAAAATTTTAAATTTCAAATTAAAAATTAAGAAGGCTTAGCTTGTTCTAATTTGGAACCATATTTGGAGCGAGAAGTTTTTCTACCAACAACGCCAGCTGTATCAAATTTTCCTCTTACTATATGATATTTTACTCCGGCTAAATCCTTAACTCTTCCTCCTCTAACCAATACAATTGAATGTTCAGCCAAACCGTGCCCAATGCCTTGAATATAAGCTGTCACTTCCATTTTATTTGACAGTCTCACGCGTGCAACTTTTCGTAGAGCAGAGTTTGGTTTTCTAGGAGTCATCGTACGAACAATAGTACATACACCCCGCTTCATAGGATTATTTGTATCAACATATTTTCTTTTTAAAGCATTGAAGCCGAATTTAAGAGCTGCTGACCTCGTTTTTTTCGTCCTTCTTCGCCTCTTCTTTTTGATGAGTTGGTTGATTGTAGGCATATTTTTGTAAAAATCTCCCGTAATATTTATCGATTAGTTCCCCTGTTACAGGGATTAATCTGCCAATTATAACATTTTCCTTGAGTCCCAACAAGTAATCTATTTGACCTTTGATGGCTGCCGAACCTAAAACATTTGTTGTTTGTTCAAAAGAGGCAGCTGATAGCCATGAATCAGTATATATTGCAGCCCGTGTTATCCCTAAAATAGAGACTTTTCCAACCGCTGGTTTTCCACCCTGGGCAAGAACTTTTTTATTCTCTTCCTCAAATCTTATCCTTGAGACAACCTCATCTTTAATAAATGATGTATCGCCTTCTTCTTCGATAATAATTTTATCACTCATCTTTCTTATAATCACCTCGAAGTGTTTGTCATGAATATTAATACCTTGTGATTCGTAGACTTTTTGAATTTCATCACAAAGATATAGTTGAGCCGATCTTAATCCTTTTATCGTGAGAATATCGTTAACATCAAGATATCCTTCTGAAAGCGGAGTTCCCACAGTAACGAGATCTCCGTCCTTCACTTTAAGTTTTTGAGACATAGGTATGACAAATTCTTGTTCCTGGGGAGGAGTCTTGTTTGTCGAGGTAATCTTTACAGTAAATATCTCTTTATCAGTATCCTCTTGAACGGAGATTTTTCCATCCATTTCCACTATTGGGGAGACCACTTTAGGCGTCCTTGTTTCAAATAGTTCCTCTACACGTGGAAGACCCTGAGTTACATCAGAAATCACAATTCCTCCAAAATGTCTTACTCTCATAGTAAGTTGTGTACCAGGTTCACCAATAGATTGAGCAGCGATAACTCCAACCGGCGTTCCAATCTCTGCAAGTTTTTGTGTCGCAAGATCAATGCCATAACACTTTTGGCAGACTCCATATTTGGATTGACAATAGAGTGGAGATCTAATAGTTACTTTTTTAATTAACTTCTTTTCTATGAGTTTGAGTTTTTCTTCATCAAGAAGTTCGTCCGCTTTTACCAAGATTTGTTTATTCTCCGAATAAATATCCTTTGCAAGAAATCGACCCCTAATTCTATCTTTAAATTTTTCGCCCCGTGTATCTGCAACACTTATTTGATGACCATCTGTCTTATGGCAATCTTCTTCTTTTACAATCATGTCATGCGCAACGTCAACTAAGCGTCGAGTGAGATAACCAGCGTCAGCTGTCTTAAGAGCAGAGTCGGTTAGACCTTTTCGAGCGCCACGAGCAGAGATAACATACTCAAAAATAGATAGCCCTTCTCGGTAGTTAGATTTCGTTGGTACTTCAATTATCTTACCCAAGGGATCAACGACAAGGCCTTTGATTGCAGATAGTTGTTTTAATTGTTCACGGGAAGCGCGAGGTCCTTCTGATTTAATGGCTATCTTGACAGGATTTTCCTCGTCAAGTTCAGCCCATGTCATGTCCGCCAATTTTTCTGTAGTCTCAATCCAAAGTTTATTGGTATACCTTTTTTTTTCATCAAGAGTAAGCAGTCCCTGACGATAGTTTTTTTCAACCCTTTCAACTTCTTTCTCAACTTGAGTTAAAATTTGGTCTTTTTCTTTGATAATAAGGCAGTCAAAAATAGAAAAGGAGAGTCCTCCAGCTATGGTTGCTCCCCAAAACCCAAGTTCTTTTAGATGATCAATAAGATTTCCCACCTGTTGATTATCGAGAATTTTCATCGCCTGCATAACTATCTGTTTTAATGTTGATGCTTTTGTCGCTTGGTTTACAAAACGCAGTTCCTTAGGAAGAGCTTGATTAAATATTACGCGACCCACAGAAGTTCGTATAAATTGTCCAGCAATTTTTACAAGTATAGGTTGTCGAAGTGCGATTTCTCCAAAGTAATAGGCTGTCATTGCCTCATTGCTATTTGAGAAAAATTTAAGCTCTTCGTCTTTAGTGTTTTGATATGAAGAATCGAACATGGTAATGTAATAACATCCTAAAGCCATTTCTTTATTTGGAAGGACGATAGGAGTACCATCTGCGGGTTTTAAAAGATTATGATAAGGGAGCATTCTATTTTTAACCTCTTCTATAGCATTTTTGGAAAGAGGAAGAAAAACTCCCATTGCATCTCCGTCGAAGTCAGCATTGTAACCTGAGCATACGGTTGGATGCAGTTTGATTGCATATGAATCTGTTAAAACCGGATAGAAGCCTAAAATTGATAATTTGTGGAGTGTTGGGGCACGATTAAGGAGAACAGGGTGATCTTTTGAAATTTCTTCAAGAATGTCATAAACAATAGGCTCTTTTTTTTCCAAAAAATTTTTAGCACTTTTTATATTTGGAGCTAATCCTCGAACTATAATTTCATGCAGGAGAAACGGCTTGAAAAGTTCTAAGGCCATTTCTTTTGGTAAACCGCATTGGTAAAGCTTGAGTTCTGGTCCTACTATTATTGTTGATCTACCAGAGTAGTCAACACGCTTTCCTAAGAGGTTTTGCCTAAAGCGTCCTTGTTTACCTCGCAGAATGTCAGATAATGATTTTTGAATTTTTGATGCCGCACCTTGTGTTCTTGTTCTACCGCGCGACTTTTGAAGATCAATTAAAGAATCAACTGCCTCTTGGAGCATTCTTTTCTCGTTGCGGAGTATAATTTCTGGCGCTCCCAAATCAATAAGTTGTTTTAGGCGATTATTTCTATTGATGACTCTTCTATAAAAGTCGTTGAGATCAGATGTGGCAAATTTCCCACCTGGTAATTGTACGACCGGGCGAAGATCAGGAGGAATGACAGGCAGGACAGTTAATACCATCCACTTAGGAGAAATTTCAGCTTTAAGAAAAGATTCTAGAAGTCTCACTTTCTTAAGTAATTTATTTCTCCTTTCGCCTTTAACTTCGTTTAATTCTTTCAAGGCCTCAGCATAATTTTTAGCTACATCGAAATTAGATAAAATTTCATATATTATTTCCGAACCCATTCCTACCTGGAGGAAACTATCTGCTTCCTTATCTTTAAGATAGAGAAAATCATCTTCTTCTAAAGTGTCGGTTGGTTTTGCTAATTTTACAACTTTGATCAATCGATCAAAAAAAGATACTTTTTGACTTTTTTGCTCAATAAATTTGTCTGAGAGTAATTTTAGTCGTTCCCGCAGTTTAAACTCGATTTCTTGCTCAGCGATCTCTCTTTGTTCTTTCTGTGGAATTTTTTTTATTAACGCCTCTTTTTGTTTATGAAAATCTTGTTCAACTTTTTCTTTTTCAGCGTCATATAGTTTTTCTGCAGTTTCAAGTTCCTTATTTTTTTCGTCTTCCACGAGCTTTAGTGAATTTTTCTGTTTTTCTTTGTCTACTTTTTGGATGAGATAAAGAGCATAGTAAATAATACGCTCTAGGGATTGAGGAGGAATATCAAGAATAGTGCTTAAGACAGAAGAAGGACCTTTGAAATACCAAATGTGAGCGATGGGTGAGGCAAGCTTGATGTGACCAGTTCGTTCTCGTCGAACGGCAGAAGTTGTTATTTCTACACCGCATCGGTCGCAGACGATACCCTTATAGCGTATTCTTTTGTATTTGCCACAATAACATTCATAGTCTTTAGTTGGTCCAAATATCCGTTCGTCAAACAGACCGTCTTTTTCTGCACGAAAAGTTCGATAGTTAATTGTCTCAGGTTTTGTCACCTCACCATGTGACCAGCTTAATATTGCCTCCGGTGAAGCAAGACTAATCCGCAAACCAGAAAAATCTAAAAGGTGTTGATTATCCATGTTATTTAATATAATCAATTCCTAATCCAAGCGCGTTTAGCTCCTTCATTAATACGTGGAAAGATTCGGGAACACTCGATTGAGGAATGTCAATTTTTTTTATTATTGATTCGAATGCTTTGGTTCTGCCTCTTACGTCGTCGCTTTTAATAGTAAGCATTTCTTGTAGGGTATAAGGTACTCTGTGGGTCTCAAGTGCCCAAACTTCCATTTCGCCAAATCGTTGTCCACCCATCTGTGATTTTCCACCAAGTGGTTGTTGGGTGACTAATGAATAAGGGCCAACAGATCTAGCATGAAATTTATCTTCAACCATATGGATGAGTTTCATAATATATCCAGTTCCAACAAATACTTTTTTCTCATAAGGTTGGCCAGTGTAACCATCATAAAGGTTTACTTTTCCGTCGACAGGAAGCCCCAGTTTTTTTAATTCAGACGTGATAAACTCTTCCTTTATTTTTTCAAAAACTGGAATAGAGATGGATGTTTTTTTGTGTTGTGCAATAAGCCCTAAAAGTGTTTCAAATAACTGACCAAGATTCATGCGTGATAAAATAGATAATGGAGACAATATTACATCGACAGGAGTCCCATCTTCCAAATAGGGCATGTCCCACTCGGGAAGAATTTTTGAAATCACTCCTTTATTTCCGTGGCGACCAGCGAGTTTATCCCCGATTGAAATTTTTCTTAATTGGGCAGTTGTTACAATGATTCTTTTTAAAACGCTTGGCTCCAACTCATTTGGATCTTTTTTTGAATCTATTATTTCTAGGTTGACAATTGTTCCTCTTTTGCCGTATGGCATGCGAAGTGAAGTATCTTTTACATCCTTGGCTTTTTCACCGAATATAGCTCTTAAAAGTCTTTCTTCAGCTGTAAGCTCTTTTTCTCCTTTGGGTGCCACTTTTCCAACGAGGATGTCACCGCTTTGCATATCTGTTCCAACCACAACAAGTCCTTCTCTATCCAAGTTCTGCAGAACTTCTTCTCTAACATTTGGAATATCTCGTGTCAATTCTTCGGGACCTAATTTAGTATCTACAAGATCAGCAATAAATTCTTCTGAAGTTATGGATGTTAAAATATCTTTTTTCACCAGTCTTTCAGAGATTACAAAACCATCTTCATAACCTAATCCGTTAAGTGATGTATAAGCTACAACCAAATTTTGTCCTAAAGCAAGTTCACCATTATCGGTAGATGGTCCATCAATAATAACTTGACCTTTTTTAATTTTTTGTCTTGGTTCAACCATTGGTTTTTGATCAAAAACAACATCTTTATTGGTTCTTGCAAATCTATCTAATTTATAAATATATTCTTTGTCACTCTTTCCCTTCATGACGATTTTTTGCGCATCGACAAAGTCTATAGTTCCATCTTCTTCAGCAAAAATAGTACGATTAAGTGCAGAGCTTATTTTTTTTTCTAACCCTGTTCCTACTATTGGGGCGTGAGGCTTAACAAGGGGAACCGCTTGACATTGCATATGTGTTCCCATTAGAGCTCGGCTTGCATCATCATTTTGAAGAAAAGGTATAAGGGCTGCTGAAGCTCCAACTACTTGTCGAGGAGAAAGATCAATGAAATCTAATTTTTCAGCAGGCATTTCAACAATCTCACCTTTGTATCTACAAACAACATGTTCATCAATAATATAATTATTTTTATCAACATGGATGTTGTTTGAAGTAATACAATATTGTTCTTCATCGTCTGCTTGGAGATAAACAAGTTCATCAGATAATTTTACTTTTATCCTATTACTATGTTTTTCTTTTATGAGTTTGCCATAAGGGGTTTCAAGAAAACCATACTTGTTTATTCTGGCATATAATGCCATATAGGTAACAACCCCAATATTGGGGCCCTCAGGTGAACGAATAGGACAAATTCTGCCATATTGAGAAGAGGAAATATCACGGATTGAAAAAGAAGCTCTTTCTTTTTCTATACCTCCAGGTCCGCCCACCGTTATTCTCCTTAAGTTATCTAGTTCAGATAAAGGATTAGTTTGGTCAACAATAGTTGAAAGTTGACTTGTTCTATAAAAAGAATTGATAGCAACTATGAGCGGTTTTGAATTAACGATTTGAGATGCATTAACATTAGATTCGCTAGTAACCAAACTCATTCGTTCTTTGATCTCCCTTTCAACCCTTACCATACCGACACGTATTCCATACATGCTTATAAGTTCACCAACTGTTCGTAATCTTCTGTTTCCTAGATGATCAATGTCGTCAAATTTTCCCTTTCCACTTGTAAGATTCACTAAATACTTAATGGTTTCAATAATGTCTTCTTTAGTTAATAAATGATTTTCTTTTTTGATCTCTAGATTCAGATGAAGTTTTTTATTGAGTTTATATCTACCAACATTTGCTAAAGAATATCTTCGATGATTGAAAAAGAGATTTTGTAGAGTTTCATAAGCATTATCCAAAATTAAAGGTTCCCCTGGTCTTACTTTTCGATAAATCTCTAAAATAGCACCGTTTTTATCTTTTGTCTGGTCTTTTCTTAATGTTAAGGCAATGTATTTATCAACAAGTTCCTTATCGAGATCTTGAAAGTATGACATAATTTGAGAGCCATTTTCATCTTCAAATGTTTTTATAAATACCGTAGCCAAAAATTTTCTCTTTTTATTTACCTTCATTTCAATTAAATTATTTTTGTTGATTGTTATATCAAGCCATGCTCCAATATAGGGTCGGATTTCCGTATTATAAAGTGTCAGGCCAGTGTTATTATCAAACTCAGCAGTGAAGTAAATGCCAGGTGATCGAACGATTTGATTTATTATGGCTCTTTCGATTCCGTTGATGATGAATGTTCCGCGGCTGGTCATTTTGGGAAGATTAAAAAAATATACTTCTTGAGAACGTTCAGAACCTGTCTTTTTATTGATGAGTCTTAACTTTAAGTAAACTGGAGTATCGAAGGTTAATTTTTTTTCTAGACAAAGCTCCAAAGGATAACGCGGCTCGCCAAAAAAAACATCCTCAAAATATAACGTAAATTTTTTTCCTGTATAATCTTCAATAGGAAAAAATTCGTTGAGAATTTCTTTTAGGTCAACAGTAATAAATTTTTCCCATGATTGTTTTTGAATTTCAATGAGGTCGAAATCTTCAAGCTCTTTGTCTTGTTTACCAAGTAGTATTTTTTTTCGGGAGGAAGAAATAGATGAGTTCAAACTAACCATCTGGGGCAAAGATATAATATTTTTATAACAATAAAAAAACCCTTCTTATAAAAGGGGATCGAAAAAAGATACTAAACTATACACGAGAAAAGTAAAAAAGTCAAGCGATCTTAATTTTCATCTTGTCAAGAATGTTACCTAGTGCAGGTTTTTCTTTTGCTGAGGTTTTGAGTTTTTCTGCTTTATCAATAAGTGTTTCTTCAATCTCTTCAGCTACGATAAGGATATTTTCCTCTAAATTTTCTGTTAACTCTAGAAGTTTTTTCAAAATTTCTCTACCTTTTTTTGTTCCCAAAAGAAAGGCAACGACTGATGTTGTAATCGCACCAAATGCAAAACCTAGCCAGAGATTTGATATTTTATGATCAGTTTTGTCAAGCGCTTGATTTTGTTTTTGCATTTTTTTTGGAGTGGAGAATATCTATGACTTTAAATAGCGTTTTTACTCCTGCAAAAAATCCAGTTAGTTCAGTAAATCCATGTTCTAAAGACCCTCCAACTCTTTCAAAATTTTCAATGATGGTATTTACTTTCTGCAGCGTTTTTCTAATCTCTTTTAGAACAAAGACAAGCTGAATCCCAACTACAATTAAAAGAATAGTTGTTATCGTAAGAACCACAGTTAGAAGAAGTTGTGTACTATCCATTATTTATTTGCAATTAAATGAATCATAACTATTAATTTGTGTCACTGATACCAATCTGATGATCATATATTATCTAATTTGTTGTCTTATCCTACTATCTAAACAGTAACATATGAAAATTCAATAATCAAGCCGAAGGTTATCAATCAAATATATATAATACGGGTGAGAAAATTTCTTATTCTTAAAATTTAAGATTAATTTGTTGATGATTCTGGATTAAATTAATTAAACGCTTATTTTCTATGATAGGGGCTATTCGATAGAGATTTCTTGCTAAGTCTAATGCTTTTTCAGAGTTACCACTTTGATAGTAAGCCAAAGTAGCTACTAGCATAAGTTTAGGATTGGAAGGAAAGATCTGGAGAGCTTCTTCCAAAAAATTAATTGCTTCGCTATTTCTTTTTTCTTTTAAAAGTAACGAAGCTAAATTTTCATAAGCGAGATAATAGTTACCCTTTTCTATTGATTTTCGATATAACTCTTCAGCTTTTGTTAGATTGTTAATCTTTTGATAATAAGCTCCGAGATTATTATAAGGAGTCCAAGAATTCGGAGAAATTTTGATCGCTTTTTCAAAACGATTTTTTGCTTTTTCAAATTCGCCTCTTCTAACAAGTTCTACTCCTAAATTTTCCTCCAAATCAGACGAATCTTTAGAATAGATAACATCATGGTTATAGAGCGTATAACCATTTCTCCAGTCGAAGGTACGAAGAAGAGTTCTTCCGGAAAGTGTCATAAGAATAATGGCACCTATAATGAGGTAAATATTTTTCGAGAGTAGGTTTTGAAAATGTATTGCTACAATTCCTATCATTCCCAATAATCCAATTTGAGGGAAATAAAACCAACGATCAGAAACAGTAAAGTCCAAAGGAAACATCTGCAAATGAAATCCTAAACCAATCAAAAACCAGAGAAAGAAAAAAAGATATAAGCGAGAAATATGTTTATTTTCACGAAAAAGTTTAAAGCCAAAATAAATCAGAGTAGTTAAAAAGATTAAATCAAATATTACAGGAAGAAAAAAATCAAAGAAATTAACATTTTTCACAAACCACTGTTGACTAATTGCAAGATTTTGCGGCCAGAAAAAAGTCTGTATGTAATAAAAAATGATTTTAGGGATATTAATTAGTCGTTCGAGAAGCGGCATTATAGAGATTGCAGTCAATCCGTGTTTTTTAAAGTATATACCAGCTATCGCAAACCGCAATATTGAGTATATTAAAAATGAGGGAATAAGAGAAAGTAAAAATAATATTAGCTTATTTTTTTTGAAAAATATTAGATATAAAAAAACAGTGATTACGAATAAAACTGCAGTTTCTTTAGATAGTAAGGAGAAAAGAAGTAATGTTGAAGAAATAAGAACGTATTGAATTGTAGTTTTTTTAGTAATTATCAATAGTGCTAGTGAGCCAAATAAAAAAAATAAAATATCCTGAAGAGCAGATATGTATAAAACCGTCTCCGAATTAATGGGATGTAAAAGAAAAATGAGTGATAAAAAAAGAGAAAGTTTTTCTTTCTTTAATAGATGTTTGAAAATGAGAAATACAAGTATTGAATTTATGATATGAAGAATTATTTGGATGGAGTGAAAGTAAAAAGGGTGTGGTCCAAATAGTGAATAGATTATGGAAAACAGAGAAGTCATCAGAGGTTTGTAATATAGTCCTGGTAGTTTCTCTGCCCCTGCAGGATTAAACGTACTATTTTTAAAAAATGTAGGAATATTAACTATTGAATGAACAAATGAATTATTGACAATTTGTTCTTCATCATCCCACACAAAACCATTGAAGATGGAATTAAAATAAACTAAAAAGCTAATAATTATTAAAAAGAAAAGGTATTTACTACTTTTAAATTCCATGAGGAAATTATATAAGAAGGATTTGAAGTATTTTATTGTCATAAAAATTTCCTCAAAAGTCAAACTGAAATAATTATTTTAACGTAGAATTCAGATTATAGATTGGATACACAAAGGATAAAATTGTTCCAGCGTATATAAAAGCTAATCCTAGAAGAGTGATTATTAAGGAGATCGTTCCTAACTTTATATATTTTTCCTTTAGCTTAGAAAAAAGTTTTATTCCAAAAAATAGATTAATAATTGCAATACTAAACATTATTGCTATTAATAGGTAACTCATTACCAGATTACCTTTTACATCAGCATTGAAATCTTTGTATATTACTGAAGCCTTTTGCATTGTTCGAAGCAAAGTAAAAGAAAGCGAGCCAACAATTATTCCTAATAGAATTTCCAGAAGTCCTGCAACTTTATATTTCATATCTTTATAAAGAATTAACTTCTACTTGCTGTTTTTTGTTGTTAAAACAAATATGAAAATTATCAAAGAAAGACTTCATACCTAAAATATTCGTACCAGTACCCAAACTAGGAGAAAATGAAATTTCAGCAGTAAATTCTTTTTCTGAAAATTTTACTGGTAATTTGTGAATATAACTTTCAATTTTAGCCCCGTCACCAACAGTAAGAAAAATTTTCTTCCCCTGATAAATTTTGATTCCTAAAATTTCTGCAACATCTAGGTGAAACACACTATATCCTGCGCCTGAATCTAAATATCCATGGAATGGGATCCAGTCACCCGATTTATTCCTTATTTTAATAGAAAGAACAGGTTCATCATTGAGATACGGGAAGATCATATTAGAAGATGTTTATCTTCTCGACGCGGCACATGGAAAATACTAACCTGTTTTTTTGGATATTTTTTTTTAGCTATTTGATATGAAATATAAGCATCATGAGTTGCCGCAACGACTTTTCCATCCACAAGAGCGACTCGTTTCCCCGCATATTTTGTAAAAAGATTTTTTGGAATATCAGTTTTCATAACTAATTTATTATAACAAAACAGGGAGAATATTACTTTATTAATTTCTTACAGTTCTCCTTTTTTCACCTTTTCAGCAACCAAGTTATTAGCCCTTAAGAGTTCATCGTAGGAAGTTCCCGCATCGATCCACCAATCGAGAAGTTCACAGATGAGTGTTCCCTCTTTCAGATAAAAATTATTCAAATCTGTAACTTCGAGTTCTCCTCGTGCAGAAGGTTTTAATTTTCGGATAAAATCGAATACTCTATTATCATACATGTATATGCCCGTTTGGGCGATGTTCGACTTGGGGTGTTCGGGCTTTTCTTCAATTGATAGAACTCTACCACTTTTTTCAATCTCAATCACTCCGTACTGTTTTGAGTCTGTAGGCATTTTTACTCCAAAGATCAAAGCGCCTCCCCCCTTTTTTTTAAATTCTTCAACGGCAGATTTTAATTTGTTTGCATTAAAAATGTTGTCTCCTAAGATAACGAGAAATTTATCGCCTCTGGTAAACTCTTCTGCTAGTGCAATTGCATTGGCTATCCCACCTTTAGGGTTTTGTTGTAAGGCATAATGTAATCGTAAACCAAAGCTTTCGCCACCCTTGAGCAGATTTGCAAAATCTCCGGCATGATCAGGAGAAGTTGATAACAATACCTCTTTAATACCAGCCTTGACCATTGATTCAATCGCATAAAAGATCATCGGTTTATTGTAGACAGGAAGAAGATGTTTATTGGTTACCAAAGTTAGCGGTCTAAGTCTGGTTGCCAGCCCTCCAGCCAAGATCATTCCTTTCATATTAATGAGGCAAGATGATAATTTTTAGAAGAAACATAAGAGTAAAAGCAATAAGTATATATTCTACCACAGTCTTTAGACGAAGGTTATCTTCTATGATGTGGTGATAAACGCCCCATATAATGTAAAAAGAAATAAAAATAAAAATTATGATGAATTCTAAAAGTCTTTCTCCTTTAAAAGTATTTAAGGAAAGTAAAAATAAAACACCAGCAGTGATAAGAAGAAGATAATCAAATAAATTTTTCTTAAGCTCTGTTTTAACGTGAATTACAAAATGTTTCATAGCTTTATAATATTGACCCCTTAGTCAGCAATAGTAATCCTAAGAAAATAAATCCTATAAAGATAATATGAGCTAGATTTTTACTTCCTACTCTTATGATACGAAGTTTATGTGCAAAGTAAAAATCTGATATTAAAGTCACCAGCAAAAATAGCAAGAAAACCAAACTAGAGTTAAATGATAAAGAGACAAGTCTGTTTTCTACAGGCGCAGATTTTTGTTGGGCTAAAATGACAGGTTTAGTTTGGGCAATTGGTTTATTAACTACAATGGTCGCAGTTGCAATAGGTTGAGTTAGTTCAGGAGTTTTAGCTACAACGGTTTCGGGTCTTATTTCTGGTTTTTTTACAAGTGGTGTACTAAAAGGTTTACCAAACATTTGGACGACAAGTGTGGTTTCTTCCCCATTTAAGATGCCGTTGACCACAGCAAAGCCAACCTGCGAATAATCTTTTCTTAAAATATTTTCTTTGTGCGTTTGAGAGTTCATCCATGCATCAATCACTCCTTGACTAAAAAGAAAATTTTTTGCGAGATTTTCTCCAGCAAATTCATATTGGTAGCCTGAAGTAAGCAAAAAATCCCAAGGAGTTTCTCCATTTGGTCCATAGTGTGACCAGTAGTTTTTTGCTAACATATCAGCGGCTTTTTTTTGAGCCGCTTGGGTTAGCTTTTCGTTATATTCAAGAGTTGTAAGATTATTTTGCAATCTTACGCCGTTGGTTAATTGATATAGTTTATCGATAGATATATCGCTAGCAAAGCCCAAAACATCCCCTGTTTTTGTAATCAAAATTTTAAATCCAAAAGTAATAAAAATAGCGAAAAGAAGATAATATGTTAAGAAATCGACATGCAAGGCTTTAGCCTTGTAATTATTTCCTTCATGAGGGATAAAAAAATGGTATATTAATCTCTTGAAAGCATGCATTTTTAAAGCAATTTTTTCATTAAATTGATATTGTTCTTAATATAAATATACATTAAAAGAATACCTGCGGTATCAATCAATACGTCTCGGACCTTTCCCTCTCGGGTTGGAACAAATGTTTGATGAAGTTCATCTGATATTGCATAAACGATTGAAAGAAAAATCGGAAATAACAGCTTTTTGTCAATTGTTAATTGCTTCTTACTGATTGAATAAAAAGCGCGAAATAAGAAAAAATAAAGTACTGCGTATTCGATCATATGCAGTGCTTTGAATATAAGGAAATCATACAAAAACTCTCCCGTGACAGTCGTTCGGAGTCGTGATGAGAGATAAAAAATAACCGTCATCCACAATAGTGGTGGAAGCCAATAAAAAAAAAGACGTTTAAAAGTGCCCATAAGGAAAATAATACAATATTAAGAGGGTGGATTATATTTCAACTTAAGAAGAATTGAAAGAATAGCCAGAGCAGCATATGAAAATGAAATAAACGAAAGAGATGAAACAAGGGCATGACTTCGGGAATCTATAGATGCGTCATTCTTTGTTGAGATTCCCAAGACGTTAATGTTATCTTCATAGGATGAACCAGAAATTATTGGCTGGTTTTGGGAAAAAATAACAAATTGTGTCGGTGTAGCAATTTTTTTTGTTGGTGTAGAGTGAGTAGTTGGATTTATAACCTGCATTGGTGTTTTTACTAAAGTTGGATTAGTAATCGAGGTCGGTTTGGTTGTACTAGTTGTGGTTGGATTAATACAAGGATTATTTATAGAACCTTTTGATTGATTTTGTGGACAGAAATAATCATCGTCAAAAGATGTTCGACCCAAACTTTTTCCTTTTTCAGACGATTGATATTGAAAGCTATCGATTTCATGTTGATTAAAATCTAGTAGTCTAACATAATCTCCTTCATTATTAAAAATAGAACTTGATAGTTCAAACACAGCATAACTTTTTGCGTTTATAGAAAGAGAAAATTTTTTTGCTGTAGATCCTGCATTTTCAATATCGTCTATATACCAACTATCCAAATCTGCAGAAAAGCCATTTCCATTATATACTTCTACCCATTCATTGCCGTTTTCCGGGTCAACCATGACTTCTGAAATGTAGACGTTGGTGTAAGATTGAGGTTGGGAGTTGGAAGCTGGAGGCATTGTTTGAGTAACAATCTCGGTTGGTGTTGAAGGTAAAGATTGATCTCCAGTTGGCGAGGGGATTTCTGACGGCGCTGGAGATGATAATTCAATATTAATCGTAACATCCACGGCGCTGTTATTTGCTTCGGTTGTATTGTAACTACCTGATGCAGTATATCTTCTTATTCTTAATTTATACCTTCCAGGCCCGTCATATTCTGCTGAGGATGGATTTCCTGCGCGTCCTTGAATTTGTCCAGACCAGTCAACTCCTGATTGGATTGTTACAGACAAATACTTACCATGATCACTTTCTTTGTACCAGTCGGACCCATTATACGTTTCTCCAAAATAATTTGATGTACCAGATTTATATAAATCGACCCTTAAGTAATTTGTTCCTATTGCTGCTCCAGAGATAACGACGTCAATTGTGAATTCGCCATATGAAATATTTGAAGGAACATTTGAAATAGTTGTTACAACTGCATGAATTTTCTGTGGAAAAATAAAGAAAAAGATTAATAAAAAAAAAGAAGGGAGGATTAATTTTTTACCCATATATTTTTCATCTTGCGTTTAAAATATACGAGTGTCAATGGACTATAATCGACAAAATCATTATAAAGAATAAACATGAAGATAAAAAGTCACCGTATTAGAGTCTTTGTGGACTAGTTTGACATATGGGAGCGTGCAGCCGACAGAATAACTTCCCCTGTATAGATCGCCATCGGCCACAGCAAAGGCAGAGCTTGAAGAACCATTAATGTCTATACCGTTATGAAAGCTATAAATTCTACCTACCCAGGTATTTCTTGTTGCCCAGGTGCTTCCATATCCTTGCTCCAACTCAATTGGTGGATTAAGCGGCCAGTCCCAACTACCAGATGGATTGAATGAATCACTATCGGATGATTCGCAGGATGATCCTGAGGATGATCCTGAACAGTTAGTATAATCAACAGACTTTAAATAGGCAAAAGGATTAGATACCGTACCGTTTTCCTGAACGATAAAATGAAGGTGACCTCCAGAAGAATTACACGATGCGCCGGAAATGACTGAAGCAATCGTATCTCCCTTTTTAACTTCTTTTAACTTTGTTTCTGTACCAGCTCCCGCTATGATGCCTTGGATGGCCGCATATTCAGCCCGGGCCCGTTCAAGTAGTCTCTGGTAGACATTTTCATCGTTTTGAGTAACCGCGAGAAGTTTTTGCTTAGCGGCTTTTTGATTGTTGAGTTCATCTTTCTGAGCGTTCAGTTGTTTTTCCAGTGTTTTTAATTCAACTGTTTTAGTCTCTCTCAATCTTTTTTGTTCTTCAAAGTTAAGTTTCGTCTCCTGAACTTGAACTAGGAGTTTTTGATTACTCTGTTGGGCGGTCTTTAAATATTTTACCCGACTTATAAAATCATTAGCATTTTCACTATCCAAAAGCATGTCAAAAACAGAGATAGCTCTTTTTTTATAACTCACCACAACTTTTCTAAGGAGTAATTTTGAGAGGTGACTAAGAGCTGTGTCTAGGCCTTCGATTCTGGAATTGAGTATCTCAATTTCTTTCTGTGTGGTGATAATTTTTTCTTCAGTCTCTTGAATTCGCAGAGTTGTCAAACTGATCTGTGTTGTCATATATTGAATCTGTGAAGAAAGAGAATCTCTTTGTTGAGCCAATTCGTTGAGCTTTTTTTGATACTCTTCAATTTTTTTTGCAACATCGCTTGCATTTTGTTGTGAAAAAACAGGACTCAAGGATAGATGAAAAATAAGAAGAAAAAAAACAATAATTTTTCTTATCATACTATTATTATAACTTAGGAGAACGTTTAAAAATTTGATGCGATCAAATTTTTAAATACTTTTGAGTTGCTAGTAGGGTAGCGAGTAAAGCAATAATGATCCCAAAAAGCGAAGAAAAAAGAAACATGACAAATAGAAAGGTCAAGTTGATCGGCCAGACTTTTAATTGGATGAACTCAGGTAAGAGCGTAAGTTGAGGTATACCGGCAAGATACGAAGCCAAAAAAGACTTAAGATAAAATAAAATACCTAAGATTATTACAAAAGATGTAACTGAAGCTGCTATTCCGAACAAAAGCGCCTCGATGAGAAATGGTTTTTTTATGTAAAAGTTGCTTGCACCCAAGAGTCTCAAAAGTTCTATCTCGTCTTTTTTTAGAGCAATTTTAAAGAGAGTGGTAGTAGTGAGTACAAGAATAGACAAAAGCATCAGAAAAATGAAAAATACAATAGTTGTTTTTCTTAAGATATTTGTTAAGGTTAAAAGACGGTTGAGAATATCTTTTTGGAAATTAACCTCATCAACACCAGGTTGCTTCTTTAAAAAATCAGCAAGTTCCGGAAGATATGATGGTTTTTTAGCAAATATTTCTAACGATGCAGGCAATATATCGGGAGAAACCATTTCAAGAAGCAATGGATTGTCTTTATTCAGTTGCTTATAAATTTTATAAGCATTTTCTTTTGAGATATATTTAATCGATTGCACTTTTTCGGAATTCGTGAGACTGTCGCGAATTTTAAAAATGGTATTTTCTGGTGAATTTGTTTGGAAATAAACTGTAACTTGAGGTCTTGTCTCTACATATCCTAAAAGACCATAGAGAAAAGTTAACGAGACAAGCATTATAGTTGACATAAAAAGAGTAAAAAATAAAATTAAAAAAGCAGCTAATGATTGGTATGGTGTTCTTCTAAGAGAATTGAAAATGTCGTTCATATTTCATACCTCCCCTTTCGTTCATCTTTTATAAGCTTTCCTTGTTTTAAAGCAATAACTCTTTTCTGAAAGCTATTTACAACGTCGGTATTATGACTTGCAATGATGAGTGTTTTTTTTCCTTCCAATTTTTTAAAGATTTTCATTATTTCCCAAGTTGTTTGTGGATCAAGGTTACCAGTTGGTTCATCAGCTAAGATGATCTCTCTATTTCCTACAATCGCCCTGGCTATCGCAACTCTTTGTAGTTCACCCGCAGAAAGTTGAGCTGGGAAAATCATCTCTTTCTTTGATAGCCCAACAAGTCCCAGCGCTTCTTTTACTTCTTTCTTGATTTGGTCATCAGGTAAACCTAATATTTTAAGTCCTAGAGCAATATTTTCAAATATATTCTTGTCAATAAGAATTTTAAAGTCTTGAAAAATCATTCCAATCTTTCTTCGTAAAGCTTCGATTTTATGAAATTTTTTTGCTGTGACTTCAAAATCTTCAATAACAACTGAACCAGATGTGGGGAGTGATTCTCTTAAAATTAGTTTAAGAATAGTAGTTTTTCCAGCACCTGATGGACCGACAAAAAAAACAAATTCCTTATTCTCAATCTCAAAAGAGATATTCTCAAGGGCGGTGTTACCTAAGTGGAATTTTTTTGTGACGTTTTCAAATTTAATCATTAGAGAACTTCAACTAATCCAACATCCATGAGCCAACCAGCTTTTTCAGCTTGAAATGTTTCTCCCCATACACGTACTTTTTTACCCAGATATTGAGACAAATCTACAGTTGTTGAGGTAAGATAGACATTTTGTGATTTGCCTCCAGGTCTTTCAAGATGAAAGTTGCCTTCACCGTCAACCCCGCCTTCTTTCAATGTTCCCTCTGCTTTATCCTTAAATGTTTTTTTATCAGCAATTCCAGCGGTTTTTTCTGCCTTTGCTGATTTCGTTCCCTGAGAAACTGTAGTCGCTTTTTTTATCAAAGAAAACAAAAAACCAACCGCTAACCCAGCTATACTGGCAATAACTAAAAATATAATGAAGGATTTTATTGTGATTTTTTCACTTGCATCAGAAGAATCTAAATTATGAATGAGCTTTTCATTCTTTACTGGATTATCCATATAAAAAGCATAGCAAGGAAATATTAAAAAAACAATTCTTTTATCAGTTCTTTTTCAAATATGCTTCAATAAATCCATCTAGTTCTCCAGCGAGGATAGAGTCAGTATTTGTTTCTTCATGATCAGTTCGAAGATCTTTAATTAATTTATAAGGATGTAGTACATAGGATCTAATTTGTCTACCCCAAGAAGCCATTTTTACTTTTTTAAAAGATTCAATTTCATTTTGTCTCTTTTCTTCCTGAATCTGCCATAGCTTTGCCCGAAGAATCTTTAGGGCATTTTCTCGATTAGCTCCTTGATATCTTTCTTGTTGACAAGTTACAATGATCCCTGATGGTTTATGAGTTAATCGCACTGCGGTTGCGACTTTATTTACGTTTTGTCCACCTTTGCCACCGCTTCTAAAAAACTGCCATTCAAGATCTTCATCTTTAACATGAATATCTCTGTCTTCGATGATTGGTAAAACCTCAACTAGCGCAAAAGAAGTTTGCCTTAATTTATCAGCGTTAAAGGGAGACTGTCTGACTAAACGATGTACACCTGCCTCAGCTTTAAGATATCCATAGGCGAAATTTCCATAAACGTTTAATATACTACTTTTAATACCAGCCTCGTCTCCTGGTACACGGTCGATTTCCTCAAAATGCCAGCCTTTTTTTTCAAAATATCGTGTATACATACGAAAAAGCATTTGGGCCCAGTCCATCGCCTCTGTTCCGCCTTGGCCTGCATGAATGGCAAATATTGCGTCGCCTTTATCAAAAGATCCAGAGAGAAATAAAAGAATTTCGTATTTTTTAATGAGTTCTTCTGCTTCTTTTAACAGATTTTCCTCAAACAAAAGCTGCATCATTTCAACATCTTCTATTTCCCTTTTTAAGTCGTTGATTTTTTTCATCACGTCAGCAGCCTTCCTACTATCCTGCCAAAATATTGGATCGTAGGTTTGCTTTTCCAATATACCAAGCTTTTTCTTTTTCAAAGGGATATTTGCTTTTGCGATAATACTCTCCAATTTTTTCTTTAGTTCTATTTTTTCCATAAAAATGATATATGCATTCTATCATAATTATGGCCGCTTGACTTTCTTAGCAAAGATTATATAGAATAAATTAAAATGCTAGATAACAATGCAATTTCTGCTACTTCCCAAAAACTGCATCCGAGAAGAATAAGTGAATTGAATTTTGAACTTATTCAGACAGAGAAGGGAGAAATGAAACTTGCGTTAGATAAAATAGTCAATAATGTGATGGAAGTTGTTTATTTTAAGGCGCTAGAAGAGGGAGAACGATCAATTGTAGATCTTGATATAGCAAGAGTCTATAAAAGAGGGTTTTTGGCTGCTCAAAAATGCGGATTTAATATAAAGGAGAATGCTTCAGTCATCAGTTTTTTTTTAGACGGTTTTCAACAACATATAAATCGTTACATTAAATCACAACAAAAAGCTTTAACTCAGACATTAGATGTTTCATAATAGCAGAGTCAATAATTGAATCAAGATTATTTGACGTCTGACCCAATGATTATGATTACATCGGCTGCTTCGTCTTCTTCAAGAACGGTCTCTTTAAATGAGGTAATACTATCTTTCAGGTCGCTTTTTATAAGAGAAGTAACAGATGTTTTAGACTTTTTGATTTGGAGTTCGGACTGTTCATAATCAAAGTTATCAGCATTACCCGTCAAGATTTCCTGATATTCTTTCTCTCTTAACAGAGCTTTGATTTCACTTGCTTTTCCGACTATACCAGATCCATTGAGGATTTTTATCTTTAACTCTTCTTTTTTGAAAGATAGAGTAGGTGTTGCTTTAATCGTTGGCGAAGGTTTTATTGGCGTTACTGTAGTTATTGGTTTTGTTTTTTTTGGAAGAAAATCAAAATTAATTCTATTTTTATATTTTGACACTAAAACAAAAAAAATAAAAGACAGAACAAAAGAAGCAAAAAAAATAAAAATTTCTTTTTTTGGCAGACTTAGTCTAGTGAGAGTCGAAAATTTTGCTGACCCTTTGGCATTTTTAAGAAGTGAGAAATTTTTATGCTGTTCATTGAAAATAAAGGCACCAACACATGCCTCGAAAGAAAGAACAGAAAAAGGTTTGCTGGTTGATGAAAAAAGTAATTTTAAGTAATCCTGATAGAACTCTGGTATTATACGTTTCAGTGGATTTGTCCAGATGCCGACCGCTTTCGTAAAGGTATCTTGTCTTATGTTCACTGATTCAGTGCCAGCTAAAATAAGTCGATTTAATTTCTTTTGCTGTTGTTCGAATTCAGTAGCCTTTTCTTTTAATATGTCTTCGATTTTTTTATCTTGATCTAAGTTCTTAATCCATTTTTCGGATGATGTTTGCCCAAACGAATCGTAGAGAAATCCAGTAAGCTGATCTTTATCATATGAAACGTACAAAATATTTTCTTTTTTGTCTTTTCTTAATGTCTTTTGGAATAATTTAAAGTATGTTGCGGTTTCTGGTAAAATTATATCTAATTTTAATTCAATCAAGTTCAAAGCTTCCCTAAACTTTGCTAGTGTTTCATTTTCAACAGCAAAAAAATGGACATATTTTTCTACTTTACTTTCTTCAACAAAATAATCATAAGTACAATCCTCTAAATTAAATGGTAAATTTGAGTGCGATTTATCTTTTATGAATGAAGAAATTGCTGAGGGAGCAATGTCAGATGGAACCTGGATCCGCAAAAATGAATAGCTTTCCTGGGGTAAAATTAAAAGCGTATTTTTGTCTCTAGTTTCCCCATTCGACAACGATTGCAAAGCTTCTTTAAGGGCTGAAGCAACAAAATCCACATTAATAATTTTTCCCTGTTGAAGTAGAGCTGATTGATAGGATTTGGAGAATACATGAGTTTCATACTGTCCAAGAAGCGATTTTTTTAGCTGGAGAAGTTTGACCCGATTTTTTTCAATAAATAGATACAACATCAGTTTCATTATAGATCAGTGTTGTTTAAAAAAACAAGCGATTATAGTGATAAAATATATACATGGAAAGCCCAATAGAAGAGATTAAAAAGAAAGTTGACATCATCACGTTTCTTAACTCTTATATATCTCTAAAGAAGTCTGGAAGAAATTACAAAGCTCTTTGTCCATTCCATCAAGAAAAAACACCATCGTTTGTAGTGTCGCCAGATCGTCAAATTTGGCATTGTTTTGGAGCTTGTCAAGAAGGGGGAGACGTCATCAAATTTTTGATGAAATGGGAAAATATCACCTTTATTGAGGCCTTAAGAGAATTAGCCGGAAAATCTGGCGTAAAACTAACAAATATTCAGTTCGAAGATAAATTTTGGAAAAAAAAAGAAAGACTTATCAGCATCAATCTTCTTGCGAAAGAATTTTTTGAGTTTATTTTTTATAAGACAAGATTTGGCGATAATGCAAAGGCTTATCTTAAGAAACGAAACTTAGATCCAAAGATTATTAAAAAATTTAACATAGGTTATGCTCCTTCTTCTTGGGATTCATTACTTAAATTTTTAAAAAGGAAAAAATATAGTAAAGACGAGATTATGGAGAGCGGGTTAGTGGTAAAAAGCGAAAGGGGAAGCATTTATGATAGATTTCGTGGCAGAATAATTTTTCCAATAATGGATGCTAGGGATAATATTATAGGTTTTTCAGGAAGACTTTTAGGCGATACAAAAAACGAAGCAAAATATATTAATACTCCAGAGACACTTTTATACCATAAGCGGGAAACTCTATATGGTATTAATCTGGCCAAAGAAGCAATCAAGAAGGAAAATAATATTTTCATAGTGGAAGGAGAGCTTGATGTTATTTCACCATTCCAACTTGGAATTGAAAATATTGTTGCAATTAAAGGATCAGCGGTCACTCGAGAGCAACTTATGTTTTTAAAAAGATATACGACGAGAATTACATTAGCTTTAGATAGTGATTTAGCTGGAGAAGAAGCAATGAAGAAAGGAATAGAGGAAGCAGAAAATCTTGAATTTGATATAAAAGTAGTACATTTTGATTTTGCAAAGGATCCGGATGAAGCGGTTAGAAATGACCCTATTAAATTTAAAGAGGCGATCAAAGACCCAATTCCATTTTATGACTTCATTATCAATCTATCACAAAAGAGAAATCCTCGAAGTGATCCATATAGTAAGAAAAAAATTGCGGAAGATGTAGTTATTTTTATCGAAAAGATCAAAAATCCCATCGTGCGATCTCACTATATTAAAAAATTGGCTTTAATTCTGGAGGTAACGGAAAATAGCATAGAAGCACTGATAAGAGATATGAGAAGAAAAAAACTACAGCGTTTTACAGTTTCATCTATTAAAAAATCTAGATCTGAAATAGTAAGAGAAATAATCATCCAAAAATATCTTTTAAGCATTATTTTTCAGAACGAAGATCCTTTTCAAAAAGCCGCCAAAATTTTTGAGATTTTTAAAACAGAAGATCTTAATATTCCAGCGTATCAAAAAATATGCCAATTTTTATTTAGATATAAGGAAAAAAATGATGAGTTTCATCTGACTAATTTTGTCAATTTGTTGCCAGCAGAACTGAAATCGGTATTTGATGAGATATATCTTTTTGCTTCTTCAGATTCTGATGCTAAAAATGAAAAAATAGAAAAATTAGTTTATGAAGCTAAGCGCTATAGTCTCAAAAGAAGAATTTCAGAGTTACTTTCATCCGAAAATAAGGACGAGACTGAAACAAGAAATAATTTGATAGTAGTCAACAAAGAGCTAACATATGTGGAAAAAATGATTGTATCGTTGTAGAATGTGCTATGACAAAACATAGACTACCTAAAACGCTAAATGAACTTTTAAAGCAAGGTGAAGACGATGGATTCCTAGTCCAAGATGATATCCTTCTTGTTTATACCCAACCAGAAAAACACATAGAAGAAATTGATATGTTTTTTGATCAAGCTTTAAAACGCGGAATTGATATTTTTGAAACAGTATCTACTAGAGAAGAATCCGATGCAAAAAAAACAGCAGAAGAAATAGAGAAAGAATTGGAGCAACTGGTTGTATTAAAACATGGTGAGTCACTCGACCCTATCAAAATGTATTTGAAAGAGATAGGGAAGACGCCATTATTGACATTCGAAGAAGAGATCTCACTCGCAAAGCGTTATGAAAAAAATGACCCCAAAGCCAAAGAAAAATTGATTAAAGCAAATCTAAGGCTTGTCGTTTCTATAGCAAAAAAATATCTTGGTCGTCGTCTCTCATTTTTAGATCTTATTCAAGAAGGAAATAGAGGTTTAATACGTGGAGTTGAAAAGTACGATTGGCGAAGAGGGTATAAATTTTCTACCTATGCTACATGGTGGATAAGGCAAGCGATTACAAGAGCAATAGCCGATCAATCTAGAACAATTAGAATCCCAGTGCATATGGTCGATCATATAAATCGCTACTATAAGGCCCAACGAAGGCTTACACAAAGATTAGGGCGAGAACCATCAGTCAAGGAAGTTGCAAAAGAGATGATGATGACAGTTGAGGAAGTAGAAAATCTCATGAAAATTTCTCAACAGCCAAAGTCACTCTCAACACCAGTTGGTGATGACAGAGAGGCAACTTTAGAACAGTTTGTAGCTGATCAAAATCAGCCAACATTATATGATAAAGTTTCGCGAGAATTACTAAAAGATGCTCTTGCAAAAGTATTGGAGACATTGTCTCCTCGTGAACGTAAAGTACTAATCATGAGGTTTGGATTAGAGGATGGAAAACCAAAAACGTTGGAAGAAGTTGGAAGAGAATTCAAAGTTACTCGTGAGCGTATTAGACAAATTGAGGCGAAAGCTATTCGAAAATTGAAACACCCTACTCGCGCCCGCAAGCTTAAAGACTTTCTCGAATAATGTTCATTATAGTCTACATTGTTATTCACCAAAAATAAGCTTTCATAAAGCTCTATTTAGCTTAATTTGTAGATTATAGTCCATAGACAATAGGCGATCTGTTTATTATCTTTAGCCTTAAGTATGTCGCGTGGAAATTTCTTCTATCAAAGACTTGGTGAAAGAATCATTAATGCACGAAAGAAAAGGAAACTTTCACAAGAACAACTAGCTCTTCTTTCGGATTTAGATAGAACATATTTGGCAAGAATAGAAGAGGGGAAAGCCAATCCAACCGTAAAGTCTTTAAACAAACTTTCTCGTGTTCTTAAGATAAGATTGTCTTCGCTACTCAAAGGAGTCTAAATCCAATTCTTGAATTATTGGGAAAAAAAGAGTACATTGTTTTAAATGAAAGCAAAAATTACTCCGACTCAAAGAGCGCTCAATCTTTGGGCAATAATTTTAATTATATGGGCCGTTTATAGAGCTAAGTTGAAGCTTCCAGAATGGTTTGATGAGTTGGTTGCGAAGCCTTTCGTTTTTATATTTCCTGTTTACTATTACATAAAAAGAATTGAAAAAAAATCCTTTTTGTCTGCAATTGATCTTAAGTTAAAAATCATTGTCCCAGATTTAATTCTTGCTATTACGGTAGGAAGCATTTTTTTCCTCAGCGCAATTATGGCTAATCTCATTAAATTCAAAAGAATAGTTTTTTTTCAAAAGGAGATTGGTTTTCAAGATCTATCATTAATGATAGTGCTTGCATTGGCAACCGGTATATCAGAAGAAATACTATCTCGTGGTTTTGTGCTAAAACGATTATATGCAGAATCAGAAAATATATATACCTCATCTTTTTTTGCCAGTATACTTTTTTTCTTTCTTCATGTTCCAATTCTTTTCACCAATTTGAAAATCACAGGAAATCTACTTCTTATGTTTTTAGCGACAGATATGATTTTAAGCTTAGTTAACTCTTTTGTATTCTTAGAAAGAAAAAATTTATCTGTACCAATACTTATTCATGCCTTTTACAATCTTTCAATCATTTTATTCCTCTAATTATTTTCGTAGATCCAGAAAATTTCTTCGGTTCCAACCTTGATTTTTTTAACTTTATCCAATATTTCTTGAGGGGCGTCATTAAAACTTTCAGGATAGCCAATAAACACCGATTTTTTCAATTTTAGATCAAATACGAAGTGAAATTCAAACTTGTCAAATTTTGCCACCTGACCAAAACCATAACGGTCGGGACCTGATATTTTTGCCTGTTTCTGATACGATTTTGGGTCGTATTTCCAATAATAAAGGAAGAAAATATATGGCTGCCCGTGGCGATCGGTGATATAAAATTTATCGTAACGATCATAGTTTTTTTTAACGTACTCGGTTAGCTCTTTGTACCCACACTGCCAAGCCCTTATAGTTATTGGTCTCTTAGGATAATGATAGAAGTAAAGGTCCCAGTCATTAAACTTGTAAAATCCGAAGATTACCAAAGTAATAAAAGAGATTGTGAATAAAATTTTAGCAGCTCTATATTCCTTAAATAAATTTACTGCCCCGTAGGAAGATATAATAATTATTGGAAATAACATAAAATAAGTACGGATGAGAGAAGGATCCTGCCAGGTGAGAGCATTATTGAGTGGAGTTATGAGAAATAAAAATAAAACAATAAATCTAAATTTTTCTTTATTCTTAAATAAATAATAAAGACCTATGAAAAATAAAAGGAACTCAATTGGAGTAAACAGTCCTAGATTAGGAAACCCAAAACGCCAATTTGTATCACCTGCAACAAGAAGATATTGAGGTGACAGTTGGTAAAAATATCGATTTGTGATTTCTCTTATAGCCTCAGAAATTTTATTATGTATCAATCTTGTTGAATGTTCAGCTACATATTCTGTCAAAGTCAACCTAAATCCAGAGTTTTTAAAAAAGAAGAGATTGTTAACTCGATTTAAACCATATTTAAAGTCATAGAATAATGAAAATAATAGGATGAGAATAGAAATTCCAACTTTTATAAAGAAGAATTTTTTCTGATTTTTTTCTCCTTTGACGAGAAAAAAAATGTAAATAAAGAAAAAGACAACAAGGTAAATTCTTCCAGTCTGATAGGAAAATGCGTTAAGGAGAATTGCGAAATTAGATAAAACAAAATAAATTAATTTACGCGATTTCAGATATTTTATAAAAAATAAAAGACCAGTCAGAACAAAAAAAGTCGACTCAACACCTTCATGTGCATGTCTGGATAAAATATATACACCAGGAGAAAGAGAGGTCAAAAAAGAAGCAAATAGTGCCACCTTTTTATTTTCAAACAATTCTTTAGTTAATAAATATATAAGAGGAACAAATGCGATGCCTAAAACTATATTCAACGCTCTCGTTGAGAAATCGTTTAAGCCAAAGACAGCTATAAAAGGAATTGATAGGTAGCTATAGACTGGAAGTTTATAATCTCGAAATGACTCAAATCTAAGCGGCATGAATTTTCCATATTCATCTTTCCCTGTTTTCAAAATAGAGTATGCATTATAGGCAAAAGCTGCCTCATCTGCATTTATGCAAGGTGGTACTTCATTTAACTTATAGATATGCAGAAATAAGCTTATTAAGATGCTTAAAGCTAAGATAGCAATAGTTAACTTTTTATTCATATAAGATATCTTAAAACTTCCCTGTCTGAAACTTTTGTATGTATCTTCGTGCGCGACATTAGTATATTTCTAATTCGAGCCAGAGCTTTAAAAAAGCCTTCAAGAACTTCAATCTGGCCTTTTATTAGTCCATAGTACATTAAATTAAAAGGGAGAAGGAGTATGTGTTTAACACATAAATCAAAATCAGAGATATTTATCCATGCAAAAATAAACTGATTTCGATAGGCAACTGTTTTAATAAATCTTTTGGAGAAGTACTTAGCAATAGTAGATTCATGATGATGTTTAACTAAGATGGCTGGTTCAAAATAAATTTTATAGCCATTTTTCCAAGCCCTGAACGATAGATCAATATCTTCCCAATAAAAAGGTGAATATAAGTGGTTAAACCCACCGATGGTCAAAAATTTAGTTTTATCTATCATGCAAGCTCCACCTTCTGCCCACGCCGTATAGCCTCTGTTTATGTTATTTGCTTTTTTGTGGTAAAACAGCCCATTTTTCCAATACAAAATGTTTTTCCCCACTATTGTTCCATCTTTTTCTTTTTGACCAAAACTGACGGAAAACAACTTAGGATCTTTTTTAAAGTAATCAAGTGCCTTTTTAAATCCATCATCATTGAGAACAACATCATCGTTTAAAAGCATCGCAAAATCATATACAGCTTTTCTGATGGCTACATTGATGGTTTCACCAAAACCAAGGTTATTTTTATTCTCAATCAATACTAGATTTTTGAATGTTCTTAAATCAGACCTAATAGATTTATTTGGATTGTCATTAACAATAATAATCTCGTAGTTTTTAAGAAATTCTAAATTGTGTTTTAGATTTGATAGAAGTTGTTGGTTATTTTTAAAGGTTGGTATAACAACTGAGATCATAGCAGAACCTCCTTCACTCTTTTTTTAAAGACGCCGTAAGAGAAGCGGTCTTTGACAAACTTCTGCGCCTGAAGCTGAATTTGTTTTTGTAAATTTTGATTATCTAATACAACTAACATGTTACTAACAAGTTCTTTTTCATTACTGAAAAGAAATCCATTCTGACCATTTGCAATTATCTCCTTTGGCCCACCAGCATTGTAGCAAAAAACTACACATCCGCCAGCCATTGCCTCAATAGGAGCTATGCCTAGATGTTCTACTTGATCGGGATGCACATTTTCATCAGTTCCATATCCAGTGAAATGGACATAAAAGAGAGATTTTCTATATAGATCTATTAATCTGTTATAACCAAAGTTCGTTTCGAGAGCTATATCTAAACGATCATTAACTAGAGAACTGAGTTTACTTAGATATTGTTTATCCTCTTCTTTCAGTCCACCGGCTATAATTAGTTTAAAATTTTTGAACTGCGGATAAGTCTGTTTTATTTGTTTGAACAAACTGATAAGAATGGACTGTTTCTTAGAGTGAAGGTGTCCAAAAAATCTTCCAATTGTTAAAATAATTTTTTCTTTTTTTAGATTTTGAACTTTTATATCAATTAATTCGCTATTTACATAAGGATAAATGACGTGTGAAGTTATTCCCCACATGTTTAACCACTTTTGAGTAAAGTTTGAATTGGTAATGAATTTATAATTTAATGTTTTGAGTTTATTTATTATATTCATCTGGTATAAATTTCTCTGCGGTACCATACAAAAAATGAAATTCCTTTTCGCTGAGGAAAAAAAATAACTTCCGTTTGTCACATATAAAAAAAAGTCAAAATTCCTTAGGGTAAGCCACGTATTTATTGGTGGTTTTGAAGTAGTAAAAATGTTGGGCAAAAAGTTTAATCTATTAACATATTGAAGTCCGAATCTTTGTTGAATCTCGCTTTGAAGATTTTTATTCCAAAATATGCAAATTTCATATCCTTCATCATCGAGTACCTTTAGTATTGAAAGGATATGCTTTTCACCGCCACCAAGAGTATCAAGATATGGGTCGTAGAGAGCTGCTATTAATTTTCTTTTCATAAAGGTATAGATAGGTGATGGTTTTTGAAAAAGCTTGATATATTGACTCAATTATACCAATTTCACCATCCAAGAAACCAAAATGTTTTATAAACCTCCTATACAATTCTCCCAAAAATTTTCGAAAAAATGTAGGTACGTAAACGTTTTTATTTGCCTTAAAAAGAAGATTTGATTCGATATCTTCGAATGTGATCGTTTTACTAACCATAGATCCAAAATCTCCATGAAAGAAATGCAGAATTGGGTTTTTTAAGTATCCTGTTCGTCCATCGATAATTGGAGCCGAGTGAATCTCTTTCGGCCAGGATTTGAAATATTTCTTGTTGATTAGTCTGATCTGATGGTCCGGCCACCAACCGCCATGTTTGAGCCAATGGGTCGTCCCAAAGATATTCTTTCTTGGTATTTTATAATGTGTATATGTGTCGTTCTGAATATGTCTTAGAATCTCATTTGCTAATTCTTTTGTCATTCTTTCATCAGCGTCAAGGAGAAATATCCAGTTAGTCTTGCTTTTTCGTATGCCAAACTCTCTTGCTGGTTCAACATAATTAACATGTTTAAAAGAAAAAATCTCAGCTTCTTCTTTTTGAGCGATAGTTGTAGTATTATCCTTACTTTCTAAGTCAATAATAACTATATTATCAGTAAGATTCTTTACGGACTGAATGCAATCTTTGGTTTTTTTTTCTTCGTTATAGGTATAGATAATTACTGTTAGATTATTCATGATAGCAAGAGTAACGTTTATCAATCTCAGTAACACTCTTTAACCTTTTCTTATCTGCAAGAGACAGATTTTGAGTATCCCTCAAAAGTTCTTTGTTTCTTTCTAACGTTCTCATTTGAACCGTCATATTACCAATTTTAGTCTCTTCTTCAAGAGTGGAGAGTTGATCTTCAACATAGAGGGCCGCCGGCCAGGCATGGTCGGGAATTCCTCCCTGATTCTCAAAAAGTAAGAATCGTAGCTCTGTATGATCCTCATCATCCGGTAAATGATTTTTATTCATATATTGTTTTGGACCGGCCCAGGAGGGAACATAACCATATTTGCTTTTTCCATACCAATCAAAGAGAAATGACCATGTTGTATTAATAAAGAGAGGTTCAGTTACGGTGCAGATACTAAATTCTTTGCCTTTAGATTTTTTATAGGTATAGTCAATCGCCATTTTTTCGTAAGCAAGAATGTTATTTTTTGCTGACGGAGTTTCTATCTTAAGAACATTCTGTTTTATAAATAAAAATATGTTAGATACAAAAATCAGAGAGATGACAAAGATGCCTATTATGTAATTTTTTTTATTTTGTAACATCTCTGATAGACCTTTTGCAAAAAGTAGAATTATTGCACCAAAAATAGAGCTATTGATAACTGGAACGTTTATTACACCTGACCTGAATCCAAAAAGCGGAAGAGTTGAAAAAAGCCAGAGAAATAAAAAGGGCGCATGATTTGATTTAGACCTATAAACGATAAAAGTAATAATAATAAAAAGAAGGAAAGCTATGAAAATATTAAAAGAAAACTGGGAGTAATAAAGAGAGGCTGACAGTCTTTGTATATAAAAGGTCAAACTTTCCATGACGCTATTCATCGATCCGCCTTGGTTACTTATATATCCTACTAAAGATTTACTTCCGGCAAATTTCCACATAAATTCAGCAAGTACAAATGGAGAAAGTAAAACCAAGAATAAAATAAGATTGAATATGATCAATTTCATATTTAATTTAGGACGGTATATAAAGTAAAAAATCATGTAGAAAACAATAAGATAGGTGAGGTAAATGTTAAAATGAATAGCAGCTGCTAAACCTATTACACTAATTATTAATCCGCTTGATTTTTTTTCAATAAAATAAAGCGCAAGTCCAAGAAAATAAATCATGGTACCAATGCTCATGAGCGAAGCATTTGATATATATTTAGAAAAACCAAGCTGTTCAAACGAAATTACCCAGAGAATAGCACTTATTAAGCCTGCCTTTTTTTCTTTGAATAAAATAAGCGCAAGCTTATACAACAATATAGCTCCAAGAAGGTTGATTAATGCCAAAAATATGGCTACAAAATTTGGATCAAATTTAAATAAAAAATATATAGGAGCAATAAGGTAGTAAAATAATGGACCATTGAAGACTCCAGGAATATCTGTTTCAGGTCCTACCAATTTCAGATCTTTTGCATAAACTAAATCTTGAATTCTTTGAGCATCTCTCGCTTGGTCATAGGAAAAAAAAATGTTGTCCCACAAATTATAAGTTCTGAGAATAAATCCAACAATCATAATAAAAAGTAGAGCGACGTATGGCTTTTTTATTAAATGTATCACTTTTTCCATTGTGTATAATTATATCAAGTTAACATAGTCTAAATTAATGTCTTCCATTTTAAAAAGCTCGATAAGAATAATCAAAGCAGAACTTCTTAATATATTAATCATACTTTTATTTATTTTTTTATCTTCAAAAGCATTATTTCATTCTGGCTTTTTTAGGACCGTTGATGATATAACGACTGTGCGGATAGTATATCTGGCAAAAGAACTACAGAGAAATTATTGGCTATACAATTTTCCTGTAAGAATTTCGGCTGAACTGGCACATGGATTCGGTTACAATCTCTATCTTTTTTATGCTCCAATCGTCTATTACACGGGAGCCTTTTTGATGATTTTTTTAAAATTAAGTCATATAGTTGCTACAAAATGGGTCTATGCATTTCCCCTTCTTGTTGGACCTTTGTTCTTTTACTTTGCAGTCAGGCAGAGATTTGGAAGACTGCCGTCACTTATTGCCACATGTTTTTATACTTTTTTCCCTTTTCGCGGCTACGATACTTATATCAGAGGTGGAGTGGGAGAGGCCTGGGCTATGGTTTTTTTTCCAGCTTCGCTAGGTTTTCTATTTCTGTCCGAAAAAAAGAAAATAGGTTATTCCTTATTCTCAATCTTTCTGGCTTTGGCATTAATATCTCATAATATAAGTGGGTTGATGATTCTTGGCTTTATATTACTTTTTGGCCTTGTGTTTTACGCAAAAAAAATTGAATTTTGGTTGAGTGTTTTATTAGCTATGGGTTTAAGCGCTTTTTACTGGCTACCTTCCCTATATTATTTGCCTATTGTTAAAGTTAACTATTCCAGCCAAAATACAGGACAAGTATTGAACTTTCTTGATCCATTAATCAATCTCTTTAAAATCCAATTTCCCTATAATCCGGAGGGAAGATATTCTGGTATTTTTTTCTGGATCTTTTTGCTCATATTTATTTTTTTTGGTGTTAATTTCAGAAGAATAAAGAAAAATATAAGAAAAGAGTTCTTATTTTGGTTTTTTTCTGGTTTATCCTTGTACTTTCTTCTTTCAGTTGAATCAAAACTACTTTGGCAATTTACATTGCCCATATCGAGATTACTTCAGTTTCCCTGGCGCGTCCTAGTAGTGCTTTCTTTTATACTTCCATATCTCATGGCACTTGGCGTGACTTTTATAAAGAAGACGACCTGGCAAATGCCCGTGTTTATACTGATGATTGTTTTAGTATTCTTCTTTTTACCAAGTTTTAAACCAAAAGAGTACTCGTATTTTTATGAATATTCTGCCGAAGATACGGGTATCTGTGCTACAACTTGGGAAGACGAATATTTGCCGGTGTGGGTGAAGGAGTGTGCAGGAGGTCCTGCCAGAAAAATTATCGATTTTCCCGCGGGTGTAGTAAATGTCGTTAGAGATAACAAATTAGATATCGAGGCTAAAATCGAGGCAAAAAAGCAAGGAGACTTAATAGTTTATAAATATTATTTTCCCGGCTGGAATGTTTTAGTGGACGGAAAAAAAGTTAGATTAGATTATAAGTTTTCCAAAAACGGAATTTTCAGAACTCAGATTCAGCCAGGAACACATATGGTAAAGATATTTTATGCAAAAACAAGAATAATGTGGGTTGCTGATTTAATATCACTGTTAAGTCTTATAATATTTGGATATACCCTATTATCACGTTACAAGGAACACATATGAATGAAAGAAACAAAAAAATATTAGACTATTTGGTTTTAGCGACAACATTATTTGCTATTTTTTTGCCACTAGTTATTTTCAGTTGGGCAGTTTTTTCTGGGAGTATAAACTTTTGGTACGACTCGGCTAGAGATTTACTTATGGCTTGGGATAATCTAAAAAAAATAACACTTATTGGATCACCTACGGGTATACCAGGAGTTTTCTACGGACCATATTGGATTTGGCTCTTGAGTTTAGGCTTATTGATTTCCAAAAATCCGCGAATTATAGATTTTTTTGTTACAACGATTCCTTACTGTCTTATTTTTCCATTTTTCTTTCTTAGATTCAGGCCTCTCTTTGGGCGAGGAATTCTCATTTTAATTTGGCTATTTTTTATCTACAGTACTGGAGATGGTTATGCGACATGGCTTTGGAATCCTAATCTAGCAACTCTTTTATTTTTAATTATGATCTACTTATTAGTTTTTGCCGATTTTGAAAAAAGGCAAATTGCCAGCTACGGAAAAATTTTATTAATTGGAGTTTTTCAAGGACTGATTTTAAACTTCCATATGTCTCTTGGTATTGGAGTATTTTTTGGCACTTTAATATTTTTTATCTCAGATTTTTTAATAAAGTTATATTTCTCCAAGAAGAATCGATTTAAGATTATTGTTAACAGAATATATCTGGTATGTCTTTTTTTAAGTGGCATAATAATAACTTTTTTACCTTTTTTTATCTTTGAGCTTAGACACGGATTTAATCAAACACAAGCATTATTCAAGGCGTTAACTTCTTATGGCGCGGTTGTAAATTTGCCAGGTTTGAGTAATAAAGAAATCCTCGCCATTTTTTTTGGACGTTTTGGCTTCATACTCAAAAATAATTGGTTAGGTCTATATTTACTTGAAATAATTAGTTTGTCATATTTTTTATTTCTAATTTGGAGAAAAAAGAGTAAGCTGCTTGAAAGTGAAAAAAAGCTCATTGTTTTTTTGCTGAGCGCAAGTTTTGGTATTTTATTTATCTATTTAACAGCAAGAAATCCAGTTTGGGAATACCACTTTATTGGGACCGAGGTGATTTTTCTTCTTTTCATGGCTATAGTTATCAAAAGAATCACTTTACTAAAAATTATTTTATTAATTTATGTAATTTACTTGGTTTCTACTTCCGCACTGTCATTTGTCAAAAATTTTAAGGTAAATCCATATACTTCCTCTTCGCTTGTTACTAAAGAGCATATCGTTGATACAGTGCATATTGATGCAAAAAGGGATGAGTATACTGTTTTTGCATATAGTTCATCTATTTATACCTATGACTATACTTATCTATTTAGATGGAGATATAACAAGGATATAGCGTTTGATCCAGGTGAAATAAATACAGATAGTAGTTTGGTATATCTTATAATTCCTAAAATATCAAAAGAACAAAAAGAAGACTTTATAAATTATCGGACGCCAAATACAAAATATAAAACGATTAAAAACTGGCAGATTCCGGATGGGACGCTTATATTAAAAAGGATGAAGGATAAAGAATAAAATGATAAATATTCAAAGATACCTTCCATTAATTATATTAACAGTGGTTTTTGGCTTTATTTTTTTTTACCGGTTGGACTTTAATACACTTGCTAGTTTTGATGAAGCATGGTTTGGCTCAATAGCTAAAGAAATTGTTAAAACTGATGATTTCATTGACACACAATATAATGGTAAGCCATTTTACGATCATCCGCCGATGGGTTATTGGTTGATGGCAATCTCATACAAGATTTTCGGCATCAATGAATTTTCAACCCGATTTCCTTCCGCATTACTTGGACTACTATCTATTCTCTTGATATATAAAATTGGTAAATTACTATTTCATAGTAGTCTTATTGGTTTTGTTTCTGCATTAATCCTAGGGACAAGTGTTTGGTATGTTTTAAGAGTTAGATCAGGCAACCTAGAATCAATATTTGTATTTTTTTTCTTGCTTACTATTTTCTTAAGTATAAAGTCTACAAAAAATTTCAGGTGGTTTCCTCTAATTGGACTAAGTTTTGGAGCACTTATGTTAACTAAGACATTAATAGGAATCTCTATTTTTCCCTTAATTATTCTCTTGACTTGGAAACAAATTTTAAGCATATTCCAAAAAAGAGAAAATTTCGTCTGGATAATTTTTGCCTTAATACTTTTTGTAGGTTTGGTCAAACCGTGGTATTCGTTTCATTTAAAAGAATACTCAGATTTTTATAACTACCATTTTATTCATATTGGAATGAGAGATAAGAAGATTTCTTCATTTCTTCTGTTTTTTATAGATCAAGCGTTGTTTTATCTACATATGGGAGTTAGAAAGTGGTATAAACTTTGGCAACTATCAATTCTTGTCTCAATATTATTTACAGTTTATAATTTATATAAGTACTTTTTAACTAAAAAAAATAATTACAGAGAAAGAATTTTTCCATTTTTTTTTGTTTTAACATGGAGTTTAATTATTATTTACCCATTCCTGACAGCAAAGGAAACTGAGTTATGGCATCTAATACCAGTCTATTTGCCTTTATCTCTCTTGATATCTGCGAGTTTTTATAGTCTGATTATAATTTTTATTCTCAATTTCAAATTTGTTAAATTAAAAAAAATTAAATTAGTGGTTCCAACTTTATATCTATTTTTCTTTTTATATTTAGGTTTTGTTCAAGTCAAAACTTTTAAAAGAGAAGTTTTCCCCGATTCTAAATATATTCCAGAAAATGTTGATATTTCTAAAAAGTTGACAAAATATAAGCAAAAAATTTACGTAGAAAATGACTATCTACCTATTGCTGTATTTTATTCAGGCAAAAATGTAGAATCGTTAATTTTAGAAAAGGACAGTGTCGCCACCTTCGATAGTCTATTCAAAATTAACAATGGTGACGTAATAGGAGTAACTCAAAACTGGGTTGTAGAAGATTTAGATAAGAAAAATTTTAGATATAAATTATTGGAGAAAAATAGTAGATACTCTATCATAACAAAGCCTTAATATGGTCTTTTTTTATTACATTGTATTACTGATTTTATCAATCTATTCGTTTGTTTTAGTTGATCCAAATATAACATTATTTCAATCAAAGATATGGGAGACTTTTCGTGATCAGGTTGTTTATCTAGGTTATTATCGGAGGGATCTTTCTTGGTTAATCTACTTATTTTTGATAATTGGTCTATTTATCTTTAATTCTCATTTTATAAAAAGATACAAACAATTTAACCCAGTAAAAATTGCTATTTTAATCGCAATTATATTATTTTTTTCTTACCCTTTTTTATCGCACGATTTTTTTAACTATATGTTTGATGCAAAGATATTAACTTTCTATCATCAGAATCCGTATTTCTATAAAGCCTTAGATTTTCCTAATGATCAGTGGCTCAGGTTTATGCACTGGACTCATAGGACCTATCCATATGGGCCAATATTTTTACTTATTACATTGATCCCGTCGTTCTTAAGTTTTGGCAAATTCATTTTGAGTTTTTTGTTTTTTAAGCTGACTTTTGTATTGTTTTATTTAGGGGCAGTATATCTTCTTCAGAAAATGAATAGGAGAGCGGCAATAATCTTTGCAACAAATCCTGTTGTTATCATTGAAGGATTAGTCAATTCTCATAACGATTTGATTGGGGTTTCACTAGCATTAATCGGCATTTATCACCTATTGAATAAAAAAGGTATAAAAGCGAGATTATTTTTTGCTTTATCCGTTGGGATCAAGTATATAACTTTTCCTATACTATTTTTAATGAGAGCGCACGAAAAGTCGCATAAGTTTAGTTTCTTATTAATTGTTGGCGTTTTACTATATATTTCTTTAAAAATTGAAATTCAACCTTGGTACTTTCTTACATTATTTATATTTTTACCATTTTTTACAGAAGCTATTAATAAACTAAATATTTTTTTCTTCGGTCTACTAATATCATATTATCCCTACATAAGATTGGGAGGTTGGGATACAAATGAAAAAATTATTATTAAACATTGGATTATAATTAGCGCATTAATATTGAATATTATTTTTTTTCTTGTTCAAATAAGAAAACATGATGAAAAGAAGAAATTTAGCTGAGCTAATATTTTTCATCGCAGTTTTGTTAATCTTTATAATTAATTCTTCCTATGTATCTTACCCAGATGAATTTGTTAATCTCTTAGGAGGAAAATTTATCCTGCAAGGAAAAGTTCCTTATAGAGAGTTTTTTGATCATCATTTACCTTTTGCTTGGTATTTTGCCTCGATTCTACTACCATTCACTTTCGGTTCATTTATAGCGTTTAGACACATATATGCAATATTTATGTTTGCAGTACTTGGATTATTGGGTATTTGGATTAAGAGACAGTCCAAAAACTTATATCCTTACTATTTAATTTTTTTTATTTTATATCCCCTTGTTGCTGTCTATTTTTGGCTTCATCTTTATATTGCAGATAGTCTAGCTAGTTTATTTTTTTCTCTTATATTTTGGATTTTGTTAATTCAAACAATTGAGAAAAAAGTTGTTTTTAAAACTATTGTAATTTCTTCTATTTTAAACTTCATATTGCTTTTTTCGTCAATGTCATATCTTTATGTAGTGTTGATTCTTTACATGTGGCAATTTTATTTACTTCTTATTTCTAAACCAACTATTAAAAGAATCTTTACTTATGCTTTATTAGCTCTTTCACCATATGTAGTATATTTCTTCTATCTGCTAATGACTGATTCTTTAACAGATTTCTTTTTTGCCAATTTTACCTATAACACAAAACTCTATATCGATATCCCAAATTACACCTTAGGCAGAATTTTTAATCCAATGAAATTCGGATTTACACTTATATATAACTTCTGGAATGGATATTTGCCTAAGCTGGTAACAATTAAAGACTTCAATATATATTTTCCAGTAGGAATATTGACTATAGTATCAAGTTTTATTTTGCTACTTATTTTATTAAAAAATTATTTTTTTATTGGAATTTTATTTTTTTTTGTCCTTTCATTTTCGGCTCCAAGAAGTAATTTTAAGGAGTTTAACGAGACAGACTACCAGATGGGTTTATTTATTGTTCTCGGGATAATTTCGTCAGCCGTTGTCTTATATTTGCTTCAAAATGAAAAACTAAGAAATCAATTAATTGATGATCTTCGGAGACTCTCCCAATTGCTCATTACAATTTTTCTCATTTTTGCTTCCCTTTTTTTGTTAAAAAATACTTATGATAAATGGTATCTTCGCTATACTCAAAAGATGCCCCACATCTATGATCTCGCATATACAGGAGATTTTGTCAATCAATTGCTAAACAAAAATGATTATTTTTGGATTGGTCCCTATGAACCACATGAAATATTTTTCGTAAAAGAGGCTAAATTGCCTGGGAAATTTGTAAGCCTTTTACCTCAATTTAAACAAGATGAAATTTTGAAAGAAAGCTTTATTAAAGATCTAGAGGTTCATCCTCCAAAAATTATTGTTTTTAAAAAACATACAGGAGTTTTCAATACGCCAGCGGATAAGTTCGGAGATTTTTTTTTAGAATGGATGAAGAATAAATATACAGCACTGGAAGATATAACAGGTTTAGCAATCTTAAAAAGTCCATCATCATTTACATTAAATAGCGATCTTTATTTGTTGAATAGTGAAAAAGAACAATTATTAATAAAGTTGAAGAATCAAGGCTATATTCGATGAAAAATGAAAAAAAAGAAAACTTTATCAATCATAATCCCAGTTTATAACGAAAAATACTTTATCAGAAAGACAATAGAAAAAGTTTATAAGTCAGATTCTTTAAATTTTCAAAAAGAAATAATTATTGTAGACGATGGATCGACAGATGGAACAATAGATATTCTCAAGGAAATAAAAAAAAAGTACAAAAATTCAATCATTGTATTTTTCAGCCAGTCAAATCAAGGTAAAGGAGCGATTCTTAAGAAAGCGATATTAAATTCTACAGGTAACGTTGTATTGGTTCAAGATTCAGATCTTGAGTATAGTCCTGAAGATTATCCAATACTTCTGGAACCTTTTATCAAAAAGGATGCTGACGTAGTCTATGGTTCAAGGTTTGTAACTGAAAGGCCGCATAGAGTACTGTATTTTTGGCATTTTTTGGCCAATAACCTTTTGACAACATTATCAAATTTATTTACCAATCTTAATTTTACAGACATGGAGACGGGTTTTAAAGTTTTTAGGGGTGATTTAATAAGAAAAATAGCGCTTAAGTTGCAAAGCAAAAAATTTGGTTTCGAGCCTGAAATTACAGCAAGAATCGCAAAAATTAAAAATCTAAAAATTTACGAGGTAGGAATTTCTTACTGGGGTAGAACCTATGAAGAAGGGAAGAAAATAGGATGGAAGGATGGAGTGAGAGCCGTATGGGAAATATTTAGATTTAATCTTTTTGATTAAAGATTAGGTTTTTCAAAGAGATAGTATTTGAATTCATCCCATTGTTTGTCCGCAACTTCTGAAAACTTTGATTTTAATACATACAATTCTGAAGGTTTACCTAAATGCTTAATTTGGATGTAGTTTTTATTTAGAGAGTTTACAACAATTTTACTAACATCGTCACTTCCGTCTAAGGGAGCTAAGCTATCCATAAGGAAAAATTCAGGTGGATTTTTATTAAATACATCCTCAATTTGTTTTTTAAATCTTGTTAATTCATACTGCCAGCGTTGAGATTCTAGAGGAGGTAAAGCTAAATCTCCATCGGCAACCCATATGGCCAACGTGTCATTCGCGATGCCAAAAATTCTATCCCCATTTTTCTTAATTGATTTTATTCCTAAGCCATTTTTTACTGATTTTGAATAGTTAATATAGTGTTCTCTAGATAAATCATTTTTTAAATCAAACACTATATTTCCATAAAAATCAACTCTGTTTATAACTGTAATCCATAAAGAAAATACGGTAATTAGAATAAAAGATATTTTGTAGATTTGTTTCACAATTTTAGGCTTTTTTACTTCTCTTAGAAAACCTAAAGTTGCAATAGGTATGAAAAGAAAAGAAGCTAACCAGGGAAGAATATGAAAATCTCCAAAATTTAAGTTTATTGTTCTTGCGTTTGAAATAAAAAGAGCAGTAATAATTGCTACTAAAGGTACTATTTTTTTTAGTTTGATAGAAATATAGATTAAAATTCCGTAAAAATTCACAAAAAATAACGTAGTAATATTGATCAGATTTGGTTTCGAATAAAATAAAGCAAAAGGTAATAAAATCTTTTTAAGAATATCTGTGTTATAGGAAATTTTATTCATTTTCGGTACCACAAAAGTTATGTTATCAATAATTGTATTCTGAAAATAATCCTTAAATGGGATAAAAAAAAATAAGCCAAATGTTAAAACGATAAATGGAGCAATCTGCAAAAGTAATTTATCCCTACTTTTTCTATTATAGATAAGCATATATACATTGAGAATGAAAACGCTTGGCCATAAAGGAAATAAAGAAAAAGTTACCAAAAAGGTAGACACAGAAAAAAAAAGAAGCTCAAGGCTATGAATTTTTCTTTCAAAAATAGTTTTTTTTATGGAAATCCCCAATAAAAAAATGAAAGGGTAAAGAGCCCAAACTTCGCCCAAAACCTTATTGCCCAAGAGAACATATTTAAGAGTTTCAAATATAAGAGTAAATAAGAAAATGATTGGGCCAAAAGCCAATAAGAAAACTACTTGCCATAAAATTGAATAGGCATACACAGCCAGTCTGTGACGGCCAACAAAAGGGAATAAAGTATTTGCAGGTGCTATTTTTTGAATTCCTGCAGGAAAAATATAGGTAAGCGGTTGGTGATTACCGGAAAAATCTTTATAGGGTTTATAGCCCTTTAGTATAAGGTGCCCGCCAAGCATATGAGCATCTTCATCACCAAACCGATGAGATTGCGAGTAATTTTTAGCTACCCTATAAAGTTGAAAGAAATATAGACATACTGATATGACAAAAATAATTATTAGAATTTTTTTAAATCTTACTAAAAACATAGTTTTTGATTAAGTGAAATTTAGTTCTCAACGGGGCGTACTTCAGTCCAAATCGCAATCGATTGATAAGTTGATACTTTTGATGAATAACTGATCCTGATAGGCCAGTTGACTGAGCATTTTTATGCCAGATTATTATTGAGGGATCATAAAAAAGTTTAACTCCGGCTTTTTCCGCCCTGACGCAAAAATCTGCGTCTTCAAAATAAAGAAAATATCTTTCATCCCAAAATCCGACTTTATCAACTACTAAGTGATCAAATAGCATAAGAGCGCCATTAACAAATTTTATTTCTCCAGATTTATTATATTGTCCCTCGTCTACTTCGTCTACGCCTCGGTGAGGAGTCAATGCATGTTTCCAATCAATGGATCCGCCCGCATACCAGATGACTCTACCGAAGTCAGATTTTGTATAGCGATTCTTGTGATATTCATAGGCCGGTGCATAATAGATTTTTCCTCCGATGATAGAAGATGGATGGTTGACGGTAGATTGTAGACAATACTTGATGAATTCTTTTTCAAAATAAGTGTCATTATTTAGAATGCAAAAATATTTAAAATCTTCTTTGATTGCTTTTTTTAATCCAATATTTACTCCGTAGGCATATCCTTTGTTATGGGAGTAAACTATTTGCGCAGAGATCTCGTTAAAATTGATAGGTTTTCGATGAATCGATAGATCGATACAAAAAAGATGGAAGTTTTTATTTGTTTGCTTTTTGAGGCTGTCAAGAAAATCTTTTAGTACTGTATAATTCTCATAGACTACAGTAATAATTGCAAGCTTATGGGGCATACTTTGGATTATATCAGAAAGCACAAACTCTTACTTTTTATCATTGTACCCGCTTTTTTTTTGTACATGCTTCTTGTTTTCCCAAGCGGAACTTATTTTTGTTTTAAAGGACAGTGTGGCTATTATTTTTGGGGAGTTCATGGCCACGATGCTGTCTGGCATCTTGCAATTGCTGAAACTTCATTTAATAAATTTCCATTTATTGCTCCTACGTATTCGGGAGAAAGACTTTATGGCTATAACTGGTTGTTGGATTTTTTTATTTTCCTTTTAGCAAAACTAGGGATACCCTCATTAGTTTCTTATTTCAAATTAATACCCGTTGCTTGGTTTATTGTTTTTACTCTATTAACAATTAAACTTGGTAGAAGAATTAATGACAACAAAATATTTGTAGGTGTTTTACTATTTGTCAGCTATTTTTCTACCTCATTTTCATATCTTATCACTTTATACAAAAACTATTCAATCGTAGGTTCATCTAGTTTAATCAGTGAGTTGCCAATGCATTCAATGTCAAATCTTCCTTTTGCTGTTTCAATTATTTTTTTCCTCTGGTTGTTAGTACAAATTAAAGAAAATAAATTAAATCTTAAAAAAGCGCTGATCTTAAGCTTATGTGTTTTTATGATTATGGGTTTAAAATTTTATGGAGGAATAATTAGTTTATTTTTAGTATTAATCCATCTGATATTAAATTTACTGCCAAAAGATGTTAAGAAATTTATAACGTATTCATTAATTATAGGACTTATCGTTGGCATTGGAATTTTAATCTTTTATAACCCTTTTTTGTCTGTGAAATCGGGTGCTCCGTTTGCGTTTGTGCCTTTTGCTCTTGTTCATACCATAACTGAAGATTCAAGATTTTTTTACAACAGGTATCTTACAGACGCGAGATACTATTTATTACATTTTAGAATAGGACCAAGATTGATTCTAATAGAGTTGATAAATTTATTTTTATTTTTATTTTTCTTTTTAGGAATAAGAATGTTTGGCTTGCTTTACTTATTTTTTCAATTATTAAAAAGGAAAGTAGATAAGTTTGATCTAACTTTGTTATTAACAGTTTTATTTTCTATTTCTCTTACTATTTCTCTTGTTCAAAAAGGTGAGTGGTGGAACACTGTACAATTTTTTATTTACGGCATTTTTTTATTAAATATCTATACAAGCAGATTTATATATAGTTTAATCAATTCAGGAAAGGTATATTTATTTTTAGCTATTGTAGTAATTACTTTATCCATACCAACGACTATTGATCTGGTTAGGTTATTTACTTTAAATTCTGCGTCTACATATTTGCCTCAGATGGAGATAGAAAGTTTGGAATTTCTTAAAAAACAACCAAATGGAGTTGTTTTAACATCACTTTATTCGAATAAATGGAAAAATAATAATTTTCTTCCGCTTCATCGATATGACGATACTGCTTATATTTCGGCTTTTTCAGGAAAACCAGTTTACTTATCTGATAAAGCACAACTAACAATAACAGGATTGTCCTACCAAGAAAGATTAAAAAAGATGGAAAAGATGGACTGTTCAATTCTCAATGAAGTGGACTACATATATGACATTAAAGAACTATTGCCTGATGAAAAACTAGTTTCCAAATGCAAATTGCTTAATTTTAGGAAGATTTACCAAAATAAATCAATAAATATTTATAAGAAAAGATCGCTATGAAGGAATCTATAGAATATATCAAAAAATATAAGCTATTACTTCTTATCATTGTACCTGCCTTTTTTTTATACCTGCTTGTCATCTTCCCGAGCGGAAGCTATTATTGTTTTGAAGGACAATGTGGATATTATTTCTGGGGAGCACACGGCCGAGATGCGATATGGCATCTTGCAATTGCTGAAATCTCATTTGATAAAATACCATTTATTGCTCCTACATTTGCTGGAGAAAGACTTTATGGGTATAACTGGTTGTTGGATTTTATAATTTTTCTATTAGCAAGATTAGGTGTTCCTTCAATAATATCCTACTTTAAATTATTGCCTATTGCTTGGTTTATTATCTTTACAATTCTTCTTATCGTTCTTGCCAGAAAAATAAAAGATACCATATTTTTTGTCGGCTTATTTCTTTTTTTGAGCTATTTTGCAGGATCTTTCTCATATCTTCTTACGTTTTATCATAATAAAACAATTCAAAATTCATCAACGCTTTTGTCTCAGCCGGTAATACATACAATGTCAAATCTTCAATATGCATTTTCTCTACTTTTTTTTCTATCTCTTTTGATACTTATTAAAGACAGAGAGTTTAATCTAAAAAAGATCTTAACAAGTGGAATAATAATTTTTTTTATGTTAGGACTAAAGTTTTATGGAGGACTGCTAAGTATTTTTTTGCTTAGTATATATTTAATTTTGAATATATTGAAAACAAAGTTAAAAAATTTTCTACTTTATTGTTTTGTTATAAGTACTTTTGTTTTGTTGGGTATTTTTCTTTTCTATGATCCTCTTGCATCATTTAAGACAGGATCCACCTTTGGTTTCGCCCCTTTTGCTCTAGTCCACACAATAACAGAATCACCGGATCAGTTTTATCTTCAAACGATGACTGATGCACGATATTATCTGCAGCAATTTGGTATAGGTCCACGCTTGGTTATGATAGAGTCACTCAATTTAGCAATTTTTTTGTTTTTTTATTTAGGTACAAGATTTTTTGGCCTTTTGTATGTAGTGGTACTTTTTTTTAGGCGAAAACTGGGGAAATTCGATGCATCAGTTATTCTTACAACTTATTTTTCGATTTTTTTGACAGTAATGCTCGTCCAGAAGGGAGAATGGTGGAATACGATACAATTTTTCTTCTATGCAATTTTTCTTTTAACGATTTATTTAGCCAAGTTAGTTTATGATCTTTTTCAGAAAAAACAAAAAATCTTGTTATTAATTGGATTAATAATCATATTCTTATCGCTGCCAACTTCTTATGATGTATTTTGGCATTTCTTGAGAGTTTCAAGACCAGCTTATTTATCTGAAGAAGAAATTAAGGCTCTCTCTTTTCTTAAAAATCAACCCGACGGTGTAGTATTTGGCCCATTTCATAAAGAAGATCAGATGTTTTTAACAAAAACAATTCCACTAAATTCTTACAAGGACAGCTCGTATGTTGCAGCATTTTCTGGTAAACAACTTTATTTTGCTGAAGCCCAAACATTAAGCGTTACTAGCGTCTCTTATGAATCTCGTTTAGAAAGAATTAGGAAGTTGGATTGTTCAATGCTAAATGAAATTGATTATGTTTATGAAATCAAGTCATTCTCGAACTCTGAGAAAATTATGAAAAAATGCAAGCCCACATATTCAAAAAAAGTATTTGAAAATAAAGCTGTTTTGATTTATTCCTTGATAAGGAGTTGATATTTAAGAATAGCTTTTATACCAGTCGATTGTTTTTCTTAACCCTTGATTCAAATCAAATTCGGGTTTCCATTTTAGATATTTTTTAGCCTTTTCAATTGAGACATATTGGTTGACAACCTCTAGTTTTCGCTCTTTTTTAATTATTACAGGGATGTGCTTAACGCTACTATATAATTTTATAATTTGTTCAATAATCTTTAAGTTGCTGTAATGCTTTCCTGTTCCAAAGTTAAATATAATATTGGAATCTTTAATTTTTAAATCTCTAAGTTTTTCAGCCAGAGTCAGGTATGCAGAAACGGCGTCTTCGACATACATATAATCTCGCGTTGTTTCATCGGAGTATATTTCAGGGGCTTTATTTTGCATAAGCAGTTTTATCGTCTTAGGTACAATGCGGTCATTTTGATCACCAGGTCCAAATATATTTACAAATCTAGCAATTGCAACAGGTAAAGAATAATAATTAGCATAAGTTTGAGCTATCATATCAGCACAAGCTTTTGAAGTTTCATAAGGACCTGCAGGTCTGGGATAATATTCTTCTAGAAAAGGAAGCTTGTTTTTTCCATATACATGAGTAGTTGACGCTATAATAATGCCATCGAGTCGATTTTGTCTAGTTGCCTCCAATATATTCCAGGTGCCCTTAATATTAATTTCAAAAGTTGAAGCAGGGTCAATGCCAGCCTTATCCAATAAGGTTTGAGCAGCTAAATGGAAACAGAAATTGAATTTTTTACTTTTAAAAGTTCTATTAACCAACTCCTTATCAGCAATATTTCCAACAATTTCATTTACTTTTGAACCATAGTTTAATAATCGTTTTTTAAGATGACTCCCTACAAATCCAGAAGCCCCAGTAATTAAAATATTTTTATTTTTCCAAAAATTATGCATATTTAATCAAAGAGTGAAAGAATTTTATTCTCTAATCGCATTTTAATTTTTTTCATTTTGTTAAAAAAACCTTTTTTAATAATCCAGTAATTAGATTCAATGATTCCTTTTCTAAAAAAATAGCGAGATTCTTGAGCAAGATTTGCAGGATTTATTTCAAAATATCTTTTATACTCCCAATAATAAAAGAAAACAATAAAAAAATAAAACATCTGGAATATAGCAAGGACAAATCCATGGGCTCCGTCCTTGTAACCTTCATTAGCGAAGAAACGACTGATAAACTCTGATATAGCATTAGTTATTGTTTGAGATAAGGTAAGTTTTTTATTTTTTCTTATGAGTTGTTGTGCTTCCTGTTTAGCATAGTGGAGTGCTTTATTTATATACTCATCAAGATTCTGATAGTTATAATGTATCAATGCAAGTTCTTCTTTTGGTTCGATAAATAAGCCGTTACCTTTAAGTTCTGGCTGTTTATGAATATCTATATCTTTCTCCCAAAAAACTTTATCTTTTTTTATCAATCTGATTTGGTAATCTGGCCACCAGCGACTATGTTTAATCCATTTATTAAAAATAATATTTTTACGAGGTATAGCTAAATAATCATATTTTTGGTAATTGGCCAAAATGAACTTTTTAAGTGCAGGTGGAACTACTTCATCATGATCAACAAAAAGAATATATTCTTGCTTGGCAAACCGTTTAAGATCTTCCCTTATCAATTCAGCAAAGGAAAAAGATTTAACGACGGGGATAATTCTTAATTTGCTAAAAGATAATAATTGTCTTTTTAACTCATCAGAGATTCCTGTATCGGCAATAATTATTTCGGAAGCTATTTCTGATGCCGAATCAAGAACTTCAAAAAGTTTAGGATGTTTATTTTTAACGATACAAATTACCGATATCTTATTCATTTAAATAAATTTCTTTTAATTTATTTATTAAATTAATATTAAATAATGTTCTTAAGAAAATAAAATAACTAACTATTCCCAGAATTATAGTTAAAAGCAATGATAAAAAGGATACGAAAATAAATCTGTCTAACAGTAAAATTATAAGGCCCATAATCATAGATGAAATTATTGAAGCATAAATTGATTTGATCAGACTAAATTTAATAAATTTCTTAGCTTGATAAACTACTAATACAAAAGTAATTGATAATAAGACCTGAGTAACTGGAAATCCATAAATTCCAAAATATTTTGTTAAATAAAACGTGAACACCCAATTGGCTACCGTCCAAAACATCATAAAGGCTAGGGATATTTTTACTCTTCCTAGCGCATTGAATAAATTTATAAATGGTGTCGAATAAGAGGCTAAAAAAGCCGAAATACAAAATAGATAAAAAAGGGGAAGAGCCGGTTGCCATTTATTGTATCGAGGAATTACTTCAATAAGTTTATTCATGGTTAAAGCCAATCCTAGAAGCGCAGGTGCAAGAAGAAGGGTTTGATAGTATAAAACTTTCTCTATTAAGTCGCCAATCTTGTGAGTGTCATTTTGAAGTCTAGCGATGACTGGAAAAAGCACTCGACTTATGTTATCCATAATGATTCTAATGGGTGATTCTGCCCACTTTTTTGCCCAGCCAATATAACCTAGACTTTCGAATCCTAAAATCTTTCCTAAGAACAAGATGATGAGATCGTCTTTAAATAACGCCAAAAACGAACTTGCTTGAAAAGGAATTCCAAAAGAAAGAAGTTGTTTTAAGCTTTTTATTGATATGCCGAATATTGGAACCCAAAAAGATATTGAATATAGAGCGATGAGTCCTACTACTGCTCGGGCAATAACCGCATAGGTAAAACTCATCACACCAAAATTTAAAAGAGCTAAGGCAACTGCAAGAACATAGAAAGTGGTGTTTTCTATTACCTGAACTAATACAATTTTTTGGAATTTGATTTTTCTTTCAAGAAAAATAGATGGAATGGTTTTTAAAGAAGAAATAAAAAAAGATATTAAAAGACTCCAGAACAGATATACACCCTCAACAGGAAGATTATAAAATTTTCTGACAAACGGGGTTGAAAAAAAACTGGTGAAAATGAGGGTTACAATGAGAATCTGTTGGACAGTAAAAGTAGTTTTTATATCATTATCTGTTATTTCTTTTTTTTGAATTAGAGAAGCGGCAAGACCAATATCGGAAAAATAGTTAAGAAGAGAAATGATAGACAAAACGGTGATATACATGCCAAAAATTGTAGGAGAGAGTAGTATGGTTAGTACAAGATTTGCTATTAGTCCAAGAAAAGCAGAATATCCACTTTGAAAAAAAAGACTTAAGATGCTGCTAACGGTTTTCTTTTTTATATTTTTTTCTTCGTCAGTCATACTATATAATTTCCTTATGCAAAAGGTTAAGCCGGTATTTATTGATTTGTTGCTACTTTTTATTATAACAGCTCCGGCTTTTATCCGGATTCTTAACAATCAATTTTTTACAGTGCATGACGATCAGCATATTGTGCGTTTATTCTTATTAGATCAGGGAATCAAGCAAGGTTATGCATACCCACGCTGGGTAGATTATCTCGGCTTCGGTTTCGGTTACCCACTTTTCAATTTTTATCCCCCTCTTATTTATTATGCTGCCGATTTTTTTCATTGGTTAGGATTTTCTTTAATTTGGTCGATTAAATTATTGATAATTTTTGGTTTCTATATTGGAACAATTGGAATATTTATTCTGGCAAGAAAATTTATAGGTAGGTTAGGCGGTTACATTTCATCAACTTTATACACCTTTTTCTTTTATCATGCGGTTTTAGTATACGTAAGAGGCGCGTTAGCAGAATTTATTGCCCTATCGATCTTACCCTTTGTTTTTTTGACTTTCAACAGCTTATTTAATAAGTCTAATTGGACTAATTCAATTTTTTTTGGACTAAGTTTGGCACTTTTGATTTTAACTCAGCCTTTGATTGCTATTCCTGCGGTTTTTTTTCTTTTTTTCTTTTTTCTTTTTTATCTTTGGAAAAGCAAAGAAAAGTCTAAATTCGTTTTATTTACAATTTTAAGCATTTTTATTGGCCTTTCTTTGTCTTCATTTTTTTGGCTTCCATCAATGGTTGAAAGAAAATTTACTCTTGTTGATAAAATTCTTACATCAGAATTGGCTAGTTACAAACTTCATTTTATTTATCCCCAACAATTTCTATATTCACAATGGGCGTACGGAGGCTCAGGACAAGGATTAGCAGATGGTATGACATTTCAATTAGGGAAAATTCACTTGAGTTTAGTTGTTTTGTCTCTGGTTATGAGTTTTCTGTACTTCTTTAAAAAGAAAAAGTTTGACTCCGTTCTTAACTTTTATCTTTTATTCCTTAGCTTATTTCTTTTTAGCCTTTTTATGACTACAGAATATTCTTCAGTTATTTGGGATCGAGTGAAATATTTATGGTATCTGCAGTTTCCATGGCGTTTTCTCACCTTCACTGCTTTATTTATCTCCATACTTGGAGGATATTTTATTTTTTATTTGGATAAAATAGCGCAGCAAAGATTCCGAGAAAAAAATATGATTTATCGATATATCCTATTTTTTATCGGCGCAGCCATTATTGTGTCAACTATTTTGATCTACCAAAAATACTTCAGGCCGGAACGATTCATTAGTACAACTGACAAGGAGCGAACGTCTTTTGAAGAAATCGCATGGAGGACAAGTCGGACTTCCTATGAATTTGTGCCAAAGGGCGTAAAAACTAAAAAGTCTGATTTAAATACAACAATTCTTGCAATTGAAAAAAAGGATTTAGCAAAAAAACCTTATGAAATCATATCTGGAGAAGGAGAGGTGAGAATACTTGAAAACAGATTTCAAAATAAAACTTTTTTTGTTGAAGCAAAGAATCCGATGATATTCAGACTCAATACATATAATTTTTCTGGTTGGAGTGCTTACTTGAATAATAATGCAGTTTCAATAAATGATAAAAATGATTTTAGACGAGTAACTATTATAATACCTTCTGGAAAGTATAAGGTTAATTTTATTTTTGAAGGCACTTTTATAAGAAAAATAGCAAGTTATTTATCTTTGGCAACATTTGTAGGAGTGGTTGGTTTATTACTGTCTAATCAGTTCAAAAAGAAAGATGGTTGATTTATTGCCTGGTTTATCGTACCGCCCGATTAATTTAATTGGCCAACTAGTGGGGAAATCTTTTTTTTGAGCGAAGACAGCATAGACGTAATTCTCATCGAGTTCTTTTTGATTTTCTATAAGTTGTTTTTCTTCAAGCGGCCAATAGCCTTTGATAAATATTTTGTCACTAGGTTTTGTTAAGACGTCTAATACATCTCCAATCAAGCCAAAACTTCCTTCGGCAAGAAGAATCACCGGTTTTTCGTTTGATTTTTGCTGTACAAAGCTTACAATTTCTTTTGCCCCCCATCCAGCCGTTGCTCCTTCAACATATTGACCTCTATCGATTTCTGGAAAGGGAATTTTTGCATAGTCAAATAAAATCGTTAAATTGTAATAGGTAAAAAATATTCCAATTATGAATAAATATAGAGTGAATTGTTTTGTTTTTTTTATTTGACCAAGATAAAAAGATGCAAGAATAACCAAAAGACTTCCAAAAAATATAAGATAACGGGGATATATTACTTTAGAGAACAAAGCAATAGCTAAAAAAGGAATCAAGATCCAAGAAACAAGATACAAACTTAATTTGACATCCTTCTTGAATAATCTCCATAAACCAAGAACCGCGAATACTATCAAAATAAAACCAGACTCATTTATGACATATTCTGGAATGATTTGAATATTGTGAAAGAAGCCAGCAAAAGGATTTTGTTTAAACTCCGAGAATGTCATGATAAATGTTTTATTTTTCTCTGCTACATAGTGGAAAAAAGGAGAAAGGCGCTGTACATTGTATAGAATCAATGCCATAAACGAAGCTATTCCAAAGAGAAAATAATAATTAACGCTTTTCGTCAAGAATTTTCTTATGTTTTTTTCCCAGAAAATTATTGGTGCTAAGGCAGATAAACCAAGAAAAACTCTGACAGAAGACTTTGCCAAAAGAGATAATCCTGCTGTTAATCCAAAGATTAGAGATACATCGAGTCTTTGAATTCGAGCAAGAAGGATAGAGAGAAATAATATCCAGATAAATCCAGCATTTACTCCGGAATCGACCAGCGCAATGCGATCATAAAAAAGAAAATAAGGTGTAAAAACGTATAAAAAACTTCCTAAAAAAGCAGTTCTTTTCCCAAAAAGATAAAAAAGCAAAACGAACATTCCGATTAAGGCTATAAATCCTGTTGATACAGAGAATAATCTACCAGCAAGAAGAGCATTATCGGGAAAAAGTCTAAGAAATGGAATTGTTCCCCATGTTTGTAGTGGTTGTTTACCATCAGTGAGTGAAACAAATCTCCAGCTCGCATCATGCCACGCTACCTTTGCCCAATGTATATATATCCCTTCATCGGAAAAAATGGGAAATTTGTCTACGTTTATTAATCGGGTGATACAATAAGTAGAAATTAAGAAGATAAAAATCAAAAAATCATTCCTGCTAAATAGCTTTTTTATATATCTAATTGTCTCAAGAATATCAAACATAGACAAACTAATTATACAAGAGAACTAAACTGTCAAAATTTTTTTGCTTCAAGAATTGTTTATTTAAAAAAGGAATATCTAGATCATTTTTTCCTACAACCAGACATCTTTTTTTAGTGAAATAAGCTAATGTCTTCTTTAAAAAAGCTTCATCATATTCAAAATTTACCTTTTTTCCAAAATAATATACAATCGATGGGTGGTCTCCCCATTGTTTTGTTGAAGATATGGTTAATGCCAGATCTTCAAGTGTTTTGGTGGCATCTCTCGTTTCTTTTCCGACTAAAACCGTCAAAGCATCACAGTAATTTTTAGAATAGAGTGCTAGGCGATAGTGGTCTTCGGGTTGGGAGTAAAAAGTAGTGAAGAAGTTGGTTTTGATGAAGTTTTGGTAAAAAATGAGAATAATAATTATAAATCCAAAGAAGAAGAAGACCACTTTCTTTTTATTGACAAGCGATAGCGGCAAGACTGCAAGAAAGGCAAACTGGGGAATAGCAGGGTAGAGGTACCAGAAGATTTTGGTTTTTGTGAGATTGAGAAAGACAAACAAGGGAAAAAGATATAGTAAGTTTGTTAGTTGTTGGTTAGTTAGTTTTTTCGCAATAAAACGCCAAATAATGATTCCAAAACCTAAAAACGATAGCCAGGTAAATAGACCGAGTTGTTCAAACATAAGATCAAGATAGTAAGTTCGCTGTCCAAAATGAGATTCAAGAGAAGCTGTAACTCTACGAAAGTGCGTTTCAATTATATGTTGGTGCAAAAATTGCTCCTTAAAGATAAAAACCATTACAAAATACCAAATCGACAGAATCGTTACATGGCTAAACAACCTCAAGGATAGTTTTTTAAATTTTATAAAATTAATTTTTTTTATATTTAAAAGGTATATATAATACCCGGTAAGGATTACTATCGGGTAGAAACCTAAAAGCGATTTACTAAATACACCGAAAGCAAGAAAGAACAAGCTCACCCAATAATTTTGAACAAATAATAAATATCCGAGCCATCCAATAAGTAGAAACACGTCTAAGTTCACAATTTGTGATCGTTGAAGAAAAATTGGAGTGAAAGAAGTTAATAATACTGTAAAAAAAGCAATAAATTTGTCTTTTGAAGCTTTATAAAAAACTGTATAGATAAAAATGAGGGAGATAAGCGATAAGAGTAAGGAAAAAAAGCGAAGAGATATTTCAGGAGAGACAAACGGCGTAAATTTCATTACTATTCCAAATAACAGAAAGGGTAGAGGAGGTTTATCAAGCCATGGATTTCCTTGCCATAGGGGGACAAGCGACATTTTTTCTATTACTTCCTTTGAAACCTGTACGTTTATGGCCTCGTCCCAGTCGTAGAAAGGAGTGGGATTAAAAATTAATTTGTAGGCAATAATAAAAAAATATAAGATTAAAAAAAGAATGAGTAAAAAATGTTTTTTAAGCATATTTTTTTTCAATAATTTTACCAATATAAACTGCGGTCAAAATATTTAGAGGAATAAAGAGTAATAATAAATATCTCGGATATATAGGAGTTATAAAAAGAAAAATGTTATAAATGATCAAAAAACTTATTAAAAAAATTACCAAATCACTCGGTCTTTTTTTTTGTAACTTCCAAAGTTTATAACCGGAAAAAAGACCAAGAAAAAAAATTATTGGCCATAGTATTGACCAATAATGGTATTGTATGATTGGATATCCTTCGGTCCAAAAACGCCAGCGATTGAGAAGAATTAAGCTTATATAATTACCAAACAGCTTAGTAATATCAATTTTGGAGCTTTGATAGAAAAAGAATATCCATTTCTGAACTCCTAGAAAACTTCGTAAATTTCCTCCTTGAATGAAATAAACCATATAGGAGAAAAGATAGACAATCAGTGATGTGATATTTAATAAAATGAGCTGAAAAAGACTTTCTCTGAAAATTGTTTTTCTTAAAATATAAAACAAGATTAAAGTTCCATTAAAGATAACGAAATTGATTAAAAAGAATTTTGTTGAAAAAAAATAGCCCATCGCTATACCAGATGCTAAAAGAAAAATTATATTCTTCCTTTTTTGAAAGATTAGAAAAGAAATAATGAACAGGAGCAAAAAGAGGAGTTGAAAAATATCAAGTTGGGGTGCGTGGATAATTTGGTCGATAAAAAGCGTTTGAATAGATGTCAGAAATACCGCCAACGACATAATAAAAAATGATTTAGTAGGCATATATACAATATAAGCGACTAAAACTAAACTCAGAAGAGCAGAAAGTAATGAAGTAACTCGTTGATTTTGGAATATCTGGATTGAACCTCCTATAATATATTTACCAAGTGGTGGTACTTCTGGACTTACGAGTATTGGATTTATGCCATTTAAATATCTATATCCCGCATATGTATAAAGATCTTCATCAGAGATAATATTTTTTGACTCTGGAATCACCCACTGAGAATTATTGTATTTGTTTTCAAAGCGCTTCGGATCAAAACGTTGAGTGTAAAGTTCTTTATTCTGTACTATAACAAAAAAAACATAAAGAAAGGAAACAAAAAGTAAAACCGCCGTTGCGGTCACAATGAATTTGTTTTTTCCCATAATTTTAAATTTAAAATACGCTGTATTGATCCATTTAGTTCAAACGATTTAGTAAAAACATGTTTTTGATAAAGAAAATAAGTTCGAAGGTCATATAAAGATGATAGGGTAAGTAATAGGATTAGCCCAAAAATAGTTCCAAATAATAATATTTTAGATTTGTTTTCGGATTGTAGAAGATAAATTATACCCCCTCCGACAAAATACAAAGATGGAATAATTGCAGTATATGTTCTTAAATTGTTGGGGTTTTCAATAGGATATGTGAAGATTGCCGGTATTAAGCTTAAAATAAAATAAAAAAGAAAAAATTGATTCATAAATTTTTTTAAATTTAAAATTGTTACTAGAAACCCGAATAAAAAGAAAGCACCTATAATTGGATTTAGGATCGGTTTACCAGGGTAATTATGTCTGCCATTAAGATCCCCATAGAGATTAAACATAAAAGAAATTTTCATTACATTTTTTCCAAAATAAAATAATTTTTCTTTTGGTTTTAGTTTTTTGTCTGTCAGGAAAAGCTGTTCCTGGATTCTTTGATCCTTATTTGTTGTAAAATGCAAAACAAGTGGAGAAGCGGCAATAAAAAAACTCAGTAAAAATATTAAAAGATATTTTTCTAGATGAAATTTACGAGAGTAAAAAAATAAAAAAGTCAAAGGTAAAAGAAAAAAAATCCTACCGGGATAATAAGAAAGAAAAGCAAGACCTGAAAAGATCCCAGACAAGATTACAAATAAATATCGCTTGATAACAAAGAGTTTTAAAAAAAAGTATACAGCCATTAATTCAACAAATAATAAAAAGGTGGCTTCAAAGGAAAAGCGAGCAAAGTTGAAGTACCAACGTAAAGTAATTAAAATAAGAGATAAAACTAAAGGTAAATAACTATCAAAATATTTGATCTTATTAAAACTCAAACGGACAACAAAATAAAATATCAAAACATTTAGAATTCCAAAAAGCGCAGCTGGAAGTCTGAGTGCAAAATTATTTACTCCAAAAATCTTAAATGAAGCGAGAATGATATAAAAATATAAAGTAGAATGTCCGGTTGCAAGTTGACTGTAAGGCGTGTATGGTTTGTTCTCGAGCGTTAGGGCTAATCTTGTAAATTCTACTTCGTCCCAAGAGATCTTTTTAGGAACTTTATTAAATTGATAAAAGACTATTAGAGAAGAGAAGACTACTAAAATCAGTGATTCTGTTAAGATTTTTTTCATTTAGTACCTATGTAGAAAGTCGTAATACTTAATTTTAAATATATCTATCAAAGTTTCGACGGAATCCTTTATAAAATTTACATTTTTTGTCTCCACATGAAGCCAAGTTACAGGTACTTCTTTAATATTATAATCCAGTTTTAGGGCGAGAAATAAGAACTCAAGATCAAATCCCGCAGTCACAGATGAACCAATGGCTTTTCTTCTATCATGAAAAACCTTAAGTTTTTCAATAATTTTAAGAGCGGCCTTTCTATTAAATATTTTAAAACCGCACTGAGTATCTTTAATTCCGTTTAAGCCAATAAACATATCTCTTATCACGACAAACCCCCTTGCCATAATTTTACGAAGTAAGGGCGCGCCAGCTCTATTGCTATTTCTCGAGCCAATTACGATCTCACTATTTTCTGTCTCTTTCAATAATTTTCCAGCTTCTTCAATTGGTGTCGCCAAATCCATATCAGAGAACATAACATAATTTCCTTTTGCATATTTTATTCCAGTGATTATGGCAAATGCTTTGCCTTGATGTTTATTGGCTATAAGGCTAAATTTCGGGAATTGTCTTAAATATTCTTCATTGATGAGTTTTTTTGAGTGATCATCAGAACCGTCATCGATTATTATTACTTCAATGAAACGAGCGTCGTCTTTGGTGAAATTACCAAACTTATCAAGCACCCCCTTTTGAATATTGGCCTCTTCGTTGTAGCAGGGGATAATGAGAGAGATTTGCATATTATTTTTCGTGAACTAATTTATAGATTTTGATTCCGTAAGTTTTCCAACTTGTCTCAATTTTTCCATTTTGGAAAGAAGCGATCTGCCATTGAGGATTGCCTAAAACTTGACAATCTTTTGTAGGACAAAGTACATACAGTTGTTCGGGTTGTTCAATACTATCTGCCTCCAAAGGTTTCTTACCTTTTATTTCAAGAAAATATCTATAGCTGCCGTCAGTTTCTGTAAACGGAGTTGCAATAATTTGATAGGGTTGTTTCGGATCTGTCTTTAAGATTGTGTCTGCGACTATCTCTGCGTTCTGAATTTGCCTTATAGAATTACCGAATAAGTATTTAAACTTAGAAACGTTAAAAATAATGTACATAAAGAGAAATACTGTAATAAAAATACGTAAAATTTTTCCCTTAAAAAAATAAGCTAATAAATTCGTGATAAGAAGAGAAAAGCTTAGGTACAGACTTCCATAATAATGTACAAGCCGAAATGTGTTCAATAAACTAAAACAAAAAATATATAGTAAAAAATTTAGAAGATTGATTGTTACTAAGTTAAACTTTTTTGAACGATTTATCATTAATGTTACAGCAGTTAGAGATATAGTTATGATTAAGGCTAAGGAATTATTTAGATGGGTTCCAAAAAAGAAAAAGTAGAATTGGCTGTTTGTCTCCATTATTTTTGCAAAGAAGGATGAATTAGAAACAATATTTTTTTCAGAAAAAAATCTGATAACGGTTCGACTATTGACAAATTCATGTTTGAGGTCAAAAATAAGCAGTGGTGAAGAAAACACAAAAAAAGAAAGAACGCTAAAGATAATTTTTTGAATCAAGGATGAACGTTTTTTTTGTTTTATTAATTCATGTCCCAGAATAACTAAGATAGGAATAGATAAGAATATAGCAAGATAATGTAGCTGGATAGAAAAAGATAAAAATGCTCCAAAAAGTGCAGGGAATATAACCGTTTGTTTATGTTTCAAGGTTTTATACAGAAAGTAGAGTGAAAGGAAAGAAACTAGAGGAAGCAAATTGGGATTCCAAGAGAATCTAGCAAAGTCTATAAGTAACCCAGAGTAAGCAAATAAAATCGTGAAGAAGATTGCAGAAGGGTAATTGATCTCTCTTTTTATTAAATAAAAGCAAAAAATAATTCCTACTAAATAGATAAGTGCAACGCCAAATGCTAATCCTTCAGGACTGAAGTTAAAAATTAGCAGAAATGGAGCAACAAGATAATAATAAAAGGGCCCCAAAAAAAAACCACCGACAGAACTTGGAGCTCCAATAGCAGGTAAATGCTCTAATGTTGCTATTCTTTTGATAATAATAGCGTCTCGCCCTTGATCGCCAAGAAAAGTAGCAAAATCGTATAGTCTGAAGAAGCGAATAAAAATTGCCGGAATCAATAGCGTTAAAAAAAGTTTGTTATTTGCTACAATATTCCAAATGCGTAAGCGCATAATTCCATATTTTACCTTAATTCTTGTTGTTTTGATAAGTACGCTTGCATTTTGGTCGCCCTTTCTTTTTCGACAAAATTCATGGTTTGGATTATCAATTCCCAACTCAAATTTCCTTTATATTTATCGCCACTACGATGGTCCTCTTTATGCTGTTGTTGCAAAAACGTTATATAACCCACAATTAATAGAAAAATTTCCACTAGATTTATCTTTTGACGTTAAATATTTTTCCGCACATCTTCCTTTGTATCCGCTTCTGATTCGCCTTTTTGCCCCAATTTTCAATTATTCAAAGTCCACAATATTCATAAACGTTATTTCAACAATCATTCTTGCAATGTTTTTTTATTATCTAGTTAAACAATTTAAATTGACAAAACATCCAATCATTCTTACCTCAGTTTTTTTAATGTTGCCAAGATTTCTTGTAGTAAGGTCAATTGGTGCCCCAGAAAGCTTATTTATACTTTTTATTCTTACATCTTTATTTTTTTTCGAGAAGGAAAAGTATTTACTAGCTGGGTTATTTGGTGGTCTGGCGACGATGACAAAAACACCAGGTATATTATTATTTGTAGCGTACAGTTTTGTATTTTTTGAAAATAAACACAAATTTAAATTACAGTCATTATTTATTTTTCTTATTCCTTTGGGTTTATTAGGGGTGTTTGGGATATATGGAGTCCAATACAAGGATTTCTCTGCCTACTTTCACTCGGGAGATAATATTCATTTGGTAGCGCCGTTTGCAGCCTTTAATGGTCAAAGCAGATGGGTAGGTACGGCTTGGTTAGAGGACATTATTTTCTATTTTTTCATTTATTTATTGGCTGTCATTTCGTTAAAAGATTCAAAATATCGAAGCTTTTTTTATTTCGGCCTTGTATTTTTTATAGTTACAATATTCATTCAGCATCGTGACATTGGCCGTTACAGCTTACCTCTATGGTCTTTAGCCTGTATTGCATTCGAAAGGTTTTTCACGTCAAAAAAATTTCTAATCGCGTTGGCCATTCTTTTTCCAGCCATTTATCTTTATGCTTGGAATTTCAGCCTGCAAAACATGATGCCCGTATCTGACTGGAGCCATTTCTTCTCAAGGTGAGACGGATTCGATATAATTGTTTTATGGGTAAAATTTTTAAATCTATTTTTTCTTTTGTAAAAAAACGCTGGTATATTATTGTGATTCTTGTAATTGGTTTAATTTTTTTCCGGTATCAAAGGATATCTTCTGAAAAAAAAGAAAAGGAAAAAAATACCTATAAAGTAAAAAGACAAACTATTAAAGATGAACTATCTTTATCTGGTCAGATTGATGCGGAAGAAAAGATTACTTTAAGGTTCCAATCTTCAGGAAAACTTTCATGGGTTGGAGTCAAAGAAGGAGACTATGTAAAAAAATATCAGAGTATAGCTTCTCTTGATCAGCGTGAAGTCCAACAGAACCTCAAAAAATATCTTAATACATTTGTAAAAGAACGACTTGACTATGATCAAGAAGTGGAAGATACCAATATTAAATATACAGGTGGATTAACTGAAGATGCAAGAAGAGCTGCAATCAGAGTTTTAGATCAAGCCCAATATGATTTAAATAATGCAGTGGTAGACGTCGAACTCAAAAAGTTGGCGATAGAGTACTCCACAATTTTTTCTCCCATAGAAGGATTAGTTGTAAGAGTGGGCTCGCCTTATGCGGGTGTTAACATAACTCCGTCGCAGGCAGAGATTGAAATTGTAAATCCCAAGACTGTTTATTTTTCCGCAACTGCTGATCAAACTGATGTTATTAAATTAAAACAAGGATTAACAGGAGACATTGTTCTTGATTCATATCCTGATGAAAATTTGAAAGGAAAAATCAGCCTGATTTCCTTTCTCCCAAAAGAAGGTGAGACCGGCACAGTATATAAAGTAAAGCTTTCTCTAAACGACAGTGATGGCGACTATAAATATCGATTCGGTATGACTGGCGATGTGAGCTTTCTTTTAAAGGAGAGAAGAAATGTTTTAACCGTCCCAACTTCGTATATAAAAACTTTAAAAAATAAGAAATATGTTTGGAAGTTAATAGATGGCAAAAGAGTTAGAACGTTTGTTACTGCAGATGAAGAGATTGATGGTACGACTTTAGTAAAATCAGGACTGCAAGAAGGAGATGTCATTTGGTAAATATGATCAAACTTCATAATGTCTATAAAGAATATCAGTTAGATAAAGAAATCGTTTTTACAGCACTTAAGAATGTTGATCTTACAATTAAAGATGCAGAATTTAGTTCAATCATGGGACCGTCTGGCTCAGGTAAATCTACCCTTATGCATATTATTGGACTACTCGATAAACCAACGCGGGGAAAAATAGAGATTGACGGGAGGGACGTTTTAAGACTCAACGATGATAGTCTTTCTACCATGCGTAATGAGTTTGTGGGTTTTGTTTTTCAGCAGTTTAATCTCATGCCCAAACTGACTGTAAAAGAAAATATCCTTTTACCAACGATATATGCACGGAAAAAATTATATTTTGATCCAGATGAAAAAGTATGGGAAATTATGAAAAGTTTCGGAATAGATTCAAAAGCGGCATCATATCCAAATAAAATATCTGGAGGTCAGCAACAGAGAGTGGCAATTGCTCGAGCTTTGATTATGAAACCAAAGCTTATTTTGGCTGATGAGCCAACTGGCAATCTAGATACTAATACAGGCAGTCAAATTATGGAACTTTTAAGAGATCTAAATAAAAGAGAACAAATAACAGTAATAATAGTTACCCACGAGATGGACGTGGCAAGAAAAACAAAACGCATTATAAGAATTAAAGACGGAGAAATTATAAATAGCTAGTTAGTTATTGATTCTTAGTTGGTTGGTAATACAGAGATGACATATTTTTTATTTATATTAAAATCGGCTTTTTTTGATTTCTCCAGAAATAAAGGGAGGACGGTGCTTACTTCTTTGGGAATACTGATTGGAGTTTTGTCTGTAATTCTTCTTATAGCCTTTGGCTTGGGGCTTAAAAAATATATCGATCAGCAGTTTGAGAGTCTTGCGCCGAATCTGCTTCGAGTTGTGCCTGGTCAGATCTTGCAAGGTGGAGGTTTTCGTGGGGGAGCGTCAAGCTTTGGTGTAGGAGTGCGTTTTGATGAAAAAGATATAAATTCATTGAAACGAATACGCGAGATGGAATATGTAGTTCCGGCATTTACCAAAACGATTGAGGTGGTGGCCGGAAGCAAATCAGAGCTTACAGATCTTTATTCTAGCTCTGCAGAGATGTTTAATGCACTCAACGTAAAGCCCCAGTACGGCTCTCTTTTTACAAAATCAGATGTTGATAAGCGGCTTAAAATTGCGGTTTTAGGGCCAAAAATTGCAGAAAAGCTTTTTTCTAACAGAGAGTCTGCAATAGATAGAAAAATAAAAATAGAGGGACAGACATTCAAAGTAATTGGTGTAACAGAGTCAAAAGGCGGTGGCGGATTTGGCGGACCTGATTTTGATTCATACGTATATATACCTTATAAGACAGGATATATGTTTAACCCTGATAAAAAATTTTTTGCCATTATTACAAAAGTAAAAAACAATATCAATTTAGATTTTGCAAAAAGTAAGATAGAAGAAGTAATGAAAAAAAGGTATGAGGAAGAAGAATTTTCTGTCATCAAGCAGACCGATCTTTTAAATGCAATCTCGTCAATTTTTAATGTCATTAACGTAGTACTAGTTGCTATTGCTGCAATTTCCCTTATTGTTGGAGGAATTGGAATAATGAACATTATGTATGTGACGGTGACAGAGCGGATTAAAGAGATCGGGATAAGAAGGGCAATGGGCGCGAGAAGGTCTGATATTTTGTATCAATTTCTTATCGAATCGGTTTTGCTTTCATTATTTGGCGGATTATTGGCGGTTGTTATTGCCTATTTTATCGTCTTATTTATCCAACAGTTTTTCCCAGCTTATATCAATCTAGAGTCGATTTTACTTGCCCTAGGTGTTTCATCCGCAATCGGTATTATCTTCGGCGTCTTCCCCGCCAAAAAAGCAGCAGATCTTTCTCCTATTGATGCGATTAGATATGAGTAAGTCTTATAAGTCTAATATGCCTTATTTGTTATTTTTGACATTGCGAACAAAAATATGTGCCGCGGCCGGCGAGGAAGATTTTTTTAATAACTCCACCACAGTTTTTGCATTTTTCACCTTCTCTCCCATACGTTAAGAAATGATTTTGATACCCACCAGGTTGACCAACTGCATTGACAAAGTTAATTTCGGTTGCGCCACCATATTTAAGACCACGTTTAAGAACTTCTAAAATTGCTTCATAAAGTTTTTTTATTTCTTCATCTTTAAGACTTGAAGCTTTTCTTCGAGGATCAATTCTTGCTAAATTTAAAGCATCGTTTGCATAAATATTTCCAACTCCACTTATTTTTTTCTGATCCATGAGGAGAGGTTTTACTAATGTATTTGATTTATTCAAAACTTTTTTAAAATAATCAAATTTTAAGTCTTTAAACGGTTCAGGCCCAAGTTCTTTAAAAAAGGGGATTTTGTCGACTCCGGATGTTTTAACTAGTTTTACCCAAGCAAAACGTCGTACATCGTTGAAAAAAAGGTTGGCATTTTTGTCCAGATGAAAAATGATACGGGTAAATTTGGAGGGGACTCCATCAACCAGTTGCTTAGATGGCTGAACATTTTTAGTTTCTTCGCCTCTATAAATAAATTGGCCGGTAAGCTTGATATGAGCTGCGATGGAATATCCGTTACCAAGATTGATAACCAAGCCTTTACCAAAACGTCTCACACCGACAATTTTTACACCTTTAAGGTGTGATATTTGGCCTTGTAAAAGCTTGGGATCGATTATTTCGACATCGGTAATTTTTTTCCCTACCAAATATTTTTCAAGACCAAGGCGAATTGTTTCAACCTCTGGGAGTTCTGGCATGATTATCGACAAATTCTAAGATCTTTTTTTTAAAAATATCAAAGCCATATTTTTCAGACTCTTTACGAGCATTTTTTCTCATCTCTATATATTTTTCTTTAGATAATGATTCAAGTTGTTTGATTTTTTTTGATAAGTCCAATGGGTCTAATTTGTCAAATAGATAACCATTGATACCGTCTTTTACTGTTTCTTTCAATCCGCCCGAAGCAAATGCTATGATAGGCAATCCATACCCCATTGCTTCAACTGCTGCAATACCAAACTCTTCATCGACACCAGAGTAGAGAGATGCTTCGGCGTTTTTATAAAGATAGCCTAGCGATTGATCAGTAAGATTTCCAAGTAATTCTACTGTGTCACCTGATATAGATTTCAAATATTTATCATCGCGACCAACTCCGACAATCTTCAAAGTTAGTTTCATTTTATTTGCTGCTTTGATTAAGACTTCAACATGTTTTGCTCTAGCCAATCTTGATACAGTAATATAGTAATTTGGATTTAAGGTACGACTTTCTGACGGCCGTCTAAAAGTCGTTACAGTTTTAGGCACATTTACTGGTGGATATATGACGGTTGAATCACAGCGGTAGAATTTTTGGATACGTTTTTTAGTTTCCTCTGAGTTTGCGATAAAATAATCAACTCTTTGAGATGAGACATAATCCCATTGACGAAGTTCGTGATTGATTAGGTGTCCATAAACTCGGAAAGTAAGATACTTTTGCCACTCGACAGCGGTTTCATAATAATAGAGATAGCGGGGTTGATGGTGAAGATAGCAGATGTGGATTGTTTCAGGCCTAGTTATTATTCCTTTTGACATATAAGAACCTGAAGATGAGATTACAACGTCGTAACTGGAAAAATCGAAACTCTCCCAAATCCATGGTGTAATGAACCGAAGAGGTGAATAAAACTTTTTAACAAATGGGAGTTTGTCTGCCCAGGAGGAATTAATTTTCACGTTTTTGAAATGAGTTTGATGAACGCCAAGCGTTTGTGGATTATAAAATGACGTAAACACATCTGCCTGTGGAAATATTTTTTTAAGAGAGACCAAAACTCTTTCTGCCCCGCCAAATTCTTGAAGTTGGTCGTGGACTAAAGCTATTTTCATAATTTAATACGGATCAACGAATTCTATGCGGATCTACAGATATGCGGATAAAAATTATTAATATCCGAATATCAGCATCATCCGAAAAAATCCGCATATCAGTATTATAATTTAAATAATGAATATATTTCACGCTACTATTCTTGGGGTAGTGGAGGGGATTACTGAATTTTTGCCAATTTCTTCAACATTTCATTTAATCTTTGCCTCAAGATTCTTAGGAGTTTCACAAAATGATTTCTCTAAGCTTTTTGAGGTATTCATCCAGTCTGGGGCGATTTTGTCTGTTACTCTGCTCTACTTCACTGGCGTCGTTAAATATAAGGAGTTAACGAAAAAGGTGATTATATCTTTTGTTCCTACTGCATTCGTCGGCTTTATTTTATATAAATTCATAAAAAATGTTCTTTTTGAAAATCAGATTTTAATGATTGGAGTTTTTGCCTTAGTGGGGATAGTTTTTATCCTAGTAGAAAGATTAATTAGCAAAAAAAGTATTAGATTAGAGAGAAATACTCCAACTTTAAGCTATAAAGAAGCCTTAATTGTGGGTTTGATTCAGTCGTTAGCAGTATTTCCTGGAGTTTCCCGCGCAGGAGCAGTAATAATCTCAATGGTGTTTTTAAGATTTAAACGCGGTGAAGCGGCTTATTATTCATTTCTTCTTTCTATCCCAACGATTTTTGCAGCGTCTTTTTTTGATTTATATAAAATGAGATCGATTGTTTTAAATTATTCGAATAATTGGATTTTACTTACGGCAGGTTTTGTTTCGGCATTTATATCCTCATATTTTGTTGTCAAATGGTTTATCAGTTTTCTGCAAAAAAATTCTCTTACAGTTTTTGCTTATTACCGTATCCTTGTTGCTATAATATTGGCAATAATGTTTATTAAATAACTGAAGTGGATGAATTGCGTTCGTAGCTTAACTGGATAGAGCATTGGGTTCCGGACCCAAAGGTTGGAGGTTCGAGTCCTCTCGAGCGCACAAAAAGGGTTTACCCTGAGTGAACAAAGTGAGTCGAAGGGCCTGTAGTTCAACGGCAGAACATGGCATTCGCATTGCCAAGATCCGAGTTCAATTCTCGGTAGGTCCACTCTATTTATGAAAGATGAATACGTTGATATAGTAGACGAAAATAATAAAATTTTATATGAAGTCTCCAAAACAAAAGCTCATAAAAATGGTTTCCTCCACCGGACAGTTATTGCTGAAATGATCGACTCGAAAGGAAGATGGGTATTAGTATTACCACGTAGTCATAAACAAGACGCGGGTCAGTATGTTTCCCCTGTTGGTGGGCATGTTACATCGGGAGAAACAGTTAAAGATGCATTAATACGAGAAGCTTATGAGGAAGTTGGTCTTAAAGATTTTAAATTCAAACTTGTAGGCAGAAAAATATTTAATAGATTCGTATTAGGAAGACAGGAGAACCATTTTTTTATTGTTTATGAAATCTATACCGATAAAAAGCCGATCCTAGGAGATGAAACAAATGATTACAAATACTTCACCAAAAAAGAAATTAAAGAAAAAATGAAGTCAAACCCTAAAATCTTTGGCGACGCATTTCATTTTGTTTATAAGCATATTTATAGAGAGTTTAAATAGACATGAAAAAAATGAAAGGAGATTTACTCCAAATTGCACACTTAGGTCATAAAGTTTTAAGGCAAAAAGCTAAAACGGTTAAAAATATCAGTGACCCTTTGGTTCAAAAACTGATTGATGACCTTATTGCTACAGTCATGGAGGTTGACGGAGTTGGGGTTGCAGCTCCACAGGTATATAAATCGTTGCGAATTTTTATTCTAGCTTCTCATCCAAATCCGCGCTATCCAAAGGCGCCAAAAATGAGGCCAGCGGCAGTTGTCAATCCTAAAATTATTTCTTTTTCAAAAAAGAAAGCGAAGGGCTGGGAAGGATGTTTAAGTATCCCAGGTTTGAGGGGACTGATTCCACGCCACACGTCGATTAATGTAGAGTTTACTACAAGAGAAGGGAAGACTGTTAGGAAAAAATTTAATAATTTTGTGGCTCGAATTTTTCAGCACGAGTTTGACCACCTTGAAGGAATTTTATTTGTAGACAGGGCGGATTCCTCTAAAGACTTTATAAGCGAAAAAGAGTATCAGAGGATGATGAAGAAATCACAGACGAAAAGATAGAAAAATCAACTTCAGTTTTGATATACTAAGGAGAGCGTTTGGATCTGTAGTTCAACGGTTAGAACGGTACTCTTATAAAGTACAGGAGAAGGTTCGACTCCTTCCAGATCCACAACTTTCAATTTTTCTTCTTACTTTTTTCAACCTGTTGCTTCATTTTAAGTTTATTGTTTGGACTATCTGTAAGAGATAAAGAATAAAAATGCTGTATAATATTGATTCCCAAAAATGAAAAAAACTGTACTTATCATAATGTTTTTGTTGGGAATGTTATCTGGTTATGTTGTATTTGCTTCCAGCGGAATAGAAAACAACAGCATTGTTGAAACGGTAAAAATCACACCTACTGCGGTTCCCACACCCACGATAGTAGTTAATCCTCCAAAAAGACTTATTATCCAAAAGTTAGGAATTGACGCTGAGATAGAATATGTTGGCCTGGATTATGAGGGGAAAATGGATGTTCCAAAAAACCCAGATAGCGCTGGTTGGTTTGAGTTAGGGTATTTACCTGGAAAAAGAGGTAATGCGGTGATAGCTGGCCATCTTGATAAAGAGACAGGTGAACCAGCAATATTTTATAATCTAAATATGTTAGAAAAAGAGGATGGCATTTCTATCATCGATGATAAAGGAAAAGAGCTGGTTTTTAGGGTCGTTGACAAACGTTCTTATCCTTATAATGAGTTTCCGTCCGAAGAGATTTTTGGACCAAGCGATAAATTCATGCTTAACTTGATTACCTGTCAAGGTAATTGGGATGCGTCTTCAAGAAATTATTCGAATCGTCTCACAGTCTTAGCAGAGCTACTATCTCCACCTCGTAATTAGCAAGAAGAGAGCTTCCCTATATTGTATAATTATTCTGTTTTGCTGATCTTTTTTGCAGAGGTAGCCAAGGCGGTCACGGCGGGGGTCTGAAAAACCTCAGATGTCAGTTCGATTCTGACCCTCTGCACCTAATAAATTTTTAGGCTTTATTTTAAGACGAAAACATAGTACAGTAAAGAGAAGTATAGATAAGATTTTACTTCCATAATTTTCTGCTACACTTTGTAGTATATGGATTCCCGAACGCTTGGTGAACTTGAACAAAAAATTATGGATATTGTTTGGAGATGTAAAGGTTGTTTTACAAGAGATATTGTCAATGAAATCAAAAAAAAGAGAAAAATAGCTTATACAACTGTAGCAACGATTCTTCAAAGACTGTTTGATAAAAAACTTGTCAATCGAAAAGTTCAAAAGCAGGGCTATTGGTATTTCCCAAGAATCTCAAAAGAGTCCTATATCAAAACGCTTGCTAAATCTTTCTTGCAAAAGATGACACATTCATTTGGCGATGTTGCTATAGCTTCCTTCGCAGAAAGCTTAGAATCGCTACCAAAAGACAAAAGGAAATACTTACTCCAATTATTAAGAAATCAGAAATAATTTTATGAATATAGGACATATTGCTGGGGTTTGTTTATCTTTCCTTAGTAGTATTTCGTATCCTCCTATTTTATTTATTGGGTTGTTTTTTTTATTTTTTTCCATAGCGTTAGCCAAGATTCTTTTTTCCTGGCTAAAAACCGTATCATTCCAGAAAAAAATAAAGATAGTAAAAGCGCCGCACTCCATACAAGAACTAGCACACAAACATGATGTAACTGACAAAATTATTATCTTTCAAAACTTGATTCCGTCTGCATTTTGTCTCGGAATAAAGAATCCCAAGATCTATATTTCAACCGAACTTTTGAATATAATGAATAAAAAAGAAATAGAGTCGATACTTCTGCACGAAAAATATCATTTACTCCACAGAGATACATTTTTTCTCTTTATTACTACATTTGTCAAAGAACTATTTATGTTATTTCCCGTCATTGCGGATTTAATCATGTCCCACTTTAGACAAAGAGAGGCCAATGCTGATCGTTATTCAATCTCACATGGAAAAGATTCGGATGTTGTACTTTCCGCATTCAGAAAATTGCTAGTAAATCAGAAAACAAATATTTTCCCAATGAGCTATATTTCTTTATTTATTCATGCCGATACACTAGAACACAGAATTAAACTCTTGAAGGGGAGAAAATCATTTGTCTTGTCTTTCAGAATAAAACATATTCTTATAACTTTAATTTCTTCTATCTCACTCGCTTCATTTTTCTTATTATCTTTTCGGCCAGTCGGAGCTCAGCAAAATATTTCTCCTTCTTTTTGTCTAAAAGGACATAATTGTCATTCAGAATGCTCTTCCTAAAATCTTCTTGACAAAAAGCGAGATAGCTACTACAGTATGTAGTATGAAGAAAAATTATTCTCCGTTTTTTATTCTGAATGCTGGGTTAAAAAAAACATTTTCAAAGCCGTATTATTGGGTGCTTACCGTAGTCGCAGCAATCAATATTCTTTTTCTCTACTATTTTCTTCTGACACAAAAGACTACCTGGGATGCATTTTGGCAATCAAATACACCCTTTTACAGTTGGGCTCAAATATTACTAAGTATTGGAAATGCTCTTTTGATAGGAGCTTCAATCTCAATGTTTTTGAACCTAATTGAAGAGAAAAAAAAGACTTCAAAAACATCACTACTTCAAACCATAGGATCACTTCTTTTTTCTGCTGCTGCAACTGGCTGCTCTGTCTGTAGTGCATTTCTTCTCCCATTATTGGGGATTGCAGTTTCTTTAACTGCTTTTCCTTTTGGAGGATTGGAAATAAAGTTTATGTCGATACTCTTATTACTTTATGTAATGTACGAATATGCTAAACCAATAAGCGGACTATGCCCTATATCTAAAGATTCAGTAGTAACGAAAAAGAATGGCCATTTAGAATTGAATCTTACAAAAAAAACACTTCCTCAACTCAAACCTCTTGTCGTTTTCTTGCTTTTTGTTGTTATTGTCTATTCTCTTCCTCGGTTTCCCAAAACCTGGAGGCTTCAAACGCAAAAAAGTTTAGCCGATACAAATCAAGTTAAAGATCCAAAACAGACACAAGCTGCTGATCTTTTTGCACAAATTAATCCTCCGGAAGGATATGAAATGAATGCCAAATATGGAGACATTGGTCCAAAGATGCTTGAAATGGGAGTAATTGACTCTGATAAATTTAATGAAACGTATGATAAATCAGGTCAGCCTTTAACACAGGAACAACTTGATATTTTAACCAAAGGATCAAATGACAAAATTAAAATCACACCAGAGAACTCGTATTTTCTTTTAAATTTCTTTTGGGCATTTGGCCTAGCCAATAAGACAAAAATTCTTGAGGAGGGAGATATGGTGAAACAAGGTGATGCAGGAAACTATGCTTCAACCGGTGGATGGACGCTTACTAAAAGCGGCGACTCAATGCAGTATTACTCAAAAAGAGCTCTTGTTCCCTTAACGCCAGATCAAGAAAAGCTTGTAAATGAAGTTGCATCTAACGTCTATCGACCATGCTGCGGAAACTCTACAGCTTTCCCAGATTGTAATCACGGTATGGCACTTTTGGGAATATTTGAACTGATGGCTGCTCAAGGAGCGACTATGTCTGAAATGTATCAGGCGGGTAAGTATATAAACTCTTACTGGTTCCCATCAAATGCGTTTGATGCTGCATTGTACTTTAAAAATAAATATGGACAAGATTTTAAAGATATCGATGCAAAGTCGTTTTTAAGTAAAGATGTTTTTTCAGCCTTTGGCGCTCAGAATGTCAAGAAATATCTTGTTGACAAAGGAATACAAGAAAAACCACCGGCTCAAGGAGGAGGCTGTGGGGTATGAGAGGGACTTTAATTATTGAATAGGTTTTAAACTCGGAGGTGAAAAGATATGTGTCCAAACTGTGAGCGCTAAAAATGGAAACTTTAGATATACAAAAACAAATTGAAGAACTCAAGCAAAAGCAGCAGTTAAATAGGCGGGAGAGAAAATATTTGGCAAAACTTGAGAATAAACTTCATCCAGAAAAAAAATCAAATACATTTAGCTGGAAAAGTATCGCTACAAAGCTTCTTATGGCATTTGGAGTACTTGTCATTTTAGGAGGAATAATTTGGTACATGAAAATGCAGCCGAATCTTCCTCCCACCGATATGCTAGGACACATAGAACAGAATCCAAAATCTCATGTGTTAAGTGACGCAATGCCAGAACCCATCCAAAAGCATATGCTTGAACATGCCGATGGAGAAGGCAAACCCGGAGTTATAATTCAATATAACTGTACGAAGCCTTATATCTGCGAATCAGGGTTAATTAATAAATTAAAGACTATTGTAAAAAAACATCCCGAAAATGTCTATCTTGCACCGAATACGTATGAAGGAATAATCATCCTGACAAAATTAAATAAGCGAGAAATTCTAGACACGTTTGATGGAGAAAAAATTACGAACTTTATTAATCAATGATAATGTTTGCTGTCTCCACCGCACCCGTCTGATAAATTCCAAACTTCCGTCACTTGCTTTCCTGTGAATTTGTAGTTTTTGATAAGAAATTTGCCTAAGCCTCCGTAGACATTCCATCTCCAACAGCGACAGCAGCACGGTCCTTTTTCATCTGAATTATTCATAGCATAGTCGTATTCTTTTTGTTCATCTGGAGTTAGCTGTAGATTATCATAATAACCCATTAACTTTTTTGCCAATCCAGCTTCAATATCATACGGATCGGGCGGGATTTCAGCAATATTGTTATATCTCATCAGACCTTCTACTTGTTCTTTGTAGCGATGAAGAGACATTGGACTGCAGCATGATCCTCTGAGTCGTGTTTCATCAGACATCGTTGCAATTGAATCACGGAAAGAAGAAGAACAAGATGAATTGCCGTTTTTACTTAGGAAGTCGAATTTTGCTTCCACCTCTTTAGCAATAGAGAAACTTGGTGTTTTGGCATTCTTAGAGATAAAGAAGTAGGAAAATAGTGATAATAAAATAAGAAACAATATTATATGAACAATCTTTATTTTTATCTTCATAAATCTACTACATATTGTAGTTTGTAGAATTTCTCATGTCAATATGCACTATTGACGAGGAGCCAAATTCTTACTACACTATGTAGTAATATGAAAAAAGGGTTCTTCTTAATTGTGGCAATAGTTGCGATAGTTTCCGCTTTTCTTGCTGTAAAGTTTTATTCTTCTAAATCACAAAAATCATCTTCCGCTAACAATATTCAAAATCTTGATCTTGCCAAGATGAATAAATTCTTGCGGCCGGTTGATAAAAACGACCATATCAGAGGAAATATCGAGGCACCGGTCAAGATCGTTGAGTTTTCTGACTTGGAATGTCCTTTTTGCAAGGCGCTTCATCCAACGCTAAAAAGAATCGTTGGCGAATATAACGGCAAGGTTGCTTGGGTCTATAGGCATTTCCCTCTTGAGACTCACACAAAAGCCAGAAAAGAAGCACAGGCTGCCGAGTGTGCCAACAAACTAGGAGGACACGCAGCTTTTTGGAACTATGTTGATCGAGTCTTTGAGGTAACACCTTCGAATGACGGACTAGATCTTGCACTTTTGCCTCAAATCGCAAAAGATATTAGCCTCGACATTGTCAAATTTAATCAGTGTCTTGAAAACGATACGTATAATCAAAAAATAGCTCAAGACTTGTCTGACGCCATGACATCAGGAGGCCGAGGGACACCATTTGTGGTAATTGTTGGACAAAATAAACGCTATGATTTTTCGGGAGCGCAGCCATATGAGACGGTAAAAAATCTGGTTGAGTTGGCTCTTCAGTCGAAGTAAGAACGATATGATATTCATCTGTATAAAAGAAGTATATAAGAGTAAGAAATATCGGTTTATCTCAATTTTTACTGCTCTTTTTTTTCTTTTATTTGCGATCATTCTCCCTAATCTTGCGCTTCTTTTTCAGATAGTAAAAGATTCTGGACCGCCGCTTCTAAAAACTAAAGTTCTCGTTAGCCTCCTTGGCGGAATTAAAACAAATTTTACCCCAGTGAATCAAATATTTGCTTTTGCCATCTCAATTCTGTTTGGTATATATGTTTCTTTCTTTCTCTTCTTTTTAGAAAAAAGGCGGGAAATCGTAGCCGGTTCTGGAGCAAAGTCGGGAATCGTAGGATTTATCAGTGGGATTTTTGGCGTAGGATGCGCAAGTTGCGGATCGTTTATTTTGAGTTCGCTATTTTCTACAGCAGGAGCGGTAAGTATTATTGCATTTCTTCCTCTTAAAGGCTTAGAATTTTCTCTTCTTAGTACTTTTTTTCTTTTATTTTCTATTTATATTATGGCAAAAAATATCGTCAAATCCGGCATCTGTTCAGTTGCTAAAAATAAACCGTAATTTATTGTTGATCTTTCTATTGATTTTTTTGACGAGTATTTGAAGTACATTGATTATGAAAACTCAAGCAATCTTAACTTATCCTAAATGTATGGAAAAGCAAAATGCAGTAATGCCAATAAACGCCTGTCAGCATTTTTATAAATGCCAAAAGTGCGGCGAGCTGTTAAAACCTAAAGAACATGATTGCTGTGTTTTTCGCTCTTACGCCGATTCCAAATGTCCACCAAAACAGCTTGAGATTAGAAAATCTCCTTGTTAATAAAATCTTAATCACCTTTCGTTATTATTAAAGTAAATATCATTTAAAAAGTATGAAAAGAGGTGATAATAATGAAAACTGAAAAAATAATTTTAGCCAACGCCTTTGCTCTGACAATAGGAATTACATATATTGTATGCCGGCTTTTAGTTTCATTATTTCCTGAATTTTCCATGCAGATTACCAAGTCATGGTTTCATCTGATTGATCTGACAAAAATAAGCGGAACAGATCTTAGTCTGGGACTTTTTGTCTTAGGCCTGGTAAGCTCGGTTATAACCGCCTGGCTTTTTGGATATGTATTGGGTTGGAGTATCGAACTATTTAGTAAAAGGAAATAGAATGAAAAAAATAGTGGGTTTTACTATCCCTTTTCTTTTACAACATTTACTATGTTGTGGTTTTCTATTATTTTTTTTCGTTTCTTCAGGATACTTATTGATTCTTCGACAGGAAGCTGATAAGAAGATATTTCTCCTTCCGGCTCTTTTGATTTCGGGTGCAGTGATTCTACTCTATCGCTATTATGGAAAATGTTGTGAGAATAAAGGTCATAAAAATATTCTTGATCATTTTTTGTTAATAACGTTATATTTG
>CAYSQE010000003.1:0-83560 GCA_964433155.1 uncultured Gammaproteobacteria bacterium | reverse complement strand
GATCTTGTGTTGGTAGATAGTCTACTTGATATCCACCAAAACCTTGTTTAAATAAAGTGAGCCCAGACCAACTTTTCGGTGTCCGACCTTCTTGAAGAGTTCCCCAGAAATTGTAGAATTTACAACCACGCTTTTTAGCCTCTTTTATCGCCTCCCATTGCAAAAGGTATGTCGCCGGAATTTTGCTATGGATGGATGCTCCCTGATGGTAAAAAGCTGTTGATTTAGTAAAAATGATCAGCGCTGAAGCTAGTACACCTTTCAGGTGTACAGCCTCGAAGAAGACCGCATTTCTTGTTTTATTGAAACTTTCGAATTCTTGTCTAATAAACTCTTTGGAAAATGCAACAAAATTTTCTCTTTTCGCTGTTTCCAGATAAATTTGATAGAAATTTTTAACGGCCTTTTCATTAGTTCGTTTCTCGATAGCGACACCATCGCGTTCGGCTTTTCTGATCAAATAGCGAGTTGTTTTCCTCATTTCTGATAATAACTGATCCTCGGATTTGTTTAATGGCAATATCCAAACTCGTTCTGCGTGCATGTATATCGGGGCTTTTTTAAAGCCTAAATCTGAAAATATTTTTTGATTTTTTGAAGTATTTTCTAAAATTGGTGCAATTCTTATAAAAGAACAATTCAACTCCATTGCCAAAGTAGTTAAATAATTGAGTAATTTAGTAATTATTGATTTATTTGAAATTTGAAATTTGAAATTTGAAATTGTTAAAATTGGTCCATGCGGAATAAACAAAAAATTTCCTCTTCTCGTTTTCATATGTATCACTTGTGCCATCCCTACCAATTCATTTTTCAAATAAATCCCAAGTCTTGTTACTTTATAACCCATTCTTTTTTCGAATTCTCCCCACTCCCAGGACTGTAAAAATGAAGGCGAGCCGTTTTTTTCAAAAAATCTCTGCCAGGTTGATTTTTTAACGATTTCTTGTATAGTCATAACGTCGTTTAAGATATTAATTACTTTTTTTGCCTCGGTTTCAGAAATGTTTGTTGGTAGATTAATTATTTTTTTACAAACTTCCTCGGCCACAGGACAACTTCCAAGCTTATACCCTACTCTCTTCAGGTCTATTTTTTTTGGAGCAACCACCTGATCGTACCATTTGCCAAGAAATATATCCTGCAATCTAAGTTTTTCCAGGATTTCATCACGATTGTTGACTAGTAAAGGATAACGAATAACTGAAGAGTTAATAGTTGATAGTTGGTGGTTGGTAGTTTTTTGAATGTGTCCACTATAGTAAGCACATATCTTAACTCTATGTTTTAGTATTTGGTCAAATTTTTTTAGCTGATGGAGTAAAAGGATATTTAAGCCATTGGGATAGGCCTTATTCAACAATTCATCAAATTCTCCGTTTTTTTCCTTAGACGTTATTTCAGGGATAAGCAAGTTGAGATTGATTAGTACTTTGTGAAGGATTTTACCAAAACCAAAATTATATGTGAATTTGATTAACATTGTGAGGGGTTTGTATAAGAGACATTTAAAAATGAAGAAATAAGAAGGATAGGGTAAATTGTTCCATTGTTCCATTGTTTCATTATTGGAAGAAATAATGGCTCCTCCAAAAACTGATGATAAGGCTTTGGAGCGGCCGAAGGAAAGGAGAAAATAGTTTGTAGTTGATAGTTCGTAGTTCATAGTTTTAAATACAGAAGGATTAAAACCATGTGCAAGGTCTTCGACAACTATGAGTTCGTGTTTATTTGCAAGTCTAAGTATTCGCTCACGATACTTTGGCGTTAATCCAAATGTGTGCTGCAATATAAGAACTTTGGAGCTATTTGTTAGTTTTTTAGTTAGATCAGCAAAATTCATAGAAAAAGTTTCCGCTTCAATATCGACATACACAGGTTTAAGGTTATTAGCCAGAATTGGAAGAACCACCGCTTCACAAGTAAAGGCTTGTACGATGACTTCATAATCTTTAGAAAGACGAAGAGATTTTAAGAGTTCAAATAAAGCTGCTCTACCTGTTAGGAATAACTGTACCATTTCTGTGCGGCCGTCACCAATATGGTACTTACTCGAAAGAAATAGCTTTATTAGTTCTTTTTTTATAATTTCAGTTTCCTCTCCTCTTTTCCACCTCCAAGGTTGAAATAAAAGCTTAAATGACAGCCATGCATCATCCCAGGATTCATTTGGTGCAAAATCGGTTGAAATCATGAAACATGGAACTTGGAACGTATAACGTGAAACGTATTACACATAAACTGGGTTTTGAAAAATATCAATGGTATATGTTTTGTTGCTAATCTTCAGCTTGAAATCTTGTCCGTAAGACATAACGAGTCTATCTGGGGGAATGAATCCAAAGCCACCAAGTCTTTTTGTGAGGCCGTGTGTTCTTCTCCACTCTATCGATGGATCCAGAGGAAACCAAGTATTATCTGGCAACAAAACTTCCAACCAGGCGTGCATCAATAAAAAATCAAAACTCAAATTGCAAAAATCAAATCTAGAAAAAAACTTAGTAAATAAATTCTCTTTAATCAAATATCCAACAACAAGCCTTGATGGTATTCCGACAGACTGTAATACTGAAGTTAGGAAAGTTGAGAAGCCTCCGCAGTCGGTTATTCTCTCCTCTATGGCTTGTTTATACGAGTAGAGTCCTTCAGTCGGGTTTCCATATTTTAGATATTCAAGTGTAAAGTCGTATGCGTTTTTTATAATTCTAGCGAGATTATTTTCTTTTTTTACTATTTGTTTGGCAAGTCTTTTTATCTTTGCATCGTTTCCATTTACGAATCTATCAGAGGTGACTAAATTTCGGCTGTGTCGATAATTGCTTAGAGAAAATCGTGGATTAATAGAGCCTTTAAATTGGTTGAAGTTTGCTTCAAAAGCAATAGTAATAATATTTTTAACGTCGTTTAATCTAAAAAGGGCTACTCTGTTTTGCCAATTACCAGTTTTAATTGTTTTGAATTGCGAAGGAATTATTTTTAAATCTGAAATTTTTTGATATTGATTGTCTTGAGGTAAACTAAAAACTAATCGCTTTCCCCTATTCTGGGTAAATTTCAATCGAAAATGATAGTTTTTATTCATTTGTAGATTGCTGCCAAAGCCCCAATACCAACCTGTCAGGTTGATTTCAGATTGGCAATGGGCTCTGATTATCATCGAATCTATATATTTTGCAGTAGCTTTATAAACTCATCAAATGAACGAACAGAGTCGAGTTTTTGACCGTTGAGATAGAATGTTGGAGTAGCATTAACGGCGGCATTATTTCCAGACAGGACATCGGCGCTTACTTTCTCCTTTGCTTCTTTTGAATTTAAGTCCTTTTTAAATTTGTCAACGTCAAGTTTGAGATCTTTTGCATACGATTCGAATTTTGTTTCAACATCTTTTATCTTTGCCCACTCGTCCTGTTTTGCAAATAAAACATCAGCATATTCAAAAAATTTATTCTGTTTTCCTGCAGCTTCAGCTGCATAGGCTGCTTTTTCTGCATTTTGATGAAGATTGGTGAGTGGAAAATGTCGATAAACAAAAGTTACTTTGCTGGTGATTTTTTTATCTGTTTCGACCTGATCCTTGATGATTGTATGGAAATTTTTACAGGCAGGACATTGAAGGTCGCTGTATTCAACCAATATATTTTTTATGGCCGCCGATTCGGTGGCCCATTTGATATGATCTGATTTTAGTATTTTGTTTACTTCTGGATAGCTTGTATTTTGAGGAGTATTTGTCAGTTTGTAAGCAACTAGTAAAAATCCAAAAACAGCAAGTATAGAGACAACTGCAATTATGATTTTATTCTTCATGGATACAATTATACAAAATGAAGTTAGGAATTATGTGTTAATGAGATTTGAACAGGCCAGAAATCCTTAGTTTTAACCAATCGTCTTGTAGTTCAAAAAAATTTTTTACCACCTCGCATTTATCAGCCACGACCCACAAATAATGATCCATATAGGAAGAATCCGGGTTTTTAGTAATAATAAAACAACCACGCGAGTAGCCAACGATATAAAAGCCAGGTTTGACGTTGCCTACGTAGTCATGGAGTTTGACAATATCATATTCATAGATTTCCTTACCTTTTTTGTCTTTAATACCAGTTGACTGAAGTAGTTCGATATCGACATGCTTATCGCCATTTGCGAGATCAACATCCTTAATTTTTTTATTTTTTCTGTGCCAAGCTTTATAACGAATTGCTCTCATAAGAGTAATATTATAGGATAAAGAAGCTAATTTGTCAAGCACAGCAAGATTAATCAAATAGAAGAAGAGCCATCATAACCACAATGCCAAATATCAGAAAAATAAATTGAAAAATATTTTTTTTGAGACTTACTTCTTTATGAAGTTCAGGTATAAGATCAGACCCTGCTATATAGATAAAGTTGCCCGCTGCAAAAGGTAGAAGAAAATTAGTTGCACCCTCTGTCGATTTGATAGTAAGTGAGATTAAAGCTCCCAAAAAAGCCGTTAGAGCAGTAATAAAGTTGAAAAAAAGTGCTCTATTTTTTGAGTAACCACCGTGTAAAAGCACCCCAAAATTTCCGATTTCTTGAGGAATTTCATGCAAAACAACTGCTATTGTAGTCGCGATGCCGATGGATATACTCACAAGATAACTGGCGCCGATGATTAGTCCGTCAATGAAATTATGTATTGAGTCACCGACAAGACTCATTGTTGAGATAGAATGAAACGATTTTTTTTTCTCTACTAGATGGGTATGTCTGACATGGATGAATTTTTCCAAAATAAATGATGCAAGAATGCCAAGTAAAACATAGAAAGATACATTGAGAGTGAATCCAGTCTTTACCACAGCTTCTGGCAAAAGGTGGATAAACACATCACCCAATAGCGCCCCTGCAGAAAAGCTTACAAAGTACAAAAGAATATTTTTGAGCCTTTTTTCACTCATCGGTAAAGTGAAAACACCTATGAATGCGATGAGGCTAACTATAAAGACGCTAACTAATGAATAGAGCCAAACTTGAATCATATTTGCTAAAATTATACCAAGTGTTTACAAAAGCGTAAGACTTATAGGAGGAGTCGCATAGAGGCCGAGCCACCGCCTTTGGCGGGGTCCCGCTGAAAGCGGTGATGCGTGCGCCTTAAGATATGTTTTATGTATATATTATAAGGAGTGAAAAAAACTCTAAATATTATGTTGGATATACAAGCAACATTGTAAATCGTTTAATTAGTCATAATAAGGGAAACAATAGATCCACTAAGATTGGACGACCCTGGAAATTGATACTTAGTGAGGAATATAAAACAAGGACTGAGGCTTGGAAAAGAGAACGGCAAATAAAGAGATATAAGGGTGGTTCTGCATTCCAAAAATTGATTGGAGGAGTCGCATAGCGGCCCAGTGCGTGCGCCTGGAAAGCGCATGAGCGTAAGCTCACGCGGGTTCGAATCCCGCCTCCTCCGCCACGTAAAAAATTTTCGAAAAAAATTTTAACACTTCTCGTCAAATTTAAATTATGTTAAAGATTGTTTTAGTATTTCTCTTTGTTTCTTTTATTATTTTTGCAGGTTTTCTTCTGTTACCTACGTGTAGACCCGATCTTTACGAAAGTTGCATTCCAATGCCAAGATGGAAAATATATATTGGTCAACTTTTGGGGACTAAAAAAGATGAGGCACAAAGTAACTATGTTCCTGGTGTTGTCCTGGTTACGTTTAAAGATGGAACCACTTACAGAGAAGCGAAAGATTATCTCAAAAGTTTGGGATATGAAATAGAGGGTAGAAATAGCTACTGGACTGCAAGCAATTTTAAACCTGTTGATTCCACCGTTCTTAAAACAGTTGATATTTTTGAAATAAAAGTTTCCGAAGGCAAGGAAAATGAAGCGATTGCAGAGGTTTTGAAGAGTCCTTTGGTGAGAGTGGCAGAGAAAAATTTTATAATAACGATTCCCGACTGTTCTAAAGGCCCATGTTAAGCAAACAGCGAATAAAATATCATTTTTTAAAACTTCCGTGGAGTTTGTCGCGGATTTCTTTCCAAAAGTCTTGACTATCGGTATGCATTATTTCTTTTATTAAAGCTTTCGATTCTTTAAGTCTCACACGTTCTTTGTTTGCCTCTAACCATTCTTTTGCATGAATACTTCCTTTATCTACCAGCGTCTTTAGCTCGATTGTAAGAGCGATGACATTTGCTTCATATACGAGTTTTGCCTCAAGGCTTTTCTTTTCTTCGTACTCGATTAGAAGTTGAAGTAGTTCTTTGCCAAATGAGAGTTTTTCAAATATGTCTTTATTTGCCTTTTCGACATCTCTTTTTAGATAATTTAATCCGATCTTGTCTACGTCACCTACTCTGGTCTCGTGAAAGTCGTGGAATAAAGCCATGGTGAGGACTTTTTCAGTATTTACCTTCATCTGTTTGGCTAGGATAAATGTGATGATGGAAGTGAGGTAAAGATGTTCTGAAATTGATTCTTCGTTTTCTCCTAAGATTTGCCAACCGGTTCTTTGCACTCGCTTTAAGACTTGCGCATCAAATAAAAAATTAGCTAATATGTTTTTTCTTTTTGTATTATTTGACATTTTCACGTAGAATTTTATCACATTTATGTTTCCAATTCGTGACTCTACTCCCAGACAAAGCTTTCCTTTTGTGAACTATCTTATTATCGCTATCACAATTTATGCATTTTTTATTCAGATCACTTCACCGGATTTTGATGCATTTGTATTTCAATATGGATTTGTTCCCTCAAGATTTAAAGCCCTCGACTTAGAATCATATCGTTATATCCTCTACTCTATCTTCCTTCATGGTGGTTTGTTTCATATCGCCTCAAATCTATGGTTTTTACACATTTTTGGAGACAACGTGGAAGATCGATTGGGGCACATTATCTATCCAATATTTTATATTTTAGCTGGAGTGATTGCTGTATTTGTTCAACTGGCGTTTAATCTGGGAAGCTCCATACCCATGATTGGCGCCTCAGGCGCAATATCTGGTGTGGCTGGGGCTTATTTTGTTCTTTTTCGAGATTCAAAAATAAAATCATTGGTTCCGACACTTTTCGGATTTTATGACATCATCGAGCTTCCCGCCTGGTTTTTTTTAGGCTATTGGTTTGTCATTCAAGTTTTCAGCGGCGTTGGTTCTCTGGTTACTTTTGATGTACAACAAGGAGGAGTTGCTTTTTTTGCTCACGTAGGAGGATTTGTATTCGGATATTTGGTAGCAAAATTGGCTACAAAACCGGAATATCGCCAACAGGAATGATTTGTGCACTACTAGGATCTGGGCAATCAGGGTGATTTGGACCAACACATCCTATATCTTGTCTATTTATGAGCTGTACTAAATGTGGAACCATCCAATCGCAGATGCCATATGGACTAGTATTTCTAAGTTCACCATTATTCAAGGCTTTTCTAACTCTTTCTGAGACCATATTTAACTGGTAAAGATGAGGGCAAATAACTTTTTGTTCGTTCATATGAAAAGACAATTTACGATTAATTTCTAACTATTGTGCCGCAGAGAGGAGTTGAACCCCTACGCCCTTGCGGGTACAAGGTCCTAAACCTTGCGCGTCTGCCATTCCGCCACTGCGGCATTAGTATATTATATCACCTGTTGAATTATAAACTGACGTCGTATAATATAAGAGCATGGGTATAAAAGAAGCAATCTTAAGATTTTTGGAATACTCTGAACTCGATCGCAATCTATCCTTAAAAACTGTTCGCATGTATGGTTATTATCTTCACTTCTTCCAAGACTGGCTATTAAAAGTTCAAAGTTCAAAGTTCAAAGTTCAAAATGGAGACTTTAAAGTTGAAGATATAACAGAAGACATAATAAGAGATTTTCGACTATTTCTTTCTCACCAGTATAAAAATAAATTCAAGGGAGAACTAAAACGTCAGACGCAAAATTATTTTTTGGTTGCTCTTCGATCATTTTTCAGATACCTAATCAAGCAAAGAATAAATACAATCTCTCCCGAGATGATCGAACTTGGTAAACAACGAGACAGGAATATCAAGTTTTTGCAAGAAGAAGAATTAGATAAGCTTTTTAAAGTAGTCGATACGAAAGAAATATTAGGCATACGTGATAGAACAATATTGGAAGTTTTATTCTCCACAGGTCTTCGTGTCTCTGAGCTTGTTTCCTTAAACCGTGAGCAGGTCAATATGGATTCTGGCGAGTTTGGGGTAATTGGCAAGGGAGGTAAGGCTCGCGTTGTGTTTCTTTCAAAAAAAGCTAAAGAGTGGCTGACTAAGTATCTGCAAAATCGCAAAGATCCATATAGAGCTCTTTTTATTAGATACTCGGGACCGAAAGGTCAAGAAGGACTGACCGATGAGAAACAAAGATTGTCTGCACGGTCTATAGAACGGCTAATTGATAAGTACAGAAAAAAGGCTGGAATTTTATTTCGTATAGGCCCCCACGTTCTCAGACATTCATACGCGACCGATCTTTTGTCGCATGGAGCAGATTTACGGTCTGTACAAGAAATGTTGGGTCACAAAAACATTTCGACTACTCAGATCTATACACATGTCACAAATACGAGATTGAAAGAGATACACGAGAAGTTTCACTCGGGGAATAAATAAAATAGCTACATGGTTAAATAGCTACATGGATATATTGTTAACTAATTAGCCATTTAGCCATATAACAATATAACCATGTTTTTACATATCTTTACCATTATAGGTAAGTATAAATACCAACTATTGCTTTGGGTTTTCATCTTATCCTATATTGTTTATTTTTCCTACTTTACAATTCTTCGTTATAAAACGCTTTACGCTTCTTACTTTGACTTAGGGATAATGCAACAGACTGTTTTTAATACCTATAAAGGACTTCAAGCTGGCGACTTATCAAGAATCCTAGAACTTACAGATCCATATGGTCCTGATCAGATTAAGCGAATGGCTATACATAACGATATATTACTAGCACTCATTTCACCGTTCTACTTTATTCATTCAGGCGTCGAAACACTTCTAGTTATTCAAGTTGTCGTGGTTGCGCTCGGAGCGCTTGCTGTCTATAAAATAGCATTACACGTATTGGGAAGGACTCCTAACTCTTATTTTTTATCTCTCATCTTTTCTCTATCATATCTTCTTTATCCGCCTTTACAGAAGGGAAATATCTTTGATTTTCATGCGGTAACTTTGGCCACGACAACACTTCTTTTTATGTATTATTTCTGGTTAGTTAAACGATATTGGTTGAGTTTATTATTTTTTGCCTTATCGATAATTTCTAAAGAGCAGGTCGTATTGACAACAATGATCTTTGGACTGTATGGATTTTGGACTTTTTGGCGAAGTCAAAATAACCTAAATGAGAATCGCTTGCCAAATAAAGTGTCTAAGAGGCAAAAAATATTCCTAGCAGTTATAGTGGCTATGAGTATAATCTGGTTCATACTTTCTATCTTTTACATTATCCCGCTGACTCGAGGGAGTGAACATTTTGCAATTGGAAAATATGGGGATTTCGGCAATTCACCTATAGGAATCATTATAGGTATCATAACTCGACCATATAGTATATTAAAAATATTTTTAAGCCAGCAATCCCTTACATATTATTTGACACTCCTTGGTCCTTTAGGCTTTCTTTCTCTCCTCTCACCTTTAGCGTTTTTGATCTCATTCCCGGAGTTGGCCATTAATATCCTCTCTAAAGATCCAAGTATGCGTAATATTTATTATCACTATGCTGCTGTCATTACTCCATTTGTATTCATTTCTGCGATTTACGCTGCTAGGAATCTATATAAAATATTAAATAATTCATTTTTTGAGCGAAAATCATTTTATTTGCCTTTGGGACTTTACATTTTGATATCATCGATAGTGTTTGCTTATTGGATGGGGCCCTTGCCTGGTGCTTTAAATCAAAATATTCACCCCATGAAGTATCCTCAGGTGGAGGCAAAAGATACAGCCTTTTGGGCAAAGACACTAAAAGATGAGAGTCTGAAGATCTCGTCGACCGGCCAACTCTCGCCATTTTTTACTTCGAGGCGTTATTTTTATACTTTCTCGCGTTACTATAATTTAGCAGACTACGTCATCGTAAGACTTAACGAAATCTATACGTATTATCAAAAAGAAGAGATGATTCCTGTTTACGAAAATTTAAAAAAAGATACTAATTTTGAATTAATATATCAGAAAAAAAATTTCGAAGTATATAAAAGAATTATAATGTAGCGACAGAACAATGTTCTGTCCGTACAAATATATGATTTCAATTATTATTCCTTTTTATAACGAAAAAGACAATTTACCCGCTTTGATTAACCCGCCTGCCGGCGAGGCAGGTCAATTAGTTCATCAGTGCAATAAACTAAAACAAGAGTACGAAATTATTCTTGTAAATGATGGTTCCACGGATGGTTCTATATCAATGTTTGACCTCAGAAATTCAAGAATTAAGATAATTCATCATAAAAAAAAATTAGGAAAGGGACAGGCATTATTTTCCGGTTTACAGGAAGCAAACGGTGATGTAATCATATTTATGGATGCAGATTTGCAGGATGATCCCGAAGACTTGCCTAAATTCGTGAAGAAAATTGAAGCTGGATATGATTTCGTCAACGGGATTAGAATCGGTAGAAAAGATAACACCATAATAAAAATTTACTCTACATTAGCACGATATTTTTTGCAGATTTTTTTACATTCTCCGTTCAGCGATATAAATTGTGGTTTTAAAGCCTTTAGGAGAGAGGTTTTGTCTGACTTTACTTTTTATGGCAATAATTTCCGTTTCTTTCCACTTGCGGTGTATTACAATGGATATAGAGTGACAGAAATACCGGTAAAGAACAACCCGAGGTTACACGGAAAATCAAAGTATGGAATTGAAAAAGTTTTTGTTGGTTTATTGGACACATTAACTGCCTATTTTATTTATAAATTTTCCGAAAGACCCCTTCATTTTTTTGGAATCGTTGGGGGCGCTTTGTTTGTAGCAGGTTTTTTAGTAAGCCTTTATTTGACAATTGAAAGATTATTTTTTGGAGTTTTACTTTATCGAAGGCCAGCTCTTTTATTAGGCGTAGTTCTTCTTATTGTAGGAATACAGATTATCACCACAGGAATAATTGGTGAGCTTATTGTCTATTTAAACAAAAAGAAAAAATGAATCCAATTTTGGCTCTCGTCATAGCAAATATTATCTGGGGTGCAGCCTCGCCTATTTTCAAGTTTGCTCTTGAGAACATTCCTCCATTCACACTAGCCTTTATTCGTTTCTTCTTTGCTGCATCTCTATTTATTCCTTTAATTAAAAAATGGGAAGTAAAACTATCACGTAAAGAATGGTTAGAACTGATTTTGGGGGCTTTTTTTGGGATCAGCGTCAATATCACATTTTTCTTTTGGGGCTTACAAAGATCTCAGAGTATCAACGCGCCAATAATTGCTTCTTCTGGCCCGGTTTTCTTGTATTTTTTGTCCATACTTTTTTTAAAGGAAAAAGCCCATTCGAAGGTTTTTATAGGAATGCTTATTGCACTGCTTGGGGTTTTACTCATAATTCTATCCCCCGTCATATTTGATGGAGAGACTTTGGCTTTAGGAGAATTGCAAGGAAACCTTTTCTTTTTGCTGGCTACCTTAGGAGCAGTACTTCACCCACTGTTACAAAAAAATGTAATCGCTAAGGTAGGTTCAGCCATGGTAACTTTTATCAGTTTTTTAATAGGAGCCGTAAGTTTCTTTCCTATGTTTTTGTTTGAGACACAATCGTGGTCTTTTTCAAGCCTTGATATCAGAGGTTGGACCGGCATATTATTTGGGGTATTTTTATCTTCTGCTTTGGCGTATTTTTTGTTTAATTATGGTATTTCAAAGATTGATACGCAGGAGGTTGGACTTTTTACCTATATCGATCCGGTAGTCGCGGTACTTATTGCAGCTCCTCTACTTAGTGAGTATCCTACGATTCATTTTTTCTTCGGTTCAGTGCTTGTTTTTGGAGGGATATATTTGGCGGAGAGAAGGATTAACTGGCATCCATTACATAGGTTAAGGGGTAAATGGTTATGAAGCCGGTTTGGTTTAGGGGTTAGGACTTACATGAGTATGGATAATCAAATAAATAAAAAACCAATTACGTCATTTAGAGATTTAAACGTTTTTCAAAATACATATAAAGCAATGTTAATTGTGATGAAAAAAATTATTCCATTACTTCCAGCAAGTGAAAAGTATGATTTGAAAGATCAACTTAGTAGATCATGTAAGTCAATTCCAAGATTAATTGCTGAAGGCTACGGTAAACGTCATCAAAAAGCTGGATTTCAAAAATACTTAGATGACGCAATGGGAGAGTGTAACGAAACAATCGTAAGCCTAGAGCAATGTAAAGATCTTTACAGCATTAATATAGAGCAAATTGATAATCTAATTAAAACATACGACATTTCCGGCAGACAGTTGTATAATCTTTCAAAAGCTTGGGATAATTTTAAACGACCAGCTTCATAACCTTTATTCTACACGGGCATCCTAACCTTTTACCTTTAAACTTGCTAAAATAGCATTATGCGTAAGATTTTGATAACTGGCGCTGGAGGTTATATAGGATCTGTAGCAACGTATCTATTTCTGCAAAAGGGATATGAGGTTGTGGGGGTTGATAATTATTCTACAGGTTATAGAGTGCCGCTTGAATTGCTCCAGAAAAAATTTGGCAAGGAAAAGCTTCGCTTTTATGAAAAGGATCTGCGACATGATCTCGGTTCGTTGTTTACTACCGAAAAAGATATTCAAGCCGTAATCCACTTTGCGGCTTCCTGCTTGGTTGATGAATCGATGAAAAAGCCAGAAAAATATTTTAAAAATAACATCATCGGAACACTTAATCTGCTTGAGAAGATGACAGAGTTTGGTATTAAAAATATTGTTTTTTCCTCTACCTGCGCTGTCTATGGAGACGCAAAGCATGTGCCAGTTGACGAAAAACATCCCACAAAACCAAGCAATCCCTATGGAGAGTCAAAATTAATGGCTGAAAAAATCATAGCATGGTTTGGAAAATTAAAGAGGATACAGTACTGTATCCTCCGTTATTTTAACGTTACCGGCGCTTCAGATGATGGGTTGATCGGTGACTCAAAAAAGCCATCGTCACTTTTAACTCAGAATTTGGTTAGAGGAGTTTTGGAGATTGAAAAATTTTATCTCACCTGTCCCCAAGTTGATACTCCAGATAAAACCCCGATAAGAGATTATGTCAATGTTGTTGATCTAAATCGTGCACACCTAAAGGCTCTTGAATATTTATTTAACGGCGGAAATAGTGAGGTTATTAATATTGGTACTGGGTCTGGGAGTTCTGTCCTTGAGGTAGCAAAAATCGTTGAAGAAGTCACTGGAAAAAAAGTAAATTTAAAAAAAACAACTCCACGTCAAGGAGAATACGCAAAAATGATTGCCTCGATCGAAAAAGCAAATAAAGTTTTGGCTTGGAAACCTACAAGAACAAGTAAGGATAGTATAGAATCATTACTCACCTGGTATAAAGATCATCCAAATGGGTGGCAAAGATAAAGTTGAATATTGACTTGAAATATTCTATAATGCTGCGATGGTTTTAGATCTTCCACCCAATCCAAACGCTGCAAAAGAACACCAATTAGGGATGTTGAGAGACGATATTAAGATCGCAGTTCCTCTTTGGAAATTGTTTGACCCACGGCTTGCAGATCAAGCCGAAAGTTGGATTCCAACCATTGATGTTGGTCCTGTTTCTCGGCAATCAACACCTGCCCACCCCCTGTTCATTAAACTCACTGGTGTTAAACAATCTGTCAGCGATCAATATTGGGTAGTTGAACCGACAACTCAAGCAATGACCATCTCAGACGAAATTTTCACCTTTCCTGATGAAAGAAGAAGGCAACTTGTCTGGTATGCCTTAGCTAGACAGTCTGCAGAAGTTCCGGTTAATCTTACACTTGCAAAAAAAAGAATGTTTGCTCAACAATTGGAACAACTTTTTAGAGTTAAAATTGATCTTAATCAAATTACTGCAGCTCAAAGAGGATTTGCAACGAGAATATTTTATGAGGGATTAATGGTGTCGGTTATGCCTGGAGTGGAAGAAAAACATGAAGAAACGGCAAGAAATATATTTGGAGATGAACAATCAATTATGTGGGGGCTCGATGGAATGAAAGAATATTATCCAAGGGCACTAACAATCATTACACGAAGATTGCTGTCACAAATTAGCAATTTAGAACTCCAGAGCGACGATAGCTATGAAAGAGCTTATTCAGAATTTGTTACTAATCTGCAAGGATTGACCATTGGAGAAATACATGATTCTACTACAGGATCAGATTCCCGTAGTCCCAATTTCGAAATTGCCTTCATCCAATTACTTGTGAGAGCGCTTAATTCAAATCATTCATTACCAGAAATTATGAGTTTGTTGAGAGAAGGCGATATCCAAAAACTTTCGTCGACAGTAACACATATCATCACTCGAAGTGGAAACACTACGATGCGGCCAGAAGAAGTGCCGCAAAAAGTTATAAGAGGCGCTTTGTTTAGATTTATAGATGCCGATGGAAGGACTTTTTTCACTCCCAAATCTTTCTTAGACGCTTGAAAAAAAATTAGCTTATAAAACTATTCTTTCGGAACGCAAACGCAGGATTTCTACTTTAGAGTAGCCAAGATTTTCTAAAATATTTTTAGTGTCTTCGCCAAGTAAAGGAGCTTTTTTTGCAAGATTAAAACTTTGATCGTTGAATTTAGCTGGAAATTGTTTATTGACAGAGACTTCGGCACGATCTAATAAAGGACTAACAGTTGTATCTGAAGAATTAAACATTTTCAGCCACTCCCCCCGGTTTTTTTGGCTAAATATATTTTTAAGTTCAGGAATATAGTTTTCGTCAAACTGTTTGTCTAGCAAGTCTTTATGCTTGATGACTTCACAGATATTTGCCCAAAAAATTGGCTCTAAAGCAGCCATGGCTATTTTTTTTCCATCCTTGCACCTGTAGATGTTATAACAAGGAGCCTTTCCTCTCAGGATATCAAGAGTGTCAATACCATTTTTTTGGACGGACTTAAAATAAAAGTTAAGAAAATATTTTGTCCCTTCCAACATTGAGATCTGCAAATGTTGAGGTCTTCTAGTTTTTTCTCGCATAATGATAGTGGCAAGTAAACTAGAAACTACGCTGAGTGTTCCTCCCATCAGGTCCCCTATCTGAAAGTATGGCAGGTCGCCAGTTTGTTTGGACCGTAGGGAAAGTATTCCAGATAAGGAAAGAAAGTTTAGGTCATGTCCCGCCTCAATCTCAAAGTCCGCAAGCATTTCACAAAGGATGATCTGAGGTTGAATCTTTCTCAGTTGGTCGAAAGTTATCTTCAACTTCGCGGCTCTTCTAGTTCGAAAGGAATGAATAAGGATGTCTGATTGTTGCAAAAGTTTCGACAATATTTCGTACCCTTCATTTTTTTGCACATTTAGCCCAAGGCTTTTTTTCCCTGCATTGAGGGTTTGAAAAAGTAGACTCATTTTTTGGGAAAAAGGAGGGATTATCCGCAAAAAATCACCTTCTCCGAACTCGACTTTGATGACTTCTGCCCCCAGATCGCTCAATATTTTAGTGGCTAGAGGTCCGGGCAGGTACTGCGTCATGTCGATTATCTTTAATCCGCTAAGCGGCAGATTTTTATTCATAGTTTTCGTATCGCATCTTCAACAATTTCTGTTGCTAGATTATATGAGATTCCAGTCAAATGCAAGGGTTTACCGATTTTTACTTTGATATTAGTTTGGGTCAATTTTGGCAGGAAATATGTGATTGGGACCTGATCAGAGGCTTTTTGCGGGACTCTAAAGACATCTGTGTAGTCGCCCTCCAATTTAATTGGGATGATTGGGGCGTCCATTTCTGAAGCGATCACACCTATCCCGCGTTTAAATTTCTGCATTTTACCCGTTCTTGTCATCCTACCTTCTGGGGCCAGTGTGATAGATATGTTGTTATCTAAAAGTTTTCCGATCCTTTCCAGGCCAGAACGAGCGCCGGCCGCTTGATCTGGTGATACAGGAAAGGCGCCGCCTAAAAACTGTAGAAGAAAGCCAAAAAAGTTAGACTTATTGTTCCAAAGATTTTCCTGGCCAGCGCTGGCAGTCTGAAGAAGCTGATTGGTTGGTAAATAGCGCAAAAAAGACAGCAAGTCAAGCGGGCCAATATGGTTGAAAGCGTAGATGACAGGAGACAAATGATTTGGAAGATTTTCTTTTCCTTCGATCTCTGTTTTTACAAACACTGAGTGCAGCGGTAACAAGAAAAATTTAAAGAAAAGAGTTCTCAAGATCGAAAAAGGAGGTTTGAAATACTGTAGCTGAAAAATTTTATCACGCGGTATCTCCATGGTTGATGCATTGATTAGCTGCCTAAGATCTTTAACATTGGTTTGAGCGCTTATTGCATAATCATCTATTGTTACGTTAAATTCATCTTCAAGTAAGGCTATCAACTCCACTCTATCGATCGAGTCCATATTTAGATCCGCACCTAAATTAGTTTTATCCGAAATGCTTTGACCAAGTGTTCCTGAAACTTCAGCAATCATTGAAATTAGTCTATCAGCTTGTTCTTTAATCTCTGTTTTGTTCTCAAACATTTTTTTTCCTGTATATTCAGCTTCAACTTTAGCTTTAATATATCTTCGATCTGTTTTCAGAGTGTGCGTTCTGGGGAAGTCCTCTTCAGTCCAGAAAGAATGTGAGACTATCTGCTGATGTTGTTCAAGTCGATTATTAACTCGCTTTAGCCCATTCTCCACATCATTTCTGGAAAACCCTTGAGCAGGTATAATCACCGCATGGACTTTTTCTCGACCATCTACCTCTAGATTGATTACGCAAGACTCCCAGATTTCTTTTTCCTGATTTAGTTGACTCTCCAGATCTTCGACATAGACATTTTCACCACTACTTAGTACAATCTTGAAATCGTCCCTACCTAAAAGGTACAGTCTACCGTCGATCATCTTACCCATGTCACCCGATCTATACCAACCGTCTTTAGTAAAAACCGCTCTGGTTTTCACTTTATTTTGGTAATAGCCGAGAGATACATTTTTACCCTTTATAAGAACTTCATCATTTTTATCTATCTTTATCTCAACCTTTGGAAGCGCGTATCCAACCGAACCCAACTTTCTGTTCTCAAGCCTATTTCCGGTTGCTCCGGCTGTTACCTCGGTTGCGCCATACCCTTCAATCACTGGAAAACCCATATTTTCCCACTTTTGACCAACGTCATAATCTAGTTTAGCCCCTCCAGTTATAATAAATTGAATTCTCCCACCGAGTTCTTTATGAACTTTTCTGAAAATAAATTTTCGCAAAGCATAAGGTAGATGTTTATTAATTGAGTTAACAAATTCCAGAATATTTTTTTTATTTTCTTTTTCAGCTTCATTTTCAATATTTTTATAAAGATTTTTTAGGACCTGTGGGACTATGGCAAGATGAGTTATGTTCCAATCTTCCAGCGCTTTTTTTATTGCTACCGAACTTACTTTTTTAACATAACACACTCTTGCTCCAACAGAGAGCGGGACAAGTAGTCCGATAATTTGTTCATACATATGGCTCAGCGGTAGAAGAGATAGAGCTTCAAACTGGTCCGTGTCTGGAATTAGATGTGAGATCGATTCTAGGTTTGAGACGATATTTTTATGGGTAAGCATCACGCCTTTAGGTTTGCCGGTCGTACCTGAGGTGAAAATAATTTCTGCAAGAGCATCAGATTTGAGTTTAGAGATCTTTTCATCTGATTTGCCATTATATTCTTTTAGATAATCAAAAAAATCTTCGATCACAAGATACTTTTTTGTTATTTCTGAGATATCCCTGGTTCTAAATCTGGTGGTAAATATGATTTTTGGGTCTGTCAGTTTTATGTATCTTTGTAACAGTTCTTTGGATGAACGGACATCCGCAAGTACAACAACTCTATTGTGATAAAAACAGGATAAAATGAGGGTGGCGAGTTCTGGAGAATTTGGACCAATCAGCATTACTTTATCATTTTTATATACGCCAATATCTGGAAAAAAAACTCCCGAAGATTTAATATATGAATATATTTCACTGTAAGAAAATTTTTTGTTCCGAAATTTCCCCCTAGTCTTAAAAAATATCCGTGAGCTATGTTTGGTAAAGCTAGCACTTATCAACGCACGCAGATCTTTTAATTTTTCGAAGTTGGGGCGATTCATAGATTAGATCATATAGCAATGGCCGCCGCAGCATACGAACCAGCATGAGATATGCTAACTCCAAAGAATTTCTTGCCTTTAAAAAGCACGTAGGGTCTGTCCTGCAGCTTTAATATTTCAATTTCATTCAATCGATACATTTTTTTGCCCAGAGTTTTTATAAATGCTTCCTTACAAGCATATTTACCGGCTAAAGATGCTATCTTTTTTGTTTCACTTATTTCTCTACTGCTAAAAATTCTCTTAATAAATAGCTTTCCTCGTTTTTTTATTTTTGCTTCAAAGTCAGGAATATAGACTAAGTCGATTCCTATCTTTAAATTTTGCTTCATATCGTGTACATTGTATAGGAGCATAGTTAAAATTACAATTATGAGAAAGAGACAGTATCTAGTTGCAAACGTTAGACTCAAAGGTAAGAAAATAACCTATATTGAGACAGGAAAACGCAATGGGAAAAGTCCTTTGTTGATGATTCCTGGTTGGCCAATATCGGTAATCTCATTATTACCGCTGATGAAATTATTGGGTTTAAAGTTTTGGTGTATCGCTTTAAATTTGCCGGGCTATGGTAGTTCAGAAACAAACTCTAAGCATTTTCACAGTTTTGATTTTTATTCAGAATTCATTCAAAAGTTTAAGGAACAGGTTTTACAGACAAAAAAAGTCAATTTTTTTGGTCATTCGACCGGAGGCGTTCACGGACTTAATTATGCTCTAAATTATGCCAATAGTCTAAATAAGCTGATAATTTTTTCTCCCCCATTTAATGGCGTTGAACAGCTTGAAAAAACAGCAAAGCAGTATAAGAGCGCAATCTACCTTTTTTATGCGCTTAAAAAATGGCCACGATTAATTTATCTATTCCAGCCTAAGAAAATCAGATATTTTATCGCAAACTGGTTATTTAAGCTTTTCTATATAAAGCGCTATCCAGATATAGCTAGCCTAGACAGGGAGTTTGTTCAAGCAATTTTAATTGATACATGTAATTTTAATGCTAAGGCAATTTTTGACAATGTATTACATCTTAGCCTCTCAGAGTTTGATAAGCTAGCACATAACTTAAAAAAGGAAACGCTTGTGATAGCAGCTGAAAATGATCACGCAGTTTCTGCAAAAGACTCAAAAAGGCTGGCTAATCTCTTGGTAAAAGGAGAGTTTATCGAAATTCCCAAAGTAGGTCATGATGTTGTGATAACCCAACCACACTTGGTAGCAAATCATATAATTGATTTTATAGGGTAATGAAATATAATATATATAAGGTAATAGAAAGTTTTATGTAGGTTTTTGTCAAGATTTAAGGGTTAGATTGAAAACACATCTTAAGAAAGAAATATTTACAACAAGTAAATATTCTAAAATTGAACTTGTATATTTTGAAGGTTGTTTAAATAAAACCGATGCAAGAAAAAGAGAATTGCAGCTTAAGACAGGATTTGGTAGGGGTTATTTAAAAAAAAGATTGGCAGAATATTTGAGATTGCGGTGGTAGTTCAGCGGTAGAATGTCTCCCTTCCAAGGAGAAGGTCAGGGGTTCAAATCCCCTCCACCGCTCAAATTTATGATATATCTTCTATTGGTCTTCGCTTTTTTAATTCGTCTTATATCTTTAAATCAATCTTTATGGTTAGATGAGGCAACCACAGCACGAGTGGTTCAACAGTACAGTTTTTTAGATGTCGCCACAAAATTCTCTCCTCATGATTTTCATCCCCCACTCTATTATCTATCTATGAAATTTTGGACAAATTTATTTGGTTATTCTGAAATTGCCCTGCGATTTCCATCAATTATTTTTTCACTTCTTACGGGTTGGATTGTCTACCTGATTGGTAAAAAAATAAAAAATGAAAAGTTTAGTTTTTGGGCTGTGGCATTTTTTCTTTTTAATCCATTGATTATTTATTATTCACAGGAGGCGAGAATGTATATGATGGCTACATTTTTTTTAACTGTCGCACTCTATTATTATTTAGGTTTGTCGCCAGAAATTTTATCTCGACTTAACTCGTCGCTTCCGCTCCTCAAACAGAAAGTCTCGAAAAATTTTGGCTCCTCACCTATTTTATTTTTTAACATCTTCATTTCGTTGGCTTTTTTAACATTTTACGGCTCGATTTTTTTAATTATTCCTATGTTTTTGTATTTACTTTACAAAAAGCAATATAGATTTTTTTTTGTTTCATTTTTAATGCTTTCTTCTTCGTTATTAGTTCTTCTGCCATTAGTCTATCGGCAGTTTGTCAATGCTCAACAACAGTTACTCTTGGTACCAAATTGGACACAAGTTTTAGGTACTACGAATCTAAAAAATCTTTTCCTCATCCCGTTAAAATTTGCCTTTGGACGAATCAGCTTTCAGCCCAAATTGCTGTATTGGGCTGTTGCTGGGATTTGGACAGCATTCGTCTGGTTTTTTGTCCTAAAAGGCGGATTGAAACAGAGGTCTATCTTATTTTTTATCATCGGTTCAATGGGTTTTGGCATTTTATTTTCTTTTTTTACTCCCCTACTTCAATATTTTAGGTTTATTTATCTTATTCCGCTTATTTCAGTCTTGATTTCATTTGCACAAAAAAATACGATTTATCGATTAATCATATTTTTTGGTTTTATCAGTTTTTCTTTGTTATATCTCTTATTTCCTGGCTTTCATCGTGAGGATTGGAAGTCCTTGGCAAACAGCCTTCCTTCAGATAAGAAAATTTATATGATCTATTCCTCTTCTGACCCAATTCAATATTATCGAAGCGATTTGAATCTTGGAGATTTACGAGCTTTGGATTTAACCAAATTAAAGTATCGAGAAATAATTATTATTCCTTATACCTCAGAAATTTATGGTTTGGACTATGCGAAGATTTTGCGACAAAGTAATTATAATAAGAAAAAAACAAGAAATTTTAGGGGGATATATTATGAAGTCTGGGAGCGGGGTGAGAACATTTTCTTAAACTCCTTGATGCTGGCGACTATTTGAATACCTGTTGCAACGATGAGGGCTAAAGCTATAGCGTATGGTGGGCCAAAGACGCCCATCTTCGGAATTAAAAAATAACATCCTAGGGTTAAAATGATAAAGAAAACAACATTTGAGATTAAAATATAAACGGGTTTTTTGACCGTATATAAAAGAAATAAGACAGGAAGGCTGCCGAGAGCATATAGCACAAAAGGTAAGCTTAGGGCCCGTGTTATAGGTGCAGTTTGTACAAATTTGTCGGTAAAAAAAAGATCATAGACTTCCTTTGGTGTGAAAAAAAGAATAAAAAAGAGTGCCGAAGGGAGTAAAAGATACATGAATCCAGTCTTAAGTTGAGATAACGCTTCTGATTTTCTGGTTATCTTAGAAAATGAGGGCGATAAGACTTGCGTGATACTAACTATGGTAGTAATAATCGTTAAAATAATTTTTTGTGAAAGTCCATAATATCCTACCTCGGTTTTAGATCTGAAATAAGATAGAAGAAAAAGATCCATGCGAAGTCCCAGGTTAAAAAATTGAGAAGCTAAGAAATATGTCAAAGTGTAGCCAAACCTAAATTCGCTTCGTTTAACTTCGGACTTAAGAAAAATCGAGACAAGATCTTTCTTCTCTAAAAAAAGCAAGAAAAAAAATATGACGGGTCCTAAAATTCCAAAGACAAAAATCACCGATCCTACTGTGATAATTTTCAAATAAATCATAAGAAAAACAATAAGCGTTTTAATGATGTTGGCGATATTCAAATATACATTTGTCTTGACAAATTTTTTTGCGGCAAAAAGTATATTTTGCAGAAAATTTTGCCAGATTAAAAATAAAACTGAGATCGAAGTTAAAGCAAGCTCTGACCAGGGAGCATCTGTTTTGAAAAAAACTTTATCTAAGAAGGGAAAAGATATTAACAAAACTGCGATAACAAAAAAAGAAAAAATGGATTGATAATAGAAAGTACTTTTGATAAATCGATAAAGCTCGTATGTCTTTTTTTCATATAAATTTGGTAGATAAGAATAAATTGTAGCTGTTGTGCCAAAGTCGAGAATGTTTGCTAGAACATATGCGATACCTAGAAGCACGCTTAGAACTCCATATTGTGGAGGAGTCAAAATGCGGACAAGAATGAGAGCGAAAAGAGCTGTAAAAAATACATTTAGGTAGTTTCCGAAGGTATTGATAATGACATTAACACTTGTCGGTCGTTTTGCGAAATTAATCAACCTGGGGATCATAAGGAATATTGTAGCAAAGCATATAACATAAAACATGAAACACGTAACATTTAGAAAACATTGAGGTATAATATAAAAAATGGCAAAAACGGCTTTAATCACAGGGATACTTGGGCAGGATGGGCCTTATTTAGCCAAACTCCTTTTATCCAAAGGATATAAAGTGTATGGAATGACTAGGAGATACTCGAATCCTAATTTTGAAAATTTAGATTTCCTAAATCTAACTGATAAAATTGAATATGTAGATGGTGATCTGACCGACGAATCTTCGTTATACTCTGTAATTAAAAACGTTAGACCGGATGAGGTATACAATCTTGCAGCTCAATCGTTTGTTGGCAGTTCATGGGAGATGGCAAAGCTTACTTCAGAAATCAACGCTATAGGTGTGTTATATCTTTTGAATGCGATAAAGTCATTTTGCCCGACTGCTAAATTTTACCAGGCATCAACCTCAGAGATGTTTGGTCTTCAACACGACAACGGTTTTCAAGACGAAAATACGCCATTTCATCCCAGGAGTCCATACGGGATTTCAAAAGTATATGCCCATTGGATGACGGTAAACTACAGAGAAAGCTATGGGCTTTTTACCTGCAGCGGTATACTTTTTAATCATGAGTCACCCATAAGAGGTATACAGTTTGTCACTCGCAAAATTACCAACGGTGTGGCTAAAATAAAAATGGGTTTAACTGACAAATTATACCTTGGTAATCTGGAGGCTAAGCGAGATTGGGGGTTTGCCGGTGATTATGTTGAAGCGATGCATTTGATGCTTCAGCTGGAAAAACCAGATGATTTTGTTGTTGGAACAGGAGAAAATCATAATGTGAAGGAGTTTGTTGATTTGGCTTTCAAATATGCTAAGATTGATAATTGGAAAAAATACGTAATAAGTGATGCGAGATTTAAGAGACCTGCAGAAGTTCATGCTCTTAGAGCAAGACCCAGCAAAGCTAAGAAAATTCTTGGCTGGAAATCGAAAGTAAGCTTTGAAGTGCTAGTAAAAATGATGGTTGATGCAGATTTAAAACGATTTAAAAACTCCTGAGAGATTTCTCAATCTTTCAATAAATATCGCTGGAAAGTTTAGGACTAATTGTCTTATTCCCCAATTTTTCAAAATTACCAAAATCCAGTTTTTAAAATCATAGTATTGTTTTTTCCAACCCAACTCTTTAGATGTTTCTTGGCCTAGATGAGTGACTGTTGATTTCAAGGATACAAGATTGTTATAACCCATTCTTTTTAAGCGTAAAGATAAGTCAATATCTTCAAGATAAGACCCGAATTTTTCATCAAACAGTCCGACCTTATTTATTGCTTCTTGGGAATAGATTACAGCAGCAGCGTTTGTGGCATCTACCTCAAAACAGGACTCACTAGTTAATTTTTTGAGAGGATAGGCTTTACCATTTGGTCTGACAGTAATTCCTGCAGATTCGATATCTCCACTTTCTTTATATATTGTGGAATTTATTGAACCCGTTTCGTCTTTTTTACAGAATAATAAATTCGTCAACCAATTTCTTGACAAAATAATATCGTCGTTTACCGTTCCGAGCCAGTTTCCGGCTGAAACTCTAAATCCGATATTTACAGTTGATGCAAACCCTTTATTTTCTTCAATTGGAATAAATCTAATATCTGGGTATCTTTTTCTCCATTGCCAAATAGTCATATTATTTAAAGAGCTTGTTATGACTGTCCAACACACTCCGGAGGTGTGTAAAATATTTTTGTTTTTTTCAAAAAAATACTTAAGAAGGTTTAATTTGAGGTTTGGAATAGTTATGTTTGTTTCCTTAGATAATTTTGGCAGAAGTTTTCGTTTTGAATAACGCTTTTTAATCAAAGAAACTATAAATTTTCCAAATAAGGAGAAATGTTTTCTAGCAAAGATATCCATAGACTGAAAAAAAATATCTCGTTGTAGTTGGTTATCAAGGGTTTTAAAAGACGTTCCTCCTAGATGTTTAATAGGGGCAGAAAACCAGCCAATTCTATATCCGTTCTTTGTCAATCTAACCGTAAGGTCACTATCCTCAAACCAGAGAAAAAAACGCTCATCCCAACCTCCCAAAGTTTTCAAAACCTCAGCCTTTATTAGCAGACATCCGCCAAAAAGCGTTTTTTGTGCGAATAAGTTTAACGGTACCAGTTTGACTAATGGCGTAAATTCACTAAGTAGAGAAAACCACGTCGGAAGTGGTTTTTGATATGAATGGGTAGTTTTTGGCGAACAAGCGTCTAAATTATTTTTTTTTGCGTATTCAACAAGTTGCTTGATTTGACGGTTAGAAATCTCAACATCGGGATTTAAAAAAAGAAGCCACTCTCCTCTACTTTGTATCGTTCCTTGATTACAAGCAAAGGCATAGCCTCTATTTAATTTATTTTGAATAAGTTGAACTTGAGAAAAATCTTTATTAATCCAATCTAATGATTCTTTTGAGGCATTATCTATCACTATTAACTCGCTTGTCTTAATATTTGAAGTTAATGAAATGAGTTGTTTTCGCAGAAGTTCAGGCGTATTCCAATGAATTATTATTATTGAAACATTTTTTTCCATAAAATTGGAAAGTGTTTAATCGTTTAATCGATTGAAGTTTAAGTCGAAATCATATTAAGTCTAAGAATATATCTTCTTTATAAAATAAACATTAATCAAAAGTCCACTGAGTTCTGTAATTAACATTATCCATGCAGCTGCGGAAATACCATATATTGGAATAAAAATTAGGTTTAGGCCAATATTTGCTAAGGTGTTAAGAAATCCATAAGGTAGAAATCTATTTATAAGTTTTGAGCTTTGAACCACCGTTGCAAAAGGCGCGTTGAGAAAAAACAGGAACAATACAAAAGAAAATATTTTGAGTATTGGTATTGCCTGTTCATAAGATTCGCCTAACAATTCTATAATCAATACGTCAGAAAAGATAAGAATAATTAAGGAAAAAATTACACCAGTTAAAATTGAAACTAGTACTATTTTTTTAAACTGATCAAGGCTCACTCCTTCTTTTTTTGCAGACAGAGGAAAAAGATTGTGTGATATAGCAGTTGGTAATAGACTCAAAGATTCTAAATATCGATAAGCAGCCCCATATAAACCCAGCGCAGAGCTATTTAAAACATAACGAATAACCAATGAATCGCCTCTTGCATATAAGAAGGAAGAAAAAACTAAAAAGGCATAGGACGATGATGACTTTAATATATTAATATATTGAAGTGATGGCAGTAGATGAAAATATTTTAACTGTTTCCAAGGAAAGAACCAGACGAGAGTGATAACTGAAGATAGGAAATACCATTCTACTGCAGTTTCAAAGTTGAATGTGTGTCTAAAAAATATATAAGCAAAAAAAAGGATCATCATCCTGCTTGTCACCTTTAATGATACTTTCAGTGATTGTTTTTTCTCTAAGTAATATCCGTCTATTACAGAAAGGAAAGCTTCTGGTAAGAGTGTTAACAAAAAGAAGATTGAAGTTAAAAATTGGAAAGTAGAACTAAAAAAGAGAAAGATCGAAGATATAAGAAGAGAGACAATAAGAGTGACAAATCTTGCAGAGATCATTTTACTAAATAAAGTTGTTCTGTCCTGTGAGTCTGCTTGTTTCTGATACCATTGGTTTAAACCAAAATCTGAGAAGAAAGTTACAATCTGAATAAGCGTAACAAAAAGCACAAAGTCTCCAAATCTTTCGGGCAACAAAGTACGGGCAAATAAAATGAAGACGAGTAGGCTCAAAATTTTACCTAAGCTTAGACCTAAAAAATATATGCCAGATCTCTTGAATAGAGAATGCAACATTACTCTTGATTTTATCACAGCTTTCGTTAGAATAACGTATATGGACAAAGTTGTATACATTTGTATAGGTACCTGTAAGGCAGAGATCTCAGAGCAAGAGTTTAAAAATGGATTGACTAAATGCGGCACGCAGGGTTGCACTCATTTTGGTCATACATTTGAGAAGAGGATGAAGTGTCATGTCTGTGGTGAATATTACAAAGAGGGTGAAAAACATGACCACGCTTAAGCTCTGGTAGAATTTCTCTGATACTACTTCGAGTAAGTGGTTAAAGCTATACTTATAAATACAAGCATAGTTCCAATAACAAGCCCCTCCGTGATTTTTTCTCCGAGCAAAAAAAAGGCAAAAAAATATCCTGAAATTGGTAGGATATAAAACGTAAGTGAGGCCGCAATTGGGCCAGCAAATTTAATAGCATATTGATTAAGCAAATAACCTCCAACAGTCACAAAGACAGCCACATAAATGATTGCAACAGTCGATGATGAATTTATTTTCTGCCACAGATTAGCATTTCCTTTAAGTTCTGTAAGAGAGAGAAAGAAAAAAATCAAGGTTGCAAGGAAAATAAAAATGGATGTTATGACGAGCGGAGAAAATTGTTTCTGAAATTTCTTAGATAAAACAACGTATAAGGACCATACTGCAACTGCAAAGCTGATGAACAAATTTCCTTTAAGATCACCTCCAAACAAAGTATCTTTTTCAAAGATTGGGAGAGCGACTACAAAAATTACGCCAACGAGTCCAAGTAAAATAAAGAGCCACCTTTTAATTGAGAGTTTGTGCCGAAGAATAAAATAGGAAAGAATACCAGCCAAAATAGGCGTTGCTGCATATAACATTTGGCTAATAGAAGCCGTAGTAAGCTTAACTCCCGCTACAAAAAAAGCTACATTGACAATTGGAAGAACTGAAAAGAAAATTAATGGAACCAAAGACTTATTTATTTTTGGTTTTGATTTTAAAAATATTGGCAAGATGGCTATTGATGCTATTAAAAAGCGAAGAAATGAGAAAGTAAATGGAGGAATTTTTATTAAACCAATTTTTGTGAATGCTGAAGCACCCCCACTAATAAGTGAAGCAATAAGAATTGCAATTATTGCTTTTGTTTTATCACTCATACTGTTTTGACATTAGTTAAAATATTATATACTATCAGCTATTAGTGATGAAAAAAAACTTCGCCGAGCTTAAAAAAATATCTAAACAAGTGAGAAGAGATATGATGCAAGCAATAAGGCCTAAAGAAAGCCACCATATTGGTTGTTCTTACTCGATAGTTGAGATTCTCACCTATCTTTATTATCGAGTTCTACATGTCGACCCAAAGCAACCCACAAATTCAGACAGGGATATATTCATCTTGAGCAAAGGACATGCGGGATTGGCATTGTATACGGTTCTATATGAGCGAGGTTTTTTCACTAAAGAAGTCTTACTCAGTTATGATAAAGACGGCGGTATTTTACCCGAGCATTCAAGCAGAGTCGCACCTGGAATTGAGATTTCTACTGGATCTCTTGGTCACGGACTGCCAATTGGAATTGGTTTTGCCACCTCATTTTTGAATGATAAAAAAAATAACAAAGTCTATGTATTGATGTCTGACGGTGAACTTAACGAAGGATCTAATTGGGAAGCCATTATGTACGCCGCACATCACAAAATTCATAATCTGACGGTAATTGTCGACAACAACCATTTTCAAGGATATGGTTCAACTGAAGAAGTGTTAGATCTCTCACCTCTTCCCCAAAAAATTAGAGATTTTCATTGGAATGTCTATGAGGCAAATGGTCACGACTTTGAAAGTTTAGATAAAGTATTTACTCAAAAAGCTAAAACAAAAAATTCTTCCCCCCATTTTATAATTGCAAAAACAGTCAAAGGCTGGGGTTTGCCGGGATTTGAGGGGAAATTTGAGGCACACTATATATCACTTGATGAAGAGACAAAAAAACAATTACTTGAAAGTTTATAAATTTTTTAAAGTTTAAAAAGTGAGAACCGCAATAATACAAGAAATCTATAACATTATGAAATCTAATAAGAATAGTTATTTTTTGACAGGTGATCTTGGTTATCGCGCGGTTGAAAAGATAGAAAGCGATTTTCATGGAAGATTTATCAACGTTGGAGTAGCTGAGCAAAATATGATAGGCATCGCATCAGGCCTTGCTCTATCTGGTAAAAAAGTCTTTATCTACTCCATCATCCCATTTCTTATCATGCGATGTTTTGAACAGATTCGTAACGACGTCTGCTACCATGATCTTGATATCACGCTTCTAGGCATCGGGTCTGGACTATCATACGGAATCTTGAGTAGCACGCACTTTGCGCTGGAAGATATAGCAATTCTTAGGCCGTTGCCAAATATGTCCATTTTTTCTCCGGTGGATGAAATAGAAGCTGTCAAAGGTCTTAAATATTTAGCAAACTATCATAGGCCAGTCTATATAAGAGTCGGTGGAAGACAGGAACCAATTATAAATGCTTACTCTTACTCATTTCGTTTTGGCAAAGGCGTGGTTTTAAAAATCGGTATTGATACAGTCTTATTTTCAACTGGGGTAATAATGGAGGAAGTCATAAAAGCTGCAGATATGCTTAAAAAAAATAAAAAAATAGAGGCAGGCGTCATTAACATTCATACGGTGGAACCCATTGACAAAGATTTAATCATAAATCAAGCAAAACGCTTTAAAACTCTATTTGTCATAGAGGAACATGGGATGATTGGCGGATTAGGTTCTGTCGTATCCGAGGTTGTTTCAGAATATGTCCCAGGAACACGGGTGATCAGAATCGGAACTCAACACAAAGTCATTAAAAATGTCGGAACAAGGTCTTACTTGCGAAAAGTTTTAGGTCTTGACGCAGCTGGAATTTATAATAAAATAACTTCATCTTTATGAAAGTCATCATTCTTTGTGGAGGTTTGGGAACACGTTTAAAAGAAGAGACGGAATTTAAGCCAAAGCCGATGGTCTACATAGGGAAAAAACCCATTATTTGGCACATCATGAAGATTTACTCCTATTATGGATTCAATGAATTTATTCTCGCTTTGGGCTATAAGGCAGACTATATAAAGGACTTTTTTTTGAATCAAAAAGCTTTCACTGCAGATTTTAGTCTTAATACTCGTAGTCACAAAACCAAATTTTATCTTGATGATAGAGAGCAAGTAGATGAGTACAAAATAACCTTTGTAGACACAGGACTAGAGACTCAACCAGGTGAGCGAATTCTTCGCTGCCAAAAATATATATCCGCCAAAGATAAATATTTTATGGTAACTTACGGAGATGGACTTACAGATTTGAATATAGACTCTCTTGTTAAGTTCCAAAAACGGCAAAAAACTATCGGAACGATAACCGGAGTGCATCCACGTTCAAGATATGGTTTGGTTTGGGTTAACAGAAGAAACAAAGTGGAAAGATTTACAGAAAAACCCGTATTGAAAGACTGGGTGAATGGAGGTTATATGGTTTTTGACAAAAGGGTATTTAATTATTTACGACCAGGAGAGACAGAACACCCGGCGCTTGTAAGATTGGCCAAAGAGAAGGAACTTTCTTTGTATCGCCACAACGGATTTTGGTTTTCAGTAGACACACACAAAGAGTATGAAGAATTAAACAAAATTTGGCAAGCTGGTAATCCCCCTTGGGAAGTATGGAGATAAAAGATCAAAATGTCTTAGTTACTGGTGGGACGGGATTTGTAGGCTCGCATCTTGTCGAGGAGCTGGTAAGACGTGAGGCTAATGTTACAACCACATTCATTACAACCAATCCTAAGTCATATTTTTTCTCTCAGAAACTCCATAAAAAGGTGAGAATGACGCATGTTGATGTGAATGATTTTAACGAACTATTTGACGTCGTGACCAAATATGAAGTTGATTACATATTTCATCTTGCAGCTCAGGCTCTTGTTGGAACAGCTTATTACAATCCGCAAAGAACATTCGCAACCAATGTTATGGGAACAGTAAATGTAATGGAAAGCGTTCGTCTCTATCCCAGGATAAAAGGAGCGATTGTTGCTTCGTCTGATAAAGCCTATGGTAAATTAAAAAAAGACAAATATGTTGAAGAAGATTCACTAAAAGGTGACCATCCCTACGAATCTTCCAAATCAGCCGCAGATATTATTGCTAACTCATATTTTAAAACGTATCAACTTCCGGTTTGCACAACACGTTTTGGAAATATTTACGGTGAAGGAGATCTAAATTATTCAAGGATCGTACCCGGAATCATGAGGTCGATGGTTACTGGTGAGACGCTGGAGGTTAGAAGCAACGGGAAATATGTGAGAGATTATCTATATGTGAAAGACGTGGTTGACGGTTATATGTTGCTTGCGGACAATATTGACAAACTTAAAGGTGAGCCCTTTAATTTTGGATCTGATGAGACGTTGTCTGTCCTTGAAGTTATTCAACATATCCAGAGATTGCTGAAAAAGAAGCTCAGGTATAAAATTTTAGATGCAGCAAAAAATGAGATACCCTATCAATCCCTCGATTACTCGAAAATTAAAAAAAAATTAGGCTGGAAACCAAAATATAATTTTAAAAAAACTGCAGAGAAAATATATAAGTGGTACAAAAAAATATCATGAAAAATTCAAAATTTATTCCTGGTGAGACATACGTACGGGTTTCAGGAAAAGTCTACGACCAAGCAGAAATAAAAAATCTAATTAAAGCGGCTAAGGACGGCTGGTGGACGGAAGGAGAGTTTGGGAAACAATTCGAGTCAGACTTCAAAAAATTTATGGGGGTAAGGTATGTATCACTGGTTAATTCTGGATCTTCGGCAAATCTGGTCGCACTTGCTTCTCTCACGTCAATAGTTTTTGGAGAAAGACGTTTAAAGCCCGGAGACGAGTTTATCACTACAGCAGTTGCTTTTCCAACGACTGTAAATCCGGGAATTATTTACGGTCTAAAACCGGTTTTTGTCGATTCAGATATTGATACATTAAATGCAAACATTCAGCAGCTCGAGAGAGCAGTGACAAAAAAAACAAAGTTGATCATGATGGCTCATACACTTGGTAAGCCTTTTAATCTGGATGTAGTAATGAAGCTCGTTAAAAAATATAATTTATGGCTTATAGAAGACTGTTGCGATGCTCTGGGTTCTCGATATGACGGGAAATTGGTAGGTACATATGGACATATTGCTACATTTAGTTTTTATCCTGCACATCAAATCACTATGGGCGAGGGCGGTGCAGTGATCACAAATAATCCTTTGGTTCATATGGCAATAAGGCAGTTTCGTGATTGGGGACGAGACTGTTGGTGCGATACTGGCAAAGATGATACTTGCAGGCGCCGTTTTGGCTGGAAGCTTGGAGATCTTCCTTTTGGCTATGACCATAAATACAGTTATTCGCAGATCGGATTCAATCTGAAACTGACTGATTTTCAGGCGGCTATTGGTGTGGCTCAACTTAAGAAGCTCCCCTACTTCAGCAAAAAAAGAAAAGAAAACTTTAAGAAATACTATGAATTTTTTAAAAAGTTACAAAAATATTTTATCCTTATGAAAACTACACCGAAGGAAGACCCTTGCTGGTTTGGATTTCCCATCGTAGTAAGAGGTGAGGCTCCTTTTACGCGTAATCAATTGACCGAATATCTCGAAGCTAAAAAAATTGGGACAAGAAATGTTTTTTCTGGCAATTTACTCAGGCATCCTGCATATAAAGATATATCGTATAAAATTATTGATAATCTAAAAAATGCAGACTATGTGATGAATAGCGCATTTTGGCTAGGCGTTTTTCCAGAGATAGACAGTGAGCGGATTGCATATGTGAAAACTATTATTGAACGATTTATTGTGCAATTCAAGAAATAAAAATCAATATCGTTTTACATATGTATAAGCCTAAAAGGATGATTTTAACCGCAGGACCTTGGGTTAGCCAAAAAGAAGTTGATTACGTCATGGATGCGGCAAAAAATGGCTGGAATGAGCATTACGCGGATTATGTACACAGATTTGAAGAAGAATTTGCCAAATATATTGGCGTTAAATATGCAATTTCAACTTGTGGAGGGACTGGTGCGCTTCATCTGGCGCTTGCCAGTTTAGGAGTTGGCAAAGGAGACGAAGTGATATTGCCCGATATAACTTATTTTTCCTGTTCTGACGTCATCTTCTATCTTGGCGCCAAACCGGTATTTGTCGATATCCTAAAAGATACATGGTGTATAGATCCGGAAAAAATTAAAAAAGCAATAACTAAACGGACTAAGGCCATTATGCCGGTTCATATCTATGGCAATCCTGCAGACATGGATGAAATCATACAGATTGCAAGAGGATATAATCTTTCTGTGGTTGAAGATGCCTGTCCTGCTGTAGGAAGCATTTATAAGAGAAAAAGACCAGGAAGTTTTGGCGATTTTGGAGCATTTAGTTTCCAAGGAGCCAAAATTATGGTGACAGGATTTGGCGGAATGCTTGTTACAAATGATAGAAAGTTATACGATAGAGCTAAGTTTTTAAACGGCCACGGTGAACTTCATGGCAAAAAGTTTTGGCAGATTGAGGTGGGATATTCACATGAAATGTCTAATCTTCAAGCTGCTTTCGCTCTTGCGCAGTTGGAAAGAATCGAAAGCTTTGTCAATAAAAAAAGAAAGATATTTGATTGGTATCATAAACGCTTGAAAGACATCAAAGGAATCTCGATGAACTATGAACGACCATACACAAAAAGCAATCGTTGGATGAGTTCGATCATCCTAGATAAGGATTTTGGCATATCAAGAAATGAGATCATAAAAAAACTTAAAGAAAAAATGATTGATTCCCGTCCCTTTTTCTGGCCAATAAGCATGTTTCCCATATTTAAAGAACAAAATACTCATGTTGCTCATCACATTTCTTTCAACGGAATTAACCTGCCAAGTGGCCTAATGCGAACTGAAGAGGAAATTGATTATGTAGCCAAAATGTTGAGGAAAGTTCTCAAAGTATGACATGATCAGAAAATTTAAAACCAATGTATTAAATACCTTCAAGAATTGGAAAGATGAACGATTCAGCGAGGACCTTCCCAATAAATTGCCTATCTACAATAGCCAGGGTGATATAATTGCATTCTTAAAACCAATAACCAAAAGCATTTTAAGAAAAGATGGAGAAATAAAATTACTTGCTAAGTGGAGAGATGAGAATTCTTTTGCTTTTGCTTCTCAATTTAAGGTGACCTTTGGCGGCACAAAAAAATGGACCAAGGGATTAATCGAAAATCCAACCAGAATATTATTTTTCATCGAGAGTAAGGAAAAAAAATCAAGACTCATCGGTCACATAGGGCTTTTTACTTTTAACTTCAGGAGTAATTCGTGCGAGATAGATAATGTCGTCCGAGGCGATAAGGAAAACCTAAAAGGAGTAATGTCATTTGCATTAAAATCTCTTATAAATTGGTCTGCCAAAAAACTTAAACCAAAGCATCTATATCTTCGCGTTTTGGACGATAACAAAAGAGCAATCGATTTTTACAGAAGAAATGGGTTTAAGGATCTATACAAGATACCTCTAAAAAAGCATGAAAAACCAGGTATGGTTAGCTGGGAAGAAGAGAGGGGGTTAAAAAAGGCTGAAAAATACTTTTTGAAGATGACTTATATCCCCCAGCTGTAGAGCGTTGCAGGCCAGATGGAATAAGGGTTATCATCGAATGGATAGTGATCAAGATAGAGTTCCTTCTTGAGATTTTTTTCAGCAAATTTTATAACGTCGTTTGGTAGTGATGAATCGTCGATAAAAATAAATCCCCGCGGATATCTTTCCATATATAGTTGAAGATCTTTTTTTTCCAGAACCAGGTGCAAACTGTCGCCTTTAAGTATCTTTTCTCCCTTTTCATTTACAAAGTAGTTGATTTTTTTTGAGATGCCGTTTACAAAGCCTTCGTCTAACCAGCGAAATGCTACAATGTTTTTAAAATCGTCTCCCAAGTACCAATGCGCGCGATCCCACCAAGTTTCGATGATAACTAATTTATTGTTGTCAATTTCCGAGTTCTTCTTGATGATATTGTAGACTTGATGATAGTCTATATTGGCAATCTCTCTAAAATCATGATTGAGCGAGTAGTATTTTTTCGGCTTATTTACAAACTTATGGCCGTTTACAATAATAAAAAAAGTCAGACCTAAAGTAAATACCAACTTGGCTCGGTCGGCACCAAGATGGTTACTAAGTATTTTTGAGACCTCAGACAATAAGTAAGAAGTTCCAATAATAAAAAAAGGGAAGACGGGAAGAAGATAGCGAGAGACGTAGGGTTTGAAGATAAAGGTTATAAAGATAAGATGGACTCCAATATAGATAAGTATGGGAAGAATCATCTTGTTTTTTTTAAAAAACAAAAACAAGAATCCAAGTATAGCTAAAAAGGAGACAAGCCCATACTCTCTCCACAAGAAGGGATGGTAATACCAAAAGTTATCTGTGAGGAAAGTTCCAGAATTAAACATGCGAATCAGAGCATTAATAAAACCAATTTTATAAATAATAAGAAATAAAAAAGAAGCTAGAAGGTAGAGCCAAGGTTTTTTTAATAGTTCAATGACGCGTTTATGATTGGTAAGGAGAAAATGAAAAGCAAGGCTAATTAGAAAAATGTAGTAGAGAGGATGAGTTATTACCCCCAAAAAAATTGTTAGGAAGAAGATTACAGATAAAATAATATTTGGTTTTTTTATATCAACTAGTTTCAGATAAAGAAGAAAACCCAAGAGTACTAAAAACTGGACGATAATGTATCCTCTAGCCTGGCGCGACCAGGTAATCTCGAAATAGGAAAAGGCAACCAGGAGACTCGCTGATATTGAGGTTGAGATATTGGTAAGGTGTCTTGCTAGGTAGAAAACTGCCACAGGTATAAATGAACCAATGACAACCGGAGGAAATCGTGCAGCAAATTCATTCACACCAAAGAATTTATACGAGGCTGCAATCAAGAGATGAGTTGTGATATTGTAATGCTCAAGAACTGTATTGGGATTAAAAAAAACTCCAAAACCCTGCTGAAATAGCAGTTTTCCTTGATTGGCAGAGGCAAATTCATCTACCCAAAAAGGCGGATTATTCGTGGAAAGCCCATATAGTCGATAAAGTAAAGATACAAGGAAAATAGCGCCCATAAAAATGGTTATAAGAGTATTTTTTTTAATCATGTAACTAAATAGTTAGTTTTTAAACCAATTTTGATTAAAGTTATAATTAAATAACCTATACAGGTAAAAAATGCAACTGCGCTGATTATTAGTCCGATGTAAAGATACGATTGTGGTGAGAAATAAACTGTTAGATTTATATCATAGCTTCCATCAGAATTGCTTATGCACGCGTCTTGTTTTTTGCAAATTTGTTGGACGTCGATAATAAAAGAATTTAATTTCGCCTCATTTTTGAAGTGAATATCATCTGAGAGAAAATAATTTTTACCTGTAAGTGTAGCAAACCAACTAAATTTCCCAACTCTTATCTTCCAATTCGGATTATAATTTTCAGAAAAATTTAAATAAACCGCTTCTTTAACATTTTTTAAAATGATTTTATACTGTGTTGGGTTTACCATGGAATATTTAATTTTTTGGTAAGGCACATATGAGTAAATTCTTTCTTTTTTTTGTGTTGAATAAATATGGGGACGGTAATTAAAATTTTCGAACATTACCAATTCCTTAAATCCAACATTAATTTTCTTAAGGTAAGGTAATCTTTCAAGTTCTGAAATGAAGTTAATCCGTTTGTTTGTCTGGGGAAAAAAATCATCATCGTTACTTTTATCCTGTATTGGAACGATCACATATCTAATGGAAGATAGGTCAAGAAGTTGATTGAAGTAAATGCTGCCGATAGGATTGCCTTTTTTAGCAAAATCCAACCATTCAAAGAGATTAAGATAGAGTACACTGGTTCGCGGGTGAATACTCAAATAATGACCCCATCGAGAGTAGTCCGGAGTCCAAAATGTTCTGAAATATTCTTTTTGCGCCGTGAGATATTCGTTTAGTATCAAATAGTCATTGGGAATTTTTCTTTGGACAAAGAGCGCTCCGAGTTCACCAGTAATTATGGGTTTTGAATTCCAAATAATAAGAAACGCAATAAGAAAGACAGTAAGAATCTTAAGCGATCTGTTTATCTTTAGTTCTGATTTATCCCAGAACCAAGAGATAAATGCTCCGATTAGTACACTGTATGATATAGCTACATACAATAAAAATTTGCCTGATTCTCTAAAAGCATTAAAACCAGGAACGTGGTCAAAGAGCCACTGATAAATATCCGGGAACGGAGGCGTATTTTGTTTGGCTAAAAAGATTCCTAAGACTCCAAGAAGTGCAAAAAATGGGAGCCTTTTATCTTTTTTTCCAACAATAAAACCCAAGAGCGCAAGTATGGGAATGAAAAAAAATCTGACAAGCAGCGGTTGAATTTTCCATGGTACAATTACACCGCCTGTCCATCCGAAGTGAAAAATAGTCATGGTTTTAGAGAGAGTAATATACCAAGCGCCAAAAAGACTGCGGTTGAATAATGCATTATCTGCTAAGGATTGCATACCATATATGCCGAAAAAAAAATAGAAATTGAGAAGTAAAATTATGATTATGATAGTTAAAGATAAAGCCAATTTTTTTACAAAATCTATTAATCCCTTGAACTCTCTGAGAATAGTTAAGTGATAAATCAGATAAAAAAATACCATCCAGACGGCGAGGTAAAAAATTCTAAACTCATAGAAACTTATCATAAATCCAATAAGAGATGTGATCACTGCTAAAAAAAGTTTACTGCTTGATAGAGTTTTTAGGAAAAAGAGCAAAAAAAACGGAGTAAGAGATATCGCCATAAGTAGTGTCAGATGGCCGCCTTGTAAAATAATCATATAGGTATTGAATTCGAAAATAAGAGCGCTAACAATTGAGGCTATTGTTGACCGAAAAAGATAATAAGAAAGAAAATAAGCGCCCAAAGGAAGTAATATTGCAATAGGCCATAAAAAAACAATTCTTTCAATAAGGTAAGGAGAAAAATTTAAATTCGATAAAAACCCAACAAATGATAGAAATGGCCAGAACGAAACGCCTAAATTTGGTGTTCCGAAAGAATAATCAGAGTTCCACATGATTGGAAAAGAGAAATATTCATTTAATTTTTCAGAGTAATCGACATACCAATCGCCAGAAGTTATTGGAGATAAATTGGTAAACCAAGTATGATGGACAGCGATAGATAATATGACGAGAAAAAAAATTGGCAGAAGATGCGAGGTTAATTTCTTCATTGTGAATTGTTATGATAAAATATCTGCTAATTAATTGTAAGATAAATAATGAAAAAAAACAGATTAAAAAAATCTAATATCACTTTTGTTATTTTTACCTATAATGAGGAAAAAAGAATAGCATATCCTATAAAGTGTTATTTACCCTATGGAGATGTTCTAATTTCTGATGATTCAAGCATTGATAACACGGTGAAGATTGCGGAAAAATTAGGCGCTAGGGTAATAAAGCGCGGGCATCACGGAGCTTCTTTTGTTGAGACCAAAGCAGAATCCGACTTTGTCCTAAGTCATGTCAAGACCGATTGGGTCTTTTGGGGATTTGCCGACGAAATGGTACCAAAAACGTGTCTGAATATTTATAAAAAAATTGCACAAGAAAATAAATATAAAGTCGTTGTCCAAAAGAGAAAAACTTTGATGTATGACGGTGAGAGCGAATTTTTCCCAGCTATTGGCAGTGTTGAGATAAAGTTCTACAAGAAAGGCTCTATGGACTACAGTAATAATACAATTCATCAATCGGGAAGATTCGCTCACCATGTGAGGCCACAAGAAATACTTTACCTGTCACCATTAGATGAATATTCTGTTTATCATTTTTCGCCTTTTACTACAGAAACTCAAATAAAAACTATTAGTTCCTACTATCTTGCTCACGCGAAAACTTTAGCAAACAATATATCAAACTTAAAAATAGTATTTAACCCCCTTTTTTTATTTTTTACAGTTTACATTCTTCAAGGAGCTTGGATGCGAGGCATCAAAGGATTTATCGTAGCGATGCAATCAATGTTTTATACTTATATGATATCAACAAAAGCTTGGGAGCTAAAGAACGATATAACTTGGGATTCTATGGAGAAAAAATATAGGATAGCTAAAGAAAAAATGCTTATTTCTTCACCAAAATCAAGCATTTTTAGAAAAGTTTGGGCATACATAATTATGCTCATGGTTTCAAGACTACATAAATGGTATAAATTTAGAAAATGAGTTTTCAAGAAAAAAATGCTTTTGTCATCCTCTTAGCTGTAGTATCTATGCTGAACATTGCGGCTGTTTCCCGGCAGTTTTTTTCAATTTTATTAAAACAGTTTTCATCACTAAGGTACATGTTATAAAGAGTTGACAAGCTGTTACATATTTCCTCACTTGATATTTTATGGATAAACCAACCGTTTTTACTTTCCTTCAGCATATCTTTAGGCCCTTCGGTTTTTGTTGCTAGAGTGGGTAATCCGCAAGCCCAGCTTTCAATCAGAACCAGACCAAAAGGCTCTTCGCGCGATGGTAAGAGGTAGACGTCACTTTTAGCATATATTCCTGGCATAGCTTCGTATTTGACATAACCAAGATCCTTAATATTTTTATATTTCTCACAATAAGATTGGATTAGCCGTTTTAGTTCTCCATCTCCAACAAACCAAAACTCGGCTCGATTATTGGGAAATATATGATTAAATTTTCCTATCGCTAGAAGAAGCAAATCATAACCTTTCTGAAGAGCGTATCTGCCAACAGAAATAAAAACTAAATTATTATGTTTTATGGGCTCGATTTTGAGAAATTTTTCAACTCTAACGCCGCTTGGGATAAAAAATACATTTTTTAAACCCCATTCTTTCTCTAAAAATGCTTTGTCATGTTTATTTAGAGCCTGATGATAATCAAAAAATTTTAAAATAAAGCGTGATATATACTTCATATAAAAGTTGTGAATCTTAGAAGAATGAAAGATTGGAGCATGATGTCCGACGACAACTTTTTTCCGAGTAAGAAGTTTTAAAATAAGGATTAAAATATCTTGCCCTAAAAATCCATGAATAAAGTGAACTACATCAGCGTCTTTAAATTTTTTTAAAAGAAAAAAGAAAATCGAAGGAGTAGGAATAAGGAGGCCAAAAAAAATTATAAAGTTAAGTTGAACATACTCAACGGATTGGAGTTGTTGTCTTAGATATTGTTTACTCCAATGATTGTAACCCAGATTGCCGCTTATTATTTCTATTTCAAAACCAAAAAGATTTTTTAGGGAGTTGGTAATGTCACTATGCCATCTTCCACAACCTCCTCCTGTAATTAGTTTCACCGGTGAATAAAAAAGAATTTTCATTTATAGGCAATAACTCGTACACCATCTCCGAATAATAATTTTTTTGAAAACAAATAATTTAGCGGCTGATTAATAAAAATTTCTATTTTGTCTAAAAAGCTGAGATTTGGAAGATTAATTTTTTTCTTAGTCTTCATGGCGCTATCTAAAAAACTTTGATTTACTCTGTTGGCTACAATATCAGGATTGATGCCTAAAAAGTTGAGCAGCGTTAATATAAGACGAAAAATGCCATAACCCTTGCTTCGGAAAAAACCTTCTCGCGAAATTAGATTGAAATGGGAAGTCTCGACGGTAATATTTCTAAAACCAATCTGCTCAAAAAGGTTTTTTAACGTTTTTGGAGCAAAATAATAAATGTGAAACGGTAAAGCAAAGCCCATCCAGCGATCTTTGCCAATTGAATAATATAGGCTATCAATATTTGGAGTTTCAACAATGACCACACCGTTTTTTTTTAAAATTTGATAGATCTTTTTTAAAGTATTATAAGGATTGTTAACGTGCTCTATGATGTCAATGGCTGTTATATTAGTGTATGAGTTTTTTTTTATTTTTACAGACTCAAAATATCCTTTATCGACTTTTATTTTAAAATTGTTCCAGGCAAATCGGATTGAATCTTCTGAAGGCTCTATTCCGTGAAGCAATAGTTTATCTTCTTTCATAAAATTGAGGAGAAACGCTTTTGAGCAACCGATGTCTAAGATAGATCCGTTTTGCAAATATTTTTTAATATCTTGGTAAAGTATTTTCGCCTTTATATAATTTTCCATATCGAACATACTTTCATCGTAATAATAGTTTTTTTTGTAAAATTTTTCTATATTTGGAGCGGTCGGACGCGGATTCATATAAACTAAATCACAGTTGCGACATTTGACTATCCGATAATTGATTTTTTCTTTCTTTAGCACATGCAGAAGATTAAAATCATTTTTTCCACAAATGCATTTTACTGTTTCCATTATTAAAATTCGCTAATGTTTGTAACCAGGTAATATATGAATGAATAGAGTCCGTAATTGAATATGTAGGTTTGAAACCGAGGTTTTTCATTTTTTCAATGCTAGAGAAGATATGCCTTGTGTCACCTACTCTAAATGAACCGTCTCTTACAGGTTTAATGTCAGTTTTCAAAATTTTCTGCACAATCTTATAAAATTCGTTGACTGTGTACCTTTTACCTCCGCCGACATTAAATACTTGATAGTCTGCTTTTTTATTTTCAAGAACAAGAATATTTGCCGAAACTACATCGTGGATGTTGACAAAATCTCTAATTTGATTACCATCTTCAAAAATCGTTGGCGGCTTTCTGCCTAGAAGATGCGTTATAAAGATTCTCAACACTCCAGAGTAAAGATTAAAAGGCGACTGGCGGGGTCCTTGGACTATGGAGTATCGCATAGCAACTGTCGGAATTTGATAGCGCTTGCCGAGATGAATACCGATTTTTTCTTGACTATACTTTGAAATTCCGTATTGATTGTGCGGGTCGATAAAATCGCCTTCATTTACCCATTGCGGGATAAGCGGAAGTTTATCATGCGGACAGTTAAAATCCCATTTTTTCTTTTTTAAATCCTTGAACGAGCGTTGTGTAGGATAGATGATATGATTATTTTTACAGGCATATCTTCCTTCACCATAGATTGCCTGCGAGGAGGCGATGATAACTTTTTCGATTTTTAATTTTTTTTCCACGATTATTTCATATAAAAGAGCCGTTCCTTTGGCGTTAACGTCAAAATATTTACTGAAATTTGGAAGGTAATCCTGATATGCTGCAAGATGAAAGACAATGCTTACATTCTTTAAGGCTTTTTCCCAGGCGCTTTTATTTCGCACATCGCCGTCGATAAATTCGGCTTCTTTATTTAAATAATCAGGGCTGCCTCGTTGATGTACTGGTTTGGTAAGTGAATCGAGGATTTTAATTTTGTAGCCTTTTTTAACTAAAGCGTCTACGGTGTGCGAGCCGATAAAACCAGCACCGCCGGTGACGAGTACGCGTTTATTCATTTTTTAAGTATAGATAAAAGTTTATTATACCTTTCTGGGGTTCCTATATCCATAATTAATTCTGTTGTGTAATAAGCAAACATAGGAATTTTCTTCATAAGAAATGGAATAAAATCATGAGAAAAATCAAAAGGAACTTTTTTGGGCAGATATTTCAAGACACTCTTGTTAATAATATATAAACCAGCACTATTAACCCCTGATTTTCTTGAGTGAGGAGTTTTGATCCAATTCGTGATTCTTTGATTGTAGTTTATCTCTAAAAGATCGCTGTCTTGAGGATGTTTTGCTTCGTGCATCACTAAGGTAAATAGCGAATTTTTTCTTTTGTGAAAATTTAACATTTTCAAAAGATCAATTTGCATGTAAACATCTCCGTATAAGACAAAAAAATTATCTTTTAGCTCTTTTTTGAAATTTTGTAGAGCGCCAGCTGATCCTAAAAGTGTTGATTCTGTTGCATATTTTATCCGCACTCCAAATCTCCTTCCGTCTCCAAAATAGTTTTTAATTATATCTGGCAGCGTGAAAAGATTGATAAAAATCTCCTTAATTTCATATTTACGAAGCAGCATTAAGTGATGTTTAAGAAGTGGTTTGCCTTTAACCTCGACCATTACTTTAGGGATTTTTTTTGTCAAAGGATAAAGGCGAATTCCTTTCCCTGCTGAAAGAATTATAGCTTGCATATTAGTTTTACCGCTTCATATAGATTTTTTACAACAAAATCCGCTTTGGATTTAAATTTTCCATCTTTACCTGCGTAGCCTGTTTGTAGCAAAATTGATTTTGATCCAGCCCTTTTTGCCGTTTCCAAATCTGTTGTCGAATCGCCTATAAAAAAAGAATTTTTAAGCGAAATGTTAAAATCTTCGCCAGCCTTTTTTATCATGCCGATATTCGGTTTTCGATCTTCACAATCTTTTCTATATTCAACAAGACTTGCATTTGGATGATGAGGGCAGCAATAAATTGCATCAATTTTTGCACCTTGCTTTTTCAATCTCTGTAATAATTCCTGATGGATTTCGTTTAATCCTTTTTCGCTTATCCAGCCTCTTGCCACAACCGGCTGATTGGTAATAATGATAACTAAAAAGTTGTTACGGTTTAATATTTTTATAGCTTCTGAGACGTGTGGTAAGAGAAGAAGTTGTTTGACGTCTCTTAAATTGTCGACTTCCTTGTTGATGACGCCGTCTCTATCCAAAAAAACTGCCTTTTTCATTTTTCCAAAAGTAGATTGAAGTAATCTTTAAAGTATTCGGTTATAAGGTGAAGAATGGTAGCATGAACACTCTCAACAATTCCATATTGGCCTTTGCGAGTCGATATCAATATTTTTGCATCTGATAATTTGTTCAATTTACCGCCGTCGAATCCAGAAAGACCGATTACCGGAATTTTTCTCTTTTTTAAAAGATTTACGGCTTTAATGACGTTTGGAGAGTTGCCTGAACTTGATATGGCGACGGCGAGGTCACTATCCTGTAAATAATTTTGCAACGGCCCAGCAAATACCATGTCATATCCCACATCATTTGCCCAAGCAGTCAATTCTTCCTCTGTGGTGGGTAGTCGGATTGCTTGAAAGCGGCGTGAGTGTTCTTCTAGGTGATGGCTAAAGACAGTTTTATTAAAGTCGCTTACCCAGTGGGTGGCTAGAGCCAATGAACCGCCGTTGCCAAAGACATAGATTCTTCCGTCTCGCTCATAGACCGCCTCAAGCATATTAATGGCTTTTGCAATCTCGTGCACAGGAAGGTTTTCAAGAGCGGTTTTTACTTTTTGAGTAAAGTCCTTAATATTTTTTTCCATTTTTTTTTAGGTATGGTCGGCATTAAACAAAATCTCGGCGCCTGATTGAACAAAGCGAAAAGGAATCTCACAAAATTCTTTTAATTTTTTTCTTTTGGCTTCGGATTTCAAGGCTTTCTTTATGTTGGCCTTTGTATTTTGCGACACAATAAAGAGTAAACATCCGCCACCACCCGCTCCCAAAATTTTACCTCCCCAAGCTCCAGCTCTTATGGCGTGCATATATAAGTCGTCGATTGCGGCATTTGATATAGTCTTTGCCAGACTCTTTTTTGCCAGCCAGCCTTCATGGAGCATTTTACCAAGAATACGAAAATCGCCGTTTCTTAATCTACTGGTGAACTCCTCAACAGAGTCAGCCATTTTTTGAAGAGTGCGAAATTTCTTTTTAATATTCAACTTTTGTTCTTTTAACACATGTGATGCATCTCTAGTCAATCCGGTGAAAAATAAAAGGAGGTGATCTTCAAAAGCCAAACGATTTTTATAGTCAATTAGCACAGGTTTTACATTCGTTTTTCCACGTTTACTAAATTCAAATATATTGAGTCCGCCAAATGAAGCTGCGTACTGATCCTGTTTTCCGATGGGTTCTCCCACCAATTCTATCTCCAAACGGCAAGCTAATTCAGCCACTTCTGAGGGGTGTAATTTCTTGTCAAGAAAGGCGTAGAGACCTTTAAGTAAGGCTACCGTGAAACTTGAAGATGAACCTAGTCCAGTTTTTGCGGGTAAACTCGCAAATGAAGCTATCTCAATACCCTTATTTATGCCGAGGTCATGAAGCGCTGCCTTTATGCGAGTATGCTGCAGTTGGCTTGGTTTTTCGACCGTTTCTGAAATTCTGTAACGTGCAGATATCTTAGGAATAAGAGGCGTTCTATTTATTGCAACGTAGACATATTTATCTATCGTGGTTGATATTACTTTGCCAGGATAGTGACGATAAAAATCTGAGAGGTCTGTACCACCTCCGACAAAACTGACTCGCAAAGGCGCTCTAACAACAATCATATTAGGTCAAATTTAACGATTATTATGGTTTTTGAAGTATAAAAAATAATTGGCTTGCAATTTTAAGCAATTCAGTAACAGCATTATAAATGACATTGTTAGTATTAGATAGTGTTTCGCATTTTACAATGTTAAAGCCATTTTTTTTTAATATGTATTTCAACCCTTCCTTTTCAAAAAGAAACTTATGAGTCTTATCTAAATATCCATACCAATTATCTTTCTGTATAAGGTGCGAAAAAGAAGAAATATTAGGAGTTGTTAATATAACATATCCATTTTTTTTTAAAATTTTCTTAATATTGTTTAAGAATACATAGGGATTTTCCATATGTTCAATAACATCTAATGCAAAAGCCATGTCAAACTTTATTATTGGATTAAATACTTTATCAAAATTGACAACTTTACCATTAAAACCCTTTTTTTTCACCATATCAATGGCGTATTTTGAAATATCAACACCATAAAGTTTTTTTTGAGGGACACTCTCTTTAGTATGTAATAATTCAAGTAATGAACCCTCTGCACAACCTATATCACAGATAGTTTTATTCTCTAATGAAATAGTTAGGTTTTTTAGTTGATTAATATACCTTAAAAGATTGTTTTTAGATTTTTGAGTTACTGAATTAAAATATTTTTTGCTATACATAATATTTAGCTATCTTTTATATTTTTAAAGAGCGTGATCATTTTTTTAGCAGTTTTAAGCCATGTAAAATTTTTGGCAAAATTGTAATTAGTTGTGGTTAATTTTTTTTTCTCTGTTTGATTTAACCCCGTCATCTTTATCATCTTCGATAACATATCTTTAGGATTTCTGGGGTCAAAGGAAAAATCTTGATTGGGTAAAATTTCAACAAGAGAGCTAGTATTAGATGAAATAACAGGAGACCGACTAGCCATTGCTTCCAATACTGGCAGGCCAAATCCTTCATAAAAGGATGGATAAATGAAAAATTCGGCATGTTGATATAAGCTAACTAAATCTTCCTCTGCCGCATAACCCCAAAGAATTACATTATTTTTTAGTTCGAGGTTATGAATTTTTTCTTTTAATATGTCTATCTGTTTTTTTTCAATGAGGCCTGCGATGACAATCTTATATTCTAATAGTTTTTTATTTTTTTTAATAGTTTCTAATATTGAAAGCGTATTTTTTCTTTGCGGGTGTGTAGTTAAAGTTAAAAAATATTTATCTTTAATCAACCTTTTTTTCTTTTCCGATTTAAAAAAAATTTCACTGACCCCTAAATAGATAACCTTAATTTTATTTTCAGGAACGTGATAATATTTAATGACGTCTTTTTTAGTATTATTTGAATCAGCAACAATAATGTCTGCATTTTTAAGTGATCTAGCCAAAAAATACTTGTAATAAATATAAAAGATCCTTGAAGCATTACTAGGAAAGATCAGATAGGAAAGATCGTGGACAGTGACTATATATTTGACACCAACTTTTCGGAAAAAAGGTAAAATTTGAGCAGGTGCATAAAAAATATCTAATTTACTCTTCTCTATCTCTCGATTGACCAAAAAATTGTCATACAGAAAAGCTTTAATAAAAGAATTTATTTTCGGCCGAAGAAAAAAATATTTATTCTTTTTATCTATTTTAGGTAAATTTTTTTTCAAATGGTGAATAAAATATGGAATACCGGTCTTTACGTTTTGTAGGACTCGAGCATTTACGCCAATTTTCATAAATCTAGTATTTTTTTATTCTTGAAGATAAGAAACATTGCTATAAGGCCAACCACAGTCAAAGCGATTCCTGGAATTAAATTATGCGGAACATAATACATGCTAATATCGGAATTCCCTTCGGGTACTATAAAACCTCTAAAACCATTCATGACATTATATATTTCTGTTTTTTTATCGTTGATTTTCAGATTCCAGCCTTTATCGAATATCTCGGACGACGATATAAACGTATCCATTGGTGCAGCTATATTCATTTTAATTTCATTTGGAGAATAGGAGTTAATTTTTATCTTGACCGTTTCCGAGACTGGATTTTTCATATTAATATCCGCAGCTTTAACAAAAACCAGATCAGGTGGATTTTCATCTTTCCAACAATCTTCATTTTCACACATCCTTACTTCTTTAGGCACAAAAAATCTGGGGAGGAAATTTTGATACTCGTATATATAATGAATATTTTTGGATTTTGGCGTCCATCCGGAATAGCCCGGTGCGCTTGAGATAAATGTTTCGCTTGGATAATCGGCAGGGTTTATGGTTTTGATAAGTTTGGGATTTTCTGAAGTTGGATTGTACTCTGTGCTGACTGCGTATTTTACATTGGCAATTTCATGTGCCTTTGGATTGCCAAATCTACCTATATTGTAAACTCCTGCATAAGGTGTTTGGTCAAAACCTAAGTACTGAAAAACCTTAAACCGAGAAGTATTATAGGCAAACTGATTGTCAGAAAAAATATAGCGGAATAAATGGTTCTTATCAGGAATTTCTAGAATAAGACTATTTTTAGTAAAAAATTTTTCATAAGATACTCCTAACTTAAAATATTCGAGTTGGCTGTAATAAAAATAAAATTCAATTAAGGTTATTGCAAGGGCTATGATAATTAAAGTTTTATTTTTCTGCTGACTCGCAAGAAAAGTAAGAACTAATCCAGCTCCGAAAAAAATCAGCATTCTTCCAATGTTTATTAATAGTTCTTTTTGATCTACAATATAATTTTTGTTTAGGAATGGCAAAAGAAGTAAACTAATAATGAAGAAAATATAAAACAGCCAAAGAGTTGAATAGGTTTTATTATTTTTAAGACCGATTAGAATTTTATCTACTCCATAAGCGACGAAAATAGTTCCAGAAAAAAAGGCAAGCAGCAAAATTTGTCCGTGTGTGCGTAATTTATCTATGAAAAAAGGGAAACCGCCAAGCAAGTTTTGGATCCCGATGTAGCCGCCAAGGCTTAAAACCAAACTTAATAAAAATATAGATATAAGCCAATTATTTATTTTACTGTTTTTGAGACCGAATATACCAATCATAAGAAAAATAAATGGTATTGTTCCCCAAAAAAGCACTGATCCGTAATAAATACCCTGCGGCATAAGCATGTTAATGATAAATGTTCCTATGGCAGCAAATTGTGTGTGAAAATTCGGATTGGTAATTGAGTCAGAAAAACGGGCGGTTTGACTAAAAATCGACTGTTGGGGAAGGAAAAAAAAACCAGCTAAGAGAACAGAATTTGCCAGCGCTAAACCCGTCTTAATCAAGGATTTAAATCCATAAAAAAGAGCCAATCCAAGCTGCGCGTATATAAAATAGACAATGTAATGCGGATAGCCAAGAGAAAGCACAAGCAGGTTCAACAATACTAAAAGCAGGAAATTTTTAAAACTTGTTTTTTGAATAAAGTTGATAAGCTGATAAATAATCCAAGGCAAATACATTCTTCCTTGTAAAGTTTGTACATCTCCTAAGCTAGAGGTGGTAAATAATGAAAAAGTGTAAATGAAGCTTGCGGTGAATGCGGCAACTTGGGATAGATTAAATTTTTTTCTGGTAAGAAGATATATACCGGATGCGCCAATTACAAGATGTAAGTATTGATAAAGTTCAATAGTTTTACCTAAGAAATCAAAGTTTAATGACGGATTAAAGATAAAATTGAAGAGAAAAAATATCCATAAGATAGGGTTGAAAAAAGTATAAGACGGATGAAAAATACCAGGAACGCCCAAAAATGAATAAGGTTGCCAAAGCGGTAAGACCCCCGACTTAATGGAGGATAAAACGTAATGAAAGTTTGCCACCCAGAAAACTAAAAAATCACCGGTTATATACTCCTTTAAAAAAGATTTACCCAAAAAAAACATTCCAATTAAAAAATTAATAGCTACGACTTTAAATACTTCTTTTCGCATATTGGTAGATTATATAATATAACTCCTATGGTTTTCGTACTTTTATTGCAATAAAATGCGCATGGCGGAGGTCAAGGCGAGCAAAGAAGTTTGGCAACGGATAATATCCGGATCCTCTAACTTCTTCTACAGTAAAACCGTAGTTGGTAAAAATTTTTTGCAGCCCAAAATAGGTAAAAATGATATTATGTGTCCAGCCACCTCTTAATTTTTTTCCATAATGAGGAGAAAACGGATTACCGATGTGATATTTCTGGCTGATATGTTGAGAAAATGCCTGCCAGCCAAAGATTAAAGCGATGATATTGTGCCAGCTTGACAGATTCTCGGTTGAAATAACTGCATAACCGCCGGGTTTTAATATCCGATAAATTTCGGTGACAAAATTATCTACATTTGCCAAATGTTCAATAACTTGATTTGAGTGAACTACGTCAAAAAAGTTACTTTTATAGGATAGTTTTTCATTCAGATCGCCCTTTAAAATATTAATATCTAATTTGGCGGCTTTTTTGAGTTGTTTCTCATAGAGATCTAATCCAAACGTTAATTTTGTATCTATTTTTCTTGCAACTTTTATTGACCACTTTCCGTCGTTACATCCGAGATCAACAAACCGGGCATTACTATTTATCTCACATAAATCTAAGATGTTCTGATTATTTTTAGCCCCTGCCGACAGCCAAAGATTGAGAAGAAACGTCTTCAATAGACTCATAATTAAATTTAAAATTTAATGTATTTAATAAAAATGTTCACAAAACCATTTCTGACATTATATTCTTCATCACTTAATTTTGTCAGATATTTTTGATAAAAAGGATTAAATTTAATCAGCCACTTGATAATATACATATTTAATATTGCCAATAAAGAGAAAAATTTACCTTTTACTTCAAGATTTCTGACCATGAATGAATTTTCTAAGCCATATTCTGTTAGCTTTAGCTTTGAGTAATGTCTATGTCCAATAAGCCAGTAAGCAGGATCAAATAAATTCGTGAAAAAGTTATCATAAGGAGTTGAGAGATAGAATGAGCCGCCTTTTTTTAAAACTCTTTTGACCTCCCTAAACAATTGTTGTTCAGTATTTTTTGGTAAATGTTCGATAACTTCCCAACAGACAACTGTGTCAAACAAATTTACTGGGAATGGTAATCGTATCGCGCTGGCAATTTTAAATTCGATTTTTTCGTTTTTAATATGTTTTATTGCGGTTTCTAGGTCATTTTTTGCAGGTTCTATGCCGATTATTTTTTTTGCTCCTCTTTTAAGAAGATTTAATTCACACCATCCATATCCGCAGCCAATATCCAAAATCTTTTTATTTTTAATATCTTTAGCATCTATAAACTCAGCGCTTGCCTTGAGTCTGCCTTTGAGTTCTGAGGCTGGTTTTTCAGCATGTAAATTTTTCATTAAGTTTTTATTCTACCAAGCATATATCCTAATGCGCCGAAGCCAAATTCGCAAGTTTTCATGAATAACATCCCTAAGCCAAGAATCGGATTTTGAAAAAGCTTTTTAGGGTTAGATAAAAATAATTTATATCTTTGAATAATACTCCTTTGTGATTCAAAATATTTTTTATTTTGTTGTTTAGATAGATATGGGTGCAATTTTTGAGCATAGTAAAACTTCTTTTTAATGGTATTGATCAGACTGATATTTCCTTCATTATGAAATATTATTTCATAAATTCTTTTGACACTGCCAAGACTTTTTACCCGTTGGGATAAATCCCAGTCCTCACCGCTTATCAAATTTTGGTCATAACCACCGGCTTTTTCAAAAGCACTTTTTTTGTAAAAACGAGCAGCTTCTATCCAGTCAATATTAGTGTAGTAGCTTCGTTCCAATTTTTTGCATTTAGCCCAGAATCCAATACCGAAGGATTCTTCGGGAATTATTATAGCTACAACATCAGCGCTTTTTGCAATAAGGCTGGCACAGTTTTTGATGACGCCTGAGGAAAGTTTCATGTCGGAGTCGATAAACAAAAGATAATCGCCTAAAGATTTTTTAGCTCCAAAATTTCTTTGCGCGCTCCTTTCAGGTCCGTAGATAAATATATTGTGAGTGTATTTTTCTGCAATTGGGATGGTGTTATCATTACTTTTATTATCTATGACAATCATTTCGTAGTTGTAATAATTTTGTTTTTTGATCGATCTAAGGCAATCTTCAATTGTTTTTTCAGAGTTTTTTGACGTTATTATTACTGAAATAAAAGGTAGATTACTAATTTTTTTATACGTCATAGCATTAGAGATCTTATAAGATTAAAACTTTGTTCGGTAATTTTTTGCCAGTCAAATCTTTTTGAGTATTCGATTGATTTTTTAACTAAATAATTATATTTTTTTTTATCTTTAAAAACTTCGATGATTTTATAAGCCATTTTTTTGACGTCACCTTTTGGTATTTGAAGTCCGTTTATGTTGTTTATTACTACATCACGAAGACCAGGTGAGTCGTAAACTATCGCTGGTGTTCCTTGAGAATTGGCCTCTGTCACTACCAGACCAAAACCTTCTCTTACTGATGTATGGATTAATAAATGGGAAGATTGAAGAAGTATTGTTTTTTTCTGGTCGTTAATATAACCGAAAAACCTAACGTCGTCCTCGATTTTTAATTTTCTTGTTAATTGTTTTAAATAATTTATATAATTTTTTTCTCCATCACCAACGACGAAAAATCTGGCTTTTTTAACTTTTCTGTTAACAAGAGAAAATATTTTTAAGGCCTCTTCTATTCCTTTCATCTTTACCAGACGAGAGATAAAAATCAAGGTTAATTTTTTTCTTTTTTTTGGAATATTATTTAATGATTTTAGAAACAAGCCGTGGGGAATAATAGTAATATTTTTTTCCGGTATCCCATATTTAATCAGATCTTTTTTTGTTGATGGAGAGCCGGTTAAAAAAGATGTTTTTTTGTAAAATAAAAAATAAATTTTTTCATAAAGTTTTCCAACAAAATTGATAGGGAAGAAAAACATCTCGTCCCAGATTTCTTGTGCGACTTCGTGGATGTAGGCTAATTTTTTCGATTTATATGCCCAAATAGGTATTAGAAAGGGTAGGCCATGAATTTCGTCAATCACCAAATCAAAATCAGCTTTGAATTTAAGCCAATAGATAAAAGGAGCGAGAATATAAATAGTGGTTGGACTTCCGAAGCGATAGATTTTAATACCATCAAGGATCTCAAACTTTTTACCATGTGGGTAATTACCGCAGATCCAAGTTACATCTTGTCCTTTTTTTACCCAAGCTTTAGCATGCTCAAGTGTGACTTTTTCGGCCCCGCCGGATAATGGATTTCTGGGACAACGCCAGTTTAATATGATAATTTTCATAAGCGGAAAACATGATGTGGCCGATTATAATGACGAATGACATTTTTTCGGTAGAAAATAGCCATCGTATCTTTAAGAATCCCAATCACTGATTTAATTGTTGCTGCTGAAGTTAATGGAGCCAAATTGTAATCCATTTTAATCGGGGCTTCGAAAATGCGTTTAAAGCCTAAACTGTCTGCAACAACAATAACCTCTAAGTCGCCAGCAAATCTTTTTTCAACCAGTCGTGGGAGGACTTTCTCTAGGACCTCTTTTTTAAAAATTTTTATTCCAGCTTGGGTATCGTGTATCTTGATGCCAAATAATAATTTTACAAGTAGATAATAGCCATAACTTAAAATTTTACGCATAGTAGAATATTTAACAAAAGAGGCGGGGTGTCTTTTTGAACCAACAATAATATCCGCGTTGTACCATTCCATATGTTCAAGAAGCATTGAGATAGCGTTTGGATCAATTTCCATACCAGCGTCCAAAAAAATGACATAATCTCCTCTGGCTTTAGTCATCCCAAGTCTCACGGCATAGCTTTTACCCTGGTTTTTCATATAACCTATAGTTTTAACACCCATAAGCTTCGCTTTTTTAATTTTTTCTAGCGATTTATCCATTATCCCATCGACTACTGCAATGATTTCATGGGGATAGCGGATTTTATCAATGGCCTTTTTAATCTGTCGAAGATCGTTAATAATTGTTCTTTCCTGCTTATAGACTGGTATGACTAGGCTTAAGAAATGATATGCATTTTTCTTTTCCATCGGCTAATATTATAACCAAAACTATTTTTCTTTAATAATATACAATATTTTAATGGCGAGAACATTTTATGCAATTTTTCTCATTGTTGCCTACAATCTTGTAAGGCAGATGAAAGAAAGCCACTCGTCTTTTTTGCTACTTGTATTATTTGTATCTGCATTGCTTGTTAATTTCAGGCTATTTGAAAAGATTTTTTATTTTATTCAACAAGATATTAGAAGTTATAGCCTTGACAAGTTAGATCTGATAAAAAGACTTCTTCTAGTCTTGTTCTGGGCCGTAGCAATTTTTGTTGCTCGGAAGGGAGGAGAGCCCGGGTGGCTGTTTGAAGTAATTGATGAGGCTACATTGATTTTTCTTATCATGCTTGGTTTATTAATTCTTTTAAACATTTCTTCCGCAACAAGCGTGTTAATGTCGATTCTCGCCATTTCTTATGCTGCGTTTTTTTCAATTTTTAAATACACAAAAAATGAGGAAGTTTTTGCCATCTTGGCATTTTTTCTCTTTACTTGGTCTGTTATAAAAGCGTTCAAAGAGCAATTAAATAACATATGAATCAGATAGGAAAGTTTACAAAGTATATCGCAATATTTTTTTATGAGATAGTCAAGTTTCTTTGTTGGTTCTTGCCCATCCTTTTTTTTTCTTATCTAGCTTTGAGCTTTTTTTTATACTATCTTTTCCCAGATTTTCCAGTTGAGTTTAGTGAAAAAACCATCCTTTCTCTTGATAATTTTGATTTGGGACTAATCCTTTTAATGATGTTTATTTTGACAATTGTAGGTATATACTTCCGTTATAGAGAAAAAAAGATTGAAGTAAAATTTCTACGTTTTAAAAGTAGAGATGAGCTGATTGTTGCTTTAATTACTTCATTTTTTTTTAGCACTTTTTTTATTAAGAATTTTTTAGAATTGGAGAACTTTGAAAATATTTTAATCTTGTTTTTTACGCTGTTATTTTTGGTTCTTTTGCCTAATTTTGTCTCGTTTTTTTCTTTTCTAGATTTAAGTTTTTTTAAAAAAATAATTACTGCCCCTGCTGAAATAAGGTTAAGCTTGTCTGAATTTAGAACTCTTTCTAATTTAATAAAGCCAAACATGAAGAAGGTTGTTTTGGCAATCATGGGTATTTCTTTCTTTCTTTTTATTATTTTATATTTAGTCTTGATCTTTAAAATCCTTTCCAACTTTAGCAAATTCGACTTCATAGAGATAATACTTTTAACCGTTATTACTTGTTTATTGGTTTACTTGATAAGCGTATTTGGGCTAACTTACTTAAGTAATATTAGAAAATTAATAACCTATTTTTCTGAAAAAAAAGAATACCTAATCAGAGCGTTAGAACTGCTTTGGAAACTTATTAAAATGAGCTTAGTCGGAGTTACCATCGTTTCCTTATTTATTATCGTTGTACTTTCTATAGTTGCCTTCTTGACATGGCAGTTGAATAGATATGCTGATTATCAAAGAAAGCTACGTGAGAATTTAACCATAATGTTTGTTGATCAGGAAACGACAACTCTTGCGCAAAAAGTAAGATTAAAAGGATACAATTTTGGTTGGAGGGTGAATAAAAAAGATAGGTTAATGAGCAGCTACGGGCCAGTTTTTGTGGATGAATGGCAGGAGGAAGAACTCATCTTTACAATACCGTTGCATTGGAAAGAAGGAACTCTCTACTTATGGATAGAGAGAATCAAAGATGATGTCCCAGAAAAAAAATTGATAAAAAGCAATACTGTTACACTCAAAATACTTCCAAGATGGGATTTTTTCCCTACTGAAGAGGAACTTCGAAATAAAGACCTGTTGTCTTCTTTAAACCGAGCAATAAAAAAAATTCGCAGAACACTTTTTTTGCAAAAGCCATATTTTCCTTAAATAGGGGAATTTTTTATTTTTCTGATTACTTTAGCGGGATTTCCTAGAACGATTGAATTATCTGGAACATCTTTGGTTACGACGGCTCCTGCACCAACCATCGCGTTCTGCCCAATTTCAATACCTCCTAATATCGTTGTATTAGACCCGATGGTTGCTCCACGTCTAACTACTGTTTTTAACATTTTCCACTTACGACTTCCAACCCGTGGATAGTTATCGTTGATGAAAACAACGTGATGACTTATGAATACTTCGTCCTCAATGGTTACCCCTTCGCAGATAAAGGCGTGCGATTGAATCTTTACTTTATTACCAATGGTTGCTCCTTTTTGAATTTCTACAAAAGCCCCAATCATACAATCGGCACCTATAGTGCAACCATAAAGGTTTACAAAATTCCAAATTTTGGTATTTTTTCCAATCTTTGAGTTTTTAATTATTTGGGTTGGATTTTTCATAAAATCGCTTTAAAAGATTAACGACATAATGGGTTTGATTTTTTTTCAATTCAGGATAAATAGGCAATGATAATATTTCTTGAGCCAATTTTTCACTTACGGGCAAGTCTCCCCTTTTATATTTTAAAAATTTATATGCTTTTTGTAAATGAAGAGGTATGGGATAATGAATTAGCGTGGTTACTCCGTCATTTTTTAAATATTTCTGGAGTCGATTCCTTTTTTTTGTTCTAATTAGATATAAATGAAAGATGCTTTTTCTTTCAGTAAAAATATGAGGAGTTTTGATTTGAGGAATTGAGCGTTTGATTAATTCCGTATATAAAGACGCAATTTCTTGTCTTTTTTTATTCCATTTTTCAAGATATGGTAGTTTAACATTTAGAACCGCTGCCTGAATTGTATCTAGCCTAGAGTTAACGCCTAATACATCATGATAATATTTTTTTCTTTGACCATATTGTCGTAGAAGCTTTAATTTGTTGGCTAGTTTATCGTTGTTTGTGCAGATCGCTCCTCCGTCTCCATAAGCCCCTAAATTTTTGGAAGGATAAAACGAAAAGGTAGAAAAAATTCCAAAAGTCCCGACTTTTTTTCCTTTATATTCTGCGCCATGAGCTTGGCAAGCATCCTCTATAAGATAGATAGTCCTACCGCTTTTTTTAATGACTTCATCAATTTCACCTATTTTGTCAGACTGTCCATATAGATGTACAACTACAATTGCCCTTGTACGGCTATTTATTTTTTTTGCTAGATCTGAAAGGTTTATGCCGTGATCATTTGGATCGGCATCCACAAATACCGGTTTATGGCCATTGAAAGAGGCTGCCAACGCTGTTGCAATGAATGTATTTGAGGGTATTAAAATTTCACTTCCGGGCGGAAGAGAAAGCGATCTCATTCCAATAATTAGAGCATCGGTACCGGAAGCAAGCGTAACGCAATTTTTTACTCCTAAAAACTGAGAGAAATTCTTTTCAAACTCTTCAACTTCCTTTCCTAAAATAAATTCAGTATTCTTTATAACATTATTAATGGCAGAATTAATTTCTGCCTTATTGGATTTATATTGAGCTTGCAAATCAACGAAGGGGATATGCATACTGTTTTAGATTTTGTATACTATAGCGATAAGTATAACATAGCAGTTTATGTGCTCATATGAAGATTCTTGAAGTCAAAACATTAATTTTTCCAGAAGTTAAAGTTATTAAATTCTCTCGCTTCGGCGATGAGCGTGGTTATTTTAGCGAACTATTTCGTCAAAGCGACTTTCAAAAAAACAATGAGACATCTTTCTATAAAAACGCCGCGTTTGTTCAGGTGAATGAGAGTTTTTCACGTAAAAATGTGATAAGGGGTCTTCATTTTCAGTGGAATCCATATATGGGTAAGCTTGTTAGAACGGTTCATGGTCATATGGTAGATATGATACTCGATATAAGATTAAATTCGCCAACATTTGGTAAGATCATAGTTTATGATATGCCCGCATCACCACAAAGAGATTTCAATGAGTGGATCTGGATACCGGTCGGATTTGCACATGGTAACTTTTTTTTAGCTGAGACGATCATTGAGTATTTTTGCACTGGTGAATATAACTCAAACTCTGAAGCTGGTATTTCACCACTTTCCTTAGATTTAGACTGGTCTTTATGTAGCGATGATTTAAAAAAAAACTTTGATGCAGTTAGATCAAATCAGCCCTTGATATCTAGGAAGGATAGAAATGGCTATACACTTGCTCAATGGAAAAATGATGAGAAAGCAAAAAATTTTCTATACAAGAGCAGAAACTCGACTTAGACTTATTACTCGACAGTTTCCTCACCTTCAAATACAATATCTTCATCGGAAGATTGACCGTTGTTTATAGAAGTTTCTGGTAGTTCAAGGGCAAAAGTGGAGACAACTGTATTTGTCGCTTTTTTCCAATATTTTTCATCAGACTTGTTAAACGTAGCTACGATAGTAAATAAAGTCTCTGTATCTATAGCCAGGATCATATATTTTCCGCTTTCATCAATTTCTAAAGCTTCAAGGTCAGCGAGTTTGATTTCTTTAACATTTTTTGCCAGCAATCGATTATTTTTTACCCATTCGTCTAATGATTTGTATTTGGTTGATGTAACATCAATAGTTATTGATCCCACAGAGTCTTTGGTTGTGGCTTTGAGAGATGAGTAATAATCCGGGTTTTTTTTATCTATTCTTTCTATTTTAAGACCATCCTGATAAGAGAATTTGAACCCTGACGGATCACTATATTTTTTCGTTGTTGGCTTTACGGTTGGACTCAATGATAAAAAAGGATTATTAGATAACGGTGAGGTTAATTTTGAGCCTTTGTCTGAAGAGATAACAATCAAAGCTATGGCTAATACGATTATAATCCCTATTGTTAAAATGATAAATTTGGCTTTCACGTTTTTATGCTATACTTCATTATAGCATGAAGAGAAGAATCTCCTTATTGGTTTTATTTTTTCTATTTTTTGTTTCGTTTTCTAGTGTTGAAGCTAGGTTACTGCCAAGATATAGATCCGGCGGTAAGAAAGTTACAGCCGCCTCGAGCGGCTTGATTGTTTCACCAAGATTGAGAGCGGATAGAAGAGCAATTCTTATATTTTTTTCTAATTTAAATAAAAGCAAAAGCCTAAGCTACACTTTAATTTATCAGACAAACGGTAAAGATGAAGGAGTTGGTGGCTCTATCGACAATGCGAGTGGAAACAGTGCCAATCGAGAACTGCTTTTTGGAACATGTTCTTCAGGGGTTTGTAGCTATCACAGCAATATAACCAATATGAGATTGGAGATAACAACAGAACTTCAGAATGGAAAAAAAACATTAAGAAGATTTAGAATTAGAGTATGAGTAACTTTTTAGATAACCCAAAAAATACATCAAGAGTACAAATATGGAGAATATTATATCAAGGCGAATTACATTATCAATCTGTTTTGGTAGAAAAAATAAGAAAACGATGTATATGGGGATGCAAATTGGTAGAATAAGTGCAAATATAGAGTTTTTGGCGAGAAAATAACTATTGATGAATGAGATACCTGCATATAAAGTGCCAAAGATACTTGCTTGAGAAAGATATTGAACAACTCCTATAAACTTTTTTCCGAACAAACTATTAATAATGAATGTTCCAGAATAAGTGTAAAATAAGAAACTGACTAAACCAACAGCAAAAAGAAGAGCTAGTGATAAATGAAGAGTTCTTGTTTGAGAATTTGAATGTTTGTTGCTTGCGAAAAACACGAAACTAATAGATATTAGTGGACTTAAAAAATATAAAATAATTTTTGCAAATAGCGACCATGAGGCATAAATTCCGGCTTCATGCGATGTAAAAAATTTCTTGACTACTACAATATCTATATTATTAAAAAGCGTGAGAGCTAACGTCGAAGCAAAAATAATAATGAATTGTTTGTTTTTAAAAACTTCGACGATTCGTTTATTGATATATTTGGGTTTAGTTTTTGTAGCTTTTTGCAAGAATCGAGTGATAACAGAGCAACTTGCATAGAATAAAAAAAGGTTAGAAAAAATTAGAAAGAAAATAATAGTGGCGATGCCGTCGATACCCAGGATTACTGAAACGGCTCCCATTAATTTCAAAAAAGTAGCAACTATCCCAATAAGAGAAATGGCTAGAAACAACTTTAAACCCTGCAAAGCAGCTCCATAAAATGTAGCCAGTAAGCTAAGTATAATAAGTGGGAGTAGCGACCATGAAGCAAGCGCTGATAAATTTGTAATACTTGGTAAAAAGGGCGTTATGGCAATAAAAGGAATTATCATAAGCCACCACCTTTTAATTTTTTGCCAAAATAAATTTTCCAGAGTTAGAACATAAAGATTCTGATTGCGCTGAGCTGAACTGATTTTTTGGATAAGAAAGGTTGAAAGGACTGAGATGGGGACGGTAGCAATAAGCGTATAGGAAAATAATGTAACTATTTCAGCATAACCCTGTGGGCCTAAAGTTCTACCGGTAAGAAAGCTGAAGATATAATTCATGAGGTGGCCAGCATAAGATGAAGACGTAAGAAAGATCCCGCCTAAAAAAAATTCATTTTTCCAGACTTTTTTAAAGAATTTCAGCATTGACACAGTATACTATATAGACAATATCAAAGATCAAAAATCAAATATCAAAAATCGATAAAATTCAATAAATATGTTAAAAACATCGAACATAAGGAACTTTGCCATTATTGCTCATGTGGATCATGGTAAATCTACGTTAGCTGATCGCTTTTTAGAGTTGACAGGAGTGGTTGTAAAAGGAGCGCATGAAGAGCAATTATTAGACAGAAATCCAATCTCAAGAGAAAGAGGCATTACTATAAAACTTGCTCCGGTAAGAATGGAATTTAAATTTAAAATTTCAAATTTAAAATTTCAAATTGAAGATTCAAAATATATTTTGAATCTCATAGATACACCAGGACACGTAGATTTCTCCTACGAAGTTGATAGGACATTGGCTTGTGTCGAGGGAGTAATTCTGTTAGTTGACGCAACTCAAGGCATACAAGCTCAAACCATTTCTAATGCTTATAAAGCGCTGGAAAAAAATTTGCTAATAATTCCAGCTATTAATAAGATAGATCTTCCCAGTGCAGATGTTTTGAAAGCAAAAAAACAGTTGGTTGATTTTTTGGGGATAAATGAAGTAGATGTTTTTGAGATTTCAGCAAAAACAGGAGAAAATGTAGAAAATTTATTGAAGGCTGTTGTTAAGAGAATTCCGGCTCCTTATAATATATCGACAAAAATTTTTTCTCAAGATCAACTCACATTCCGACGTTCGTCGGAACCAGTCGCTCCTCGCTCATCCTCGGAATCCGAGGGGTCGCTTCCTCGCTCCTTTGCTCAAACAACTGACTTTCGAAAAAATTTTGTCTCTACATCATTGCAATCGCTAATTTTCGACTCCTATTATGATTCACATCGAGGAGTGATCGCTTTTGTTCGTGTTTTTTCCGGAGAATTTAAAAAAAACCTACATGTTGCATTAGCCATAAATGACGAAATATTTGAGATTAAAGAGGTCGGACATTTTACACCTGACCTAAAACCTACAGATTTATTGGCGGAGGGAGATATTGGCTATGTAGTTACGAATCTTAAAGACATTCACAAGGTCCGCGTCGGAGATACAATTATTAACGAAATTGTTAGAAATAGAAACACCTATTCGCTGCCTGGATATAAACGAATTAAGCCTATGATATTTGCCTCAGTATTTCCAACTGATACGCATGATTATTTAAATTTGAAGAAAGCACTTGAAAAGCTTTATCTGAGCGATTCTTCGCTGGAGTTTTCTGCGGTTTACAGCCAGGCTTTAGGTGCTGGATTTAGAGTAGGTTTCTTAGGATTACTGCACGCAGATGTTGCAAGAGAAAGGTTAGAAAGAGAGTTTAATTTAAGTTTAGTATTGACGCCTCCTCAGGTAGAATACCGGATAAATCGAATAGAAGCTAAAACTGAATTTATGGAGCCTTTCGTTAAGATCATGATTGTTACACCAGAACTGTATCTTGGTGATGTTATGCAGCTGTCTCAAAGTTATCGAGCTAAATTTATAACGATGGATAATAAAAATCAAATCGTACTTTACTATGAAATGCCGATGTCAGAGATGATTTCAGACTTTTACGATAAGCTAAAAAGCGTGAGCTCCGGTTATGCATCACTTGACTGGGAGTTTCTTGAATATAGAGTAGTTGATGCCGATAAGTTAATGGTCCTTATCAATGGAGATCCAATAGAGGAATTTTCAGAAGTTGTAGCAAAAGCCAGAGCTCAAGAAAAAGGTCAATCTTTGGTTAAGAGGCTGGGTGAACTAATTCCTCGTCAAATGTATGAAGTAAAAATCCAAGCACAATATAAGGGAAAAATCATAGCCTCAGAGCGAATAGCACCATTTCGCAAGGATGTCACCAAAAAACTCTACGGAGGTGATCGAACTCGAAAAGATAAATTATTGGATAAGCAAAAAGAGGGAAAAAAGAAGATGAAAATGATCGGCCGGGTAGAAGTTCCCAAAGAGGCGTTTTTGAAGTTGTTTCGAAGATAGGTTCAAAATTAGCGACGATGAGCTCTTATAAATGCTCTTCTACCAAGTTCAGCGTTTAATTTATCTGCAGTATATTCGTTTACAAGGCTATATAATGCTATTACTGTATTTACATCATGTGGAAGTTTTTCTCTTTCTAATTTTTGTTGGTAGTTTAAAAGGGTTTCTCCGTTTGGTCCTTGATTAGCTTGTTTTCTAAAACCATGCTGAACTGCTCGTAAAAGAAAATCCGGACCGAATCTAACAACAACTCTAGTCATTAGATTATTTTCTGCTTGTTTTCTTGCTTCTGCTTCAACATCGAATTGATTTGTTGACTCAATCATAAGTGCTCTAGTATATCAATAGGTTTATAATATGTCAACAAGATGCTCTATTCTATCTCATGCCAATTTATGTTTTTATCCTTCTTCATAAAGGTATACTGCCTTTTGGCATACTGGACTTCTTTGTTAATCCATTTATGGATTGCAGTATCAAGATCAATTGCACCTTTCAGGTGTAATATTAGCTGTTGATAACCGATTGTTTTTAGACCAGGAGAGGTCTCTTTATAGCCCATTTTTAGAAGTTTTTTGACCTCGTCGATTGCGCCAAGCTGCAATCTCTCCTCTACTCTTTTTTCAATCGCTTTCCGCAGATCATCTTTTTCTTTGAATTTGAGTCCGATAAGGCCGATTTCTAGGTTGGGAAAGTTGAGTTTCCTATTTAATGTCATTCCGAATTTATTTCGGAATCTGATTTCAGATCCTGAAACAAGTTCAGGCTGACTTTGGTAGTACATTGCAATTTCAATCTTTCTAATTAAGCGTTGTGGGTTATTTTTTTCGCTTGCGTTTAATCGATTAAACGATTGAAGACTTATAGTTTTATAGATATTTTGGAGCTCGACAACTGAATTCTTTTCTAATTTTTTGCGCAACCTCCAATTTGCTGGAATTTCTTCAGTTTCAACCTCATAAAGGAGATGAAAAAGGTAAAAATAGGTCCCACCTACAATGATAGGTGTCTTACCTTTTTTTAAAATATCTCTTATTAGCGGCATAGCTAGTCTTTTAAAGTCATAAGAAGAAAAATGTTCCTCAGGATCAACCATGTCGTAAAGCCAGTGTTTATGGGTCAAATCTTTTCCAGTTATAATATCTAGGTGTTTATAAATCTGTCTTGAATCGCAGTTTATGAGTTCTCCGCGATACTTCTTTACATACTTAAGAGCAAGTTTTGTTTTACCAGTTGCAGTTTGACCAGTAATGATGAAAATCTTAGGCATAATTTTATCAGTTAGTAGTTTGTAGTGAGTAGTTAGTAGACGGACAACTTTATTTTTACTATGAACTACTAGCTAATAACTACTGACTTTTCTGCATTTTGGCCGCCTCGATAAGATTTTTGTAGAGATAGAGTATATCAATTGGACCGATTCCTCCCGGCGTTGGAGTGTAGAATCCAGCCAAATCCCTTACCTCTTTTTCATCATAGTCTCCTTTCAATTTCCCACCTTCTCTTCGCAAACCTATATTGATAAGGACAACTCCTGGTTTGAGCATTTCTGGTTTCAGGATTTTTTTACCGACCGCTGTAATAATGATGTCTGATTCTTTGAAATATGTTTCTGGTTCAGGAGTTTGTGAGTTAATATTTATAAAATTTATTCGTGATTCAGTTAAAGTTTTTCCAATTGGGTGTCCACCCGTGATACCTCTTCCTACTAAAACTACTTTTTTGTTTCTGAACATTTTTTTAAATAAACTTTTTTCTGTCTCCACATCTACGAATAATTCGCTGGATCTTTTTGGTTTACTAAAGATATATTTAAGCAACGTCATAACCGACAGTCCAATTGGTGGTAAAAATGGCGTTTTACGTTTATGACCTTCTATTTCTTTAGTTGTTGGTATATATTCATAGATTGTATCGGATGAAAGTTGGGCTGGTAATGGCTGTTGGATAATTATTCCAGTAGTTTTTGGATCCTGAGATTTTTTTTTAATATGATGCATAAAGTCTTCAAATGATGGAGTCGACCTTAAATGAATAAGTTCAAAGACAATTCCCAGCTTTCTGGCTGTTTTTGCTTTGATCTTCACATATGATAGTTGATCACTAGCCTTGCCAACTAGAAAAGTGACAAGTTTAAGCGGTTTTTTTTTACCTAGTTTTTTTACTTCTTTTTTAAGGAGTTTTTCGAGCGCTTTGGCTATTTTTGTACCGGCAATTTCCACCCTATAATTTTATCACACGAGGGTTGCGCTTACAACCTTATCTTCAGATTGAGAAAAACGCATGAGAATAACTCCCTTAGCTGTTCGAGAGCGTGAAGGAATAGCTTGAACAGGTATTTTGACTACCTGTCCTTCTGAGCTGGTGATGATGGCGGTGGTCTTTTCTGGATTAATAATCTGTACAAAACAAATTTGACCCATTTTTTTATCGACAGAGGCTATCTTTACTCCCTTACCACCGCGATGTTGACCCTTGAAAAAAGAGAGTTTGGTTTTTTTTCCCACACCCATTTCTCCTAGCACCAGGATATTTTTTTTAAATTCGTCATCCGAAAAAACGTCTGCGGCTGTGACAAAGTCGGCCTCTTCCAAATCCATGCCTCTGACTCCTATAGACGATCTACCGGTAGGTCTGATTTCGGGCTCCTTAAAAACAATTGCTTTTCCACCTCTAGAGGTTAGGATGACATTCTTCTTTCCATCAGTCAGATTAACCCAAAGCAATTCATCCTGAGGCTCGAGTTTAATAGAGATTATTCCGTTAGATCTAATATTGGCAAAGTCGTTGAATGGAGTTTTTTTTACGGTGCCTAATTTAGTCGCCATGAGAATAAATAATTTTTCTCCGGCTTCTAAAGTAGTCTGGTCATAGGTGAGTATTGACGTGACTTTCTCCTCGGGTCGAAGTGTCAAGAGATTTACAATTGCCTTTCCCTTTGAAATTCGAGAGCCCTGGGGAATTTCCCAAACTCGTGTTTGGAAGATCCTTCCTTGATTGGTGAAAAAAAGCATGTAGTCGTGCGTCATGGAGGAAGTTATATAATATACATTGTCTGACTCTTTCGTTTCTATACCACTCACACCTTTTCCCCCTCTATTTTGAACCTTGAATGACTCTCTTGGTACCTGCTTGATGTAGCCTTCTCGTGTCATAACAATGATAACCTCTTTATTCTCAAAGAGCTGCTCGTCGGTTATCTCACCAGGTTTATTTTTGATGATCTGTGTTTTTCTCTCATCTCCATACTTCCTTTTTATGTAGAGCAGTTCATCTTTGATAACCTTTAAAATTTTAAATATATCTTTCAAAAGTCCTTCAAGATAGGCTATCGTCTCTTTCAGCATTGATAACTCATCTTCTATTTTGTCCCTCTCAAGGCCAGTGAGGCGTTTGAGTTGCATGTCTAGAATGGCCTGAGCTTGAATCTCGCTGAGTCCGAATTTTTTTACCAATTTTTGTTTCGCTTCTGGCTCGTCTTTTGATTTTTTGATTGTTTCAATGACCTCATCAATATGATCGAGTGCAATAAGATATCCTTCTAAAATATGGGCGCGCGCTCTAGCTTGTCTTAGCTCAAATTCAGATCGGAGAGTAACCATCTTCACTCTGTGTCTGACATAGTGTTCAAGTATTGATTTAATCGAGAGAGTCTGAGGAACCCCGTCGACTAGGGCAACCATATTAATGGGAAATGACGTCTGAAGTTCGGTGAATTTAAATAAGTTATTAAGAACCTTTCTGTAAGAGGCGTCACGTTTTAACTCTATGACAATTCTTATTCCTTCTCGATTAGACTCATCGCGTAGGTCTGAAATTCCGACAATTTTTTTATCATTTGCCAAGCGAGCGATTTTTTCAACCAATGTGGATTTATTTACTTGATAAGGAATTTCCTTTACGATGATTGCCGTTTTTCCTTTACCGATATCTTCGTCGTCGACCTTTGCACGGATAAGAATTGATCCTCGGCCTGTGGTATAGGCTTGTTTTATATCATTTGCACCGTAAATTATTCCCGATGTTGGGAAGTCTGGCCCTTTGACCAACTGTAATAAATCTTCTATCGTAGCATTGAATAAGAGATTTTCAGCAGTCATTTCTTTTTTTGAGGTTGTTGTGATTTTGTCTATAATTGCGCATGTTGCATCTACTATTTCAGTTAGATTATGAGGTGGAATCTTAGTTGCCATGCCGACAGCGATACCTTCGGCTCCCATGAGAAGAAGATTTGGGAGTTTAGCAGGTAAAAACAGAGGTTCTTTTAGGGTTCCGTCAAAATTCTCGGTCCAACCTACTGTCTCCTTTTCTATATCAAACATCATCTCATCGGCAATTTTTGTGAGTTTGACCTCGGTATAGCGCATAGCTGCTGGAGGATCTCCATCTACTGATCCAAAGTTGCCTTGACCGCGCACCAATGGATAGCGCATAGAAAAATCCTGCGCCATGCGGACCAATGATTCGTAAACAGGCGCATCTCCATGGGGATGGTATTTACCTAACACTTCACCGACGACTTTTGCCGACTTAGAAAATCTTGCAGTTGAAGTAAGGCCCATCTTATACATTGCATAAAGGATCCTTCTATGAACCGGTTTTAGACCATCTTTCACATCAGGCAGCGCACGAGATACTATTACGCTCATTGCGTAATCAAGGTACGCTCGCTTCATTTCAGAAGTGATCTCGGTATTTTGAATGTTGGTCATATTGGACTAATAAGTCAAATAAGTCTTATTTGAAGGCCTTTTTTACAGCCTCAAGAGCTTTTTCCTTGGCAAGAAAATTTCTAGTTTTCACCCATTTTCCAGGCTCTAGTTCTTTATAATGGTTAAAATAATGCTGTATTTTTTTCTTTAAGGTTTCGTCAAGGTCGGCTATATCTTCGACGTGAGAATAAAATGGGTCTACTTTTTTGGTCGGAACCGCGATAATTTTTGTGTCAACACCAGCTTCATCTTCCATCTCCAGCATGCCAATAACACGAGCTGGAACAACCGTTCCTGACTGCACAGGATAGGTTGCGATGAGTAGGACATCGAGAGGGTCGCCGTCTTCTCCGTGAGTATTAGGAATAAAGCCGTAGTTGCCAGGAAAGGCCATGGATGTGTAGGAAAATCTGTCAACGTGGATGTAGCCGTCTTCTTTATCCATCTCATACTTTATAAAGGATCCCTGTGGTATTTCGATCAATACATTAATTTCTTCAGGAGGATTTTTACCTGAGGAAAGCTTTGATAGATTCATAGTTAAAATTTAAATTAATAATTTAAATATCCAAGTTTGCGAGCCTAGCATGCGTAACGATAAATTTTTTTCTCGGAGGAACCTCGTCTCCCATAAGCATTGAAAAAATATAGTCTGCTTCTTGTGCGTCTGCAATGTTAACCTGTTTTAGTACTCGATTTTCAGGGTTCATGGTGGTTTCCCAAAGCTGATCTGGGTTCATCTCGCCTAGACCTTTGTAGCGCTGTATGATTAGAGAGCTTGGCGATTTTAGGGAAGTTAACGATTTTATGATATTATCTTTTTCCTCATCAGAGTACGCGTATTTTATTGTTTTACCAGACTGTACTTTATAAAGGGGGGGCTGAGCGATGTACATATGTCCTTTATTGATTATATCTGGCAGATGTCTAAAGAAAAAGGTAAGAATGAGTGTTCTAATATGTTCGCCGTCAACGTCTGCATCGGTCATGATTACTATTTTGTGATATCGAAGTTTCAGATAATCAATATTTTCACCAATACCCATGCCAAGAGCGATTACGAGCTCCTTAAGTTCCTTAAAACTTAAGACTCGATCAAGATAAGCTCTTTCAGTATTTAAAATTTTTCCCCTTAGAGGCAAAATTGCTTGAATCTTCCTGTCCCTCCCGTTCTTTGCAGTTCCACCTGCGGAGTTTCCCTCGACTAAAAATAGCTCTGATTTTGCCGGGTCTTTTTCTTGACAGTCGGCAAGTTTTCCAGGGAGAGTTGCTCCTTCGAGTGCTCCCTTTCGTAACACTGCGTCTTTAGCTGCTTTGGCGGCCAGTCGGGCTTTCTGAGCTAAAAATATTTTCGACAAAATTTCACGGCCTACTTTTGGATTTTCTTCGAAATATACATCTAGATATTCAGAAACAGCCTGTTGAACCAGTGTTTGTACCTCGGAATTACCGAGTTTTGTTTTAGTTTGACCCTCAAACTGCAGGTTTGTCGAGGGCATTTTTACATATACAACGGCCGCCAATCCTTCTTTTACATCGTCACCTGTCAAAGCGTCTTCAGCGTCTTTGTCGCTCAAGACTTTTTTAGCGTATGAATTGACCGACTTGGTGAGGGCGCTTCTAAAGCCTGTGAGATGAGTTCCTCCTTCGTGAGTGTTGATGACGTTGACAAATGAATAAACATGTTCGTTTATCGAATCGCTATACTGTATGGCGACTTCAATTTCTTTATCCTCTATCTGTTTTTTAATATAGATAGGATTATGAAGGACTTTTTTACCGCGATTAATGTCTCTAATGAGGGAAATGATACCTCCATCGAAGTAGTAGGCTAATTTTTCTTTGGTTTTATGGTTAAAAATTTTAAAAGAAACTTTATTAATTAGATAAGCTCTTTCTTTGACCTGTTTTTTTAGCGTATTAAATTGAATCTCGGTGGTTTCTTTAAATATTTCCTTGTCTGGAAGAAATGAAACAGCCGTTCCATTTTTAAAACTGAAGCCCAGTATTGATTCTTTAACTTTTTTTACCGAGTATAGAGGTTTTCCTCTTTTATATTCCTGTCTGTAAAGGTTGCCGTCACGAGATACTTCAATTACCATATGTTCAGAAAGTGCGTTGACTACAGAGGCTCCTACTCCGTGCAGGCCGCCAGATACTTTATAGGCTCCAACTTGGAATTTTCCGCCAGCATGAAGTTTTGTCATTACCAGCTCCAATGCCGATACATTATATTTTGGTACTTTTTCGATTGGGATTCCCCGTCCGTCGTCATAAACTGTAAGATAGTCATTGTCTTGAAGAATAATTTGAATATTTTTGCAAAATCCGGCGAGTGCTTCGTCGATGGCATTATCAATGATCTCGTTTAAACAATGATTTACTCCATATTGTGAGGTCGTACCGATGTACATTGCCGGTCTTCTTCGCACAGGTTCAAGCCCCTCAAGAACGACAATCGACTCCACACCGTATTTTGATTTATCAGTCATACTAAATTTTACCTTAAAAATATATGATTATTACTTTAATTCAACCTTTCCCCCAGCCGCCTCAATCTTCTTCTTGGCTCCTTCTGCTTCGTCCTTTTTAACATCTTTGAGAAGTTCTTTGGGAGCAGACTCAACCAGTTTCTTAGCCTCCATAAGGCCAAGATTTGGTTGAATTTCTCGCACAGCTTTGATCACTCCGAGTTTATTGTCGCCTGATGCTGCTAGTACAACCGTAAAAGTCGATTTTTCTTCCTTGTCCGTCGAAGCAGTCGCGGAGGCGGACTGACCAGCTACCGGAGCTGATACTGCAGGCATAGCTGAGACACCAAATTTGTCTTCTAGATATTTAGCCAATTCCGCCATATCAACGACGGTTAGAGCTTCAATTTCTTTTGCAAGCTTTTGTAGTTTTTCTGATAGTTTTGTGTCTGACATTTTTATCACCTTCCCTTCCTTGATTTTTCATTTAATAAATAAACAAGTTTTGTAAGGTTGTATTTCAGCGAATAAACGAAGTGTGAAGTTGGCGATTTGAAAGAACCAATTATCTGGGCAATGAGTTGATCTTTTGCAGGTAGTTTTGCTATACGTAATAGTTCGTCACTTTTATAAGATTTCCCATCCAGAAGTCCAAATTTAAATGAGAGAGATGTTTCTTTTTTTATAAAATCGTAAAATACATGAAGCCCCTTGTTCCACTCTTTGTCAAGGATAAAGAGTGCACTAGTTTCTGTGAGAGGCAAAAAAGTTTTTTTTATATCTCTGAATAGTTTATCCTTTGTGGCAATTTTATTTATTGCTTTTTCAAAGAGAGCATTTTTAGTTACTTTAAAAAAACCCTTAGTTTTCTTTAACTCTTTACGAAGTCTCTCTAATGTTTGATGACTTGTTTCTCCTATTTTAACCAGGACAAAATTTCGGTTCTTTGAAAGTAAGTCTTGAAGCTTCAGAACAAAATTAAGTTTTTCTTGATAAATCATGGATTTTCACTTTCACCCTCCGATTCGGAGCGATCTCCTCCAGGAAAATTTAAATTCTTACAATCCCGACGAAATAGGGATAAGCCTAGAGTCTTAGTGAATTTTTTATTCTATCACATCAGGTTTCACTTAGCAACTCGCGTAGAGTTTTGGGTTGTTTTTCATCCTTTTGCACTTTTTTACGTTTTTTTGAAGACGCTCTGGTTTGATATTGTTTTGCAATTTCTTGTTTTTTTTGGAATGTGTCCACTCTGCCCTTTACATCCAAAAATCTATGTTCACCTGTATAGAATGGATGACATCGGTAGCACACCTCAACCGAAATGGATTGTTTGGTTGAGCCAGTTGTGAATGTATTGCCGCAGGATGAACACGTTACGATACAATTACTATAGTAAGTTGGATGAATGTTGGGTTTCATAGGCATTTATTATACCAGAACTTTTTCCCATTTCCCTTCTTCAATGATCTGTTCAAGGTTGTAATAACTCTTGCCAATTCTGTGATCTGTAAGCCTGTTTTGAGGAAAATTATAGGTTCTAATTTTCTCGGCTCTTTCACCTGTGCCTACATCTTTGACATATGAATGCACCATTCCTTTTTTCTTTTCTTCCTCGAGCTGATAGATTTTCCCAAGGAGTAGATCCATGGCTATTTTGCGATTTGCTTCCTGATAACGCTCTCTGCTTGCAGTTACAACGATTCCCGAGGGTTTATGACTCAGGCGTACTGCTGTTGAAACTTTGTTGACATTTTGACCTCCATGGCCGCCGCTTCTGAAAAATTGCCATTCGAGATCAGAGTGATTTATCCTAACATCAGACTGGATAATTTGAGGAAGGACAACAATAACTGCAGTTGAAGTGTGAATTCGGCCCCTTCTTTCGGTTTGAGGTATTCTTTGTACGCGATGGACACCCGTTTCGCCTCTAAAAAGTTTAAATGCGTTTTCGCCTGTAATTTTTATAATATTATCGTCAAGATAGACAAATTTGAATGCATGTTTTTGACCAAAGCGAATATATGACAAGAGTAGTTCTTTCATCCAGAGCTTTGCTTCATCTCCGCCGACGCCGGGTGTTGCCTCGATAATGGCTACATTGGGATTGATTGTCATATCTAATAGGTCTAATTAGACTAATAAGACTAATTGGCGCTAAGAAAATCGATAAGATCGGTCTTGGAGAGTTCTTTCTGCTTTCCTGTCTTCATATTCTTGAGTTTAACTAAATTTTTTTTGGCCTCATCTGGGCCGACGATTATAACATACGGGATTCCTCTTTTATCGGCGTATTTGAGTTGTTTGTCAAGCCTGTCTAGAGCTGGAAATACTTCTGTCTTAATGCCATTTGTTCGAAGTTTGAAAGCCACTTGGAGTGACCGTGCGATAGTTTCTTGGTTAAATAAGGTGACAAGAACTTGTGCCCCCTTTGTTTCTTTTGTTGAAATTTTAAAATAGTCTAACGCCTCGACCATTCTATCAAAACCGAATGCAACGCCAACGGCTGGTATAACGGCTCCACCAAGTTGCTCAATCAATTTATCATATCTTCCGCCTCCGGCACATGAGCCTTGGTCAAAGCCAGGCAAAACTATCTCATAGATCATACCGGTGTAATAGTCTAAGCCTCTTGCAAGAGTTGGTAAGAATCTAATATCCTTTTTTGGGAGTCCCAAGGCGACTGAAAAGTCGATGATATCTTTTAGATTTTTTGAGATTTGCGCATTTGAAATTGAATCAATTGCTTCTTGAGCTTTCTTTTTATTCAAGCCTTTTTTTGCTAATTCTTCGACTATTCCTTCTTTTCCAATTTTATCTAACTTATCGACGCTTTGAATAAGAGAAAAAATGCTAAGTTTAGGAGATTCATAAGGTTTGAGGTATTGAAAAAGAATTTGGCGATCATTGATAAGAATAGTTATTTGTGGATACCCCACGTTTTTGAAAGCAAAATAAGTGGTTGTGAGAATTTCTGCATCAGATACAGGTAAGATAGAATTGAAAATATCTATATCGCATTGTGTAAATTCCCTGTATCTTCCCTTTTGGGGTTTATCCGCTCTAAAAACATTCTGGATTTGGTATCGCCTAAAGTATTTTGGCAGAGATTGCTGATACTGAACTAAGACCCGTGCTGTTGGAACAGTCTGATCGTATCTTAAAGCAAGTTCCCTTTCTCCCCTATCTTTAAATTTGTAGACAAGTTTATCTGCCTCTTTGCCATATTTTCCCAAAAGGAGCGAAGCATATTCAAGGGTCGGCGTTTCTAGTGGTTCAAAGCCATAAAGCTCAAAGATTTCCTTTACTTTTTCAGCCACAAAGTCGCGCTTCCTCTTTTCAGTGGGTAAGAAGTCTCGGAATCCTTTCAATGTCTGTGGTTTGATCTGGTTTGTCATATGAGGAGATTATAGCAAAAAACCGAATCTATTTTAAAGTATAGGTTAAACATTCAATCGATTAAACGATTAAAGTATGGTTTGGAAGCTGAACGGATTTAAATACACATTGAATATGTATCTTTATAGTATATACTATAAGTCATGAGTGAATCGTTTAATCCGATCGATCCAGGAGAAATTGTGCCTTATGACTTAGAGTTTTTACTCACTAGAAGAGAAAATTTATTGATAGAACTAGGAGTGGTTGAACATGCTGGGGCAGAAGTTGGCCAACTTTTAGCGAGTCACCAGATTAATGACCACTACGGATCTAGTAAAGGGCGTTTTGTTTCTTCCTGCCATAGCTGTAGACGTATAAAAAATAAATGGGATGAAGTAAGAACTCAGGTAGGAGATATAAAAAGACAGATAAATGGGGCAAACGAAGCAATTAAGCATTTTACTAAAAGAAGATAATAATTAAGTGAGGAGATTAATTATTCTTCAAAAGCTTCAAGAGTTAGATTTTTTTCCAGAGTTTGACCGTTTCGCCAGATTTTAAGTTTGACTTGATCTCCTATTTTCTTTTTGAGAATTTGTTTTGTTAGCTCTTGATCTTCACCTTTCACCTTGACTCCATCAAACTCGATGATTACGTCTTCGTCTTGGATTGCGGCTTTTTCGGCAGGAGAATTCTTAAGAACTTCTATCACATAAGCGCCTTCTACAAGATCATTTGCTACCGCTGTTTGGCGATCAATGATTTTATATCTGACTCCAATATAAGGACGTTCAAATGATCCTCCCTGCTTATTAAAATTCTCGATAAGGTCTTTGACAACTGTTACAGGTATTGCAAATCCGATATTTTGTCCTTCTTGAGCGATGGCTGTATTTATGCCAATTACTTGCCCAGCTGAGTTGAGAAGCGGTCCTCCAGAGTTGCCAGGACTGATCGCAGCGTCTGTCTGAATCACATTGTCGAGTTTTTCGACATATCCTTCAAAAGGAGATCCGGCTGTGATTCCCCTACCCAAACCAGAAAGAATTCCAACAGTTACTGTATTGGTGAATTCTCCAAGCGGAGTGCCTATTGCGATCGCCATCTGCCCTAGTTTAAGGTTGTCTGAATTACCAAGTTTGAGAGGTTTGAGTCCAGAGGCATTAACTTTCAGGATGGCTAGGTCATTTAGAGGGTCTCGATAAATTTTTACCACATCAAGCTTTTTATTATCGTTAGTTAAAACCTTATAGGTTGCCTCAGAATCGCTCACAACGTGTTTGTTTGTGATAATTAGTCCATCTTCTGAAATGATAAATCCGGATCCGATATTTTGTTCAACCTTTCTATTCCTACCCGGTATTTTCCTAAAAGAACCAAAAGGATCTAAAGGATCAATCTCAAAAAAATCACTTGAAGATATTGTTTTATTGATTCCTACCGTTACAACAGAAGGCAAAACTTCCTCGACCACCTTTGTTACCACAGATTCCTGGTAGACTACGGTTTGTTTCTCTTTTTGATTTTCTGTTGTCAGATTTGGAGCAAAAGGCAGTCGTGACCTTTGGCTTATGGCAAGAAGAACAATAAGAATTGAGAGTAAAAACAATAATTTCTTCATAAGTTATTATTGTACCAAGAGATCGATAGCCTTTTCAAGCTGTTTGTCGCTTTTTCGAGTGAGCGAATCTCCATTTTTGAGATCGTTTTCGACAGATACATCTGGTTCGATTCCTTTTCCATTGATCCAATCTCCGTTGGGCAGGATCCATTTGGCTACTGTTACATGCAGACCCGCTCCGTCTTTTAAATCAATCGCCTCTTGGACTGAGCCTTTGCCAAAAGTTTTCTCACCTACCAATTTTGCTCGTTTATAATCTCTAAGTGCACCAGATAAAATTTCTGAAGCTGAGGCAGATCCTTTATTGATTATGACAACCAGAGGAATATCTAAAAGACTCCCTTGGCGTGTAACTTTATGAGATTGAGAATCTGAAATTGTTGATTCTTGTTTTACGACAAGCTTATCTCGTGGGATAAATTCTGAGGCTATATAGACAGACCCTTCAAGATATCCACCGGGATTATCTCTCACATCAACAATGAGGCCTTTTACTTCTTTGCGCATCCACCTGGAAAAAACATTATCGACCGCCTTATCCCATTCATCCTGTGTGTTATCGCCAAACTGATTTAACTTAATAATTGCCACGGTTTGATTTTTCTTGATTTCATATGTAAGTTCGACAGACTCGACATTAATTTGATCACGGACAATAGTAAAGTCAAGCTCTTTAGAATCTCTTTCGAGAGTCAACTTTACTTTTGTTCCTTTGGGTCCTCTAATTTTGGCTACAGCCTGCGGAAGCGTCCATCCCTTTGTCGATTGATTGTCGACCTTATTGATAAAATCACCAGCTTTGATTCCTGCATTTTTAGCTGGAGAATTTTTAAGCGGCGAGACGATAACGATTCGGTTGTCTTTAAGGCCAAGTTGCGCCCCAATACCTTCAAATTTCCCTTCAAGGTCACGTTTAGATTCTTTATTTTCCTCAGGAGTCAAGAAAAACGTATAAGGGTCATCGAGTGATGTGACCATACCCTTTATGGCGCCATAGAACATCTTTTGAGGTATTATCTTATTTTTGTCAATAAACTTTTGTTCGAGCCTATCCCACGCGTCCCAAAAAAGTGTAAAGTCCAAATTTTTGTTCGAAAAACTCGCGGATTCTTTTGCGGAATTGACGACTTTGTTGGTCAATTGCTGAATAGAGCTGAGCTTTGTTTTATATTCTCCAAATTTGTAGCCTGAGCCAAAAAGGAAAACGCCAACCGAGAGCAATAATAAAATTTTAGTTATTTTTTTAGCCAACATGGAATTTTTATTTATAGACGTAAATTTTACTATACTGCTTGTCCACTAAGCAATAGGGAAAATTCAAATGAAGAATTTTTTTGAAATCGTCAATATTTTTTATCTGGGCTACAGGCAATGCTGTTTTTTCTTGAAGACTTTTTAGTGTGATAAAACCTCTTGCGCCAAGCGCCTCAGCTTTTTTTTGATTATAGACTGATAGTGATTCGACGAGCAGAAACTTTTTTGTAACTTGCGCATCGGTTAGTAAAGTCTTGGTATCTTTAAAATAAAATGTTTCACCACCGAAATTAACGCTGGCTAATTTAATATCAAAACTATGCGAAACGTCAACATGCAGTTTGATTAAATTTCCTTTAATTTCAATAACCTCGCCTTTAAAATAACATCTAATATGATTAGTTTCTTTCTTGAATGAAGATATCATCACACCTCCTTCGTAGTGATTTACTTCTTTAATGATGCCGTTATAATCACTCAAGAGTTTTTTTGATTCGATAAATCCTTTTTTTTCGGCCAGTACTTCACCTTTTTGGACTGTATCGCCAACAAGTTTTTTAAGGTAATTAAATATTTTGCTTGGCTCAACATGAAGTTTTTTTGCTACATTGACGGTCACATCTGATGTAGCCTGTTTTTCAATAAAAGGAGTTTCTAGATCTACTTTTTGACCTGGGGTTAATAAGCATTTTGCATCAAGAGGTATAGAAATAATTATGGTCATATCTTCATTATAACAATTAGGAAGTTAGTAGTTTGTAGTTCTTAGTAAGTAGTTAATATTTTAACGCAAGCCTTGATAAGAGACATATGGCACCAGAGCAAGATAGCGTGCATATTTTACTTCTTTTGTAAGTCTTCGCTGATGTTTTGCACAGAGACTAGTTTTATCTCTGCCTAAGATTTTTTTTCTAGGTGATAAGAATTTCACCAAGTTTTCAACTTGTTTATAACTTGGTTCGACGTTATATTCACAAAAAAAACATTTGTTCATAATAGTCAATTGACTAACTAACTATAAACTAACTAACTCTCTCAAAATGGTATATCGTCGGGATTTACGTCTTCATTTTTATCGCTTTTTTCTTCTTTTTTTTCTTCAACCTTCTCCTCTTTTTTGCCTGCTGAGGCTTCTTCCACAGGAGGCGTGGACTCGTCGGTTGTTTCTTCTACTTGGGTTTTTTCTTCGGTTGGAGTCTCCTCAGTTGTAGCTGGCCTGCGACCATCGCCAAAGACTATAAAATCATCCAAAACTATTTCAGAGATTGTTCGTTGTTGACCGTCTCGTCCGATAAACGTTCGATACACAAGTCTACCTTCAAGGAAGACCTTTCTCCCTTTTGTCAAAAGTTTTCCGCAAAGTTCTGCCAATTTTTGCCAGGCTACGATGCGATGATACTGGGTTTCTTCCTTTGTCTCACCGTCTTGAGTCTTCCAAGATCTATTGGTTGCTACACCAAATGTACAAACAGCGGTTCCAGCTGGCGTATATTTTAGCTCTGGATCACGTGTAAGGTTGCCGATCAGAAGGACTCGATTTAAAGATCTACTTGCCATATATAGAATTTAAAATTAATAATTAAAATTAAACCTTTAACAACAAATATCTAATCAATTTTTCGTTGAAATTGAGTTTCTTTTTCAACTCAGTTATCTGATTTTGTTCTAAATCTAGTAACCAGTGATAATAGAAGGCGGCTGTCTGTCGGCCATGCTTTTTTATGGGATAGGCGAGAATTTTTTTACCCCACGCCTCTTCATTTTGAATTTTTCCTTTTTGGGAGTGGATGAGTTCTTGGATGGTTTTTGCTTCTGCTTCCTCAGGAAGAAGAAAAGTAAATTCGTAAAGCATAAAATTTCACACTTCAATAATCATAAAGATTGTTTCTATATAATAATATCTAACGTGCCAAAAATCAACAGTAAATTTTTGCTTTTTGCTTTTTGCTTTTTGCTTTTAGGATTATTGGTTTATTCAAGATTTGTTAATCTTGGCTGGGGTCTCCCCTACCCGATGCACCCTGATGAGAGAAATATGGCTGTCGCAGTTCAGTCTCTAAATTGCGACAAGTTCCAAGTTCCAAGTTCCAAGTTCCAAATCAGCGAATGCATGAATCCTCACTTCTTTGCTTACGGACAGTTTCCGCTTTATCTTAGTTACGGAATAACAATGATTCAAAAGTTTTTTGACGGCGATTTGGGGAGACCGATTAGTTTTGAAGAAGCCGTGATAAGTTTGAGATTGATTTCAGCGTTAGCGTCAATATTAAACGTTTTAGTTTTGTTAAGGATAATATCGTTAATAAGTTCCAAGTTCCCTGCCTCGCCGACAGGCAGGCAAGTTCCAAATTCCAAACAAATCTCAATTACCAATTACCAATTACCAATTACCTTTCTAGTTCTCATCTTCTCGCCCTTCTTCATCCAGTTTTCACATTTTGGAACGACCGAATCTCTTCTGATGTTATTTTATTCGACAATAGTTTATCTAAGTTTATTATTTTCTGCCAAAAAAATTCCAATCTCAAACTTCTTACTTCTAACTTCTCTGGTTAGCGGTTTAGCAATGGCTAGCAAAGTTTCTTCGGTTATTTATTTAATTATTCCTGTGTTTGTTCTCAAGGACTCTTTTAAAAATAATTTCTTTGCATTTATAAAATTAGCCGCAATGAGTTTATTGTTTAGCATCGTTTTTTCTCCCCATAATTTCATATCTTTCAATGACTTTTTAGGCTCGATCAGATATGAGTCGGATATTGCACTTGGGAATTATAGAGCTTTTTATACCAGACTATTTGATCAGACTACCCCTGTCCTGTTTCAGTTAGAAAAAATTTTTCCCTATGTTTTAGGTTGGCCGGCGTTTATATTGGGGATTTTAGGGATTTTGCTGTTGTCATGGAGGAAAAAGGAATATAATCTGCTGAGAATTGCAATTATTGTAAATTTCTTTCCCAATGCTTTTTTATTTGCCAAATGGACGAGATTTATAGCCCCAACTTTGCCGCTCATGTTGGTTGTGGCAATTTTGTTTCTGCAAAAAATAAAGCCAGATGTTATAAAAGTTATTGTAACTTTACTGCTTATTATACCCGGTATCGCCTATCTTTCGATCTACCAAAATCCCGATGTTCGTTTTACCGCTTCTGAGTGGATCTATAAAAATATTCCAGCCAATTCATATATTCTTTCAGAGACAGCAAACGTTGTCGATCTTCCTGTTCTACCAACAAACTATGAGCTACCAACGATGAACTACAAATACATTTCCTTCGATTTTTATCATCTAGATGATGATCCATATTTAAAACTTCAACTTGATCAACATCTGGCAAAGGCTGATTATATTTTTGTACCAACGCGGAGGCTTTTCATGAATAATACGTGTATTAAACTTCAAACTTCAAATTTCAAACCTCAAACTGATAAAAGGTGTAATTATTTAAAGAAAAAATATCCACTGCTGAACGAATATTACGAAAAACTTTTTTCTGGTAAATTAGGATTTGAAAAAGTTGCAGAGTTTACGTCCTACCCAAAAATTAATTTCCGATTTTCAATTTCCAATTTTCAATTTGAAATCCCCGACGAAAATTCTGAGGAAACCTGGACAGTTTTTGATCATCCGGTGGTTAGGATTTATAGACGTATACAGTTTTTTTAGCATTATTTGCCGTTTCGAGCGATAGCCAAGTCAGACTTGGCGATAGCGAGAAATCTAGCTAATCGTTACCATAGTTAAATTCATAGAACCCATGATCATTGCAAAGATCATGTTTCCTGTGTTATAATTCTAAAACATGAAGAATATAGTCTGTTTAAATAGGTATCACAGCAAGGACTGGACCCTGTATATGGGGGCGGTTTTCGTGTGACGTGATATCCTAGTTATTAGAACCCGCCCTCAAAAGGGCGGTTTTTTTATGGCCAAAAAATATGGTAGAACGAGTTGGTAACAGACAAATAGTCGAGCGATTAAAAGGCGATGAGTTGCTCATTCCCAGCTTTGCCGAATTTCAGGCAGTGCAGAGGGCAACGCTTGCTGTAGTGAGACAGAGACCGGAATCTCAAGCTCATTTTGACATGACAAGAGCTAGACCGGCGCGATCTGCTTTGAGAAGTTTTTTTGCAAGAGGTGGTGCCTCAAAATATGAAGCTAATGCTTATCTTGCTGATGCGGTTGGACCCCAATCAGGCTATGAATTTGATGAGGCAACCTACAATAGATTGACACGATTCTACGGACCCTCTGCAATGCGGATTGCAGTTATTGATCGAAACATATCGCAATTTATTGCAAGATCGAACGGAGCAGATAGGATACTTGGTGCGGGTGGACTCTGTGCTCAAGAAACCGCTGACACAAGGATAAAAAACCAGCTCGCCAAAAGAAAAAACGGTAAAGAATTAGTAAGGACCTACTCTGAGCATATACTTGCTCAATCGCCTACCTGGACACAAGTTACTGGAGCAGTCATTCCAACTAATGGTGCAACCATACTTTATGATGAGACTTTCCCGTGGTATCTGAAAATCCAAGAGGAGGGAGTTGAGAACGCAAAAGAAAAAACACAACAGTCTTATGATCGAGCCGTTGCCGCTGCAGCGAGATATGCGTACTTGGTAAATCCTTTTACCAGTGTGGTTCGAGTACCTTTCGAAGATTTAGATTTAGCTGAAAGAGGATATCTTAAAGATTGGTTTGAAGTGTATAAACCATATGCCGAGGGATTGGCAAAGCGTTTTGATGTGGATCCTCCATTTTTCCAGACCGATAATTTTACAAAAGCTTGGGTCCTTGCAACATATCATCATCCGCAGATTCTAGACATCGTCAAAGGCGTTATTTACGAAAGGGAGCCACAACTGTTTCGTGATCTGGCTTTGGATCAATATACGTTGTATGCTCGAGGAAAACAAATAGACCATTTAACAATTGAAAGAGAAAATCAATACATTGTATCTCTTGTGTTGAATGCACCAATTGACGAGGCGCGAGTGGAACAAGTTCTTACAAAACAGTCTAATCTACAGATGGCGGCGATTGTCAAATGGATTCTTAATCGAGGCCTTGAATATCCTGTAGGACTAGCAGGTTTTCTTGACTTTAACTGGAGAGGTGATATTATGCACGAGACGCCAATTATTGATCCTGACAGAGTTAAGCTGTCTGATGATGTTTTATTGCATGAGTTACTAACATCACCTTTAAGAATGCAAGGGAAAAATCTGAATGAGGCTATTGATTTTTTGAGAAGATTTACTGATATCAATCTATCGAATGGTGTCGACGAAGAAACGGCACAAGAGGTTTTACTCATAATGGCTCAATACGATCAACTAGAAAAAAAAGTTTCCCGAATGCAGATTCGGACAGAAGGACTTAGTATTTTATTGCAGATGCTAGGTGGAGAGAGAGAGTTTTTTGCAACAAAAATCAGTTCGACTCAGGATCTAAAAGAGACGCTTAACTCACTTTTACAAAAGTATTTTAAGCAAAGAGATTCTAAAAAAAATAATAACACCGAAGTCATTAAACAGCTAGAGGTTGCAATGCAACAGCTTGAATTTGGATTAACCATGCCTGAAAATGCTGAGGGGATATTGTTTCAGTTACAGTCTGATACAGATCTTTCGTTCGCAAGAGCATTTTTGCAGAGAGGCATAGAAATTGATTTAGAAAGAGTAATGACTGATTTAGAAGCGATGAGATATGATTTTGAGCTGGCGACTCAACAAAGATCTTCAATCTCAGAAGCGGTTGCATTATCGATTGCAAAACACACAGCTGACCCGTTATCTAAACATGTGGTACAAGTTCCACTAATAGATAATTTATTTTTTTCTTATGTCCAGCAATTAAACTTTATTCCCATGATCAGACGGGCATATTTACAGATGGTATCTATAGAGCAAGATCTCTGGATGCCACACGATGAAAAATGCGCACGTGTTGCAGAAATCAGCAAGGAAATCTTCCCCTACGTTGAGGAAGCGATCAGATACTGTATGGAAGAGGGACGAGAGTATCCATATGAGATGAGATTTGAAAACACCTAGTTTTTTAAATTTCTAGACTTACATTTGTACGATATTCTTTTGGCTTTTTTCCTTTTTGAAATATTTTTGCTCCACTCTTTCCTTTGAGCATTATTTTATTTCCCTCAATCCTCAACCAGCTTCCTTCCCGAAGTCCAACCACCAACTTACTGTTTTCTTCAAGATACTCTTTGATTCGATCTTCTCTTGTTTCCCCCATATGTGTTGATTTTGGGTCAGCATCGATATAATGCGGATTTATTTGAAATGTGACAAGATTCAAAGACTTGAGACTTGGAGGTTCGACTATAGGCATGTCGTTTGTGGTCATGATCGTTGGGCATGCGACGTTGGAGCCAGCGCTTGTTCCGATATATGGTAGGCCTTCTTTTACTCTGTTTCTGATAAGTTCAATAAGTTTATTTTTATAGAGTTCATTGAGGAGTCTAAAAGTATTACCGCCTCCTATAAATATCGATTCAGCCGTTTTAACTGAAATAAGTGGATTTTTTTCTTTGTGAATAAACTTGACCGAAAATTTTAGTTCTCTTAGCCGTTTCTCTACGGTGGATGAGTATTTATCGAAGTCTTTAATAGCGTAGGGAATAAATAGTACGGACTTGACTCTACCTAAAAAATTTACGATCTCTTCTCCACAGTGTCCAAGATAGCCTTTTTTATGATCAAAAGAGTTACTGATGAGAAGAAGCCGTTTCATCTTTTTAACTTTTGCATAACTTTCATATCACCATATAGTTTGATTAACCTACTGAATTCTTTATCATCGTAAAATTTGATTTTTCCTTTTGTGTAGGCTTGTGCTACCTCAATTACATATCGTCCTGTCAGATCGATTTGAAAAGGATTTGAGACTCCAGTTCCAGATCCAGGAACAGGGATTTCTCCGGTTATTGCAATTCCAACAACGGGAGCATTTGTTGCAACTGTCGGCTGCATGATGCTATTAAAATGATAAATATCATTGCCATAAGGCGTGATGTCTTGCATAGTTATAGGAACAACAGCGGGCAATTTGGCAGTTACATATTCCATCATAGTTAGCAGGTCATCAGAGACTCTTAGAATCCAGCCTTCTTTTACAGTAGGAGTAATTGCAAAACCAATGGTGTTAATGATTTTATTCCCACGAGAAGTGTCGATACTCAAAATTGCGTCCATAGTTGGGTCGACTTCATATCTATTCATTGTTGACAGTTCAACTGGAGATCCCATAAATGGTACCGGTTCGTGTGGTTCGGTTGGCGCATCTGTACAAAGATGAGTGGCGACAATAATATCGCCTTCAAATTGATCGCCGTTTTTTTTCATCCGGGCTAATTTTAGAGCAATACTAAGAGCAGTTAATGCACCATCACCGTCTGATACCAGCCCAATCACGTCGGGTCTTGCCCCCGCTCCACCAAGTCGACCAATCACACCTAGCGTTGGAGCTTTCCCTTTTCTTGTTTTGCCCCTTTTTCCCGGAATGACAACTTTTATAAATTCTGTTGACCCTAATTTCTCGGTAACTTTTTTAACAGTTACATCGACTTTTTCCTTTTTAAAAAGTTTAGCCACAAGTGAGGCGACCTTCCCCGGGCGATCAATCAGATTGTATATGTCCAAAACTTCAGTCAGCAACATAAGATTCTCATATTATATCTCATTAATATATTTTCTTAACGTTTTCTTTCTTCAAGACGGGCTTTTCTCTGATGGATTTTCATTTGCTGATTTTCAGTTAAAGGTTTAGCTGATCCGTGATGAAGCAATCTTGCAATATGCCACAATCCTAAAATTCTTATTCTCATCAATCTATATCGAACAACATTTTCTCCATTTAAGATAGGGACTTGTACTGCCTTATCAGAACGAGCTGTTTGTTCAATTCTTGCTTCGTGTTTTTGTACCATTTAAATCACCTACTTTCAACCATAAAAAAACCCCGCCTGCGCGGGGCTATAATTAAAAATTATTAATTAACTACGAACTTGCCCCGCTAAAAGTGGGGTTAAAGAACAAAAAGAATAAATTAGAAATTTTCGTCTTCATAATGTAAATATAACAAAAAACTTTTAAAATTCAACAGGTTTATCAACGGTGTTATTTGTTTGCTTAAAAGTATTCTTGTGAGCAACATTAATAGCTCTTTCCAAAAGGCTTGCTCCACATCTGGGAAGTTCATATATACACATTAGCCCTTGTGCGAGTCTCTCAACTTCTGGGTAGGGACCTTTTTTCACAATTTTAACAATCAGCAAAAGTTGTTTTCTAGTCATTGTCTGTCTTTCCATAGAGAATAAAAAACCCCGCTTGCGCGGGGTTGATAATTTAGACAAATTAAATATCTAATCTATTACCCCAGCAAAACTGGGGTTAATAATGAAAAAATTAAAAAATGCTTGCGAATTTGATTCCATTAAAATAAGCATAACAGTTAGTTAGACATTAGTTTAATGCAGTCTTTATTTCAACCTTTCGAATACGACCTTCGTGATTTGTAAGTATTGTGGAAACTTCTTTTGCAAACTGTTTTGTTTGACCTCCTAGTTCCTCAATGATTTCTTTTTTTGTTACCTCGTTTGTTACTTGAATGAATTCAATCAATTCATCAGTAAGCTTTCTTACATATTCATTTGACGCGTATTTTTCAAGATCTTTTTTGGTAGCAAATTTTTTTAATTCCTGCCTCAGACTTATAATATCTTCTTTCGTTGAAAACCTTTTTAAATCATCTTTTGTAGCCAATAACTGTCGTAGTTTTTTAATATCATTTTGTGTAAGCATAATATAGCTATCTTATGAGTTTTCAAAATAAAAGTCAATGGATTATAGGTTGATTGAAATATATGGTTGTATGAAATCGATACTTCAGGTTGTTTTTATC
>CAYSQE010000002.1:153345-158118 GCA_964433155.1 uncultured Gammaproteobacteria bacterium | reverse complement strand
TGAATTACTCATGTACTTTAAAGTATACCATACATTCCTTGTTAATCTATTTTTATATAGTACCCTCATGAATAAAGAGGGAGATTTTTCGTTCGATAACGCCTTTTTTGGCTCCAATCCGCCCTTGCTCGCTCGACTGGCTTGCCCTTCCGAAATTTACTTGACCCTCGAAGCTTTAGCGAAGGGGGTTAATGAAGGAGGGATGATTTTCGAACTTTTAGATGGGTAGATTATAGTGAGAATATCCAACATCTTCAAAAGCAGACAGAGCAGTTATTAGCGCTTTTTAACTAAAGACCAAAACTTTATCTGACTCTTCAATCATCTTCAAAAGCTCATCCATTGAAGAGGTAGGACAGCTTGCAACTTCAGCCTTGTTTCTTACTTTAAGACAGGTGCCACAAGCAAATATCTTGCCACCAGCTGTTTATATTTCTCAAGTTTTTTTGAAATATCAAAATCCTTTGTATCATCAATTGCGTCTACCTCAACTCCTTCATTCATCAAAAATATCGTTACAAAGTGTTCAGCTTTAAGTGATGTTATAGCCAAACGCAGGGTATTCCAGATATGTTCTGGATTGTTAGATTGTAATATAATACCGAGTTTCATTTCCTATCTTTTGTGATTTTCTTCCAGAGAAAAACTCCAAGAAGTATCAAATCAATCAAAATAACAATCCAAAAAAGCGAAAACAGCAAACCAAAACCTCCCCAGCCCATCATATTTCCAAAACCCATCATAGGATTTACACCTCCTCCCATCATCATATTCATCATCATTGGCATAAAGCCTGCACTTCCTTGAGGAAGGGCAGCTGTAGTGTCGCAACCTGAAAGCCTTTTTCCCAAAATAACATGTATCTGCTTTTCACCATCTTCTTCCATCATCCGCTCCATTATGACGTTCATAGCTTCATGGGAATCTCCAACCATCTGTCCCATATAGTATTCGCCAAGCACCCCAAAATTATCATCAGATAATGTATCGCAGGTTATTTGCTTGGTTTGAAGTTTGTCCCAAACTATTTTTCCCTCCTTCTCTTCTCGTGCTGTATGGTTATCTTGGGCCAAAACAGGAAAAGTAAGTAGAAATACCAAGGATAGGAGTGAGATTGCTGTAATAGTTATTTTTCTCATACACCATATATTATACTCCGCAACTTCCTCCTCTTTCATCTTGAGGAATTAAGTTCGGAATTTTTGCAATTTCTTCGGCAACATTTTTACTCCACTGCGAAACTGCCGAATAGTCGTAGCCCATTACTTCTTGGGGATTCACATCTTCCCAATCGGTGTTTTTTACGACCTTAAAATAGAGGGCTGTTTGAATATAATTGTGTGGGAACCAGAAAGAATTAAAGGCGAGAGCGTCCCTGTAAAGCTCTTCTTCCGACAACCCTTGTGAAGCTCCGAGTTGAAGAATTCCAAGAAGAGCAGAACCGTGATTGCAGTCCTGAAAGAAAGTTGAGTTGTCACAACAAGGACGATAGGTATTTTCGGCAATTTTGGTAACAAGTGCCTCCTGTTGAGGTGATAATTTTACTATCTGAAACTTGTTAAAGTAGGTTCCTCCATTTTCTTCCCTTCCTAATTTCCAGCCACCGGTTGAGGCGAAATTGAAAAGAGAGTCTCCGAAGACAGGGCTTTTTTTGTTGGTAGACATATAATTAGAAAGTCCCAAAGGCCAGATAAGGTTTACATAATAGTTGGCATTTTCTCTTGTCAGAAGAATTGGTTTATCTGATGACTTAGTTAAAACATCTTGAAGGTCATCTGGCAACCCTCCTCTTTCCTGATAAAGTCGTCCAAATTTCCCTTTATCTATTACTCCGTTTTCAACAAGTTTAACAACGCTGTCTTTTAAGGAAATCCTGCTTTGAAATCCCCCCTCAGGAAGAACTTTTGCGACTACTTCATCGTATATTTTATTTCCTCTTTGGGGATTGGTTAAAGTATTGAGTTTGTTATCTTGAGGATTGATAAGGTTTGATTTTGAGAGTAATCTTGCAACTGCCGGGTCTATTTGGAGCATTGTCCAAGAGGCGTAGACAAAAACAGCTGTTTGTATAAGTAAAAACAGTAACCAAGGTCTTTCTGTTTTTTTAAGAGACGGGTCTTTTGGAATCGGACATTCCTTACCACCTTTGCTGAAGATTCTTAACTCGTTTGTTGTCAACCAGAAAGGAACGAGCATTAACCCGAAAGACAAGGTTTTAAGCTCAAGCCCAGCAAGGGGAAACGCAGCAATTCCTCCGGCAACACCTATTGCCGATAAAAGTGTTGAGCCGCAGACAGGACAAGCTGAAGCCAAAACTCCAATAACCGCTCCTAAACCGCCTCCTGCGTGTCCTTTAAGTTTAGGAAATCCATATTTTCGCCAACGATAAACAAGCAGGGGAACATTTATCCCAAAAAGAACAAGAGTTCCAACAGTCAAAAAAACATAAGGCCAGAAATACAAGGGTACTCCATAAAAGTTTCTTATTAGGTTATCAATACTGGCATTAAGGCGAAGGCTCCAATAGAAAAGGAGAAATAAACCCAGAAAAGAAACAGTTCCAATCAAACCGTAAAATAAACCCGTAAAGATTTTATCAAGATTTTTCTGCGAAATTATTTTTTTCTTTTTCATTTTTTTCATTTTCTATTAAAGCTCTCAGTGATGGTGCTCGCTATCTCCTCCACAACCATCCGATAAATTCCAGACCTCTGTTACTTGTTCTCCTATGAAACCGTATTCCTGAATGAGTACCTTAGCTAATCCGCCATAGACAAACCACCTCCAACACTTGCAGCAACAAGGCCCTTTTTCGCTAGAATGCTTCATTGCATAGTCATAGGCTTTTTGTTGTTCGGGAGTTAAGTTATCATCATAATGAGACATAAGGCGTTTCGCTAACCCCGCCTCGATATCATAAGGATCGGGCGGAATTTCTTTTATGTCTTTATACTTCTTTAATCCCTCAACCTGTTCACTATAACGATGGTAGCTCATTTGGCTACAGCAAGAGCCCTGGAGACGGGCATTATCGGGCATAGTTTTTATGGAATCTGTAAAATCACCCGAGCAAGAGGAATTACCATTCTGACTTAAATGTTCGAATTTGGCTGCCAAAACTCCTTTTACTGGCACAAATCCTTTGTTGTTTAAGCGTGATGAGAAATTAAATGGATTAACTTTGGCAACATAGAAATATCCTAACCCGAGAAGAACTAAGATTGCGATTACTATGGTTTTATTATTGATTTTAATTCTCATATCTTTTAAAGAAATAAAGAAACTAATAAACAAAAAAGGAGGCTGTAGCGATTGTTTTTAGTTGTAAAGTTTGGGGTGGAGAATCCCGTTAGAAAAGGCTTCAAGAAGATAATTGAAAGTCTTTGAATCAGGATGATGTATCTTATAGGAATGAAACGCGAGTGTACTTGGTGAAGCTAAGGTAAATTGATAGATTAAAAATCTAAAAACAATGATAAATGGCACAAGAAAAATCAAATAATAAGCGGATTGGAAAATTGCGATGAATGTTTGCTGCCATTTAGAAATATGATCGCCTGACGGCATCTGACACATTGAAGATTGACCTGTTGTAAAAGGACAATTAGACATTCTTCCATCTTCCATAATCTGCATGCTAAGGTTAAGTCCAAATAAGATTATGAAAACAAATATGAGGAAGGTGCTTATTACAAGAATTTTTCTCATTAAAAAATGCTATCAAAAACACAACGCGCTGTCAATGCCAGGATGCAAGAAAATATATAGATTGTTATGGAAGTCCAAAGAAATCTTGGCTCCCCGGACTGGATTCGAACCAGTAACCTCGAAGTTACATTAACCCTCAAGTTGCCTTAAGGAATGGACTATCTTATGTCCGATGAAACATCGGACTCGGGTATATAGTCTCTACACGTTTCCCCGCCTTAGGCGGAGTTTAGCTCGGGATTGTCCTTAACTTTGAAGGAGTCTTCCGAATTAGCCCGATTTTCCTTTCCGAATTACTTCGGAAGGCTGCCAATTGACAGCTTCTTGCTCTACCGTTGAGCTACCGGGGATATTTGCAGTTGTCAAAGAGCATCTAGATTATATCCCAATCAATCCTGAAATCCAACCCATAATTGTTCTTTGGAGATTGACATTACAAATAGTAATTCTACAAACACCATATTCATTGATAGTTTTTCTATACCTTCCAATATTATTTTTTACAATATAATTCTTAGTAAATTGAGAAATATTTATATTTGTCAGTTTTGACCAAAAAATTTTGGCTCTTTGTTCATCCAGATTGTCATGAATATAAATACTAAGTCTGAATTTATTATTTGGCACCTTACAAAAATTTCTTAACCATTCTGTCATAAACTTTATAGCTTTTGAGTTAGAATTAGAGAAAACAACTTGTTTGTCTAATTTGCTTCCTTCCGCGAAGTACAAAGCTATACCTGCGATAAATTTTTCTCTTTCCGACAATTGACCTATTTGACTTCTTCCATTTTCCATAAGTTTTTTTGTTAATATCTCCCTTTCTCTTATCTTATTCATGGAAGCAATAATACTTCCCTTTAATCCTCCTGTTCTTTTATTTAAATAAAGTTTTTGAAGTTGTTGTCTATTTAATTTAATACCTCTAATCCAGAGACTTACAGATGATTTTGAAACATGCAGTTTCTAATGATTCTTTTATCAATTTATAAGAATAATTATCTAATTGAGTTGTAATTTCTTTTGAAGAATTTTCTACCTCCAAGATCCACACTCACATTTAAA
>CAYSQE010000002.1:0-153245 GCA_964433155.1 uncultured Gammaproteobacteria bacterium | reverse complement strand
GTTGTAATTTCTTTTGAAGAATTTTCTACCTCCAAGATCCACACTCACATTTAAATTTGGTATTTCATTACAATCTTGAGAGTGCATTTGTATTGCTAAATCAAAATACATTTCTACTCCTACTTGGGCCATGCGCTCTACTTCAGATGGCGCTTGGATGGAAGACAGATCTAACAACTCAAGCTGGCTTACCTGCCAGGGAGATGTAAAATGACTTCCTCGTTCACAGTACCCAAGAACCGTAATAACACCGCTTGCTGATTGAGGCTTTTCGTTTAACTTCACCCAACCGTTTAGTGCTTCCGAAAATGCCATAATAAGTGGCAAGAATTATATCATATTATGGGTCTAATTCGTAATATGACAACGCGATCAATTCAAAACGAATATTTGGATCTATCTTATTGTGTAAAATAATGACGATGCAAAAAAAGTTACCCATCTCCCTTGTGATATTAATTCTTACTTTTGTCTTTATAACGCCTTTTGCAATCATCAATATAGATACCGTTCATGATGGAATTCTTCTTAAACCGGCAATTGACGTAGCTCAGGGAAAGATACTATTTCGAGATACATTCACACAGTACGGAGCACTGACAACTTTTATTCAAGCTGCGGCGATTAAAATATTTGGCGAGTATCTCATAGTCATTCGCCTAACAACTGCATTGTTTTACGCTATCGCCTCAGTTCTACTTTGGCACATTTGGTCAGAATTTTTATCAAAAAAACTAACACTAATCTCGCTTATTTTTTGGCTTGCTCTGGCGCCTTTCTATGATTTTTATTTCCATCCATGGTCTTCGGTGTACGCGCTAGTTTTTCAACTGATGGCCCTGCTTTTACTTCTTTCTTACTGTCAAAGACAGAGTCAGAAAAAACTTATACTTATTGGACTAACAACCTCTTTAGCTTTTTGGTGCAGGCAACCTGTTGGTATTCTATTATTTATCTCAATAGCGGTTTTCCTTATCTTTCTTCGATTTTTTAACAGATTGTCATTTCGTCAAGCAATTCTTGCAATATTTAGTTTGATATTTGGTTTTTTCTTAGCATCTCTTCCTTTTGCGCTATACCTTTTTCAAAATATGGCACTCCATGATTGGTGGCTGCAGTCGTTTGTATTAGCTAAAGCATGGGCGCAAGTTGTGCGAGGTATAAGTTTGGATCAAATAGTAAAAAGTCTGTTTTTAGCTCGATACTGGAAAACAACAATCTATTGGCAACAGTTCTACCTAACTCTCATCTTTATCCTGCTTCCGTTAAATATTGTCTATTTAGCTCTCAAAACAAAATCTATCAAACTTCTGGTTGTTTGTTTTGTCTGCCTTGCTTCGTGGATCCAATACTATCCTCTGACCGACTTTTCTCATGCTTTTTGGGCAGCAACACCGATGGTTGGGCTTTTTATCTATACCTTCTCCAAGCTCTTTCACTGGAAAACCGTCTTTACCATCATAATCATCTGTCTTTTTATCGTAAGAGTCGTTCCCGGAGCTATCAGATTCCAAAAAGCAAACGAAGATACTAATAAGGTTCCTACATTACGTTATATAAAGTTAACCAAACAAGAAAAAAAAATTATCGAGACGTTTAGTATGCAATTATCTAAGCGTCTCGCAAAAAACAGAACATATATAAATGACTCTGGCGATGCTTTTGTTTCACTACTCCAACCACAGAGCTTTCATACATTTAAACCTTTATATTTCTACTGGGAATGGTTTTCCTCTGGACCTTTTCAACAAGATTATTTTTTAAAAAGACAAAAGTATGTTCAATCCAACCGCCCTTTGATCGTCACACCACACGGAAAAGAGTTTAAAAATTACTGTCCCGCCGGCAATATTTATTTCTTTGATAGAAAAGTTTACCTTTATTATTTTTGTGAAAAATAACGTCTAATGGGGAAATCTTCTTTACATCTCAAATTAATTCTATTGTTACTTTTCCATCTTTTTATTCTGATTACAATCATCCCAGTAGGACAGTTTACAGATAGTGCAGATTATTTATTGGGAGGATGCCTAATTAATAGTGGAAAAATAATCTATAGAGATTTTTTTTCGCATCATTTTCCCGGAATGTATTATTTTGCAGCTTTACTTTATAAATTAAGCGGTAGTTGCAGTTTATTACTACCAAGAATACTTTTATATTTATTTTTTATTTTCACAACAACCTTGTTTTTTTACCTATCGCAAAGATTTTTACTGACTTTGATCATAGTTATTTTGTATGCATTTTTAGGTCTCTCCAATCTGACTTTCTTTCCATCACCTCAGTCTTTTTTAATTAATATTTCTTTAATAATGTATTGCTTATTATTTTTTCAAAAAAAACTATCAACTTTTTGGTACTTCTACCTCTTTTTTTTGATTCAAAGCAGCATTTTAATTCTCTATCCTATTTATTTACCGATCACAGTGTTAATGTATGTTGATGCTACATTTTCTGGTAAAAGGACAGTCTGGCTGGCTTCTTTAACTTTCCTACCAGCTTTTATATTTTGGCTATTTATTGATTGGCCACATTTTTGGCAGGATGTGATTATCTTTAATACAAAATATTATTCAAATCAATATAATCTATTTAATCAATATTATTTCTACTTTATTACTCAAATAACCAATGTATTAGGTTATTTTCATCTACTTCCCATAACTCTCTCTAGGGTTATTAGAATTTCTCTGTTATTTGAACTTACCGTATTTATTTTTTCCTTTGTTGCTTTATATTTTGCGTGGAAAAAGAAAAAAATAGCTATCAGAAAAATTTTTCTCTTAATGCTTGTGTGTGTGTCTTTAAGTGTTCAGTTAGGTGGATTCCATATGCTACCTTTGACATTTTTTCTTATCGCTTTTGTTCTTTATATTTTAGAAACAGAAAAAATATTTTTTGGGCTGTTTTTATCTCTAATTTTTGTCTTTTCTTTAAGATTATTTTTAGGTCCTTATATTTTTTGGCTTAAAAATAAAAATCAGGATCATTCAATTTCTAAAATGGTTAATATTGTAAACTCACAAACTGCATCAAATGACAAAATTCTTATCTATCCTCTTCAACCTGAGGTTTATTTATTGACAAAAAGAGAGCCAGGGTCCTATTATTATTTTTTCCTGCCTTGGGTTGCCAATAATCCAGATAGTAGTAAACAAATAGTTAGAGACATAGCTAAAAATATGCCAAAGTTGATCATTTTTAATGAAGGTCAAAATATTTCAGGCTATAAAAAGGTCGAAGACTATTCAAGAATAATCATTACGTATTTATACAATAATCCTAAATATCAGTTAGAAAAAAAATACGATCTACTTATATTTTTAAGAAGATAAAATTTTCATTTCTCTTCTAGTTTTAAAACGGGAGGGTAAGATGCGTGTCTGATTTTCCTCCTTCCTTGAGATACGCTTTCCAGTTAACCTTAATCGACACCTTGCCTTTTTCGTTTAGATACATCACCTCTCCTTTTTCAGATCCGTATTCAAAAAGTTCCTTCGTCAACATCACATCATCCAGGCAATATTTTTTAAGCTCTTCCCATTTACCCTCTTTAAAATAGTCTATCGCCATCAAACCATGGCCTGATTTTTTTTTGCCTAAAGTGGCATACAGAAGATCGTTCAAAGACAGCCTTCTTCCTATTTTAGATTTTATGTCATCCAGTAAATCAAACGTTGAAAAATGCTGCAGTTTTCCTGGATAGTATCTTTGAAGAACCTGTAAATCAAAACTCACGACATTGAATCCGATGATGTATGAACTTGATTCCAGAAGTTGAAAGAGTTTATTTATATCGGCTTCAAGGAATGTTTTAAGCTTATTATCTCGATAGTCATAAATGCCAACGACAGTGATTCCTAACTTTTTAGGGTCATCGAAATCACGAAATGTATACTTTGTCTCTAAATCAAGAACTAAGGGGAACTTATTCATAGTAAATGATCTATTTTAATTCGTTTTCTCAGAAGATATTTCCTTAAATATTTCCATCTCAATCACGTGAGGAGGTCTTGTCTTTAATTCTGGATTTATGCTGATTCGGTTAAGCTCATGCTGAAACTGTTGATAAAGGTTGTCAAATAGCTTAAAAAAAACATCTTTTTGATCCTTCGATAAATTAGCATATTCCTTTTGGAATACTTCATCCAGCTTTCCCAGACTCCACAATGTCTCGATGAGGCGATGATTTTTTAATTGCAATATGGATATATCTCCAGTTATGGGTTTTATTTTAAATCGCATCATTCGAACATCAGCAAACATCTCAGTCAATGAAGGTTTTGCCGCCAAAACTTTTTTGAAGTTGCTAAAAATTTCTACGACATCTTTAGTCTTCTTTTTATTCATAATAAAAACCAAACTAAGCTTGATATAACCGCGCTAAGCGGGGTATAATTGGAAAATGGTAAAAGATACTTTGATCAAACATCAGACTCAAGCTCTCAAAAATCACGAACAAGAAACACTAACAACCCTAAGGTATATTTTAGCACAAATTAAAAACAAAGAAATTGAGAAAAGAGCCGACCTTACAGATGATGAAGTATTGATTGTTTTACGCAAGATCAGAAAGGAGCTGCTTGAATCGATAGAGGCTTTCCAAAAAGGCAAAAGAGAAGATCTGGTGTTAACTTATAAAAAACAGCTGGCTCTTGTTAATTTATATTTACCAAAGCTATGAAGATTTTGAGAAATATTATTTTTTTTCTACTTATTCTTTTCTTCTTTTCCTCTTTGACAAAAAATCTTTTTGACTATAGAAAAAAACTGGTTTTTTATGAAGATTTTCGCAACGATCATGAAAAGGAAAAAAAAAGAAATACCGAGCTAAAAACCATGGTTCTAAAAAAAAGCGATCCTAATGAAATTGAAAAAACTATAAGAGATAAACTCAATCTCTTAAAACCTGATGAGGTAGCGATAATACTCAAGCAACCAACTCCAACCCCCAACATCATAACCCCCACTCCTTTGCCTAATTATCTTCAGTGGTGGCAGATATTTGTCAAGTAGATCACTTTAATCTATTAATAGATTAAAGTATTTAAAGAACAAACCAATAAACTAGCCAAGCAACAGAGAAAAATGACGTTAAAAAAATTGTTAAATAACCCATTGTTCCAAATTTATTCCTTTTTAAACTTAGAAAAGAGAAGATAATTACTATTATTTCTATGGCATACGTATTAATAATTACCCAGTACAGTGGTAATGTATATGGTCTAGATTTTACCATCGTAGTTGAAAGAAAGTTTTTTATTTCCATATCCTGTAGAAGATCACGGATAAGATGCATTAGAAAAAATATAATGAGAAAAAATAACCAGTATTTTTGCCACCTTTTCATTAGTCTATTTTAGCAGTAAGAGAAATTCCTTCGATATAACCATAAATTTTTCTCAATAAGTCAATGCTTCTTCTAACTTTTATTCTAATAACACCATGATATTCATCTTTATTCTCATATTTTTTTCTCCATTTTGTTTTTTGATAAAAAGGTTTTGAAAATTGTTGGAGAGGTATATTTAGTTTTTCCGACCAGTATTTCTCTAAGTTTTTGATCTTGTTTTTGTAAGAAATATTTGCCGTTACCCTTAAAATAAGATCTTTATGTGTTATTTTAAAAGATAATTCAAGCCAGTGTATAAAGAATTTAGCCATTTTTGAATCGCTTGTTGCAAATCCCACCTGATGATCTTTTTTGAACCCCTCGGCCCAATACAAGGCTACACCTACAAGAAAAATTTCTCTTTTAGATAGTTTGTTAATTTCTTTCACACCTTCACTATTTAAGTGAATTATTTTTTTATTTGTTTCTTCTTTAATTCTTTTTAAATATTTACTTCTATTCCCATAATTTATATCTAACATTCTCTTCTGAAGAGTTAATATCTGATTTTTACTTAATTCAATATCTCGACACCAAACACTAATACTTCCTGGTGATACGTGAAGCTTTTTAGCTATTTCTTTTATGCTTTTTCCCTCTCTTCTTAAAATTCTTGCCTCTATTTTTTCTTTTGATTTTGCCATAGAATAGATCTATTATCGATTATACCATATTCAATTGCAAGTTGACTTAGTAAATAACTAACTGTATAATGAATAAGCTCTTTAATATACGGGGTAGTGTACGGTTGCACAGGAGGCTCAAATATGGGCAGATACAAAAGTAATTTTGTATTATCTATCGGCTATAACGGTGAAACCCCGAGTTACTCGGGGTAACGCCGTGGGAAGTCCCGACGTAATATCAGGACCCCGTAGAGACTATACGCCGACCCCCTATTTTACGGGGTGAAGACATAGTCCTACCCTTCGAGCAATCGAAGAAGGTGCATAATCTCCTAGACCGTGGTTCAACTCCCGGCCCCGTAACCATGAACCAGAGTTTCGCTACGCGAAACACGGTACATGGCCATGAACCGAACTTCGTTCTGGTTCATGGCACCCTTGACTCTTATTTTAAGGTCAGTAAAACCTAATGTTATTCGCTATAATATCTCCATGAATAAGGACTTTCTTCTTTCTCTAATTATTCCGGTCTACAACGAAGAGCAAAATATCAAACCACTCCTCAAACGTCTAATCGGCGTCGTTAGGTCTTATCAATATGAAGTTATCTTCGTTGACGACGGCTCAAAAGACGAGACCGCAAAAACTATCAAGGAACTGGCACAGAATAACTCAAATATCAAACTTATCACATTTATGAAGAATTTTGGTCATCAAATGGCGTTGACCGCCGGCTATCAACATGTTAAAGGAGAAGCCATTGTGACTATGGACGCTGACCTTCAAGACCCGCCTGATATAATCCCAAAGCTGATCGAAAAATGGCAAAAAGGAGCAAAAATCGTCTATGCAAAGCGCGAAAAAAGAGATGTTGATAGCTGGTTTAAAAAACTTACCGCTTATCTTTTTTACAAGTTTATTAATTTTTTATCTGATAGCAAGATCCCCGACGACGTCGGAGATTATCGATTATTGGACAAAAAAGTTGTTAATTTTTTAAACAATCTTCCTGAGCACTCTCGTTTTTTGCGCGGGTTAACTGCTTGGGGAGGATTTCCTACCGAATATGTATTGTTTAAACGGGAAAGACGTTTTGCCGGAGAGACTCATTACCCATTTTCTAAAATGTTCAACTTTGCTTTAGAAGGAATTACCTCATTTTCAACAAAGCCACTCCGACTAGCAACCTATTTTGGTTTCTTGACTTCTGCCTTTAGCATCTTTGTCATAGTTTTCAAGTCCATTCAACATTTTATACTGGGCCAGGGCGACTGGCTTCCTGGATGGGCTTCACTTTTTTTTTCCATTGTTTTTTTGGGCGGAGTTCAACTTATCACGATAGGCATCAGCGGAGAATATATTGGTAAAATATATCAGGAAGTACAAAAAAGGCCACAATATTTGATTAAGGAGAAAATCAACATAAATGGTTAAATGGTTGCATAGCTAATTGTTATATTGAAAAGGCTATTTAACCATTTGGCTATCTAGCAATGAAAATTACAGGTTTAGTTTTGATCTCAATCGGCCTTGCTCTCATGCTTTTTATCGCCTTCAATTTTATCAAGGAGAGAAATCGTATGGCATCACCAATACCTGAAGAAAACGGCGTTAAGGTGATTTTCGTTACGCCAACAAAATAGCACTATGGTGCTGGTATCTCCAATTTAAATAATCTACAACTGCTGCCAAATCCTCCCAAAAAAAGAACACAGATTACATTAATTATCAGATAAGCGCTTAAAAAAAGTATGAAGCCAAGGAGTGCATATCTTAACGTTCCTTGGGCTTTTTTTACATTCTCCGGATTACCAAATGAAGTGAGATACCTAAAGGCTCCCACAACGAACATAATAAAAAGTACAAAAATTGTCAGGGCGGAAGACATAAATAGAATATTGCCAAAGACCACCTCAAGACATTTTAAGGTAGGCACATCGCCAACTAAACATCCTGGAAGATCTTTCCACTCTCTAATTTGTGCATTGACCGCAAAGGAGTTAAACATTTGAAGCTAAAAAACTAAAAAAGATACTATGGTGCCGGTGCCTTTAATAATGAAGGAATTGTTATTGGACATGTTAGTCCTAAACACAATCGTCCACCAAATACTATTTGTTCAAGCGTAACGATGATAGCTAAAACTGCGACGATAAGAATGACTCCAAGAACTGCAGCTGTTATTTTGTCTCTGGCTTTATCAACATTTTCTTTGTTGCCTCCTGAGGTGACCCACGCCATTGCACCAAGAAGAAGGTACATAAGAGCCAGAAGTCCTGCGACAATAAAAAATCCACGGATGGCAAAGGTTAAAATATCGCTCAGATCAGGAATCTTAAAACCTATATCCCTTTCGCTTGCCTGTATACAATCTTTACTTCCTGTCGGACAAGGAGTTGGTGAAGGACTTATTAGTGCAACGACTGGGTGAGTTTGCGTAAAAAAGAGTAAAGATAATAGAAAGTATTTTAACTTTGACATATTAATAGTTCAATCCTACCCTACCCATTTTTATTTGTCAAGTGGCTTGATATTTTAAATCATTTCGGACACGCTGTACCCACTGGTGGTCTAGTTCCATCAGGACAGGTAAGAAGAGATGGAATAGTAATACCACATGAAACCCCCAGACAGAGATTGCCTCCAAAGGCTATTCGCTCAAGCGTAACGATGATAGCTAAAACTGCGACGATAAGAATGACTCCAAGAACTGCAGCTGTTATTTTGTCTCTGGCTTTATCAACATTTTCTTTGTTGCCTCCTGAGGTGACCCACGCCATTGCACCAAGAAGAAGGTACATAAGAGCCAGAAGTCCTGCGACAATAAAAAATCCACGGATGGCAAAGGTTAAAATTTCGCTCAAATTTGGGATCCTAAAACCTAGCTCTTTTTCTCTTACTTGAATCGTTGGTTCCTCTTGAGCAAAAACAGGGTTTACCAATGTGAAATAGACTAAGTATAAAAGGTGTCTTAGTTTTGACATACGATTTAAATCTATACTACTCTAACGAAATTTCTTTGTCAAGGATTGATCTTTTTACGGACATGGTACACCCACTGGTGGTCTAGTTCCATCAGGACAGGTAAGAAGAGATGGAATAGTAATACCACATGAAACCCCCAGACAGAGATTGCCTCCAAAGGCTATTCGCTCAAGCGTAACGATGATAGCTAAAACTGCGACGATAAGAATGACTCCAAGAACTGCAGCTGTTATTTTGTCTCTGGCTTTATCAACATTTTCTTTGTTGCCTCCTGAGGTGACCCACGCCATTGCACCAAGAAGAAGGTACATAAGAGCCAGAAGTCCTGCGACAATAAAAAATCCACGGATGGCAAAGGTTAAAATTTCGCTCAAATTTGGGATCCTAAAACCTAGCTCTTTTTCTCTTACTTGAATCGTTGGTATTCCTTGACTAGGTACCAGCCATGGTTGCGCAGCTACTGGCTTGGTGACTGCAAGCAGAAATACAAATAAAATGTACTTAATTTTTGCCATAGAGATTATTATTATAGTATCTTACTTATTTTACTCTGTCAATGACTTGTTTTACTCTTCTTTTAGTCGATATTGAAGAGCTTCAGCTATATAGGAAGATTCGATTTTATCTTTTCCATTCAAATCAGCGATTGTTTGGCTTACTTTAATGACTTTAAAATAAGAACGAGCAGATAAAAATAATCGAGCAATTGCTTGTTTTAGAAGATCAAGGGCTTTGTTCGATAGGCGGCAATATTTTTTTACTTGCGCAGAACTCATCTCTCCGTTGGTTTTGACAGATGAATTACTAAACCGCCTCAACTGTCTAGCACGGGCAAACATGACTCTTTGCTGTATTTGTTTGCTTGACTCAGCATCTTTGTATAGATCCAAACTTTCTTCTTTAACCGGTGGTACATCAATATGTAAATCTATTCGATCCAAAAGCGGTCCAGACAAACGTTTACGATATTTTAAGACAGCCCCCGGCAGACAGATACAGTTTTTCTTTGGATTTCCCAAGTTACCACAAGGACACGGGTTGGAGGCAGCCAGAAGCAAAAATCGTGAAGGAAATGTCAAACTTCCAGATGCTCGAGATATGGAAACTTTTCCGTCTTCCAATGGTTGTCTAAGCGACTCAAGAACGCTCCTTGGAAACTCTGGCAGCTCGTCTAAAAATAAAACTCCACGATGAGCTAAAGAAATTTCACCCGGCGTCGGATGAGTTCCTCCACCAATAAGTCCAATGCGTGATGTGGTATGATGTGGTGATCTAAAAGGTCGCTTATCGATAAAAAATTTGTCCTGCAATAGTCCCGAAACAGAATAAATTTTAGAGACCTCAAGAATTTCGTCTTTGTCCATCATGGGTAAAATCGAGGGAAAAGCCCGTGAAAGCATTGTCTTACCAGCCCCTGGCGGCCCCTTTAAAAGCACATTATGAAAACCGGCCGCCGCAATCTCAAGAGCGCGTTTAGCCTGTTCTTGGCCTTTCACCTCTGAAAAATCGAATTCATATGTTTCTTTATCGACTATCTGTTCCCACTTAATTTTTTCTTGCGGAGGCATTGGTTTTTGGCCGTTGAGATGAAGGATTAATTCGGCGATTGTTTGAACCGGATAGATGGTAAGTTCATCGATCAAACCTGCTTCTTTTGCATTTTCACCAGGTACATATAACTCCTGAAGTTTCAATTTTTTTGCCAAGAGGGCAATAGAAATAACTCCCGGCACTCTTCGAATTTTGCCTTCCAATGATAATTCTCCAACAAATAAGCTTGTCGATAAACGCTCTTTGTCTAAACTGCCTGAGGCGGCTAAAATTCCAATCGCAATGGGAAGATCGAGACCAGATCCTTCTTTTGGAATATTTGCAGGCGCAAGATTGACCGTTAGTCTAGAGTCAGGCATTTCAAAATTCGCATTTTCAATTGCTGTCCTCACTCTATCTTTTGCCTCGTCAATCGATTTACTTGGTAGACCAACAATACTAAAAGTCGGAAATCCTTTCTCCGCAACGTCGACTTCAACCTCGATTAAAACCCCGTCTAAACCAATTGTTGTTCCTGAGAAAACCTTTGCTAACACTATTCTGAATTTAATCTATTAGAAGTTAGATGTCTGTAGATTATATGCAACAAAAGTAAGTTTTTTATTTGTCAGAAGTAGTTTTTTTCTTTAATTCTAGTTTCTTAAACCAGCTTCTCTTAAGAAGTACTGCGATAACAGCATAGACTCCGATGTCTATCCATGTCTCCTCGATTGACTCGTTTTCTGGTTTTCGTTGCTCCATCAGAAGATGTTTTATCCTGTTAAATTTTTCAGAGATTCGAAATGCAATTCCCAGTTCTCCCATATCTAAAATATTTCCTTTTCCATAATCTTTGTGCTTTTTAAGAAACATCAAAAGCATTTCCTCTGTTACCTCTTGAAATGCTTCATCAAGATATTTAGGATTCTTCATAAATGTATTTTACTATTCTTCAAATCCTTTTACACCATACTTTTTCGCTTTTGCTTCTAGTTTTCTAAAGGCCGAAAGGCGTTCAAGTTCATAATCTTTATAATCGACAAACGGAAAGAGACATTTACCAAAAAGAGGAAATTTTTCCGCAATTCTTTTTGCAACTTCTTGAGCTACTTTTCTGTAGGTTGGATGACCTTGGGGTGAGCTGCGAAGCTCTGATAAGTGAATCGCCTCACGCAGATTCATTAAAAAGTAAAATCTGTTATAACTTCCGTGGGTGACGATATACTGTGATTCGTGAGGAAACTGCCTCTTCATTTTTAAAAAAAGTACAGAGGCCTCATCCATAGCGGATCGATATATTTTGCCAAATCCAGCAAAGTCAACTTCATTAGGTACCCAATAGCCAAGTTCGCTAGTAAATAGTTGTCGATGGCGAGTCAAGATCCTGTGACGCATAAGATCTTTATATACTCCCCAGTCTGCGGTAATCTCAAATCCAAAATAGGGACTTTCTAAAAATCTTCCCGGCTTCTGGTGTCTATTTTCCCGATGTATTGATGTTTCTCTTATTATTTTTTCTTTTTCTCTGGTACTCATTTTTACAGCTTTTTCATAAGCTCTTATGTAAGGAATATTTGTTCGTTCATAGATTATCGAAGCGATTACTTTTTCGACTGATTTTGTATCATGGGAGACGAGTTTAACCGTCAATCCCTTAGCTTCGCCTAATTTCTTTTTGTCAACTTTTGTGTGTCTCAACAAATCTCTCTCTGTCTTCTGAAGATATTTTCTATACTTTTCACCTCTTTCACTTGTAGCTCTCTTAATCAAAGCGCCGATTATTTTTGAAAGTTCCTTATTCATCATCACAGCTGCATCTCTAACCTCTACTAATGGATCATTTAACATATGCAAAAGAATGTACTCAATAGACCTCCCATTTCCGTAGACTCCCATATTGGTTTTAGTTGAGAGAGGAAGTAATCCCCTCGCAATATCACAAGCCTTAGCTCGAATGGAAAATTTATAGGCTTTCTCATCTGCGTCTCCTGGAAAAAGTTTCATCAATAAGGGCTGAATCTCACGAACGATCTTTGAATAGGTATCAAATAGATTATTGACAACTTTCATGTATGCTTTTCTATACCTTGATCGCATCAGTTTCTCATCCTTATAAAACATATACTCGCCATTCATTTTTCTATCGTAATATACGTATCTCGTTGACTTTTCCAGAGGAGATAAGCCGATACGATGCTCCTCAATACTCTTTGTCGCCAATACTGAAATATTTTCTAAAGCTATATGAGCTCCGCCAAGTTCGGCTACAGAGTCGTCACCATATCCGACCAAAATTCTCTCGTAAAAATCTTCGGCCCGGGCAACGTCAAGAGCTTTTTCGTTGTCGTTTTTTTTGCCAAACATTCCTTTTAGATCTTTTGCAAGATAAAACTCGTCAAGAAATAATCTGCGAAGATCTTTTGCCGTTCTTGAGTAGCGAGAAAAAAGCGTCCCCTTTATGACTTCGGGAAGATTGGTAAGAACGAAGATGTCTTTATCCGTGTTTGTAAAGTATTGCTGCAAGACTTCTTTTTCCTCTTTTGTGTAGCTCATAAAAAACTCCCACTATCTTAACCACTTTGTTTTTGTTTTTCAACACGAAGTTTTGCTTTTTCTTACTAACATCCAAAAGCTAAGGTCTAAGCATCTATCTTCCCCATTTCCTCAACGGTAAAGCTCGCATCTTCTTTAAATTCAACAAGATAGATCGGAAGACCTGAAGCTAGTTGTTTTAGCCTCTCAAAAAGATATGACTCCATCCCCTCCAGCAGTACTTCATACAGATATTCCTCATCACATCCCGGGAAAAGTTTGACAGCTTTGTTTGCTATCAATTTTCTGGAAAGAATTCTGTGTAGTTTATTTAGAGAGGTTTCATGAAATACAAACATTTTTCCCTCGATACCGCCTCTATCTGTATTAAGTGAAAAAAAAGGAGAAAGGCTATATTCTCCTCTTATTTGCAGTATAGCTCCATTAAAATACTTATCTTGCTCTGATTGCTGTTCACCGATAACATCTATGATTGCTTCTCGAGCACTTTTTTTGTCAACCTCAAATCCAAAACTCTCACCTGTTGAGACTATGAGTGATAGTTCATCAAGATTTGGCGACAAAAATTTTTCGTCAACTTTTTGTCGGTTTTTAAAAACAATCTCTTCTATCTGCTCTTTGGACAGAGAGATTCGTGACATTGTAAAATTATAACGGCCAAATTATCTATTTACAATTTCTGAGAGTGTATCGGTGATTTGACCGAGGTTAAACTGTGAATATTTTTTTGCAGCCTTTTTTGCTATCTCCTCTAAAATTTTCCATTGCGCTTCTTTATTGGCCAAAAAACGATACCCATGCTTTGTTTTTTTGGCAAACCTAAACCAAGAAAGAGGCTTATTATTTTTTTGCGCAACTTCCTTCATCACTATAAATAGGTCTTTCTCTAAATCAGTTGCAGTTTTTCTCATAGTTCTTCAAAAATTTTAAAAACTATTTATTGTTGCAAATAATCCTTTGCCCTTACAGCAGCAAACTTAGCTGTAAGGATTGCGACGTTAAATAAATATTTAGCAAGAATTCCTTGAGTTATATCGATATTGCCGTGAGCAACCGCTAACAACGGTATGAGATTTGATGCCATATCTGCCCCTCCTTCTACAAAATGACGACTAAAAAGCGGCCTAAGGTCATTTTTGAAATTTAGCTCAAAATATGTGAGGCGCGCAACTATCGAGACCGTTGCATGTAAAGTCGCATTTACTAAACTCTCTGGTTTTGATTCACCCTGACTTACGCCTCGGATATATCTAAAAATAAATGGAATTATTCCATCTCCGCTCCTTACAGCTCCCAATAGAACGTAAGGATGAACCAAATGTACAGCATATGTACCTAATTCTTTTCTTATTGATGGCGCTATAGTTAACAAGAAACTATTAATTGGTCATATTAAATAACAAACTTATAGGTTTAGCTTGATAAAAACCTGACAGGTCTCTGACGCACAAAAATAAGCCTATAACTTGAAAATTAGTCAGGATTCTGATAAAATATCCATCTCTAATTAGGATTTTCTTATTTAACCTGACTTAAATGCGCCTTATTCTTGACATTTCCAAAGAAGAGATCAAAAAACAGTCTGAAAAAATATTCAAACCAGTTAGGTATGGTGAATCAGGCGTTGCGATGTGTTTCCCCGGCTGTAAGATTGGTTACAATCTCACTCGCTTTGTAAATAACAAGGATATTTTGAAGGCAACTCTTGGAGGCTATTATAAGCGGATGGCTTTTATGACAATATCTCTTGAGGCGGGCGATGACGAAAAATCATTTCTTCAAAAAGTTAAAGAATCAGTAAAACGATTTAAACTACAAGTAAATCCTGATGATAATTTGAAACATATTTGTGAAAAAATGCTCAGAAAAGGAAAGGATCCGTTTTTTTTTGTCCTTAATGGACAGGTACTAGATTATGATGTTCTATCAAAAATTCTTAGACTGATACACGAAACAATTGTTGAGATGAATAAGGTTGGTGGGCTTATTTTCTTTGAAGCAAATATTTATAAAAAGGAGCTTTCAGAACTATTTGAGTCATACGACCGTTTTCTTCAAAATGTCATGCTCTTTCCTTTGTATTCATTACAAGAAAGCAAAATATTTATTAAAAATGCAGCCAAAAATTGGCATTTAAAGGTAAATGAAAATCTTGTCAACCAGATTGTCAAAACATGTGGAGGACATCTGTGGATATTGAAATTCGTACTGCGCATTTTTCGAGAATCAGGCGAAAATAATTTAGAAAAAATTCTCGAAAATCCTGGAGTTAGCATACGTATAAATTCCATACTTAATCTCTTGACTCTTGACGAAAAGAAAGATCTGATCGAATTATGTTTTGGCAATAAAAATAAAGCCAAAGAGTCAAATAAGAATTATTTTGAACTCGTTGGTTTGGTTGAGAAAGATAAAAAAAACTATCGAATAGGTATACCTCTTTTAGAATCGAAACTCAAAGACTCTTTTTTTTCTTCTCAGATAAGACTTTCCGAGGATAATAAAATTGAATATCAAGGCAAAGACATCTCTTACCTTTTTTCGCAACAAGAGAAAAAAGCCTTGTTGCTTCTTATATTTAATAAGGGAAGAATTGTTTCGCGAGAACAGATTGCCTCAAAACTCTGGAAAGACGAATGGGCAGAAAAATATTCTGACTGGGCAATAGATAAGCTCATTTCTAGAATTAGATTAACTCTTCTAAAAACAGGGCTATCTAAGAATATCCTCGTGACAAAAAAAGGCCAAGGTTTTTTAATTTATTAATTACTACATATCATATGTCTTCTGAATATCAACCCGGGGGTCCAATAAAGTTATTTGCGATAGGCGCATCAATCAATTGGCCCGCATTTAGAAAATCAAAGGAATACATGAATCTTCCACCCGCTTCACGCTTGCCAGCAGTTGAAGCAGCGGAATTAAAGCCAGAGGAAAACGTATTACTTTATCCACCTTTTCTGCCGCTCCATTGGATTTTATTTGCACATAGCGGCAACTTTATCCAGCATCCATCGATTAAATCAGTTGTCCAGGGAATGCAACATGCTGGGGACCTAGGCATCATCGAAAGCACAGCCGCAACAACAGCAAGTTACGCGATCTATCCAAGTATCAAACAATCAACAAAAGATTTAGTAAGGGATAATGTAAACGGTCTACCAGTAAGCTCTTTAGGCCAAGGCGTGATGCATAAAATCACGCAAGGGAGAGATATTGATTTTGTTTCTTCAAATCTAAACATGCCCGAAGTTCAGCGAAGTGTGGCAAGTTCTCTTCAGCAACATTTGACCGGGGGTCAATACAGACGAAGCACGGCTAAACAAAATAATATATTCATAGAAGAATGGGTATTTCCCAGAACGATCAAAGACGATGAGGGAAAAGAACGTATAACGCTTTCAAATGGCTTTTACTCTACAGGACAACCTTTTCTAAATATAGATGTGGTAACTTTCGCAAAAGGCTTACAACAAAAAACTCACATGCAGGTTAAACCAAAGACCTGGGCTGGAGTACCAACTAGTTATGAAGCCTTAAGTTGGGATCATGCGGCTCTCCATGTATTAAAATATCGCCCACCACTACAACCATTAAGCCAAGATGAAATAATACAATTTAAGATCATTGAATTGGCCCAATCAGGTAGTTTATTTTCTTTTGTGCCCAATCCTTTTGACGAACAGGTGATGAATGTCGTTCTCCCCTATCCAGGATTCGGAGATGATATATGGTTAGGATTTGACTATAAAGATGTTGATTATCTCGGATCTCCAATTAGATTTATAGATCCAGAGATACCTCTTCCAGAATTAGAAATGATAGCCACCACTGCAAGGGTAATTAGGAAAGCCACGGAAAACGAAGGTAATTTAGATATGACAACTCAAGGGCTTGTTTCCTTTAGCGACTCTTTGTGGACTGCGCAACAATTTATAGACGATCGAAATTTGACGAGCGAGGATGTTAGACATTCTGGGTTCATGGCCGGTTCTCACCTTTCAGATGCTCCTGCAATCGATAGACAAAGCTTAACCTTTTTAAAAGAAAATAGTTATCGACTTGCAGTTAGAAATAATGATAGAAATCCTTTACTAAATTTATTACTTCAAGATGTTGCTGATGAAAGCGCGTCTCACGCAATTGATATTTTTGAGGGTTTTACAACTAATCTTATGGTGGCTGTCATTCGAAACTATGCCCGCGCATGGAGATATATCCGTGCCACAGATACAGAAAAACTTCTTCCCGCTTTTCAAGGATTGACTGAGAAACAATTAGAACAAATAGATGGGAAGATTAGCGAACTTAGTGATAGAGAAAGAGTGCTTTTTTCTCATAGATTTGGCGAACAAAGAGCAATAAATGAATTAAGACAATATATTATGAAAGAAAGAGTTCTCGATGAAATTTATTTTCGCAAATTTAACAGTATAAAAATAGATGCTCTTCAGGAAAAAGATAAAGAACAATTAATGAAGGAAGAATTTGGTATTCATAAAATGTTTACAATTTTATCTTCGTATATTCCTGTGATTGCTGGAGAAGATGAGTTTTCTTATATGTGTCGAGCATTTTCTCTTCTGAAACCCTTCGATACAGTAAATCTCTACTTAATAGCTAAAGGTTGAAAAAACTCTTTAAGCTATTTATAATACTTTTCTCATGACAATATATACGTGTGATGCTTTGGTTGTTTCTTGTATTGATTTTCGCTTTCAGAAATTTATTCGTAAATGGCTGGATAAAAATATGGAGGGAAAAACTTATGACTATGTGGGATTTGCAGGTGGAACGAAAGATCTTAAAACTATTAAGAAACAGTTGGCTATTTCTGTCAAACTACATCATATTTCACAGGTTGTCCTCATACACCATGAAGACTGTGGAGCTTATGGCAAACAAAGTACTCACGCCAAACATTCTCAAGATCTTAAAAAAGCTAGGCGGACAATTAAAAAGCTGTATCCAAAACTTCAAGTTTACACCTATTATATCGATCTAAGCGGCAGTTTTGAAAAAATAAAATAAGCTCGATTTTGCTACAATTGATTCATGCCTTCAATTTATTGTCATGACCAAACAGCCTCCGATGAGAAAAGTAAAGTGCGTGGAGTTGGGCGTTATCTCCAAATTCTCAAAGAGAACTTTCCTGATTGGCTTTTTACTAACAAACTACATACTACTAACTACTCACTACCAACTATCTTGATTAATCCTTTCTTCAACTTTCTTCAACCACCGTTAACGATGGGGCGAATTGCTAGAAAACAAATCTCAGTCATCCATGACTTAATTCCTCTCAAATACCCCAAACATTTTCCTGTAGGAATAAAAGGAAGATTTAATATTTTTTTAAACAAACTTGCTTTAAGAAATTACGATTTAATAATCACAGATTCTGAAGCTAGTAAACGTGACATTGTTTCAATGCTGAAAGTCAATGTAAGTAGAGTCAAAGTTATTTATCCATGCTTGCCAAAGATATTCAATAACACAGCTAATAGTTCAGCGTTCATGGTTCATGGTAAAAAAACTACGAACTATGAACTATCAACTATGAACTATTGTATATACGTTGGTGACGCAACCTGGAATAAGAATCTTGTCAATCTGGCAAAAGCGATAAAAATAATTAATGTGACTTGTGTATTCATTGGAAAAATCTTTGAACAATTTAAAACTACTAACTATGAACTACTAACTATGAACTTGTCTCATTCTTGGCAGCAAGAATTAAAACAATTTGTTGAGGAAACAAAAAATGATAAGCGATTTATTTTTGCCGGTTTTGTCCCTGATGAAGAATTGATTCACCTCTATCAGAATGCCCGATGTAATATATTGGTTTCGCGCGATGAAGGCTTTGGTTTCTCATATCTTGAAGCAACCTCTCAAGGCTGTCCTTCAGTACTTTCAGATATCCCTGTCCTGAAAGAAATAAGTGATTCACAGGGAGCTTTATTTGCAAATCCAGAAAATCCAAATAAGATAGCAAATGCAATTGGGGAACTGTATTTTAGAAAAGACACACGAAATACGTTAGGAATAGCTGCTCAAAAAAGATCAGAATATTTTAAAGGAAAAAATTTTAAGGATAAATTTAAAAAAGTTTTAGATTTATAGTATGGATCTCACAACATACGCTGTCGTTTCAATTGCCTATATTTTATTTATGCATTTTGCAATACAGATAAACGCAGAGTTTAAACTTTTTGTAATGGTAGGAATATTTATTGTCTGTGGAGCTGTAGGCGCCTTTTTGCACTCTTACGAATTTGGCCTTGTGGCTGGGATCATTTTGTCTCAAATTAAGTGGGAGAACTAACTAATTCTAAATAATTTCATCGCATTTTCTGTACTTGTATCGATTAATCGATCAATCGATACATTTGTTAATTGAGCTATAAATTCGGCAATCAATTTTAAATTTTTAGGTTCATTTGGATATTTTTTTTCTGATTTTAACGGTTCAGGCAAAAGAAAAGGTGAGTCCGTCTCTAAGACCAACATACTTAATGGAACTTTTTTGATAAATTCCAGCTTGTCTTTTCTATATGTAACGTCACCGTCGACGCCAATAAATATTTTGTTCTCCATGGCAAATTTCAAGAGCTCGGTATCCGGCTCACAGCAATGAAAAACAGTTCGACCTTCCAATTTTCTATCCCACTTTTCATTTAAAACCTCAAATAAATCCTCCTTTGCTTCCCTATTATGGATAATTAAACTTTTATTTCGATTTATCGATGTATCGATACATTTTTTTAGAATTTCCTTTTGCAAAGTAATAAAATTTTCATCAACCGTATATTTCTCGTATTTTGTCCTCTGGTAATAATGTCTATCCACCCCAACCTCTCCAATTGCAACAACTTTTTGATGACTTAAAAATCTTTCTACCTCTTGTATCTCAGATTTAACATTTTCATACACATGATGAGGATGAATCCCAACAGCAGCATAGACATTCTCAAACCTATCCGCAATCTCAACAGCCTTCTTTGAGGTTTCACTATCTGTTCCTGGAATGACAATATGAGTTACTCCTATTTTTTTTGCATCCTCAATTACCCGATCAACATGTCCGTCAAAAGCCTTGAAATTTAGATGGCAGTGGGTGTCGAACATCATTAGACCTTAGGTATTAGACTTTAGATTTTAGATAAACCTAGTTAATTTAATAAATTGTACATCTTTTTCTAATGTCTATGGTCTAACATCTAAAATCTGGTAAACTATTTTCATGACCATCTTCATCGGTGCAGATCACCGAGGATTTGAGCTCAAAAATAAACTTGTTGAATATATTCAAGAGAAAAATATCCGTGTTGAAGATTTAGGTGCATATGAATATAACCCCGAAGACGATAATCCAGACTTCGCCCAAAAAGTAGCCCAAGCGGTCCTACAAAATCCCCATGAATTTTTAGGTATTGTCATCTGTGGATCTGGTGTCGGCGTTTGTATAGCTGCCAATCGATTTAAGGGTGTTCGTTGTGGGTTGGGTTTCAATGAACGACAGGTCAAACACGCTCGTGAAAACGACCACGTCAATGTGTTAGCTCTCGCTTCGGATTTTTTTGACTTTGAAACGGCAAAAAACTTTGTTGATATTTTTTTATCCTCAAAGCCCAAACAAGAAGAAAAATATTTAAGAAGATTAAAGAAAATGGATTAACTTTCTTCTTTCTCTTTTATCTCTCCCCACTTATTAAATATTCTTTGCCATCTTCGGGCCTTTGGTGTACTTCTACCATGAGGAAGCTGACTAGCGTCTGGAATTGGTTCTACGGGGTACATCCGAACTTTTCTATCTGTTGTGGCAAAAAAAGTTTGACTCCTCTTCTTGTTTTTCTTTTCATCAACCACCACCTAGTATTAGGTTCACCAATCCCACCAGCAATTTCCTGCATATCGTATCCATGTTCTTCTGGCTTTGCGCCTCTAGAATTATGCTCTGGTTTGCTTGTGAGCAGTTGGGAATCAGCTTCAGGAACATCTGGTTTTTTTCGTAAGGAATAAATCGTCCATATCGCCGGAGGAATCAGTGCTATTCCACAGGCTACTGCTACTGGAATTATCTGCGCTTCAAATGGCATAGTCGGTATTATAGCACAAACTATCTCTCTTTTAGCCCTACTTTAAACTCCAAAACGTCCTTATCTTTGATAACGTGGTCTTTTCCATGAATCCCGATCTTCCCCATCTCATGCGCCTTGTGCCAGGACCGGATTTTAATCAATTCATTGGCATTTATTGCCTCAACCTTGACAAAATGTTTGGCAAAATCTGTGTGGATTTTGCCTGCTGCTGCTAGGGCGGCTGAGCCACTTTCTAACGGCCAAGCGCGAGCTTCCTTACGTTTGGCAATTGTGTAAAATGTCAACACATCAAGCGCCTCATATGCGGCTTTTATTACCTGTTCCTTAGCTGTAGATTTCAGGCCCAAATCTTTTAAGATCTTTTGCTGCTCAACCCAAGGATATTCATGCAGATCTGACTCAAACTTCGCTGCAACTGATAAAACTTCGCTCCCGCTTATCTTATTTGCTGGTTTTGTCATCTCATCTTCATCGATGTTAGCAACTAATAGTTGTCTTTTTATCGTCAGCAAATTTAGTGACCTCAAAAATTCTAACTCTTTTTGTTCCAATTTTATTTCTGAGGCTGGTATTCCTTGATTTAGTTTATCGATAATAATCCTCAACATCGCTCGTTCCTCAGGGGTAATTTTTTCTTTCTCCAATCTTTTTTCTAATGTTTGCAAATCTGCCAACAAAAGTTCTTCATTGATAATATCAACATCTTCCTCTGGATCGATCTTTGAATGTACATGTGGAATGCTTTCATTTTTGAAAAATCTCACAACGTGTAAAATCAAGTCTACCTCTCGGATGTGATGCAAAAACTGATTTCCCAATCCTTCGCCTTTATGAGCTCCTTTAATGAGTCCAGCAATATCAACAAAAGTTATGGCAGCTGGAGTAACCTTCCCAATATTTTCAATTCTTGCCAGATCAAATAGGGTTTTATCTGGTACCTCGACCACGCCAATATTTTTGTCAATTGTTGTGAAAGGATGAGCTGCGACTCCTGCTTTAGGCCTCTCAACTAACGCATTAAAAAGCGTCGACTTTCCTGCGTTAGGAAGACCAACGATTCCGATTTTTAGATTCATAAGAGTTGTTTTTTAAGTATATCTATATTTTTAATTTCCAGTTTATGATCTCTAATCTCAACCAACTTTTGACTACGAATTCTTTCTATCTCACGACTTGCAGTTTCTCGACTAACTCCAGCGAAAGAAGCTATTTCACGATGGGTAAATGGATACTGCAGCTTTATTGCATTTTTCTTTTCAACTCCGAAATGACGGGCTAAAAATAAAACCGCTGAGATAACTCTTATCTTTGCCGTTCCAGAGGCAAAATATTCAATCCTCACTAAAAATTTATCTATACCTTGTAAAAGTCTTTTTGAAAGTTCAAAAATAACGCTTGGCTCTTTTTCAAAAAAACCCAATACCTTTTCTTTTGATGCAATATGAGTTTCACACGTCATCAAGGCTTCATAATAATATCGATTTTTGATCCCATTGATAACCCAGGTCATTGGGAAATACGATCCCGGTGCAAAGACGTGGAGCGTTAGTTCGTCTCCTTGAGGAGATATTGTGTACTCTCGCACGAATCCTTTAGCAAGATAAAAAGCCCCCTTAAGCTCCTCATTTGGATCTATTAGGACTTCTTCTTTTTTATAACGCTTCAAAGGAAATTTGGCAAAAAAAGCTTGAATCTTGGCTTTTATTTGTCTATCCATATGGTTTTTGTAGTATACATCGACTCAAAACCATATTCAATCCTAGCTATTGTGATTATTATCACTGCAAAATAATTCAATCGCATCTATCCTATGGGGGAGGATAGGATTTAAATGATACATTCTTACAAAACTAACCTTTTGCACCGACTTAGAATAACACGAGGGCATTTTGATAAGGTCATCAAAATGATCGAGGCTGATGAATACTGTCTTGATATAACACAGCAAACATACGCCATCCAAATGGCCATAAAAAAAGTCGAAGGAGTTCTCTTAGAACATCACCTTAAGACATGCGTCAAGGATGCAATTATGAGGGACAAAAACGTCGATGATAAAGTCAGAGAAATATTAGAAGTTTTTAAACGAAAATAAAAATTACAAGTTATTAGTTAGCAGTTAATAGTTATTAGGAATTTTATGAAGAAAAATTCATTAGTCATATTAGGAACTGTTGTTGTTATCGTTACTCTTGTCGGTTCATATTTTTTGTTTGCTGGAGGACAAAACCAGACAGTAAAAGTCGCTTCCTATGCTTTGACCGATAAACAAAAACCAAAGGCAGAGGCCAAAACAACATTGTCTGACATGGGACAGATCAAGGTCTCCGATCAAAAAGATTCCGTTTTTACGCTTAAAAATACTGGCGGCAAACCTCTACAGCTTTTTAATATTTCATCAAGTTGCGGCTGTACCGCAGGACAGATTATCATCGAGGGAAAAGAAAGTAAGGAGTTTGGCATGCACTCACAAAGCGATGAGATATTTGAAATTGGTCCGCAAAAAGAAGCTAAAGTAAAAGTGATCTACAGACCATATGTCATGCCTGTCTACGGACTAGTTGAGAGAGAGGTCTACGTTTCCACAAACGATCCCACCAATCAGAAACTGGTATTTAAAGTGAAAGCCTATGTCAAATAATTTTATATTCGGCATCTCACTAACTGCCTCATTTCTCGCCGGGTCTCTTGCCCTGTTTGCTCCCTGTTGCATAACATTTTTATTTCCTTCATACCTTGGCACCATATTTAAAGAAGACAAAAAAGTCATGTTTTATACTCTCATCTTTGCTTTGGGTCTTTCATTTATTCTCATTCCCGTTGCTTTGGGGCTTCGTTTTTTTATCTATTTTTTTGACCAATTTCACCAACAAATCTATTATTTCGGTGGACTATTCTTAATTCTTATGGGAATTATGACAATCAAGCCTTTGATCCATATACCTCAATTTTTCCATGTCATACCAGCCGCCAACAAAAGAATAAATATCGGCACAGCCTTTGGTTTGGGCCTTATGTCGGGTCTCTCTTCTTCCTGCTGTGCTCCTGTGTTATTTGCTGCTGTTACATTAACAGCGCTTTCGCCAACCTTTTTTCAGGCAGTCCTTGTCTCTTTTGCCTATGTTTTAGGCATAGTCTTTCCTTTATTTGTACTCTCTCTTTTTTACCAGAAAGCAACCAATAAAATCTCAGGTAAAAACAGACAGAAAATCTACAAGATATTTCAGATCTTAGGAGCAGGAATTTTCCTCTTGTCTGGCGTTTTGATTATCGTCTTTACCTATCTGGGAAAAATAGAGATGTACCAAATGGAAGGATACAGTAAGTCCATTAGGCTTATAATTTTTCAGTTTGCAAAATATTTTCAAAATCCGATCGTTGATATAATTACATTTAGCATGATCTTATTTTTCTTCTATAAATTGCTTAAGATAAAATCATGAAGAAAAATCTCATCTTGCTTAGTCTTCTAAATTTTTTTTGGGCGGTAGGATTAGCTAACAAAACAAAAGTACTGACCGAAGGTCAGATGGTAAGCAATAATAATGATACCGGCAATTTTGCCTCGACTGGCGGATGGACTTTGTCTAAAGAAAACGCTCAGATGTATGAGGCGGCAAAGTATCTTAACGCTTTCTGGTTCCCAGGCAATTATTATGATTTAGCCTTATATTTTAAAAATAAAGAGGGCAAAAAATTTACCGATATCCCCGGACAAATAATTTTAGATAAAGTATATTCATCTGCAACAGGCTGGCAGCAAGCAAAAAAATGGCTAACCGATAAAGGAATAGTTGAAGCTCCTACAAAGCAAGGTGGGGGTTGCGGCGTTTAAATTAATATTTAAGTTGATATCTTCCTTCTCTGTTTTTTTCAACAACTCCCCTGATTTCCAGCATCGACAAAAGATTTAAAACTCTATCAACTGAAAAATTTGATTGATTGACAATCTCGTCTGACAACTTAGGCTCGCTTCGTAAAATTGCAAAAATAACTTTTTCATCGCCTTCTAACTCAGCTTCTATCTCTTCCTTTTTCTTGGGAACCAGGCGTAAATTAAACTCTTCTAAAATATCCTCGATAGAAGTTACCAGTTTTGCGCCTTGTTTGAGAAGAAGATTTGGAGCTGTGGACATCTCAGATGTCAGAGGCCCCGGTGGAGCAAATACTTCTTTTCCCTGCTCGACTGCGTATCGAGCCGTAATCAATGCACCCGAATCTTTTGCTCCCTCCACAACCAACACCCCCATCGATAATCCAGAAATCAATCGATTTCTTGCAATAAAAAGTCCTGGTAAAACCGTATGGCCAGGTGGAAACTCGGATATGACTAGTCCCCCCTGATTAATAATATCGTTATAAAGTTTGAGGTTTGAAGGAGGGTATATAATATCAACTCCGCAGCCAAGAATTGCAATTGTTTTTGCACCAGCCTCTAACGCTGCTTTGTGAGCAATTGTATCGATCCCGATCGCCATCCCAGATACAATGATAAATCCTGCTTGAGCTAACTCCAAGGCAAATTTTTTGGCAACTTGTTCTCCATAAGGCGTGGGTCTTCGGGTACCAACAACTGCAAAATAGTAATCTTTCTCAAAAGCGAAATTATCGATATTGCCTTTTACATATAGACAAATTGGCGGGTCGGGTATTTGTTGTAACGACTTTGCATGCGACCGCATTAAAAGTGGTGAAACTTTGATCTCCTTTCTTTTAAATTCCTCAAGTTTTTTAATTGGATCAAATTTGCCTCTAAACTCGACGAATTTTTCCGCCAAGTTGATCCCTATAATTTTTCCAAGATCGCTTCTTGACGCCTGATAAGCCTTTTTCACATCCTTGAAATAATGCAGCAAAGCTGCAAATCGTGTAGGACCAATACCTAAAAAGTGAGAGAATCCTACGTAATAAGGAAGATTTTTTTCCATACTCACCCATCTTAACATCGTGCCATCATTTTGTCTGTAGACTATAAGCGACAACGTTAGCCTGTTAGTTGTTATACCACTTCGCTATCAAACATAAACGATTGATAGCTTCGAGGTATATACGATTAGATTATCAATGTAGGTAATACCTAACGAAGCTGTCATTGATATTTATCGATAGATGACAGCGTAGTGGTATTAGACTATTAGATGTTAGAATACAAAGACTTTAATGCTTCAATTCCTTTCCAAAACATCTCCTCATCAAAATTTTCATTTGGAGAGTGGATATTGGCATCAGGTAATATGAACCCTAGTAGTATCACTGGTTTCTTAAACAGCCTCTGCAAAATCTCAGCAACACCAACTGATCCTCCACTTCTATTAAGAAGGGTTTCATTATCAAACACCTGCGACAATATCTCTGCCGTCTTTTGTGTATATGAATTATCAATATCAGTATAAAATGCCGCAGATTTACTTAATACTTTTAGGTCATAATGAACACCATGAGGCATCTCTTTTTCAATAAACTTGCTCACTTTTTCTTGAACTTCGATTGGATTTTGAAATTCAACTAAACGACAGGAAAACTTAACCATAGCTCGCCTCGGAATAACTGTCTTCTCTCCCTCCCTAATGTAACCTGAAACCATTCCATTTATATCAAGCGATGGATATATTTTGCTTGATAAATACGGTTGCTTCAAGTCAAGCGAAATAACATCATATACGCCTGCTTCCTTTTTTTGCTCTGCATCAGATTTAGATACTTTCAAGAGCAGTTTGCGTTCTTTTTTAGAAATGCTTCGAACCTTATCATAAAATCCCGGGATTAAGACTTTGTGAGTTTTTGCATCTTTCATCAGAGAAAAAAGATGAGAGATTACTTGGGCCGGATTGTAGACCCTATTCCCATAGATTCCTGAATGAAGATCTCTTTTTCCAATTTCAACTTCCAATTCAAAATAGACTAGTCCCCGAAGACCATACATGATTTGGGGCATATCTTTTTTAAACATTCCCATATCAACAGCATAAAATACGTCTGCTTTTGAAAGAATTGTACTTAATTTTTTCATATATCCTTCGAAGTGTTTACTCGCCACCTCTTCTTCACCTTCAAAAATACAAATAATATTATTGTTTAACCTATTTGTTTCAATCAATCTATTAATAGAAACTATATTTTGAATTACATGTCCCTTACTGTCAGCCACACCCCTCCCGTATAACTTTCCTTGACTGAATGTTAACTGAAATGGCGGCGTCTTCCATTCATCTACAGGATCTTCTGACTGAACATCATAATGACCATAGATACAGATCGTTTTTGCTTCTTTAGATACAAATTTAGTCGCTGCAACAAGCGGTGGAGACTTTTTTTCTGCTAAAACCTCAACTTTAAAACCCTGATTGACCAAGTGTTTTTTTAGGAAGTTGACCGCTTTTAAAATTTCACCATACCTTTTTGAGTCAGCTGAGACAGTTTGGATAGATATAAATTCTTTTAGTAGTTTTAGAATATCTTCTTTTTTCATACATTTGTTACCCATCCTTCTTACCAAAAAGCCAAAGCAGGGCATGAACCATATGACTCAGGACCGGAATTTTTTCCCACCATTTTTTCTCCTTTTCAATCATAGTTTCTCATAAAAATTTACAGTTGCCTTCCCCCATGTCATCGGATACTCTCCGCTTTTTAAAAGTTTGAAAAACGGTGACTGAAATGTCTTTGTCACAAGTATTATTTTTGTTCCTTTTTTTAAATTCATACACTTTCTCTCCAGCGCGATCATTAGCTCATCGTAAAAGCATGTCGAATGACAAAATATCACATCTGCGTTGGAAAAATCATATTCAAGAAAATCAGCATTGATAAAATCTAAAACTTGATTCTTTTTTTCATCAGGCAAAATTGGTCTGACAACTTGATCATATGACTTAAGAACTTTTTTTGCCGTTTCATAGAGTTCTTTTAAAATTTCAATTCCAATCATTTTTGAGAAATCGCCAAAAATAGAAGCTAGTATAACGCCTTTACCTGTACCAGAACCTAAATCATAAAAAACACCACTGGGCTTTAGATTTATATCAGAAAGTATTGCTGAAAAACCTTCAGGCGTTATCTCGCCATAGGTGTGAGCTTTAGAAGCATAAGGAAGGCTCTTTCTAGCTTTTGAAGAAATAGAATAACCATCAACGCCCGAATAGAGGCTGGTAAAAATTGATTTTATAATATCAAAATCCATAAGTTAATTTTACCACCTGCTAAAATATCAATATGCATGTAGTGTCTGCACTATTGGAAAAAAATCATACGACGCTTTTTGCCCAGATCAAACGTCTGGCTCCGTATTTTAAAACATTTCAGATCGATATAGCAGACGGTAGGTTTGTACCTAACCGAACCGTTCAAATTGAAGAAATTAGTGAATTTCTCCCTCACTATCATCTACCCGCCTCGCCGGCAGACAGGCAAACTACTTACCACAAACTTTCTTTTGACTTCCATCTCATGGTGAGAGATTATGAAGCAGAGATTAGAAAACTAGAGAAACTCAGAAATTTTATAAAGATAAAAAATATTTTTGTTCATTACTCTCTTCATCCTAACATCTATTATCTAACCTCTAACTTCCAACATCTAACATTCGGCCTCGTCCTCGACCCAGAAGATTCTGTCGACAAACTAACAAAAAACTACAAACTACGAACTATCAACTGTATTCAAATCATGTCTATCAATCCTGGCTTTCAAGGACAGGAATTTATTCCTGAAACATTAAAAAAAATCGAACAGCTACGAGCTAAAGACTATAGGAATAAAATCTATCTTGACGGCGCGATCAATCAAGATACGCTTTCAACGATTAGATCACTAGAATATAAACCAGATTATCTTTGCATCGGCAGTTTTCTCACCAAGACAATGAACCTAAAACAGAACGTAAATTACCTTCGCTCACTCCAGCTATGATTTTTGTAGACTATAAACTATAGACAAAAAAACATTAACTATTTACCATAAAGCCAGAAACGGGGTGATAAATGATGGACCAACCACAAGCAACTACAACTAATGCTGCAAAAACGCTTAAATTTGGCAAGCGAACGTATTTCTTTGACTTAAAAACAGCCTCAAATGGAAGTGTATTTCTTAAAATTACTGAATCTCTATTTATAGGAGAGGGACAGGATAGGCGCAGAAATTCGCTTACCCTTTTTAAAAATGATATCGATCAATTTATCGAGATGGTAAATTCGCTTAAAGATGAACTCAAAGATTCAGGTCAAAAACCTACGGTAAAAGTAACGTAAATAGCTGGGGATTTTTAATTAGAGAGAATAAATCTTGAAACTCAAGTTTTCCATCGCTATCGAAATCTAAAGGTAGCATTTTTTCAAAAAGAACGGAGTTTTTACCTCTTCGAAAAATGACAAAATTTTGACGTGGTAAATAAAATGGTTTTAAGATAACAACACGATACTTTCTGCCTAAAGCTACATTCTGAATTTCCTCAACGATCCCTTTTCCTTTTTTAACTTCTATATGATTCTTTTTAAATACCAACTCATCCCTTTCATTGAAAATCTGAAGTTCAAAATCGCCTCCGTTTGAGTTAAGTTTTGGCAAAAGGCTTGTCGAGAAATCTAGGCTTGGAAGCGGAAACAGCTCAAATTCCCAGGGGTTGGCTTCAACTATCGTTTTTTCTTCTTTTTTGAGGACAATCTGCACTTTTTTCTTCCCAAGCAATCCGTTTGTCTTAAGATAAAAATCTATCTCGGCTTCTTCAAACGGCTTGACATTCTTAATATCTGAAAAAAAGTAGTCGAACAGCTTTTGTTGGTCATTAATAATCATTAATTGATAATTGTCATTTTTATCCCAAATCGCTTGCCCGAGATTTTTAAGCTTGACTGTAAAATGAAAACTTGAGTGAGCGACTAATTCCTTTGGCAAATCAAAGATTGCCTCTCCTTTCTCAATCTGTTCAGGCTTGCCTCTTGTTTTTGCAATAGACTTAACGATATAGTACTGCAAATAAAATTCTTGTCCTTGTGAGGCTCTAGCTGAGGGAAGTTTCCAGGAAAAGTTTAAAAAAGGTTCTCCTTGATAATCTAGAACAAACGGCGTTATGGCAACAACTCTCTCATCTGGCAGCCATATATTTTCAAAACTTGTTTTCAGATTTGATGCAGTTAAGTCTTCGCCAAGTATCATCCTATCCCAACCTGTTTCGGTTATGAAAACAGGCAAATCTTTGCTCACTCCCAGGGATTGAAGCACCTGTAATTCCCACTGATAAGTCCTAACTGTGCCTCGACCAATATCATAAGGAGATCCAGCAAATGCTGGGTTTGGATATGAATGTGAGGCAAAACCAGAAAACAGATTGTTAAACCCGCCTGCCGGCGAGGCAGGTTGATCGATTGTTACACTATTAAAAAATTGATTAAGAAAGATTGCTTCATCTTGAAAAAGAGGCAGAGAATCTGGAGCAGAAGCATCCAAACCAGCCAACATGACAAAAAAGTCAGAATTTTTCTCCTTGAGTTTTTTTGCGAATTCTAAGGCTACATCTGCATAATTTTTGGCGTCGACTCTCCCACCCCACTCAACTCCATGATTTGGCTCGTTAAATAAAATGATAAAACGATCTTTAATCACCCAGTGGAGAGAATTTAAAAACTCTACCCATGACTCTGCATCTTCTTTTTGCGGCCTTCGCCATTGGTTACCTTGAGCAATTGTCGCCAGTCGAATGATGGGAATAAGATGAAGTTCTCTCATCTTATCAAATATTTCTTGCCATTTTCCTTTATCACGATCATTTTCTTGTATTACCAAAGTGACATATCCCCAATCACCCCCGTTGGAATTAACTAGTTCATTTGCTTTCTCTAAGTCTTCCAAATGAGGTTGGGCCAGATGAATACCGAATTTATTATTAGGCGTTTGTGGACTATATGCTAAAACGTTATTTGCGAAGAAGAGAAAAACGAGCAAAATTAGCAATTTGTTAATCATTTTTAAACTGACGAACTTCCACATGTGCAGATTGAAGAAGTTTTAGCCCTAAATCATCCTGGTGTTCCCCTTCATAGACGACAGATGATATTCCTGAATTAATTATCGCTTTTGCACACTGTAAGCATGGAGAAGTTGTCGAATATAAAATTGCGCCTTTGGTTGATACACCATGATAGGCTGACTGAAGAAGTGCATTTTGCTCTGAATGAACACAGATACATAAGTCTTTGCGTTCGTTTTCTTTTAATATATTTTTCTCTCTGTGGAGACACCTCTCGCATCCGCCGTCGATACAATTTTTTATACCGGCTGGCGTGCCGTTGTAACCAGTTGCGATAATATGTTTGTCTCTGACAATAACTACTCCAACAGACATGCGTAGACAGTTTGAGCGGTCCTTAACTACGTGAGCCAAGTTAAGAAAATAAGTATCCCATGAGGGTCTATTCGGCCTTGACATAATCAAATTATATCAGTAGAGTCTGATATAAGAAAGGCGGTGATGGATATGGATGAAAAAGCTGCAAAGATGGTTCACTTGCTTACGTATTCTCTTGTCGTCATCGGCGCTCTCAATTGGGGACTTGTTGGGCTTTTGAATTTTAATCTCGTGAATGCACTTCTTGGGTCATGGCCAACAGTGGAGAAATTGCTATACATCATAGTAGGCGCATCGGCTATCTATGATTTTACGATGCACCAACGATATTGCAAGTATTGCGGTGAGAAAAAGTGATGAAAGCTTTTTGTGAAAATCTTTAGTCGGGGTGGCCGATTCGCTAATTTAGTGTAAGCTTCCTAATAGTCCATTTAATCTATTTCGAGGGAAAAGATCTTTTGGGTAAATTGCAATTGTCTTTAACTTTTTCTCTTTCCATAACTTTTCTTTTATAGAGACCAATTCATCGTATCGCTCAACTTCTCCTTTTAAACCGAAGAACTCAATATAGGTTTTATTAACCTTAAAATCAGCAGTCATTCTATTTATACCGTAAGCAACTTTAATTTCATGATGAATCTTTCTTTTAAATAACCAATCATCGATGATTTTTTCTGCCAAAGAGTCACATTTATGACCATCATTAGCAATATATTTTATTGCAAATCTTACGGGATTCGGTTTAAATCCTGCGACAATGATAGCGCTATTCCATGTACCGAAAAGTCTTCTGGCCGCTTTATAACTACCCCACATTTCATGCTTAAATGGAATTCTTTTTTTATTTTTATAGAATTTTTGTATTCTTTCAATAATTTTTGATTTATACTCATCGTCCGAGAATTTCTTTAAAACTCCCTGACATTTATTCGAACAATATATATTTCCTTTCGGAATAATCTTATTACAATTAGGATTTTTACAATAATTCTTGGGAAGTTTTAACCATCTATATTTATTACTTATTATCGCGGCGCATGATTGAGAACAAAAAACCTTTCCGGAATGACTTATTTCTTTTAATCTTCTTTTAAATGTCTTTTTACAATTAGAGTTGAAACAAGTAAACAAGTGTCTTTTATCTCGCGCGTTGGATAAACACTGAGGAGAGCAATATTGTTTCCAGGTATAGCGAATTGCTTCATTGTACCTACGTACTTCTTTTACGTATTCCTTGTGACAATACTCACATGCTACTTGAACCATTCTCATATTCACTTACTTTAATAATATCAAATACCAGCAAAAAAGCCAGTCTTAAAGACTGGCTTTTTTGACCTTTCGGGGAAGGCGGTACTGCCCCGCCCACCTCCGCACCCCCAGCGCGGCGTTCTACTATCTGAACTATTCCCCGATTCTTTTCAATTTTACAAAAAATGTTCTCTTTTAGCTATAAAACTTTCTATCTATGAGAGATAAAATCGTCTGTGTCTTTGCTCATCCGGATGATGAAATGAATATTTTCTCGTTTTAACCAAGTCTGACTTGGCTTTAAAAAAGACGTTATAATGAAAATGTGCTAGCTTTTTTAAACTCGAAAATAGTCATACGTTTTTTGCTACTTCTAACTTATGTCACTTTTATGCTGATTTTAGGCTATGGTTTTCTCTTGCAAAAAAATAGGCTTCCTTTTGATAATTCCCTTCTCGCCTTTCTAATTCAACTTCACTTGATATCTGGAATTGCCTATATATTGATTTTTTTTATTCATGTCGTTAGTATAAGAAAATTTTTCATTTTTGCAATTCTTTTAAGCATATCTCTGATGATCTTTTTTTTGCTGATTCATGTAATAAATCAAGACCTTACTCAACAAGATAAGGTGCCAGTAAAAAATAAGGGATCGCAACTGATTTTAACTCTCGCAACCGCTAGACAATTCTATCTAGATCTATTTTTTGACGTATTTGGCTATCCGCCTGATGATCGGATGTCTACAAAAGAAGAACTTTTTGACGCTGTTAATCAATATAGAGTTGCTCGTGGCATGGACGCGCTTCGAGAACACCCATCTCTTTGTGGAATTGCACAAGCAGATTTTCAACAATTATATGCCTTTTATTCTAATCGAACTGTACAAATCGTAAGACGTTCATCGCAAAAAGGAGAGATCACAGAAATTGGGGAAATTATTAATGCTGGACTTCAACCAAATGAAGGACAACATATTGTTAATGCTAAATGGGCACGCTCTTTTAGCAGCCAAAAGACACTGCTCGAAGATCCCCAATGGCAATTTGGCTGTGCCGCTGTTTCTGAATTTAATGTGACTTTTATCTTTGGAAAATATTGATGAGAAAAAGCTGAGGTATAATTAATACATGGGTACGGCTTTTATATTCTTTCTTTTTGCCGGTTTTATCACAATAAATAGTTTAATAATATTACTTGCTCCCTCTTTTATTCCTTACCTAGGATTTTTTCCTTATGGAGAAATAGCTACTCAATACAATCTTACAGATCTTTTCACAAAATTAGCCAACTTTGATGGTGTGCATTATCTGATGATTGCTAAACAAGGATATGCTCAATATCAGCAAGCTTTTTTTCCTCTTTATCCAATTCTTATCGACTATATTTCGCCGTTGTTTTTAAACAACTTTTTACTAACTGGCCTGGTTATTTCTAACGTGTCTTTCCTTTTGGGTTTATATATATTTAGTAAATATTTAAAGATTCTCTTCAACAACAAGCAACAATCTAACAACCTGCCTGCCGGCAGGCAAGGTCTAACAATCTCAACAATTCTCTTTCTTCTATTTTTTCCCACTTCTTTCTTCTTTACTGCAGTCTATACTGAAGGCCTCTTTTTTTTACTTTTTATAGGAACATTGTTTTTTTTAAAGAAAGATAGATTATATCTTGCCGCAATTTTTGCGCTTCTTGCATCTCTTACAAGACTCATCGGTGTTTTTTTAATAATTTTTTTCATTTTTAAATTGATTAGAAACCTGCCTCGCCGGCAGGCGGGTTGGAAATTAAAAATTAGAAATTTTGTCCTTGTTTTTGCAGCATTTTCGCCCCTTGTTGGTTTAGTATTATATTCTCTTTACCTTTGGCAAACAACAGGCGACCCATTGTTTTTTCTTAATTCACAATGGGCCTTTGGAGCAAATAGAAGATCCAATCTCATCCTTCTTCCTCAAGTCTACTATCGATATTTCAACATTTTTATAACCGCAAGGTGGAATTTTCAATATTTTATTTCTGTATTTGAGTTCATTACGTTCAATTTTGTTTTTATTATTTTGATTTTAGATTTGATTAAAAATTTAAAATTAAAAAATTCCTACCTGCCGGCAGGCAGGAAAAATTTTGCTAGAATCAGTTTAAGTTTATTTTCTATCACTAATTTATTACTTCCAACTTTTACTGGAACATTCTCATCTGTCCCCCGTTATGTTCTGTTTTCGCTCTCATTTTTTATTTTTTTGGCTGAAATAAAAAGTTCTCCACTTAAGATTGTAATTGCTTTAGTGTTTTTAATTCTTCACATTGTTATGTTGGGATTTTTTTCCCAAGGTTATTTCATCTCATAATATGAATAAGCTTCCCTTATTTCATAAAGGAAAGTCGGGCGGAATCAGTTTTGAACGTGAAAAAAGCATTTCTACCCATTTTTTTCTTTATTTATATACCTTCTTTATTTTATTGTTATTTATTGTCCTTGTGTTAAGGTTATTTCAACTTACGGTGGTGAAAGGAAACTACTATAGGGATCTCTCCGAACAAAATAGAATTCGAGAGATAGTGATTGAAGCAAAAAGAGGCAAGATTATTGATCGCAAGGGATTCGTTATCACTGAAAATATCGACGCGGATACAAAAAAAGTTACGGACCGATTGACCTCTCATCGTCTATATCATTATCCATGGACGATAGCTTCTCTTATCGGATATCGCCAGAAAGCAGACCCAGACGATATGAAAAATGACCATTGTCTTTTTAAGCTAAAAGTTGCTGATAAGGTGGGGAAAAAAGGTGCTGAAAAGTTGTATGAATGTGATCTGCGTGGGCGCCATGGGAAAAAATTGATTGAAGTTGACGCCAAAGGAAAATACCTTCGTTCTCTTTCTCTTCTTCCACCCAAGGATGGTAAAACGATTCAGTTGGCGCTCGACTTTGAACTACAAAAAAAGGCCTACGAACTTATAAAAGATAAACGAGCTGCTGTGGTTGGTATAAAACCTCAGACTGGAGAAGTGCTTACTCTTGTCTCATCTCCAAGTTTTAATCCCCAAGATTTCGAAGACGAAAATAGTACAGCCACCTCTTTTTATGTGAAAGATAAAGATAAGCCTTTATTTAATCGGGTAACTGAAGGAGCATATCCTCCAGGATCAATTTTTAAATTGATCTTAGCTACTGGCGCTCTTGAAGAGAAAAAAATAGATAAAAAAACAGAATTCGAAGACACGGGCATATTACATGCGGGTCCGTTAACATTTGGCAACTGGTATTTTCTTCAGTATGGCAAAACCGACGGGATGGTTGATATAGTAAAGGCCATTAGAAGATCAAATGATATTTTCTTTTATAAAATCGGCGATCTCTTAACCCCAATAAAAATAAAAAATTGGGCAGAAACATTTGGCTACGGATCAAAAACTGGTATCAGGCTTGAGGAGGAGGAAGGGCTTATCCCGTCTGAGTTTTGGAAGGAAGAAACATATCACGACCGTTGGTACTTGGGCGACACATACAATCTTTCGATTGGCCAGGGATATCTATTGGTGACACCTCTGCAGGTGACAAATGTCACAGCATCTTTAGCTAATGGTGGATATTTGTGTAAACCACAACTATCAAAAGATCAAAGTTCAAATATCAAAAATCAAAACTGTAAGAAATTGCCTATCTCGCAAAAAACCCTCGACCTTGTTCGCCAAGGTATGAAAGAAGCCTGCTCATCAGGAGGAACCGGCTGGCCACTATTTGATTTTAAGCCGCAGGTTGGCTGTAAGACTGGAACCGCAGAATCACACGGAAAAGATACCGTTCCACATGCCTGGTTTACTGTCTTTGCGCCTTATGATAAACCAGAAATTGCTCTCACTATATTGGTTGAAGAAGCCGGACAAGGATCAGATATTGGGGGACCAATAGCCAAAGAAATTTTGAAGACCTATTTTGAGAGAAATCAATAACAAATTATTGAAATTTATAAGGACACTTTCCATATACTTGCCAGCAAAACCACTCTATATCAAAAGTCGCTAATCCCAAGGGTATAATTTTTCCTTTTTCGTCCTGAAGGTTTCTAAAAAATGTGTTGGCAAATCCTTTTGCTGCGGTCTTTCCGTTAACCAACTCCTCCAAATCATAAATTTTTCTATAGAGATTAGTTACGTCAAACGGAAAAATATAGTAAGCCTTTTTGAATTTGCTAAGCGCAATAGTAGGATTTCCATATCTTAGATGAAACACTCCAATATAATTTAACACCGCCGGATCTCCGCTAAAAAATTTCTCGTAAAGAGAAACATAATAAAACGCTTTCTGAGCGTTTCCTTTTGCTAATTGATCTTCTATGAGCTTTGGATAATTTTCAGCCGAAAAAGGATAAGTCAAAAAGGCTAAGTTATAATGTTTGTTTTTGAACAAGATTTTACTTAGCACCATGCTTTGTATCAATACAAAAATGGCAAGGCCCAAGACTATCAGAAACATTCCGTCAAGTTTTTGCTTTTCCTTATAGATAGTTCCTCCCAGAAGAAAAAATAAGAAGAGTAATGAATAAATCGTGTGAGCATAGTCTGTCTGAAAGTTAATAAGTAGGGCTAGAAAAAGAAAAAAAAGCATCTTCTTTTCACTTTTCTTAATGATAAAAGCTACCATTCCCACGAATAAGATACCAGCAAATATCCCACTCTCTGAAAATATATCTAAAAACACGTTGTGACTGCTATAAGACCAATTTTGAGGGGTTTTAGCATAGTGTTTAGACGAAATGACAAAATTTCCCGGCCCAACACCAAACCAGGGATTTTTGATCATGGAATTGATTGCTTGTCCAAAATATTTATCGCGGTTCGCAAAGAAATATTTAGACCTCAGGTCCGATTTTTTAGTCAAAAATTGATGAAAAGGATATAGAATCCTAGTTTTTTTTGACTCTTGAACTGTTGAGATGAAAAAGATAAGCGTAGCACAAATAATGAAAAGCCAGATAACAGTCTGCCTTAAACCCAATTTAAGGCTTTTTCTCGTGTAGAGAAACATTGATACCAATGCTAGGATCAGCGAAAGATATGCTGATCGAGAATATGAAAATATAAGAAAAGGCAAAAAAAATATTAATGAGCAAAAGTGAAAAAAAACATTTTTTTTACGAAAAAGAAAATAGAGGCTAATTATAAGAGGTAAAACAAGAAAATCACCCAGATGATTATGTGCGCTATTGGTTGGATAGACTAAGTTGTATCCTGATGAAGGAATAAAACTATACCATTTGTGAGTCAAAAAAAAGTCTAGGCTAACAGAGTAGATTGAAAATGCCACAGAAAGAGCGACGATGACAGCAATCACTTTTGAAATGGCCTCTTTATGATTATATGCATAGATAAAAACAAGAAAATAAGACGATAATAAAAGAAGATATTCAAACGATCTCTGGATATTTAGTGATAACACTGTAGAAACTATAAGAAGGAGAAAAAAAACTAAGGAGACTAAGGCAAATAATCTTGGAATAACTATCTTTTTGTTAGTAGAAAAATCAAAAAAATAAAGAACCCACGGTAAAGCTAGAATTAAAAAATAAACGATTTCTCTTCCTTTGCTAAATCCTAACCCCTCAATAAGAAATATCGCTAAAGTAAAAAGAATTAAAATGCTATTTGACATAAGCTATTATTTTTAATACATTCTAAGTATGGAGCGTACTCAAAAAATTCTCTTAGGTACATTTATTATTTTACTTGGTTTTTTTGTTTTTGAACTTCTCTATTACCTTTTTCCTCAGGCCATCCCCAACGTCTCACAGTTTATCCCCCGCACCCCTACATCCAGTCCATTAATCGCTGAATCTCAAGAAAAAGAAAAATTATTGAGTCTTATCCCAAAGGCCAAAAGTGCCAACTGGTCAAATGCGGTAAACGCCATAGATTATTTAAAAAAAACTCCGATTGAGAAAAAATGTTCGTTTTCTTCATCTTGCCTTATCCTCAATAACATAGGCAGCACATGGTGGGGAGACTCCTCTTCTTCAGCAACTCTTATCAATAGCCCTTTTGTCGTTAAGGTTTCACTACAAAATAAGGATGGTCTGGGTGGGATTGTATTATATGGGAGAATTACTGAAAAACCTCCATGGTGGAAAGACATAAAATCAATATTTATAGGCACCTCAATTGAGGGAAAAAGACTGTACTCTGACTCAAAAAATGGAACCTCAGAAAAGCCATATCTTATCCTTGATAAATTCCTAAACAAACCTCTTAATACACTTTATATTTTTTTTAACCAAGACGGTAAAAACCTTATCATCACAGATGAGGCATATGAAACTCTCGCCTACCTTGACGTAAATAGATTAACTAATAATGCATTTCCAAATGGACTATTTCCAGATAAAAAATTGTATGTAGGATTTGCTGTAGCTCCTTATACAAATGCTTTAATTTCGGATTTCTCCATTCTTTCTCTTGTCGAATAACCTTACAAACTGTTCTAGACTATTTCTTTTTTGATGATAAAATAAAACAGTCTAAATGAGTACTTTCAAAAGGTCTAAAAAGGAGACAAAAACTGAGTCATTTCTTATAAGCGCGTCTCTCTTTTTACTTTTTCTCATTTGGTTTGTAAATCCGACAAATAAATTTTTGCTTATTATTTTTTTAGTATATTTATTAATTCTTTCTTTGAAATTAAAAAGTCTTTCTCTTGGAGCTTTTTTTACATTTATTCTCTCAAGTATCTTTTTGGTAGGAAAAGACTATTTTTTCCAGCTTCATGATCTTAGACAGCTTCCCTACCTTAAGATTCTATACCCTTTGGGCCTTTTTGAAAAAGTAACGATTACAACATCAGATGTGATTTTTTCAATCTTTCTTATTTCACTTATTCCCTTGTTAAAAAAAACAAAAATATCAATAAAAAATTTACAGATTCTTGACTTTTTAATAATTATTTTTATAATTTTTGGTTTGATAACTGATATATTAAGCTCAAGATATGTTTATCTATCTTTATTTCTAAAAAAATCCTTGCTACAGTCTGTAGCTATATATTTTTATCTTAGATTTTTAAATATTGACCATAAGTTTACTTATAAATCTATAGTAATTGTATTTACAGCAATTGTTTTCTTTGAATCTTTTCTTGTTCTACAACAATTTGTTAATTCATCACCATTGGGGAAAAATTATGAGATTCAACGCACAGCTCAACTATTTGGCTCAGCATCAGACGAATCATCTTTTACATTCAGACCTAACGGTACTTTTTATCATGCTAACGATCTGGGACTATTTTTATCTTCTCTTTTGCCATTTATTTTTATAGAATTTTTAATAAATAAAAAGGGTGGCTACGTTGTTGGTTTTTTTCTAGGAACTCTCGCTGTTGTTCTAACGCTTAGCAGATCTGCCTGGCTAGGAATCTCTCTTGGCTTTCTTTATTTACTCTTTGTAATAGAATATAAAAAGAAGATAAACCTATTGGAAAAATTTTTTAGAAAAAAATATCTGATTTTTCTAGTTATCTTAACTCCTCTTGTTTTATATATTTTACCCCGCATAGCACAAACAGCATTTAGTTTCCAAGAATCTGGAGGACTTTACTTACGGATTCGCCAAGTGCAAGAATCTTGGGAATTGCTAAAATCATCTCCTCTTCTGGGAATAGGAACAGGGATGTCAGTGGTTGAAGCGATCGAAAGAAATAAAAGAGGAATTTTCAGTATATTCCCTAACCCTGTACATAATTATTATGTTCTGCTTTTAGTTGAGAATGGCCTCGCTTTATTTTTCCTTTTTTTGCTTGTAGTTATATATGGAATTAAAAAAATTGTTGTTCAATATAAAAGTTTGCTCGCTTCAGCCGCGCTTTCATCATTAATAGTAATATTAATTGGGGCTTTATTTCAACCAGCGTTCAATTACCAACTATTATTTATACTCTTGGGTATCGATTTTAGTAAAATAGGCTATGGCGATAAGATTTCTTAAAAAAATAAAACTTTTTGATCTTTTCTTAATCTTTATTTTTATTGCTTCAGTTGTATCGCTTTACTTCTTGCTTTTTCGCACAAAAAAAGAACTAACCATTGTGGTAAAAGCATTTGAAGATAGCGTCAGCTGGCCTGACCAAAGGTCATCAGTCTGGTTTAATAAACTATTTTATCCTAGGATGAAAGAAAAAGATACGTTTGGCAATACCGTTGCCGAGATTATAAAAGTTAGGAAATATGATAACCGGCCTGACCAAGATACAGTTTATTTAACTTTAAAAATAAAAACCGTCTACAGTCCTGGTAGTAGAACTAACACATATAAAGGTAAAAACGTCCTCATCGGATCAACCCTTCAACTTTTTTTAGATAATGTGTTTGTTGAAGCCATGATAGTAAGTATAGGAAATTCAAAAGACCGTTATCCTTTAAAAAAACTTCTGGTACAAAGCCAGTTGAAAAATGAAACACCTGTATATCTAGAAACAAGCGGCGTCAATAGTTATATAGCAGACAATATCAATGAAGGAAGTATTATAAAAGATACTCAAGGACGAACAATTTTAAAAATATTAAGAGTAGACGTTGAAGACGCTAAAAAAATTGTCACAACGGCAAACGGTGAGGTACTTCTTAGAAGAGATCCTCTTAAAAAAGACGTTTATTTAACTCTAGAGGTTTCAGCCTTTAAAGTTGATAATCGATATTTTTTCTTTGATGATATTGCTGTACTTATTGACAAGCCAATTCCGATACATCTTGATTTTCTTTCAATATTCCCTGTCGTTACCAGCGTAAAAGAGGTGAAATGAATAGTGAACTAAAAGGTTTTACGATAGTTATCCCGCTCCATCTTCCCGTAGATCATCCATCCGATTATATTTACCAAACTGCGCGTATTTTACGCAAACAGAATCAAGTGATTTTGTTTGACTTTCAATATCCAACAATCTGGAGAAATCTTTTCAGAGAAAAAAATATTTTCGTTTTTTTTCAATCTTTATTTTCTATTGTTAAAAACTACAAAGGATTAATTTATTTTAGACCGATATCCGTATTTCCATTGAGAAGAATCGACCGAATATTTCGTATAAACCAATTTTTAGGCATGATTCAATTAAAAATAATACTCAAATTATTAAGAAAAAAAATAATAATTTGGGGGTTTAATCCCATTATGTTATTTGTTGTCAAGAAAATTGGGGCGGAGATTTCCTTCTATGATTGTATTGATTGCTTGGGGGATGATGAAAAAACTAGAGAACAAAAAAAATTAGAACAAAATTTATTCAGCAATGTGAACCTTATCTCATTTAACTCAAAAGCTCTCTTTGAGAAAAAGGCTGATGAAAATTTGAACATAAAGAATAAATCAAGGGTGGTAGTGTGCGGATGCGCATATGATATGTTTAACAATTCGAACGAACCTATTCCAAATGAGATTGTTCATCTAAAAGCTAAAAAAATCTTATTAGCTGGGGTGTTTGACTACAGGATTGACTTTGCTCTTCTAAACTATCTGGCAAAGACTAATCCTTTATTTAACTTTATTCTTCTGGGTCCTATATTACCAGAAGCAAAAACTAATATTCAAAAATTGTTAAAACTAAAAAACGTAATCTATATAGGAGAAAAAAATAAAAAAAGCATTCCGCCATATTTTCAACATTGTAATCTAGGTATCATCCCATACAAAACATCCCTTAAGTTTGTGAAGTACAGTCATCCAATGAAAGCTTATGAATATTTAGCCTCTGGGAAACCAGTTGTTTCTACCAACATATTGTCTTTGCAAAACTACCCCAAAAATATTGTTTACACCACAGATAATTACCAGGATTTTAACCAGGCAATCAGAAGATTATTAAAAGAATGGAGTCAAAACGATGCAAAAAAAGCAAGAGAAATAGCAAAAAAAAATAGTTGGTCAAATAAAGTCAATCAAATTAATGATTTTTTTATAAAAAAATATGCAGACAAACTCAATCTTAGGAATTAGGATTGGTAATAAATCAATCGCTAGAATTCTTGCAGAAGTTGACGAATTTTTTTCTAAAAAGAAAAATCAATTCTATCATATAGTAAATCTAAATCCAGATATTTTCATCATTGCCTATAAAGACAGAAAATTTCGGTCAATTATCAATAACAGTGAAACTATTTTAATTGACGGAGTTGGGATTAAGATCGCCTCCTTTTTACTAGGTATACCTTCAGGTGAGAGAATGACCGGAACAGATTTTATGAAAGACCTCATTGAGTTAGCTGTAAAGAAAAATAAAAAAATATTGTTTCTTGGGGGAAGAAACAACACAGCTGAACTCACCGGAAAGTATTTTAAAAACCTGTTTCCAAATCTTATATACATAGCCGACTCCGGCGCTTCAGATATAAAAACTGAGAAACCAGATGAAAGACAGAGAATCCTTCATAAAATAGAAAAATTTAAACCGGATATTTTATTAGTCGCTTACGGTCCGCCTTACCAAGAGTATTGGATTGATAACAATAAAAACCATCTTAAAGGAATTGTTTGTATTGGTGTTGGGGGTTCTTTCAATTTTTTTGCAAAATATACTATTCGAGCACCGAGATTGATTGGTCTACTGGGATTTGAGTGGCTTTGGCGGTTTATTTTCGAGCCTAAGAGATTGGTCACTAAACTACCTAATTATATATACTTTAGTGCCTTAATTTTAAAGCACCTCGTAAAAAAATATGGACATACTCGTTCTTTCTGATATTGAAGCCACAGGCGAATGGCTAAGCACTCAAAATATGATTTTTGAATTGAAGAAAAGAAATCCTGATTTTATTTTTTATCTCATTGCGTATGGAAAAAACCAGATGTTTCTTGATAAAAGACTCTTTTCTGATATTATTTTGGTTGAAAGACAACTTCCCAATGCCCCATTTAGATATTATAAACAAATATTTTGGGAGTTTAAAAACTCCTTAGAAATATATAGGCGTTTTAAAAAAAAAGTTAATCGTGTCGATTTGATAATAGCTACTGAGTTTTCTTTTATCCTTCCTAGTTTTATTTCTTTTCCCTTTACCAAATCCATTTTTTGTCTTCAAGGATTCAGACATAATTATGAATTGGGGTTAGAAAATATTAATTTTTATGCCTTTCTTAGAGTGTTCCTTGAAAGATTTGCCTGGTTTATGTCGAGCATTATAATCATACCTTCAGAAGAAGCGAAAAAAATAGTTAAGAAAAAACTTGGCATATTTGCAGCTGTGAAAAAGATTTCCATCCTACCAAATATTATTCACCCTCAATTGAATATGAAATATAGCAAGAAAGTATTAGAGGAATTTAAAAAAAAATTAAATATTTCCCCTTCTTATAAACTTATTCTTTATGTTGGTAGAATAGATCAAACTAAAGGGTTAGAAAATCTTTTAAGCGCTTTTATTCTGTTTAGAAAAAGATTTAAAAAAAATATTCTTATTATTGCATATCCGCAAGTGAAAAAAGATACGTATCTATTTAAAAAACTTTCTTATAAAATAAGAAAAAATAATATCGGTCGTTATGTGTTATTTTTGAAAGATCTCTCCAGAAATAACTTATCTAAACTCTATCAAATTTGCGATTGTGGAATCTTACCATCAACAATCGAAATGGGATCTTTGTTTCTTTTGGAATCACTTTCTTTTAGGCTTCCAATATTTTCCAGCCGCACTGGAAATGCAGATTCATTATTAAAACCAATTGATCCCCTATTTATTTTAGAAGACAACTCGTCTCAAACAATTTTTAACGCGCTGACGACTTTTTTTCAAAAAGATAAAAAATGGCAGAAAAAAATAAAATTAAAGATCGAAAAAATTACAAAAGAAATGCTCTTCTCTAACGGATCAGTTAAATATTTCGAAAGACTGATTTATTCACTCAGTTCCTCTTATAGGAGGAATCTTTATTCTAAGAATAATAAATATTTTGATAACATAATACAATCCCAACTCAAATAAGTAAAAAAACTTTTTTATAAAAGAAATATTCATTCTCAAAATATGTTTGATTTTACAAAGAATCTTGCTCTTTATTTTTAAGTTCATTCCAACAAAAGCCGACCTCATGCTTTCTTTTTCTCTTTTATAATATTCCAAAAGGCTGTATCTATCTGAATGGTAAATACTACAACGCGTATCATAGACTATTGAGAGGCCGTTTGCGATTATATTTTTGCCTATATGCATATCCTCACCGTAACTTACTTGGGGAAATGGATTACGAAGTAGAAAGGATTTCTTATAACAAGCTGCCGTATTTGAAAGCTGATACCATATTTGCTTATTTTCGTCTGTAAATGGCGTAAAAGGTTGAGAGAGATTTTTGATCAGGACGCCTCTCTTATTTACATATTTATCAAGCCTCCCCCAATGACAAAGTAGTTCGACTTTTTGAATAACCGGTGTATTTTCAAATGGAAGATGTTTACCATAGACGGCCACTACTTTATCGCTCGTCTGAAAATCTTGCAGATAATAGAAAAGTATATCTTTGCTTATCGGAATGGCATCTTGTGAAAAAAAACAGACATACCTTCCCTTAGCTTTCTCGACTGCCATATTTCTTGTTAATCCATAATTAAAATCTTTCTTTTTTATCTGCAAGATTTTAAATCCAGCAAATTTACTTTTGAAATTTTTAGCGATTTCTAAGGTCTTGTCTGTTGAACCTGAGTCAACTATAATAAGCTCCGTATTGTAATTGGTAGGATTTTTTGTAAGTTTTTTAAGCAGCTTGCCTATCGTTTTCGCGGCGTTGCAGCTAAGAATTATAATGGAAAAAACCATAGTCATGTAATCAGGAATTAATTATAAACAACAGATGAAAATAAAAAAAACCAAAATCACAACCAAGAAAATAGTCCAAAAGATTAAAAAGGATCTGCTTCGCCAAAGAATATGGAAAAAGGGATTAATAGAAATACCTCATAAAAAGACAAAAACTGAAATTGAGATGTTAAAACTGCAAGTAGAGTTTGCCCTGTCTACGGCTCGAGATTATAACAACCCAGAATATATTATGCCTCGAAATCCTTTTTTCCGCTTCATTAAAAAAAGAATTTTATCGATTCTGCGAGTTTATACTAACTACCAAACAGTCTTCAATAAAAATGTTCTAATGATTCTTGAAGATCTTTATAAATATCTAAAAATTTTAGAAAAACGCCAGAAAAATGAAAAAAGTCGCAGTAGTAATTCCTCGCTTTAGTAGAACAATATACGATGGGGCTGAGATTCATGCCCTAAGACTTGTGGAGCATTTGCAAAAATTTGCAAATGTTACCGTTCTAACAACTCAGGCAAAAGATAACTTTACCTGGAAGAAAGAAAAAATGGATAGTTTAAACCATGAGAAGAATATAAACGTAATTCGATTTAAAGTTGATTATGCAAAAAGACTATTTGAATTCAATCGGCTCAATCATTCACTTTACGGAAGAAAAAAAAACTCATCTGGTGAATTAGTTGAATGGATTAAACAAGTCGGCCCATATTCATCTTCATTGTTAGACTTTTTAAGAAAAAATCTTAATTTTTACAATCTTTTTTTCTTCTTAGGATACAATAATGCTTTTACCTACTTTGGTCTACCTATCGTGAAACATAAGGCTGTGCTAATTCCTTTGACTCATAAAGAACCCATGCTTAGATTTAAAATATTTGATAGGGTTTTTTCTACTCCTTTTATGATCCTTCCGAGCACTTTTGCTGAAAAAAAAATTATTTTAGAAAGATTTTCAACGGTATCCCCATTATTTGTATTTGGAATCAATACTGAAAAACCTGAGGGTGAATTTAAGAACATTGCTGTTGGGTTTAAAAAACCATACTGTATTTATATAGGGCGTGTGTCGAGATCGAAGGGAGTGTGGGAGCTTATTGATAAATTTATTCTTTTTAAAAAACGCAATGCAATCGATCTTAATCTTGTATTAATTGGAGTAAACGTTGACTTCGCCTCTATTCCAAAAAGGAACGACATTTATCATATTAAAACAGTAGATGAGCTCGAAAAATACAGCCTTGTATCTAATGCAGAATTTCTCATTAATCCTTCTTATTATGAATCTTTTTCGCTTATTCTTCAAGAAGCCTGGAATGTTAAAAAAGTGGTACTCGTAAATGGTAAATGCGATGTTTTAAAATCTCAGGTTACTCTTGCAAACGGGGGCTTGTATTACGAAAATTATGAACAGTTTGAAGCAATGGTCCTCTGGCTACTTTCTCATCCTAAAAAACGAGCAGTCCTAGCAGAAAATGGATATGTATGGTCAAAAAAAAACTATTCAAAAGCAATTATCGAAAAAAAAATTAAAACACTTCTTAATGCCTTGACACATTGATATAATAAAAAACGATCTTTTATGAAAAAATCTAATTCACTGCGGATTTATTTTCAGCTTTTAGAAGTCTTCACCATCCGAGAAATAAAGTCTCGTTATAAAGCTTCCCTTCTTGGTCCTATATGGATTATTCTTTATCCGCTCTTTACTGCTATTATTTTAAACTTTATTTTTGGAAAATTTATCAAAATTAAAACCGGGGGCATCCCATATTTTCTTTTTGTTTTATCAGGATTAGTTATTTGGAATTTCTTTCAAGGTGGATTAAACCTAGCCAAAGACTCTCTCGTTTGGAATAGGGAACTTATCACAAAATCTTCCTTCTCTAAAAGCGTGCTTCCGTTATCATACGTCCTGTCAAAAACTCCTGATTTTGTTGTTTATTTATTAATTCTACTTTTTTTTTACATGGGCAACTACACGCTACACCCCAATTTTTTCTTAATAATTTTTTCTATTATACCCATATTTTTTTTTACTACGGGAATTGCATTTGTTAGTTCTATCGCCAATGCCGCATTTAGAGATTTTGGTCGGATCATCGAGTTTTGTCTCATGATACTATTTTATGCTACTCCAATAATTTTTCCTCATACGCTGATTCCAGATAAATATAAGCTACTTATAATCATTAATCCTCTTGCTCACTTAATTATTTTTACTAGAGAATTGTTATTTAAAAACAAAGTAAGATTCGACTTATTCTTTCTCTCTTTTTTAATAAGCATCTGCGTGTTTTTTATAGGGATATATATATTTAAAAGGTTTGAAAAAAAAATAGCTGATCTCATATGAATCAACCCGCAATTATTCTCAAACAAGTTACAAAAAAATACTATTTAGAAAAACCAAGAACTTTGAAAAAGTGGTTTCATACACTTTTTTTCCCTTTTGAAAAATTTACGGTTATCAAAAATTTCTCGTTAACGGTAAATAAAGGAGAGTTTGTCCTAATTGCCGGCCCTAACGGAAGTGGAAAAACAACACTTTTGAAATTAATAGCCGGAATAACAGAGCCTGACCTTGGAACAATAAAGGTTATAGATCGAGTCGTACCCCTTATTGAACTCGGTGCTGGATTCAATTTTGAACTTTCGGGAAGAGAAAATATCGTTATCAATGCAACCATTCTAGGTGTTTCGAAGAAAAAAATCCGTGAAATCACTCCACGCATTATTCGATTTTCCGGATTGGATAACTTTATTGATATTCCTGTTAAGAGATATTCATCAGGTATGATTTCTCGTCTTGCTTTTTCGATTGCGATTTATTCTGAACCTGATATTTTGCTTTTGGATGAAATTTTCGCTGTGGGGGATGAGCAGTTTAGACAAAATTCTATAGTAAAATTAAAACAATTTAAAAAGCAGTCTATCACCATCATCTTATGTTCGCACTACAACATTGAGTCATCTTTATTTGATCGAACCATTCAGTTGCCTATGCCTGAATGAATACGTCAATTTATTTGTAGTACATCTTGTTGCGAAAAATAGTATCCGATCAAGAGTCCTCGGAGTTTAACGTATATTTCGGCTAGGAGATATCCTATCTTTATAGGACTCTTTTTTAACCGTAAGCTAAAACTTAAGAATCCTCTGATTTTATCCCAAGTTAATCGCAGACTTCTTAGGACAATACGCTTAGCAAAAAAATGTCCTTGGAAAGCAAAATAACCATAGCAAGCTAACTCACCACAATGGTACCACAACAGTTGATTTTGATATTGTTCTGGAGTTAACCATCTATTGTGATACACTATCGAGTCCTTGTTGTACAGTATCTTTTGTTTATAATAGAGAAGTCGCAGTAAAATCTCAGCGTCTTCCGCATTACAAATAGGTTTTCCACTGGGACTTAACCATTCTTTAAATCCTCCTATCTGTTCTAAAGACCTTTTTTTAATTGCGAAGTTGTTTCCGAAACCTATTTTCGTAGCATGAAAAGACAGTCTGGTAATCATCTTTCTTTTTTCCCGTCTTTGAAAGGTTATTGGACAAATCTCATTTGGATGCTTTCTGGGCCGAAATGGCAATGATCTTCCGGTTACCGCAGCAATCTCAGCATATTTTTGAAATGAACCATAAATTGCAGAAAGCCAGTTTTTATTAACAATACAGTCATCGTCAGTAAATACAATTATTTCTCCTTTACTTCTTACTATACCAAAATTAAGTGCAAAGGCTTTGCCGGCTTTAGGGCATCTTAAGTGCCTGATTTTATCTAACGACAAACCAAAAATATACTTCTCAATTTCATAACCTCGACTTTGATCTACAACTAATACCTCATAATCTTTGAACTTATTATTAATTATAGACATTAAACAAGGTATAATGTCTTTCGGACGATCATAAGTTGGTAAGATAATGGATACTTTCATTTCTTCCTATTATACTTTTTCATTATGAGTAAGCCAAAAATTTCTATCTTAATCACAATAGGACCATTCAGGAAAAGACAGTTTGAGATTTCAATGAAATCAATCCAAAGACAATCTTACGATAGAAATTTGATTGAATTACAAATCTTGATTGATTGTCCCGAGATTGAAGACTTGCTAAGTATTATTAAAAAATATAAAACGAATTTTTCGAAAATTGAATGTTGTATTATACCAGGTAAAAAGAAGGTCTCCCACAGCGTAACAAGAAGAAACTTTTTAGCTTCTCGTGCCGAAGGAGAATATTTACTCTTTTGTGAACCCGAGATGTTAAATATTGGGGAAACAATTGATACTGCGATAAAATTTACATTTACCAATAAATTTAAATTTTGGTACTGTGGCCCAGTTTACGCAACAAAAAGCATTGTTGATAAAAAAGGAAATATTAGTGCCGACCAATTTAAGGGAAAGGAAAATGTAGATTCTCTCCTTTCACTACTAGAACAAACTGGGTTCAATTTGTCGAATAAGCGATTATCAGATTTTTATTATCGAATAAACGAAAAGAATTATCCATATCTTTTTTTTTGTACTCTTTTAAATAAAAAATTTTTTTTAAGACTCGGTGGTTTGAACCAAAATTTGAGAGTAAGAGGTTGGGAAGAAATTGAGTTTTATAAGCGGTTTTCTAGGAGTGGAGGAAAAATTTGGTTCGACAGTAATTTTATTACATGTCATCTACCACATGAGCGGACCTTGGATAAAATTACCCAGACAGGTTGGAATTTGTTCAACTCTACCGTATTTTTTGATAGTAGACAGAAATTTGGTTGTCTGGAAGAAAAAGTTGAAGAAGTAAAAATCTAATGAATAAGAAGATTATTTTTTTTTGCTATAGAGATAAATATTATAAAAGTAGCTTTGTTATCGAGGAAAAATTTTCTTTTATCAACTTTATAAAACTTCTTAGTTATATCATTGATATATTGAAAACCGATACTCCGGCAGAGGAAGTCGTCTATCAAAAAGTGATCTTTCCAGGAAAAAGATTTCATCTAATAAACCAATTCAATGATAAGATTTTAAATCTTTTTCTCAAGTTTTTTTTTAAAAAATATCATAAGCATTCCATACTGTGGATTATGGAGCCTTCCTTTTATTTTTTGCATAATTTTACTGACTGGAATATTTTAGTCTTTGATTTTAATAATAAACAGCAATTACTTAAACACAATTTCTACAAAAATGTTTTTCAAAAAAATTTAGTCTTTGTATACTATGTTGATAAAAACAGGGGCGTAGAAAAAGTTAGGCCGTATTTTAAGAGCAAAAAGAATAATTTAGAAAGCAAAGTTTTTAATTTTAAAGATTCTTTAAATAAATTTTATTGTTAGAAAGTTCTTACCTCGGGCTCAAATTCGTATTTTCCTGTTTTTATAACATCTTCTATTGTTTTATCAATTAATTTAATAAGCCCGTTCTTTTTAATTTGGGCTTTTTTTGCTAAGTTTAATTGTTTTTTTTTCCGCAGATCATATATCTTTATATTTTCAATCGTTAGCATATCAATTATTAAAGAAAGCGGTAAGACCTGGAACGGTATCTTTTTTCTTCGCGTGTCGTTTCTTTTATTATACGTTTCCTTTTGATTAATTTTTGATGCAAAAAGACTATCAATCTCATTTTTTACTTTATTTCTTCTTTCACACCACGTCCTTGACAACTTATCCCACTCATCTATCATTTTAGATGTACTTGTTACCTTTTTCCTATCCCACCATTTTCTATTCTCATAATGATAGACCATAATATTGGCGGTGGATAATTTATTACAAAGAAGTCCTAGGGAGTTTGTTTTAGACATAATCTTTATTAATTAATAGTTCTCAAGTATTTCTCTGATAATGTCTTGCAAATTATATTTTAAGTGCCACTTAGGATAATCCTTTTTAAAACGTCCCATATCACTTATCCACCAGATATGATCCCCTCTTCGTGGTCTATTTACATAAGTCGGGTTGATATCTTTACCAGTGAATAATGATATTAATTCAATCGCTTCTAAAATAGAACAACTAGTCAATCTTGACCCACCGATGTTATAAACAGAGCCAATTTTAGGTCTAGAAAAAAATTCCCAGAATGCATTATTTAAATCAACTGGGTGTATATTATCCCTTACCTGTTTCCCTTTATATCCATAAATAGAATAGTGACGATTCGTCATTACGCACTTCACTAGATATGCCAAAAAACCGTGCTCTTTGACTCCTGCGTGTCTTGACCCAGTAATACAACCGCATCTAAATGAAACCGTTTTAATACCAAAATTAAGACCGTATTCTTGGACAAAAATATCGGCCGAAAGTTTGTTCGCTCCATATATACTATGAGTTGATTGATCGATCGACATGCTTTCATCTACTCCGTTTTTATAATACTTATGGTTAGAAACTAATTCCCATCTCTTCTCTAACTCAATCAGTGGAAGTTTATTAACAGTATCTCCGTAAACTTTATTTGAACTCATAAATATAAAACAGGCGTCGGGTGAATACTTCCTAACCATTTCAAGAAGATAGATTGTCGCTTGGGTATTTATATTAAAATCTTCCAGTGGTTTTTTGTTTGCCCATTCGTGTGATGGTTGGGCAGCTGTGTGGATAACAATGGAAATGTTTTTTTTATATCTCTTAAAAATTTTTTCTACACTTATTGTATCTTTGATATCTATCTTGTAATTAATAAAATGTTTTAGCTTTTTCTCTAAGTATCTAAGATTATTTGTTGTCGATCCGTCTTTACCAAAGAAATAGGCTCGAAGATCATTATCAATTCCAATAATGTTAAATCCTCTCTTATGAAAAAATTCACAACTTTCGCTTCCTACCAGCCCGGCTGCTCCTGTAATTAAAGCTACACTCATAAATATATTAAATTAGATCATTTTAACTAAAAAACTGCTCTAAGTTTCTATTGTCAGGCTTGATTTTTATCAGAATAGCCTGTCCCAAATTACCATGGCATTTTTTAAACTAATAAAATAGTCTTCCTTAGAAAATTTCGTTTTCTCCGCAAGCTCATGATAACATTCTTTAATATTTTTAGACGTTAATATAACGTTTTGTACTGACTTATATAGATCTTCATTTAGCTCAATTCCTTTTGCTTCTTTTTGTAAATTCTTAAATACATTCGACGCTTTTTTGTGTTCGATGAAAGGAGAACCATTCACAACGGCGTATCCCAAATGGTCAATAATTTTTTTGGCAAAAATGTCTGCCAGATGTCATTTTTCATAGGTAAAATCCTGGAATAAAATACACATATGTATTTCTTATTTTTATTTTGTTCCAATGGTTAAGAGTAATAACGAACGCATGATTCGGTTGATATTTTTCAACAAAACTGTGAAAGCTTTTACCTACGCTTATACTCTCCCCTAAAGAATACTTAACCTCGACAGGCAAAACCTTACCTCCTTTCTCGACAACAAAATCAACCTCTGCTTGGCTTTTGGTTCTCCAGAATTTGATGCTGGAAAAAGCTGACAGTTTTCTTTTAAGCTGAGAGAAAACATAGTTTTCAAAAAGAGCTCCTGCGTCGGTACGGGTTTTCAAACTAGAAAAATTATCTATGAGCATATTTCTAAAACCAGTGTCTACAAAATAGACCTTCGGGTTTTTTACTAATTCTGTGCGCTTATTTCGATAATAAGGATAAAGAATATCGATAATATAGGTCTCCTTCAAGATTTTTAGATGTTTTCGAAGATTCGAAAAGGAGAGACGAGACGAGGTTGACAGCTCTTGATAAACGATGAGATTGCCAATCTGAAGTCCTAAAAATCGAGCAAGCGCAGTAAGCTCTTCTTCAGTCGCCAACTGAAGAAGAGAATTAATATCTCGTAAAAGGTACGTTTCCAAAATGCCTTTTAAAAGAATTTTTCTTTCTTCTTTAGGAGCCGTACAGACGGCCGGATATCCGCCAAAAAGAATATATTGTTCTAACAGTTCGTTATACTTCATTCTTAGACCTTCAGATCGTATGGGTAACTTTGTAGAAAACTTGGTTTTTTGTGAGAGAAACAACGAGTCTATTGTATACCGAGTTTGCTCGATTAACTTTGCCATAGAATCATCTCTTGCCTGTAAAAACTCTTTAAATGAAAAAGGAAAGAGCTCGAAAAATAGAATCCTTCCTACCAAATATTTACCTGTCTCGCTGGTTAACTCTAACGATGAAGATCCCGAAATGATAAATTTACAACTGGTCGTATCATAGATATATTTAAGTTTTTCCCCTCCTTTTTTAGCATACTGAAATTCGTCGATGAGTATTACCTGATATTGTTGGGTATACAGCTTTTTAAAACTTTCAATATCACTTTCGAAAAGTTCAAGATCGGTTCTTTTTTCGAAAGTAAGAAATAAGCATTTTTTTTTAGAAGATAGCTCTTTAAATAACTCCATCAGTAACGTTGTCTTGCCAGATTGTCTTGGCCCTTTAATCGCAATGATTTCTTTTCTTTTCAGGTAGGGATAAAGTTTTTTTTTAACATCGCGGGGGTAGATCTTCATCATATTTAGTAGGGTTAAAATTTAATATATTTAAATAATAGCAGGGTTATATTTAATTGTCAAGCTTGATTTTTATCAGAATACCCTGTCCCAAATTACCATATGGTGCCTGCGTATCTTCCTTTTATCTCTCTATCTCTTGAAATTAACTTTGCGTCAAAGATCTTGGCAGTTGCCACAATCACTCTATCGTGAAGATCTTTATATCCTTTTAATTTATTCACCTCTAAAACCAAACTCCAATTAAGTTCGGAGAAAATAAAATTGCTCGATTGTTGAATTTTGGAGATTAGATTTTCAAACTCGAATTTTGCTTTCTTTTTATCTAGGATATCTATCATCTCAAGAATTACAATTGCCGGTATAACTATTGTTACTTTGCCTTGATCAGCTTTGTTGAGCAAAGACCTTGCCTTTTCAGAAAGCAGTGGACTGTCAGTTAAATACCAAATAAATGAGTGGGTGTCGACGACATAATACATATATTAACGCTTATTATCTAAACAGACTTTTTTTGGCCTTTTCTATATCTTTAAATGATATTTTTACACCTTTTAAGACGCCTTTAAATGAAAAAGGTTTTTTAAAGACGTTGTAGCCTTTTCCTTTTTTTAACTTAACTAGCTCTTTTTCCAGCTGTTCAATTTTTATAAGGTAATTTTGATTAATTACTTCAGTTTGATTCATAGAACTAAATTATAATATGACCATATGAATAAATCAAAACTAAAACAATCCAAAAACAAGCACCGCTTAGCAAGCGATACACTAACCATGCCTGCTTTTACTCTTAATTTTGATAAAAGAATTTTGGAGAATATTGTTTGGGCTTGGAATACATTCCAAACTCATGCTGATATTGGAGACGGCTTAAAAACAAAAATCCCTACACCGTTACTATTTTAATCGAACTATTAAAATACTAATACAGAAATAAAAAAGAATCAGTGATATTGGAGAAAACTATCATTTGGAACCCTCTGAGACTGATAAACTTATGAAGCGGGGAATGTTTATGCGCTGGAACAATATAGAAAAAATTAACAGGATAGTAGTTGGAGGCTTCAAGCAAATTCTAGCTTCATTCTCAAAACAGTTTTAGCCAGACCCTCATCGCTTTTTTGAGCTTAATAAAATACTCTTCGCTGGGAAAGCTTGTTTTCTCTGTAAGCTCAAGATAACAATCTCGCATGGTATTAGATCTTAGTTTAACCGCTTGAACGGACTTATATAAAGTTTCATTCGTCTCTATTCCTCTTGCTTCTTTTTGTAAATTCTTAAATACATTCGACGCTTTTTTGTGTTCGATGAAAGGAGAACCATTCACAACGGCGTATCCCAAATGGTCAATAATTTTTTTGGCAATTATTCCAGTTTTTGGATAGCTTAATTGATTATTCTTCTGATCCAACTTTTTCATTATTGCTTCTCTAATTTCTATTCCTGGACTCTAAAAATTCGTCTTTATATCTACTGTTAAACTTCGACAGAAAGTTCTCCAATGGGATAAAAATTAGGTTTTCTCTTTTTAGAGAAAAGGACTTTGTAATCACAACAAGAGGAAAACTCTCATTCCAATAGGAAAACTCGTTTACCCTAATGGTATTTTGATACTTTACTTCAATCGGTAACAACCTACCTTTTTCCTCTATCACCAAATCTATTTCCTTGCCCTTATAGTTACCGTAATAGACTCTTGCTCCTATTTGACGCACATGTGTTGCGACTATACCCTCAACCATTCTTGACAAAAAAACCCGTTCCTTAACCGTTGACTGAGAATAGGCATAATACTGATCTGTAAAACCTTCTATCTTTGCTTTTACAGAATGTAAAATTACGGGATCGTTAAAATAAATCTTTTTATTCTTGTTAAAGTAAGATTTTTTTTGCTCTATAGAATAAAAATGTAAATAAAATGTAAGATAAAGTTTCTCAAATAGATCTAAATAGTCCTGTACGGTAGAATGGGATCCGATATTCGTATTTTTAGCTATTTTATACCAGCTTGTATTACTGCTTAGATGTTTAATCACTTCCTTAAGAATTTCATACATTAGCTTTTCAGACTTGCCAACTTTATAAATATCCCCCTCGATCCAGTTTAAATAAACATCGTAAAGATAATTTGGAATATAACCGTTCTTATAATATTCGTTTATTGCTTGCGGAAAGCCTCCGCATACTACATAATCCATAAATAATTCTTGTGTGTCCTTCTTTATTTTTACCATCTTTAAGAATTCATCAAATCTCAAAGGGAAATAATCTATATCTATCTGCTCTAGTTTACCTCTTCTTCCGGGAAGTCTCTCTGCGGATATTTTTAAGTCCAAGGCGTTCGATCCTGTTAGAACCATTGTTACTCCACTTAAATCACCTGAGTCCCAGAGATCTTTTATTGCTCTTTGCCATTCTTTGACAAAACTGACCTCATCCAGAAATATATACCTTTTTCCTTTATCAGTTTGCCCTAAATAGTTGAGTATCAAGTCATAAAGATTATTGAAGTCAAAAATTCTATCACAGGGATAAAAAAATATATTCCTAGGCTGGGTTGTGTCTGTTTTTAACAGTTTTGCAATAATAAGTTTTATAAGGGTCGTTTTGCCAATTCTCCTTGGTCCGCGCAAAATAAAAATGCCGTCTTTATTTGTAAATTTGTCAATAAAAGGGTGTCTGTGCTTAAATTTTTGCTTTTCATATTCAAGCAGGCTGACATCTTGCTTTATGGCTTGCTTATACTTCCACCAGGGATTATGTTTAGCAAATAAAAAATCATCCATATGCTTTTATTATAAGCATATAATATGCTTTTGTCAATAGCAGGATCATCCCAAATTGATAAACTCCAATTGTCAAGTCAATTAATATCAAAACAGTTTTAGCCAGACCCTCATCGCTTTTTTGAGCTTAATAAAATACTCTTCGCTGGGAAAGCTTGTTTTCTCTGTAAGCTCAAGATAACAATCTCGCATGGTATTAGATCTTAGTTTAACCGCTTGAACGGACTTATATAAAGTTTCATTCGTCTCTATTCCTCTTGCTTCTTTTTGTAAATTCTTAAATACATTCGACGCTTTTTTGTGTTCGATGAAAGGAGAACCATTCACAACAGCATAGTTTAAATGATCGAGAATCTTTTTGGCAAAAATGCCTGCCCAAATATCATCAAATCGGTCATACTCCCAGCTTTTTCCTTTATTATCAAAACCCATCGGGGGGAAGTACATAAATGGAGTAATTTTGGTTTTAAAGGCTAAGTTCATAGAACACATGGGAAAAAAGTAATTTTTTGGTACAAACTCAATAAAGGGAAAACTCGTTGGAATTTTTAAATTCATATGCAGTAAGTGGGTAGGCGCATCAAAATCTAGGACATTTGTCCACAAGCCATGACTTATAACAACCTCCTTCTTATCTCGAACACCATAAGGAAATCCCCTAGTGTATGAATATTTTCTGTGCGGATAAGTGGGAAACCAATCAACAGGCGCAAATAATGAAAGATTCTCAAGATGTTGAGCTACAAAATCTTGTCCCTTGATGGGATAACAGTCGTCGTCTATTGTAATAGTAACATCTGTACCCAATTCATAGGCTTTTAAAAAGCCATACGATCGTATTCCTGCATTTTTGCGGGGGATGATCCAACTTCTTTTTCCAAGCTCATTATCTATATCTCTCCATGTATAGTGAAGTGTTTTTTTAAAGAATTTATTGGGTGTTTTAATTTCCTTATTTTTATGATCTTCTACAATAATCCCGATGCAGTCTCGAAATTCGTTTCCCCACGAGTGAATAAATTCAAGATCACGTATCGTTGGGATGACAATGGCTATTGAAAGTTTGCGCATATTCGTTATAAAAGATTTTTACCATCAAATGGTCTGATCATCGGAATATTTAGCTCGTGAAGAACTGTGGGTATCACGTCAACTATTGCTGGTTTTTTAGCTCTTATTGTTTTATTCACAAAAAGAATACCAGGCACTTCAGTAGAATCAAACAGATGATCGCCGCTCCACTTTGTTTGTCGTTTAATAAAGATTTCCTTTGGTGTAGCTCCGACTGCTGTATCCCAGGAAGAACGAATATATTTGTAGTAGCCTAAATATAGATCGGGTGAATGAATATCGTCCTGTGGAATATTTAAGTCTTTACGGGTATAAATTGCTTTAAAAACAGGATTATTGGTCTTTGGGTTTATTAGAGACAAAAGTTTATCTTTTATTTCTTGCACCAATCTATCTCTTTCGCTTTCTGAAACAATGCCGTTTTTTTCTCTGTTTTTGAGATTTAAAAAAATTCCGTTATAACCAGCGGCATAAGCTCTTGTTTTATTCCAATCGATCTTGCCCAAAAGTTCCCCACCCTCTGTCTTTCCTTCACTTAGTCCTAGATAATCATTCTCTTTTAACCAAGTATTAATATTGACTTCATAATCAAAGCGGTCAAAACCGTGATCAGAAAGAATAATCAAAGTGTCATTTGATTTTAAAGCCTTCATCACCTGACCAACTATAGCGTCAACTTTTTGATAATGCTTTAAAATTGTATCTTTATATTTGCTTCTATCGTCATCTAAAAAACGCCAGTACATATGTTGAATTGTATCGGTGATGCCAAAATAACCAAAAAATAACCCATTTTTAAAATTGCTCAACTCCCCTAAAATAATTTTTTTTCTTTCGTTTAAAATCTCATCAGCCTGTGTGAGAAAAACTTCATCATCAAATATTCCTTCTTCCAGTGCCCATGTATCATGTGGAAGACCTAAGGTAGAAAAAAGTCCATATTTTTTAGTTAATTCTTGTGAGTAGTTTTTCGGTGATGAAATGGGATAGACAGGACTATTTGGGTCGAAGTTTATTGGGCTGAGATAAATTTCTAGATCGGGCTTTATTTTTTTGACATAAAATTTGGTGATTCCTCTTATTTTGGTAAAGAAATCTATATTAAATTCTAGCTTAACCCAACCTGAAAAACGTTTTTCCTCCAGGGTGAGATTTTGATTCTGTACGGAAATTTTTATCTGATTTGCGGATGAATTTTTTTCTATTTCAAAGGGTATCGAGATTCTCTTTTTGTCTCCTAAAACAGTATATTTTGGTCCCTGTATTGAGGTTTTAATTTTCTGCGCATTTGAAATCTTTACCAATCTACCTCTCCATTTCGGGTCAAGGTTATAGTTTCTGCTTGAATAAAGAGTAAAGGTTCCAGCTGTTCCTAAAACGTCTGGCACTCCCATACCGGCCATCATCTTTGCTTTAGTTTGGGAAATTGGGAATGTGTCGGGAAGAAATAACACTGTTGTTGGAATATTATATTTTGAAGTTATTTCCCAAAAGGGCTGTGATTGAATAGGATTTATAGATGGATCTGAAAATACCAAATCTAAACTGTAGTTTTTCGGGTTTCTTTCGATAAAATCATATATTCTATGTTTTGCTGGCCAATTACCAGTAATAAAACTTGCCCAAGCAACCGGAGACTGGGGCGGATTGGTAGTTTGTAATAAAGAATAACTACCAGTATTTTTTAGTTTTCTTAAATTAGGGAGAAGATTGCGTTGAAATCCTTGGTCAATAATTTTTGGATCAAGACCATCAAGACCAATCACCACAACTTTTTTATTTGGAATCTCATTCATAGGTTTACCTCGAATAGAAAAAATAATTATACTAATAATAATCAGCAGAAAAATTATTAGCCAGATTCGCTTGATGAATGGTAAAAGTTTTTTCCTCATTAATAATACCAAGCCAGCAAACATTGCTCCTAAAAAACCCAAAAACATCGGGATAATTGAAGAAAATACAAAGCCCGTTCCTGGATCAAGATAGGCTGCATAAAATATTTTTTCACCTAAGTCTGGTGTCCCGGTAAACATTTGACACAAAGCACACATAAAAAGTATCTATAATACTAGCACACATTCTATGAATGATCTGAGTAACAACGTAAGGAAATCGATGAATATTATTCATAAGACAATTAAGCTCTTTCCCTCTCAAAAAACTGTGGTTGCGTGGACTGGAGGAAAAGACTCAACAGTCTTATTACATCTTATTAGAACAAGTTTCAACAATAGGGTTCCTTTTCCTGTGATGTTTAATGACTCAACGATGGAGTTTGAAGAAATATACAGTTTTATTAAGAAAATAGCCCGCGACTGGGATCTAAAACTTGTTGTTTTTCCCCATCGAAAGAGAGACCTTGACATTTTTTATAAAGTACAGAGCCAAAAGAAAAGGAAAGAGTTGTCACGAATCATGAAGATTAACTCCATAAACGACTTTGTTAAGCGACACAAAATTAAGGCTTTTATGGCAGGCATCAGATGGGATGAACACCCAACAAGATCGCAAGAAAAATATTTTTCTCCGAGAGAAAACCATACGAGAATTCATCCTGTTCTTCATTTTAGAGAAAAAGATATTTGGGATTATATCAAAGTGTTTAACGTTCCTTATGTTTCGCTTTACGATAAAGGTTATCGATCACTTGGCGAAAAACCCTTTACACAAAAAGCAATCTTGGGTAAGGGTGAACGCTCGGGGAGAGAATCCGACAAGGAACAGCTTATGGAACGATTGAGAAATATGGGATACTGGTAATTAATATCCTAGGCTTTTCAATCTTTCTAATCGTTCTTGTAATATTTTTTTATCAACTTTATCAAAATTGCCTGCTGGTGGCTTAATATCATCTTTAAAATAATTATTCAATCTTTCTTGAAGACTTAAAGATCGCTTTTTCTCCTGATTATAAATATTGTGAAGTTCATTAGGGTCTTTGCTGATATCATATAATTCTCGTTCTTGGTTATTGTATTGGCAGTTTGCTCCCTTTTTGGTAGATATAAATTTATATCTACCATCATAGATTGATTTGGCACCGCCGGTGCGAGTCATAGAATAAGCAAAATCTCTTTTTTTGGAAAAAAGAATATTGGTAATAAAACCGCTCTTAAAAATATTAGAGAAACTAATCCCGTCAGAGAAAGGAATGCCATCAGAAATATGAAGAAGCTGCAATAATGTTGGTGCTATATCTATACTTTGAACAAGTTGATTGATTTTCTTTTGTTTTTCTTTATAAAACGGGTGCTTAATAAGTAGCGCTATTTTATTGTTGGAATCATAAAGATTGTCTCCGTGATCAAAATAATAGTTGTGGTCAAAACCTTCTCCGTGGTCGCTCAACAAAACAACGATTGTTTTTTTGTCCAATCCTGTACTCTCTAATTTGGTAAAAATTCTTTTAACTAATTTATCTGTATAAGCAACTGAGCCATCATAAAGAGTTTTGAATAATTCATTATCCTTTTTGGCTAGTGGTGAACTATGACATCTCCATAATGAAAGCCTTTTTTCTTCTAAATCTTCCGAAGAGGAAGTAAAAATTGTCTTACAGAAATTAGTATTGAATTTACATTTCAAATCGTCGGGTGGACTATAGGGAGCATGTGGATCAATTAGATGCATCCAGAAAAAAAATTTACTTTTCTTATGTTTTCCCAGCCATTCCAAGCCCTCACTTATGAAATTTTCATAATTTTCTTTATGATCAAAATCGTTAGGATCATCCTGAATGACATCATAATCCACATATGTGTCAAAATTTGTATCCAAATTTGTTAACTCTTTAGTTAATGCCACACTATTAAGGAATGCAGCATTTACGAATTTATTTTTTTTAAGAATCTGTGTTAATGTACCGGTAGATCGCTTCATAGGTCCAACCATGTTGCTGGTTAGCTTTGACTTTACTGGGTTAAGTGAAGTAAATATTGAAATCATTGAGGGGAATGTTTCAGGTATTACCGTAACTGCATTTGTAAAAACGAAAGCATTCTTTGCCCACGCATCAATATTTGGGGTGGTATCCTTTTTGTATCCATAAACTCCCATATGATCGGCTCTCAAGGTGTCAATACTTATTAAGACCAAATTTAATTTCTCCGATTTTCTTCGCTGATCAATTTGCTTATGGACAAAGATTATTCCAAAAGCTAAAATGACTATTAGAATAGTAATAAAAAGGTTAAAAAAAATTCTTGTTTTCATATGTGTGGAATTTTTGGCTTCGTTGCAAATCGTACAAATAATAATATACCACTTCGGAAAATCGCAGATCAACTTTTTATACTCTCAGAGTCAAGAGGTAAGGAGGCATCTGGGATATCAACTCTTACACCAACCAGTATTAATGTATTAAAACTTCCGCTCCAAGCGTCACAGCTTATTAAAACAAAAGAATATGATGAATTTTGGGAGAAGGTTAATCAAACATTTTCATTTCTCGGTCATTCGAGACTGGCCACAAATGGGCTTCAATCAGAAAATAGAAATAACCAGCCAGTTTATAGTAAGCGAACAGTGGGTGTACACAATGGGATGATATTGAATGACGTTGAACTTTGGAAAAAATATCCAACATTTCACCGACAATCTGAGGTAGACACAGAAGTGTTCATCGCTTTATTTGACTATTTCACGCAGAAGGGGCTTTCCTTAGATAAAACTATTAAACGCGTCTATGATCTTATCCAAGGAGCCGTATCCATCGCCTTATTTCTCTCTGATTATCCTGTTATTGTTTTAGCAACTAACACCGGTTCTCTTTATTATGCTAGAACAAAATCGTCTTTTATTTTCGCGTCTGAAAGATATATTCTTGAACAAGCAATCATAAAGACAAAACTTGATCAGCTTATGCCCATCGATACCATTCAACATCTTACCGCAGGATTTGCTTGTGTTGTAGATAAGGAAAGTCTTTTCATAGATGCCTTCAGCCTTAAATCGAATAGAAAAATGAAAGTAAATATTAAACAATATAACAAACCTTTAATTGTTCATAATAAAACTCCAGATTCAATTGATTCATTCTATCATTCTGAAGACTTATATCAAAACTCCTTGAATAAATTATCAACACATGAGCCAGATTATAATGCGATAAAAAAACTGCAGCGCTGCACAAAATGCATACTTCCGGAGACTATGCCATACATCTACTTTGATAGAGAGGGAATTTGCAATTTTTGCCATGAATATAAGCCTCAAACCCCGCTAGGCTCAGCAGCTCTTAAAAAATATGTCTCAGCTTTTCGGAAAAATAATGGCAAACCAGATTGTATCGTTGCTTTGAGTGGCGGACGCGATAGCTCTTTTGGTCTGCATTTTGTCAAAACCGTTCTTAAAATGAATCCAATGGCCTACACTTATGATTGGGGTATGGTGACTGATATTGCCCGTCGCAATCAATACAATATGACGGCGCGTCTTGGAGTAGAACATATCATTGTCTCAGCAGATATTAAAAGAAAGTGTGAGAATATTCGCAAAAATATCGAAGCGTGGCTAAAAAAACCTACCATTGGTATGGTTCCCCTGTTTATGGCAGGAGATAAACAGGCAGAGTATTATGCTGAAGAAGTAAAAAGGAAAACTGGTGTAAAACTCATCATATATTGTCGGGGAAACCAGCTTGAAGACGAACGCTTTAAGTTTGGCTATATGGGTATATACGATGGTACACCTCAAGGCGTACTACACAATCTTTCAACTTTGGGCAAAATTAAAATGGCCCTTTATACAGGCAAACAATATCTCTTGAATCCTTCATATCTGAACAGTTCTCTAATCGATACGTTTTTTGCATATTTTTCTGCCTACTTAATGTCTCACGAATTTGTTTACTTGTGGCACTATATTCCCTGGAGTGAAAAAGATATCGTTAGTGTGCTTAGACAGCAATATAATTGGGAAACTCCCAATGATACCATTGCAACCTGGAGGATAGACGATGGCACTCCTCCATTTTATAATTATATTTATTATACCGTGCAAGGATTCACGGAACATGATGGACTTCGGAGTAATCAAATCCGGGAGGGACACATCAAGCGTGAAGATGCTTTAAAACTCGCATGGGAAGAAAATAAACCTCGCTATGAAGCTCTTCAATGGTATTTTGATAGAGTTGGCATGAATGGTCATAAAGTACTTTCGGTTGTTGATAAAATCCCTAAGCGATATTAATCAGTCTTTTATCTTCAACCAAAATATTTGGTAGGTAATATAACATATTAAAAAAAATCCCTTAACTAGAGAAATCGAGGATGAACCATATTTCCTCGGATACATTTTAACTGGGACCTCTTTTATCCTTAGCCCTTTCATTAATGATGAGATAATGACTTCTGGCTCTGAAAACGTTTTTGGATATTTGCGAACTAAATAATCTAGTGTTTTTTTATTTATTGCCCTAAAACCCGATGTTGGATCAAAAATTCTTTGCCCATATATAAAACGTATTAGTAGTGAAATAAACAGAGTCCCTATCCGCCGAAGAAAAGATGTACAGTCAGGGGTTTTTTTTATATATCTACTAGCTATTACTATATCCGCACCGTTATTAAAGCTCGCCAACAAAGTTTTTATATCTTTTGGGTCATGTTGTCCATCAGCGTCCATCATGACCACATGCGAAAATTGTCGTCTCTGTGCGTAGATTAGACCTATTTGAGTGGCTTGACTCGAGCCTTGATTTGATTCGTTTGCAATCACTCTTGCGCCTGCTTTTTTTGCTTCAGTTGATGTATTATCAAAGGACCCATCGTCAACCACAACACATTCATTGATTAATTTGGTCTTAAGGATATCCCCTACTATTTGGAATATCGTTCGTCCTTCGTTATAGGCTGGAACGATAACGCAAGTTTTCATTGTTTATAAACTATTCGATAAAGTTTTGAGTCTCCATATTGATATATGAGTTTATACATCGGATTATTTTTTACTTGATAATCTTTATATTGCGGGTCGGGATAAACCTGCTTGCTGCCTATAAAAAGTAAAGAAGGAACTAATTTAGCTTCTTGGCTTCTAAGATCAGAAATATAATGTGCATTACAATCATTCACAGTTATTTTCCTGCCTATTATAGCAGGAATCCATACCCCTGCATCTCCATAATTATTAGCAACAACATCGCGCCAACTTGTATTATCTCTTATCCAGTTCATTACATTCATATCTTCTTGTGTTACGGAAGAAAAATATCTTGTTACCTTTAGTACTTTGTTATTAAAAAATTTATTGGTAGCATCGTATAGCCCAATAATTACTATTGGACTAATTATGATTAAGCCAAAAATAGTTAACTTGGTGAATCTTATCATTTTTTTTATCATTTCTTCGATAAAAAAAAAGCTTAAAGCTATAAAATATGAGATGGGAATAAGTCCGATAGTTAAAACGCGGTCTGGATAAAATAGAGGACTTAAGGGCAGAATCCAATAATTAGCATTAATTAACAAAATAAACATAAACCATACCGCTGCAAAAACCCACATTATTGCTTTTTTGTTGAGAAAAATAGAAAAGTTCATACCAAACAGCATTAATATGAAAAGTGTCAAACTATGCCACTTAATTAAATTTTGTATGGCTGTAGATAAAGATAAAAAAATATTAGGTGCCAAATAAAAAACTTGTTTTCTGTGTTGCCATTCGTAAATATGCTCAAGCTCAGTTGTAGTTAGGTTTTGTATGGATGTTAAAAATGGCAGTGAGAGTACAAAAAGGATTGCAGAAGAAAATAAGACATATTTAATTTCATTAAACCTTTTGACTAAGACTAAATAAATGATCCAAAATGATGAAAAAAACAACAAGACCATAAGGGGAGTTTGATGAGTATAAAAGGATGCTGCGAGTAAGATTGGTATCACTAGGTAGTATCTGATACTTTGGTTTTTTTGCTTAAATGAATCCAAATACAGCCTTATGCCGAAGATGAGAAATGATAGGGATAGAATTGTTTGAATGGTTCCTCCATAGATAAATGAAATAAGGTGTTTTTCTGAGACAAAAAGAAAAAATAGTAAAGCAAAAATTACAAGGTTGGAAAAATAATTCCTTAATAAAAGAAAAAATGATACCGCAAGCAACGGGTAAGTAAATACAACCACAAGTAAAGATGAACGATGTATGGGTAGCTTAGTAAGATAAGAAATTGCAGCGGTTATTACCGATAGTCCATACGGCGCAAATCCAAATGTATTAATTGGAACAATTGGTTCATGAGTTTTAGGATAACTATTCCAATAATTGATTACTCTTGCCGTATAAGTGTGGGTTGCCATGTCAGCGCCTGCTGGAACTATTTGATCGAAATACATTCTTAAAAAAAGAGCAGAAAAGATAACAAAGATCGTCAGCCAAAATAAATCAGTTTTTATTAACTTTATAAACCTTATCTTTTGCAAGAAGATACTTAGACAAGACAAAATCAATGACACATATAACGTCCCATCGATAAATGTACTGAAATGAAGTGGAATAAATTTTAGTAAAGAAAAACCAACAATCCAAAAGGCAAGAGAAAAAATTACAGTATAAAACAGTTGCTCTAGAAACAGATCGGCTTTGACTTTATTTGTAAAAAATAATAACGTTCCAGGGAATAAAACAATAAATAGCGGTTTCCATAAAATAAAACTAATGATTAGACCAATAATTAAAATTAGCTTCATGGACGGTAAAATTGTAAAAGATTACATTCGGAAACACAACCTTATAATGGTTAAAAATTATAATAGGTTAAAACTATGAAGATCTTTTTACTGCTTCTCAAAGAGGGAAAATAAGTTTGGGAAATATTACCAAATAATTTTTGATTACGTTAACGATTTATCCTACAGTCATGTCCCCTCGACCTTGTTCGTGAAGGCATGAAACAGGCATGTTCACCTGGCGGCACCGGCTGGCCCTTATTTACCTTTAAACCACGAGTTGCCTGTAAAACAGGTACTGCTGAGTCTCGAGGAAAAAATGCTCCTCCTCACGCCTGGTTTACTGTATATGCTCCCTACGACAACCCAGAAATTGCCTTAACCGTACTTGTTGAAGAATCAAGACAAGGCTCAGATATCGCAGCTCCCATCGCCAAAGAAATTTTGAAGACGTATTTTGAAAGAAAGGAATAATTTTTAAAACAGATTAATCTAAATATTTATTGATTAGTTTTTGAATTGAGTTTTTATTAAAGTGGCCTAAAGGTCCTTTAATCATTAGACAAACGTTTTTGACGTTAAAATATTTTTTAGCTACTCTCTGAACATCTTCAGCTGTGACCATATCAATTTTCTCAAATATTTGGTTTACTGACGTTATTCGTTTCTCAACAATCTGTTGATGAGCATAAAAATTTGCCAAACTTTCGGGGTCCTCGAATGCAAAAATTAAATCAGATTTCTCTTTTATTTTAGCTTCAGTTAATTCCTTTACATGTAATCTCCTGAAGATAAATATTCTTTTATACCTATATTGTGTTGTCTTTCCACAATTATGGACTGCTACAAAAAAGTAAAAATCTTATTGAGAAAATGAGTTATCCTTTGGAAAAGTGTTTTGTCCGTAGAAACGTAATATAAATATGGATATTTGAATATGTGACGACAATTCACTCTTTTCCGATCTCTCTTTGTATACATTTTTGTTTTTTGCAGATTAATATTAATAGGACTATAATTCAACTACGTACGAAATTCATTGACAATTATGTCAACGATTTCTAATCTCTCCAATGCGCTGCAAAATTATTATAAACGGAAAGGTAATAAGTTGATTTTTATTAATGGACAAACTCTCAATAAGCTGGCTTTAGAGATGTGGACTAATTTAGGTTATAAAGGAATGGATTCGAGTATTTTTTCTAAAGTTATAACTGGAAAACGACTATTTACAAAAATACAACTCGATTCTTTCTGTAAAATTCTTCAGATAAATGAAGTTAATAAACACATCCTTGAAAACGCATTAGGCAAAGATTTACTTCATAAATATATTGGAGAATCTATCTCCATATCTGACTACCCAGAATTAGTTGCAGATACCTATATTAAGAATTTAATTCTATATCAGATTAGGAGTCTTCGAGAAAAAGGAAATATGGACGAAGCTAGCGGCGTGGCCACTTTTTTTGAAAAAATCCTTTGTTTATCGCCTAGTATTAAAAAAGCAAATATCTCATTACTTTCGAAAGTTCTTAATGAAAAAGTAAGATGTTTAATTTTTACGGAGAAACCGGAAAATTTTATTTCAAGGGTAAAAGACATTAATAACTTTACTCTACAGGTTGGCCTAAATATGAAAGACCTTGACATAATTAGCATGTCACATGGGAATATTGGCGGCTCTTATTACGTTGCTGGAAAGCTGAGAGACTCTGCTGGGTACTTGGAAAAAACATTTCATTTAGTAGATAAGAGTACAAGAGTTGAGTATATAAGAACCTTGTTAAATAATTACTCATTTCTAGGCGATCGATCAAGTTACAGAAAAATATATTTAAATGCTGAAAAAATTTTACTTAAGCAAAATATATATAATACAAGTCATGTTGCCTCAATATATGAGGCATTAGCAAGATCTTCAGCCTTAATTGGAAATATAAAACATGCAAAAAATTTATTGAACGGAATTGATATGTCAAAAATTGAAACATTCTATCAGTCAGAGATTAACAGAGGAAAAATGTTTGTTTGTTATCAGGCATTCTTGAAAAATAAAAATATTGATTTCGATGAGGTGGAGCATTTGTTAAAAGAGTCACAACAAAGCAAATTCCTTTTATTTAAGCGTCATCAAAGCCAAATAATAAAAATGTACAAAAAAATTCAGTATGGAAAAACTAGAAACAGTAATAGATAGAGCGCGAAGTCGACTTATTGCCAACCCAATTGATACTACTCATGATATTGAACATCACAGAAACGTTGCAGAGAATTGTCAGAAAATAATTGATGAGGAACGCTTAAATGTTAATTCAGAAAACATTATTATTGCTGCCTGGTGGCATGATGTAGAGACACAACAAGGAGCAACTGGACTCCTTCAAAAGGAAATGCAAACACTTGGCTTCGGTCAAGAAGATATAAAATCTGTCTCTGACATGGTTCGTACACATACCTTTGGTGGAAAACTCAAGACGGTTGAAGCGCAAGTTCTTTTCGACGCAGATAAAATGGAGTATTTTAACCCTGAAAGAATGCGCAGAGCCTTAGAAGATGCTAAGAATGGTTTATTACCAACTACAATTTTAGATAGACATTATTTTGAGTGGCTTGAACGATATAAAGAGATATTAGAGTTATTTAACTTTGAAACCAGTAAGAGAATCGCATTCCAAAATCTACCCAGTACTTTAAATGAGATTAAGAAAATCGGCCTATTTCTTAAGGGCGAAAAATAAATATTTTTTATAAAAGAAAAAAAGCAAATTTTTTAACTGCATCACCTGAAATATTTGCAATAAGATTTTTAAAAGAAAGCAAACCGTCGCCAGCTTTAAGTACATGTACGTTAATGTTCATGAAGTAAATTTTATCACCTGTAAAATTCTTTCTCTACAGCTTATAAAAATCTATGATCACCTTATTTTTAGATTTTAAATTTATGCATGACAAAAATTATTGAGTTAAGTAGGGATTCTATCGAGTCAACTGGGGTCTTCTTTTCTTGAGCATAATAAAATAAATACGGAGATTTCAAAATATGGTGGCAAGTTTGTTGATGAATTTTTCTTTTTCTCATGTTTCGAAATACTTATACTGGAGAGTGTGAAGAATGTGAATGACAGATTTGTCAGAAAAACTGACAAATTGTGGTGTAAGATATTATCTAGATTATGAGAAGGCTCTTTTTTGCCACATTATTTAAAAAATATCGCTTGCGATCAGAGTTTGAAACGCTTTCTGAATTTGGAAATACCTTAGCCATGGAAGGGATCCCTTACGAAAGCAGCCTATTTTCAAGGTGGCAAAAAGGTGAGAGAATACCAAGAGATCGAAGACTTTTTATCACAATGATTAAAATTTTTGTGAAAAGAAATGGAATTACTTCTTTAAAAGAAGCAAATCAATTTTTAGAATCTACCGGTCAAGGGTATCTTACAGAAAAAGAACTTCAGGTATTACCTCAACTTGTGAACAAATCATCACCTTTTCAGGCACCTAAAGAAATTGATCACTTTACAGGAAGAGAGAATTACATCAAATCTGTAAAAAAAAATCTTGTAAAAGGAGGAGTTGTTTTGATTCACGGGCCGGCAGGTATCGGAAAAACATCTCTTGCAATCAAGCTCTCCCATATGGTACGTCACGAATACCCAGATGGAGTGCTTTGGTACCGCGTCGATACAAGTCGACTGATGGATATTCTCGCATCAATCGCCTATACTTTTGGAGAAAATATCAACGGCATAAAAGATATCTATAATAGGGCTTCTTACGTACGATCATTATTAGCACCTAAAAAAGTTTTACTTGTATTTGATAATGTTGAGTTTAGTACAAAACTCTCTCTCTTGATCCCAAATTCTCCCTTATCGTCCATTCTTCTAACCTCTCGATATAAATCTTTTTCCTCAATTCCATCTGATAAAATAGTGTCACTTCAAGTATTTCAAGAAAAAGAAAGCCTTAAATTATTTAAGACGACTCTTGGAAAAAAGTTCTTAAATAAAAATAAAGATAAGCTATTGGAACTTACGAGAGTATTGGATAACCTTCCTCTTGCTATAAGCATTTTTGCAAAACAGCTCCTAAATTCCAAACAAAGTATCTCTCAATTATTATTTCAACTTAAAAAAGAAAAGCTAAAACTTGAGGAGTTTAATTATGAAGATACTAATTTACTATCTTCTTTAAAGATAAGCTTTCAGAATTTAAATCAGGAACTAAAAACTATTTTTATATCTTTAGGCATATTTGACGGCCCCGATTTTTCCTCTCAAGCAGTGGCTTACGTAAACAAATTATCTTTAAGAGATGCAAAAGGACTATTAGAACAATTGGTTAACCATTCTCTTATTTCACACTCTTTTAGTACAAGATTTAGACTACACCCTGTAATTAAAATCTATGTTCGCGAAAAAACTGTTGGCTCTCATCTCTATGAAAAAGCCGCTGGTTTTTACGTTAATTTTATGGCAAAGACTAGATTGAAAAATCTGTCGTTCCACCCATTTATAAGATATGAACTAGATAATATCTATTACATTTTAGCCAAATGTTTACAATTAAAGAAACCTCGGTCTGCTTTAACTGTTTCCAAGGATTTTTTTCCTATCTTGTGGGAAATAGGTCATTGGGATAATCTAAAGCTACTTAGCATGAAAGTCTACAACCTATCTTCAAAGTATAATTATCATCGGGATAAAGTACGATGTTGTGTGAGAGAGTTGAGTTGGGTTTATTACTGGACGGGGAATATTGCTATGGCTGAAAGATATACAAAGGAAGGCTTACTACTTGCTAAAAAAATCAATGACGAATATTTAACATATTATGCACAGGAACGAATGGGTAAGATATTTGCAACAAAAGGTGACTACAGATTGGCGATTGAAGTTCTTAATCGTTCCTTTTCTTACTTTAGCAAAGTTAATAATCATGAACGAATGGCTAATATTTTAAGATACTTAGGTGAAACATATATGTGGTTACAACAGTTTGAACAGGCTACTACTTTTTTAAATCAATCTCAAAAAGAATTAGATAAACTTCTTTCTCTGCAATTTGATTATGTTTATAGAAATATTAATTTTGCCCATCAAGGTATCATTCAGTTGTTGAGCAAAAATCTTAATGGAGCAAAAGAGCTATTTGAGAAGAGTATTCAAGTAGAAAAAATTGTCGGGAGTATAACAGGGCCAGGAATATGGAGTAGTTTGGGGCTGGGCTTGATTTATGAATTCTCCAACCAGATATTTGAGGCTCGGGAATATTTTAAGAAAGCTAAAAAAAGACAATCTTTGTTAGGTATAGAGAAAAATATGGAAAAAATCAGTGTCGATTATTTTCTTCTCAAACAAATGCTCTCCAAAAGTAAAGTATATCATTCTATCGGTCCAAATTGATTTTAAGTTGAGTGTAACGATCTCTTGAAAAAACTGACAGATTGTCAGTAATAACAAATACGAAGAGCGTATAATAGATCCTATTGACGTGAAAAACATTGCATTTGCGTCTCTTTTTAGGAAATATCGCTTGCGATCGGAGTTTCAGACTCTTTCTGCTTTTGGTGAAGCGCTTTATGAAAACGGCATTATCTTTGATGATAGTCTTTTTTCCCATTGGCAAAAAGGAGACAGAGTACCAGATCGTCGAACCATCCTCGCTCTTATTCGCATCTTTCACAAAAAAAAGGCAATCGCAGAACTCGAAGAAGCTAATTCTTTTATGGAATCTGCCGGACATGGATATCTTACAAATTCAGAAAGAAAAATCTTATTCGATGAAACTATAAAACCGCAAGAAGATTCTGACGATCTTTTAAAAATAATTGAATACTCATTTAATCCATTAGGACTTATCGAGGAACAGGTTGATCAATGCTTAGAAGCATATTATCTTGGCTTCGCTCGTTTTTCTTATAAAAATCTTACTCAACTTGCAAAACTTGTTGAAACTCTTAGGCTTAATCAAACAAAAGAAGGAATAAATGTGTTAAGCCATATTTATTGGCTTCAACTAGCTTGCCTTTCTAATCAGGTTGATCCAAAAAGGCTAACAAAACTTTCTTTACTATCTGATCAAACTATTCTATTTGCTAAAGAAAATACAACGACCGAGTTAGGACAGGCTTATTATGTAAAATATAAAATAAAAAGATATGGGCTTATTACCAATCTCGTAGGGAAAAAGTTAATCAAAAAACAAATAAATGAATGCATTTCTCTTGCCGAACTTTCTCTTTTTCACATTCCAAAAACTAGGGTCGTAGAAAGATTAATAGCTCAGTACGGATTTGCAAAATTAGCCCTTTTTTCAAGAGATAAAAAACTTTTCGACAAGCATCTTTTTTCTGCATTCAATTTATTTGCTCAATTACCTCAAAATATGCAGTTTTTAAAAATTCCGCCATGGGCAATCAAAGCCCTGGGATGTATACGATTTGACGAAGATGTAATATCCGCTTTGAAAAATATTCAGATTGCACTTAACTTCAATACAAGACATTATCGTCTCCTTAATCTCTTCTGTCATGTTAATAAACTACACATACTGAGAAGCTCAAAAGATCCACAACACCATGCTTTAGCAGATAAACTAGAAGATCAAACTATTATTCAAAATAATATGATCGGAGACTCCTTTGAAAATATGAGAATGAGGGAAAAAAGAATGATTGGACTAGCCTAACAGCTCCATTCTCAAAAATCTTCCAACATGTTTTGGAAAGAATAAATAGACATAGCGCTTATCACCGCAATTAACATACACAACTATTACATATATTGGTATACTATAAGAATAAAATTTGGCAAAATACTATGAGTGATTTTTTGTCTCCACCCTTTTCGGAAAACTTAAAACCTGCTTCAATAAGAAAGCTTAGAGAAGAAGATCTGTCAAATATTCAAGACTTACTTAGATTCTGGTTGATAGATTATCAACAAAGTAGAGAAAATATTACTTTTGAAGAGGACGTAGTCGAATATATAAATGTTATCAAAAAAACACTTCAAGAAAACGGCTGGAGTAAGTTTTTTGTAGCAGATGTAGAAAATAAAGTTGTAGGATTATTTGGTTTTACTAAAGAAGTTGATCCGATACTGTTAGAGTACAGATCAAATGGTCTATCAAAACAGCAATTGACACAATTTAGGTTTCTTTTTGTCCATCCTGAGTATCACCGACACGGAATTGGAACGACTCTTGTAGATACAGCAGAAAAGGAGGCGGTTGAGATAGGATACAAGGAAGGATTATTTTTTGCTCACGAGCGATTCTACCCCACAGGCGGAGCCTTTCATGAGAAAAGGGAAAAGCAAATAGGTGATTTTCAGTTTGTCAGCAGTATTATTCATAATGATCAAGAATGTAAAATTTACAAAGTTGCATTGACAAAAATCCAATAATCTGATATCGTTCGTATCAGATGAAAATCTTCTTTCATGGAGCGTATGCGGGAATAAAGCACTTCGGTCACTTGTACAAAAAAATCCACGTTGCATTGAAAGAATTAGGACTTACACACGTTGATGACGAAAGTATCTCTCTTACCAATGAAGAGTTTTTGCAACAGATGAGAAAAGGGAGACAGGCATATCTTCAACACTACCATAAGAAAATGAAGGCTCTGCAAGAAGCGGATATCTGTGTTTTTGAAACGAGCATACATAGCCTTGGCATTGGCTTTTTAATTGACAAGTCGTTAACAATGGGAAAACCGACCGTTGTACTTTATCACAAAGATAATATTCCTTACTTTCTTGTTGGTATCGAAGATGATAAACTTATAGTAAAAAGCTACGACGAAAAAAATTTAAAAAAAGTTTTGCGAGATGTAATCACAAAAGCAAAAGAGCATAGAGATAAACGTTTCAATTTCTTTATAAGCCCTCGCCTCTTAAATTATCTTGAAAAAATCAGCAAAAAAGAAGGTATCACCAAATCCAAATTTATCCGCAACCTCATCTTAGAGCACATGAAGAAAACCACATAAAGAGAAATGGCTTCAAAATTGGAAATAATACTATTTTATTTCTATTCAATCAAATCTTTTAAATCCTCTTTTTAAACAATAAGCAAACCATTCCATGTCGTTCATTCCCATTTCTTGTTGTTTTGATTTAGGCGATGGTGTGAAGATTTCATTCCAAATAAGAAGTTCTAACAGTCTTTTAGTTTTAACATTTTTGAAATGTATTTGTTTCCAATACTTTCTCACATCAGAAAGTTTGATCTTTTCTCCTTTGTCGGGTCCATAATTGATCATTCGCTCCAGAATCTTAATCCGCCCCTCTTCTGTTTTTTTAAGCTCATTGATATCATAGTCCCACATGAATACCATACGTATTTATTTTATCACACCAAATCCACATTCATCCGCGTTTCTCACTCTATGACACATGAAGAAAACTTCATGAGAGATATTTTTTTGCGAGATTCACCGATTCTTTTTCAAAAAATTTTTTAACTTCTTTCCAATCGACTTTCTGTATCATTTCAGGCATATCTGAGTCATCTGCCTGTACAAAATAAGAAAGACTTAAGATAATACTATACATATTGTTGGCAAAAGCTTTGTATTTCTTATCATAATATTGTAACGCCTGCTCTATACTTATACCCTTCTTTACTAAAAAGAAAAGATCAATAAAGTCTTTTTTTGTGCCTCGATCCATGATAGCTGCAATTTTCATGGCAGCTATATCTTTGGGGTTTGCAATGCGAACTCCGTGAAACAGTGGTGGTTCAACAAGAAGTGGATAATCATAGCGAAACAGGCTAAATTTGGTCTTTTCGAAAAGCCCTAGCAACGTATTTTTTTTCTTTTCTTGCAATGAAAATGTTCCAATTTTTTCTAGCTTTTTGATTATTTCCTTTTCGTTAAAATCGCTGGGAGTAAAAAAATCGAAATCAACCGAAATTCGGTGCCCGAAATGCAAAGCTAACGCAGATCCTCCAGCCAGATAGGTATTGTGCGGCAAACTTTTGTTTTTTCCTAATAAGGCCAATGCATTCTGCGCATTTTTAGATAATGTGGCTGTAAACACGCTACCTCCTTTTTAGGCAACTGAAAAAAAAGGGACCAAAAATTACCTACTTGTGCTCTAAAATCTTTGAATCTCTTAAACGTTTCTTTTATTTGTTCCTTAGTAAAACTCCTTATAACCCATCGCACACTTTCAACGTTTCCTTTATCTAATAATCTATTGATAACAAAATATGGACTTTCCTTTGGATTTACTTTTTTTGGATTTACATCCCAAAAATAGCGGTATAAGGACTTTGGTATATTCGTTGGTAATTTCTTTTTCTGCATACAGATAGTATAACAATGAGTGTAGCCAAATTCATCCACAATGTTAGTTTTCACATTAGGCGGTCTTAAAATGGTTTTGATTTTCATACATAGCTTAATACTAAAGGATAAAAGATGTTCGTGATTAAAATCACCCATTTGATCTCTACATACCTATTACATACACATTTTTACCCACTTTTGACTTACGCCTAGAAATATCTTATAATATTATTAATTGTTATTGACTTTGTTAAAAATTCATCTAAAATTTAATTATGCCCCAGATGGAAACCGCCAGGGCAGAACAAAATTTTTCCCAAAGGGTTATTAATGGCGATACAAGCGCTCTAGTACCTTTAGAGGTAATGTTTTTAAGTGGTCCAACCGGATTAAATGTCTCAGGAGCACTTGCAACAAAACTTCTTTCCGCTTCATTAAATCAAGATGGTCCATTAGGAATTTCTTTCCGCCAACATTTTATAATTCAAAACGGTAATCAAACCAGTTTACCATTCGAATTTGACGCACTATTTAGGACCGATCCCAATACTGAACTTGGTCAAAAGTTTTACGATATTGTCGCTCGCTCGCGAACAACTGTTAGTCAAGCAGAAATCCAAGCCAATCGTTATCTTGAAATTGGATTAGATGGTCAACTCTATGGGCATGAAGATCTGGTAAATGGGGCCCTTGCAAGGATTACCGATCAAGCAAACGCTAAGCTTCAAAGAGACGTTGCCGAAATGAGCGAATTGATAAAACCTCATGTTCAAGTTGCATTTAATTACACGATACCGACTCTAATCTATGATCATCCGAAGGTAACAACTCCCGCAGAACCTTATATTCTTCCTAGTTTTGCAAAACTAGATGGCATTCAAACCAGAAACAATGGTCAAAGAATTTCTCCTCTGGATGTATTTGCTCGAGCAATGCTTTCAGTTCAAACAATAATAGCCGGAACTCCCTCTATGGATGCAGCTACAGCAAATTATGTTGCAAACGCGATTGAGTTAGTAGTTCAAAACGTTCAAAATAACACTGGTCAGATTATAAATCTGGCAGATCTTTTTGGAAAAAATCAGTTGCCTCCGTCCTCACCGCCATCTTCTCCACCCCATCAGGATCCTCAACCTCCAAATCCTGAACCCTTCAATGGTCTAAGCGGAGTTAATCTACACGAGATAGAGCTTGTTTTGGGCGATATTATGGAGTTTTTACAAAAGACATTTGCGGAATTCTATAGAAATGCCACTACACCAGCAAGTGCAGAAGGTCTACAATCAAATCCATCAGTTGCAAGTCCTCTAAATAGACTTCCAGATCCAGACAAAGATAAAAATGAACCTCTTCCTACTCCATCACCGACCCCTCACCTCGAGGGTACACCAGCCAAAGTTATCTATTTACCTCGTATTGTTGAAAACGCTCCGTCGGGAGGTAACTCAACTCCAGTCAATACCCCCACACTTGAAAATTCTCCCACTCCGATACCGGCTGCGATTGAAGTAGTCTTTGAAAAAGTTTCACAGGTAGAAATACTTTCTTCTCCCCAAGGCGGAAGTCCGACAGCTGAATTTTCTGCTGATGCAAGAATTATTTTTGTTACAGATCCATCTGGAAAGGTCATTTCATATGGAGATTTTGTTAAAGTGGCAGAAGTAACAGATGGAACACATCCAGGCTGGGTTCCCAAAGACTCTGTCGCCAATGAACCTGAAGATGCGGCGGAACTTACTGAGAACCAGGTCCCTTTGGTTTTTGCCAGAAAGCTAATTGGTAAGGTAAACAATCAAAATACAGTCGGAGACTGGTTTGAAAAATCCATAGTTGGTTCATTTAACCCTCCGGGTAATCATTTTGGTCTAAAGATTGATTTTGGAAAGCTTATTGGCACACATCGTGTGCTTATAGCAGGAAAAGTGGGTCAAGGAGATCCCTGGTTTAAAAATACTATTGGTGCTGAGATTTTTATAGAACAGGATGGAAGCTCTGGAACAATTGCTTTTCGAGATGGGATTAACGAAAATAGTCCATTTTATGATCATTTTACACCTCCTACTGGAGGAAATATCGTAATAGAATTCTTAAATGGGGGAAAACAACTAATTCTCAAAGATTCAAACGGAAATGAATTAACCGGTTTAATAGACTTAAACCAAGCAGGGTTGCCGGATGGATTATTTCCAGATGGAAAAGTTAAAAAAATCAGCCTTACGAGCTACACAAATTCATTTGTGGAAATTAATGGAATCGATCTTCTTATCGCAGCAAATGGAAAAGCCGCAGAGCCTACACCTATCCCTACCAATACTCCCCCAAAACCAACACGCAAACCAACACGCAAAGTAGAAGCAACACCTGTAGCGAAAGTGGTAAATATTTCTATCCCATCGCCTTCGGGAGAGTTAGTAGGCGTAGTTGGAGCTTTTAGTCCAGACGATGCTCCAAACCTACGTTATAGGGGTCGTACAGCCCCAGGAGCGGGAAACTTTGACCGTCAGTTAATAAAAGAACTAACCGCTCCAGACGCTGTTTTTTCAGACGGAAATATATATGAAGAGTTAAGATGGGTCGCAATCCGCAATATTACCCAAAACTCAGCGTCACGTGAAATGTTTATTACTTATAGCTTTAAAGACCCAAACAGTGGAGAAATGATTACGATAACAGAACCGCTTCTTGGATCACCAGACGGGCTATTATTTAAGCATGAAAAGCACTATACCCCTCGCCAGATATATAACGGAATACCTTGTCTACTTTATAGAGATAAAACATCTTCTGCTGTTGTTGGATGCAGTCTGGTTCCTGCTAATGGCATTCACGACGATTAACAACTCATTGACATCGAGTTGGATTTTTTGCTATTCTTACTTTGATGAAGAAAGTTTTTTTGCTGAGTTTTTTTGTCTTAGCATTCTTTAAATTTATCACGATCTCTGTTTCTGCTCAAAACTGTCAAGATTGTGGAACGGTAAATGGATGCAAAATCACTTGTTGTGTTTCTTCTGGTTATGATGCTTGTACTGCAAGTGGAAGAACCTGTCAAAACGAATGTGATCCAGTAGGATGTTCAATCCCGGAAGACTGTCCCAATAAATCAGTCGCTGAACAGTGTAATCCATTAAAAGCCTGTAGTGTTGGAAAACAATGCAATGGTGGTCAGTGTGAATATTTCTGTGTTGGAGAAGCACCGTGTGCCCCGGGTGGAGGGCCAACAAGTACACCCGTTCCGCCTACCGGCGGAGGACCAACAAATACTCCACCACCTCCAACCTCAACACCTGGTCCATCAATAACTCCTTCACCTATACCAACCATAACTGGCGTTTGTGTTGCTCCTCCAGATCCAACGCCTCGCGATCCACCACCGCCAGATTGTTCAGCCTGGGGAGGAGGAGATACTAGATTGCGCGTAACCAATGGTTCTTCTGGTAATGAATTTAGATTTTTTGTCTCAACAGGCAATGAGTGTGATCCAGCACTTCAAGTGGCAAATTCTGGGTGGATTGCAAACAAAAGTTACTTTACAAATCTCTCAACTGGGCTATACTCCTGGGATGCACGTGCTCGCTGCACTTCTGATGCCGGTAACGCGGCTTCTGGGTTGAGCGCCTGTTCGGTTTTTAGAGTAGATAAATCACCACCTGATGTACCAAGTCTAACAGGATCTGCTTTTTGCTCACCATCTCGGGTAACTTTTTCGTGGCCAATAGTAAACGATCCAGGCTGTCTAAATACTCGCCAATATTGGATACAAGGTTGGGACTCAAATGGCACATGGTTTATCAACGGATGGATTCCTGAAGGTATTAATACATGCTTTAATACTAATGGCTACAATGTATGCGTTAACACTTCAACCGATCCAGTTTCATTAAGAGTTACCAACGCCAATTCATCTTTTACTTACAACCTGCAAGTGAAGTCTGGTGATGTGGAAAATGGAGTAATTCAAAATCAGTCTGCGTGGAGCTCAGTACAATCAGTTACGCTCCCTTGTCCAACGCCAACGCCCACATTAACTCTCACTCCTACTATTACGCTTACACCCACCCTAACTCCTTCTCCAACTCAAGGCCCTTGGTACAAACTCAATTCAGCTTCATTTAATAAAGCTCCACCCGGAAATCTGATAAATAGAATGCCTCAGACACCTCAACCTTATGATATCTCTGATGATACAAACCAACGATTCCTTATCGTCAAGGAGGCAGGAGTAGTCACAGCATCAATTGCAGATTTGGGTTCTGGGGCTCCTGCAGCAAAATATTCAACGCCAAATTGGGCTGCCGTACCATATCTCCCACCACTCTCCTCTTTTAAAATCCAAGATTATATCAACTATGTGAAAGCCAGAAAAAAATATACTACAATTACCTCCCTTTCCAATATTCAAGCCAACAATATCAATTTCATTGTCGCATCTTCACCGATTGCCATTACTAGAAGCGATACAGATAATTTTCCTCTTGAGCCGTTCGTTTTGATTGTCCAAGGTGATGTTCGTCTCCTTGCGCCCACAACCGGTTTGGATCCATATATTTTCAATAACCGCACTAAATCTTTCGCCATTATCACTACAGGTCAATTAAATATTGGCACAAACGTGCATGAAATGAATGGTATTTTTATTGCCAACTCCGTAGATTTGTGTTTCAGTTGTCCACCAACAGGCGAACAATTAAAAATAAAAGGAAATCTCATATCTCAAACACAGATCGATTCTACTCTGACTAAACGACAGCACACATCTGGTAACTCTTACCCTACTCTTTTTGTTTCCTATGTTCGAAGCTATTATATGGATCTTTTACCATATTTGTCTGTGTCAACCTATGAATGGAAACAACTTCAATAGATACAAATTTCAAATAACTAATTTCTAATTACTAATAAAAAATGTTAACTAATCAAAAAAATAAAATTTACGACCTTGAGGAAAGAACTGCAAACTTTGCAGAAGATATTATTGAATTTGCAAAAAAAATTCCTCAAAATGTAATTACAATTCCTCTTATCAACCAATTAGTAAAATCAGGAACAAGTATTGGATCTAATTATTGTGAAGCTGACTGTGCAGAATCAAGAAAGGACTTTGAACACAAAATAGGAATTTGTAAAAAAGAATCAAAAGAGTCTAGATATTGGCTTAGAATAATCATTAAAGTGGTACCTGAATTACGACAAGATGCCATAAATTTATGGAGAGAGGTTAGTGAACTGCATCTAATCTTTATTGCTATTATTAAAAAATCTAAATCTAATAAAATTGAACAGGAAATAAAGCATAGTTTAGTCATTAGAAATTAAAATTTCATTGGAAATTAGATATTAGGTATTAGACATTTTATGAAATACCAACGTGGTCAAGTTTTACTCATCACCGTCATGCTTTTGGCAACTGTTCTTACAGTTACTCTTGCTGTGACCTTTAGATCAACCACAGAAACCCAGTTGACCAAACTTGAGGAGGAGTCTCAAAAAGCCTTGGCTGCGGCTGAGGCGGGAATTGAGGCCGCTTTAAGTGGTAATTTTGGATCGTCGATATCAATTAATTCTCTTCCTGGTTTTACAGGAAGCGGATTTACCGGACAAGCTTCCGTAGGTACTATCCTAGAGAATGAATTTGTAACCCCTCTTTTGCAAAGGGATCAGCAGTACACATTTTATCTAGCAGATGCTGTCACCTTCTCTAACCCATATAATGGCATTATTATTGTCTATTATGGCAACTCAACTGACGATTGCAACGGCAACCTCAATGATCAGGCTCTCGAATTTACTATAGTCTATGACGACCCTGCAACAGTTGACGCATATGATATTACCCGATACATCGCAGAGACCGGAGGAAGATTGGCAAATTATAGAAACGTAGCGCGATCCGGTGGAAAAACGATCAAAGGAGTTACTTTTTACTGTCAAACAGATCCTTTCTTCTTTGGGACTTTAGCTCCAATGATACCAAACTCAAGAATACTTTTTGTCCGTACTTTATTTAACACAAGCGCTCAACGAATTGGGTTTGAACGGGGTCCCCTTAGCCTTAGTAGCGCTCTTCCTGTTCAGGGCAAATATGTCACCTCAGAGGCTAGATCATCCACTGGGGTCACAAAAAGGGTCAGGCTTTTTCAATCCTACCCTCAGATCCCTGCAGAATTTGTGGTCACAAGTTTTTAAAGTCTGGCCCTTTGTGCTATCTCTGCCTCAACCAACTCTTTTGGCCTGCCATACTTCAGGCGTGATAGTTGGATAACGGCCTGGGCGATCTTGTCATTTGCCTTTGTCCGTAAGGCTTTGATGTCTTTGGTCATATCAGTGGAAAACGGAGGAACCGGCTCATTATCCACAATTGTTTTCATATAAGCATGGAAGCGTTCAACGTTTATAAGGTCAGACTCAGAAAATACCGGTTGATACTCTCTTTGCAGATATGAGGCGTCTGTCACGCCTACGCGAAATGCAATCAATGTTCCAACATTGCCAAAAACTGCATTTTTTACCTCCTCGTCCATCTGTCCTATGAATTGATTGGCTACTGTGAGATTCAGATGGTACTTTCTTGCCTCAGACAGAATCGTGGCAAAGTCAGGTGTGGCAAAATTTTGAAACTCGTCGACAAAGAGAAAAAAATCGCGGCGGTCAGGCTCGGGAATCTCCTGTCGACTCATTGCAGCCACAAGAATCTTTGGAATCAAAACCAACCCCAAAAAGCTCGAATTCTCTTCTCCTAATTTCCCTTTCGACAGATTAATAAGAAGTATCTTCCCCTCATCCATACACTTGCGAAAATCAAATGCAGACTTTGACTGACCGATGATATTGCGCATCGTCTTGTTGGTGACAAAACGGCCAAACTTAGAGACAATGTAGTCGAGAACCTCGGACTTATGAAAATCTGAAGTCTGAGCTATCTGGTCAGTCCAATAGCGTCTGACTATCGGATCTTGCACTTTAGGCAATAGCTCTTGAACATATTTTGGATCGGTCAGAACCCTCACCACCTCAACGAAAGTAGAACCCGACTCAGACATGACCGTCAACATGGCGTTACGAACCGCGTGTTCAAAACGAGGGCCGATGATGCCTGTTCGCTGAGGGTCGTATAACTTGTACATCAAATTGATGATGGCCGTGGTCATAAAATGCTTCTGCTCTTCAGTGTTGGCTTCCAAAAGATTGAGCCCCATCGGCCGCTCTGTATCAGACGGATCAAAATAGATGACGTCCTCTGCCCTATCTGGTGGAACGTATTTGATGATTTCATCAATCAAATCTCCATGTGGGTCGATCACGCAGACACCGTGCCCAGCCCTTATGTCTTGAGTTGCCATATCCTGAAGAAGCACAGACTTCCCAACGCCTGTTTTTCCGATGATATACACGTGCCGTCTTCTGTCCTCAAAACCGATGGTCACCGGCCTTTTTAACCCACGATAATAACCCTTGCCTATAAATGTACCCCCTGACTGGGGAACCTCGGCCGGCACAGGCCCTGTCTTGGCTTTTAACCACTGGATATGAGGCGTCTCAACGGTCTTGTTGGGAAAATGAAATACTGTCCCCAACTCCTCAGAGGAGAGGATGGAGATGGATTTGGCAAATGGCAGCTCAATCACGGGGAAAAATTTATAGATGAAATTGATCATAAATCCCCCTTTAAAAATAATTCTCGCCCCTTTAAAGCTGTTGAGATCAGAATTGAGCTGAGTAAAAGCGTTCTTAATATTTCTAACATGCATGCCGGCCAACTCTTTCGAGTTTGCAGAAACTACAAAACGAATTGCTGTTTGGAAACCTGACTTTGCTGATTTGTCATCAATCTTTTCTAGAACTTTTGGGTCTGTCTTAAATGTAGCCTTCTCTGGGTTTGCCTCGGTTTTTTTTGTCGATGAGACGTACGACTTGCCTTGCTTTTTCCACTTGGACTCAGCCGGCCTAATCAGAATCTGTACCATCGCACCCTCGTCATCTCCCATTTTAGATAAAGCTGACGTTACGGCTGCGAGCGAATCGCTTGGTAAATCTTTAAAGACCTTCAAAGGCATATATGGATAATCTTTTGTTATCAGGGCTCCATAGGCAATTTTGCCTCCCTCACTATAGATATTTGGTTCATCTACCTTTTTAATATCTGCAGATGGATAATAACTATAGATTGTTTTTTCAACCAGATCGATGATGCGAGAAGGCGCCGAAACATAAAATCTAATATCGGCTTTTTTACCTACAATCTCAAATGCCAAAACGTCGTCGAGGTCAAACATAGAGAACCAACCAGATTTTTTTAAAGAAGAAAACGAGCCAAACATCTGTTCTGCCACGTCAATTTTTATTTCATTGTCTTTGGGAGTCTTTATCTCCAATGTCACCATCTCAAGAGAGATCTGTTCGCGTTTTTTAAGGCGAAAAAAAATAATGAGAAGATACATAAAAAGAAGAGTTAGTCCTGCAGCGCTCAATCCCGCAACAAGCGCCAAAGCAAAAGATATAAGCCTGTCTGTGATCGTTTGAACCATGATTAGATCCATACAAAAATTATATAATAAGCATGCAACATATAACATGAGACATGAAAGGTTAAAAAGATTGAAATCTTCTTTTTCTACTGGTGCCAATGTTCTTTTTTTTGGCTTTTTGTTTGTCTTTCTTCTAGCTAATATTTTTTCTTCTCAGTTGGTTTCTCCCCTCTATTTTCAGCTCGTAAAAGAGGATAAGAATGCTGTAATTGCCTTTCTAGAAAGAATAAAACATCTCCCTTCTTTTCTACCGCTTCTTGAAACCAATAAAAATATCTTTGGGAGTGCGATTGAACAAGAAGTATTCTCTGGCGATCAACAAAGGCGGGAAAAAATAGTTGGTCTTGAGTTGCTGCTGGAAAAAAATCCGAAGTCAGCAGATTTACTCTATGATCTGTATTTATTGTATGACCAAGAAGGAAACAAAATAAAGGCGGATGAATATTTGAAAAGAGCCAAAGAAATTGACCCAATGATATTGGGTAAATAAGTAATAAAGAAATTAGGTAATTTAGAAGATGTCAGAAAACTACCTTAGTCTAGAAAAATTAGACACTTATAAATTAGCCCGACGACTTGGTAGTATTGTTTGGGGAATTTTTAATTTATTTGATCGGGAAACAAGAAGACTTTTCGGCTATCAATTTGTTGAGGCAACCGACTCAATTGCCGCCAACATCGCTGAAGGTTATGGAAGGTTCCATTATCTCGATAAAGTGAAATTTTATTACAACGCGCGGGGGTCGCTTTTAGAATCGAGACACTGGTTTGATATAACTATTCAAAGAGTAAAACTTGGCAATAAAAATTTAATAAATAATTATCTTACTTGCTACAAGGAGGTTAGGCTAACATTAAATGGTTTAATAAACTCGGCAATGAGACAAAAAATCAAGTCTTAATTACTCTATTACTAATTACTTAATTACAGCTGTGCTAAAGCAAGCTCGTGTTTATATGAAGGGTGACGTCATAGGTGTAGGATTTCGCGCCTGGACAAAAATCCAAGCAAAAATAGTTGGAGTCCATGGCTGGGTGAGAAACGTCTTTGATAAATCAGAAATTTTCGGTCAAGGAGGCGGGGTTGAGGCACTGATCCAAGGTGATGAAGATAAGGTAAACAAAATGATAAATCTTCTTAAAGAAGGACCTCCTGTTTCTCGCGTGGATGATACAGAAATTATCTGGGAAGAACCCAAAGAGATGTTTGAGGAATTTGAAATTAGAAAGTAATTGTATGCCCGCTTAGCTGACCTGTCACTAAACTGAGTTTGTGGACCTGACCGGGCTCGAACCGGTGGTCTGCTGACTGCCAGCCAGCTGTTTTTGCCAACTAAACTACAGGCCCTTGCAAATATTATAAAATATCCTCAATGATATTTAAAGACCGGCCCGATGCTGGAAGAAAACTTCTGGTCAAGCTTTTTCAAGATAAAGAGATTAAAAAGAATAAGAAAAACGTGGTCGTAGTATCTCTTCTTAGGGGAGGAATTGTCGTTGGCGATACTATCGCAAAAGGATTACAGGTCAAACATCTTCCCTTGGTAGTAACAAAGATCCCCGCGCCTCACAATCCAGAACTGGCAATTGGCGCTTTATGTTTTGATATTGTCTATCTTGAGAAAAGTGTGGTCAATTCGCTTAATTTAGAAAAATCAGAAATTGTAAATCAAATCAAAATTGCACGAGAAAAATTTAACTCATATGCGCAGCGTTTCGGAATTAAAAAATCATCTTACGGAAGAAGCTTTAAAAATAAACTCGTCATCCTAACCGACGATGGTATTGCAACCGGATCAACAGTCAAAGCCGCTATCTTATATCTAAGATCTAAAAAGCCAAAATCTCTATTCCTTGCAGTTCCTGTTACACCAGATGATTTTTATATCACGGGGGTTGATAAGTTATTTATTCTGCATAAAGATGTTGCTTTTGGAGCCGTTTCTCAGTTTTACGAGCATTTTCCCCAAGTTGAAGACGAAGAAGTAAAAAGATTGTTAAAAAAGCTTGATTGAGATTTCGGCTCTAGATTTCAACCTCTGTAACTATAGGTAGATGGTCAGAATATGCTGTTTTGATAATTTTTGCGGATTTTACTTTTAGATCTTTTGTTGCAAAGACATAATCAAGTCTCCATTCAAATCCTGTTTTCCAACCTGCGTAATCTGGAACATCTCCTTCTTTTGTAAAAGCAGTTTTCTCTTTATACGAAGGTCCGCAAGACAGTAGATATTTTTCTATATTTCGAATCGTATAAGAATTGGGAATGGCATTAAAATCTCCAGAAATAAGATATTTAGAATTTTTATTTTTAACAATGTTTATTAGTCTATCAATTTCTTTCTTTTTCTCTTCTGTCTCCTTGAATTGTGAAATATAAGTTAAGTGGTCTGTTGCAACGGTTAATCTATCATTAAATATGACTACTTGTACCTCAATATAAACAGATCCATATTTTTCGATTGCTCCTCTCTTTATTGGGATGCTTGTGGAGATATATAAAGATTTACTTATTGGGAATTTACTAAAAATTCCATTGCCAACGATCTTGCTTCCATCTTCTACCCAAATCATTCCTTCATGAAAATAATGGTTAAACCCTGTATGCTTTGCTATGTAGTTTACGGTATCAATTCCGCTGTTATAGTCTAGACCTTTTGATAGCTCTTGAAAACAAGCTATGTCGGGGTTAATTTTTTTTATCGTAGCAGCAATGCTCTCTATTTTTTCCTTAAACCAAATGTTCCATTGAAGAAGTTTGATTATCATTTCCTTAATTTATCTTACTCTATTAATGTTTTTTCCTCGTCTGAGGCAATCACTCTAAATCCAACGTGAGAATGACCGGCAAAGAAAAGTCCTTCTCCAATCCCAGCCGAAAGAAGGAAGTGTTTTTCACCACCGGTTAGATAAAATGTTTGAGAGATTTTGTCAACTGCTGCTGTTGACTGTTTCAAGATTATCTGTAGACTCGAATTGGTAATGATGGCTTTTCCTTCATCTGTTGAGAGAAAGTCTTCGACATCCTGGGTGATCGTTGTTAACCCAAGTTGGTACTTTCTTGCGCGCTTAGCAAAACTATGTAAATATGCTCCCGAGTCTTTTTGTTTTATAAGATACCACGCCTCATCAACGATTAATGCTCTCTTTTTTTTATCTTTTCTCACTCGGTTCCAGACGTAATCTAAGACGATATACATCGCAACCGGCCGTAAATTTTCTTCCAAATCTCTTATACCAAAAACCGTGAATGGGTTTTTGATATCAAAATTAGACTGCTGGTTAAAAATACCAGAAGCCGACCCCTTAACAAATTTTTCAAGTCTGTCGGCCAACTCTTTAGCCTCAGGAGTCTCCATTCCTACCAAAATTTTGTAAAGATCCTCAAGAAGCGGAGGTTCATTTTTAAACGACTCTGGGTCTTGGGTTATCCCCTTCTCTCTATAAGTCAAGACCAACGCCCTGTCTAGTAAGGCGTCCTGAGATGGCGTCAGGTCTCCCATGACAACCTTCATGAGTGAGTGAAGATCTAAAATCTTGTTAGAAAGTTCATCTGGCTCTGGATTAGACGTTGTAAGATCAAATGGATTAATCTTATATTCTGAACTTGTCGAAAAAACAACGAACTCACCACCAACCGACTGGGTAAGTTTTTGATATTCATTCTCAGGATCGATAATCAAAACATCAACTCCCATCATCAGCAATCTTAACGACTCAAGTTTTACCAAAAAACTTTTTCCTCCACCAGACTTGCCTAAAATCACAGAGTTTGCATTTTCTAAAGTAAATCGGTCAAAAATGATTAAACTTCCATCGTGTTGATTTATACCATATAAGATTCCCTCGTTTCTTGTTAAAGATGCCGTAGCAAAAGGAAAAGTCATAGCCAAAGACGTTGTGTCTATGTTTCTCCATACGGCAAGTTTGTCGTAAAATAAAGGAAGAGTTGATTTAAATCCCTCCTCCATCTCCAGCGTCGCCTGTTTTGCTACAATTAAAAGCGAAGATACTACCGAGTCTATTTCTTTGCTGACTCTATTTAACTCTTCGAGGCTATCTGCGGGAATGGTGATATAAAGACCAAACTGAAAAAAACGCTCTGCCCCCTTTGCAAGCTCTGCCTGCAGGGCTAATGCATCATCCAACGCAACCTGCACTGTGGGGTCAACCACTTTTCCAGCCTTTATGTCTGACTCTATTGTTGCCTCCATTTCGGCAATTTTTCTTTTTAGATCCTGCAAAACTGTCTTTGCTTCTGTTGGATAAATATACATAGAGATATAGAGAGGGTGATCAAATGTAATCAAAGGATAGAGCCAATTAGCTGAAACATATCGAGGGTAGCCAACAACATAGAACGTACGATAGTACTTATCGTCAACCTTTAAATGACTAAAATCAACCTCGATAAAGGAAGGCGCTATCATGTCCTTTACAGAAACAGTCCCCTTCCCCAAAAACTCGGCCACATTCTGAGATGATGGTAAACTCAACTTTTTTCCGTTTGCTTTTTTGCCAAATAAGTTAAACATATTAAGCGTTAGTCAAAATTACATCGGTATAACTTTCAACAGGAGCTAGCTGTCTACCCGTTGGCGATGGATTATAGAGATTAAAAAATAACTCAATCAATTCTTGTTTTTGTAATATGGCAGCCCTCAAACCGATCTTTGATAAAAGTCTGGTTAGATGATCTCTTTTTGGATAAAGTGAGGTTTTTGCCCGACTTATGACGTATTCTTTATTTAGGGACTTTGTATTTGCGCCTGATACCCCCATCTCAAGAGGCGAAAAAGGGACTACGAAAAAAAAACGTTTTTCCAAAACGGTGTTTCTTTTTACCACTGTTTTAATAAACTCTTTATAACTTTGCAATCTAGTACGAAGCAGGTCTGTTGTTTGGTGCTTAATCTTGCCTTCTAAATAATCTAAATATGATGAAACGTCCATTTTTTTTGATAGGATTAGAATCTGTGTAGGAAATGAGAGTGAATTTAAAAGACTTGAATATGCATAGATCATTGCCGACTGCTCTTCTGCAGATAAGAGCCAAAAATTCACCGCCCCGATTTCTATAACGGTAGAAGCTGAATAATCTTTCATTAGGATGATATCGTCTTTTATTTCCTCTATCTCAACAAATGTTTGGGTCGTTGCCTTAACTGGCGAAGTGGCTTTCATAAAAGTTCTTTTGAAAAAATTTCGAGAGATTTTGGATTAGATTCATTAATTTGTATTTTTATTGTATCAAAAATGTAGGTATTCTTTGGGTCCTTAAACTCAAATGTGTATTCAGATGGAGACAGGGTAGTGAATGTGGCAAACACGCCATGAGGGTTAGTTTTTAAAAGGCGGACAATTTTTCCGTTGCTGTCCTTCACATAGATTAATATTCCAGGTAAAGGAAGAAGTTTGTGATTCTCTATTATGCCTGCAAAAAAAGGTTTTTTTATCATTTGCACCTGAGCTGTTGGTGTAGCTGTGTCGGTCTGTCTCTCTGCCGAAGTCGATTTTTCTCCCTTTAGTGCGACATTTGATTTTTGCAACAACGTAGTAATTGTTTGTTTTTTCACGCTGGGAGCTTGTGTTTGTTTTGTTTTTGCTAAATATGCAGCCAGCTTCTCCTGAGATTCGATATGCGTCATCACCCTATGTGGGTCAGAAGTAAAAAACAAATTTTTGAAGAAATAAACTGGCGAGTTGTGTTTCTTATATATATATTGAGTCGGTGAAGTAAGTCTTTTTAGAAGGTTTTTGATCCAAATATCTAAGGGCCGATCGTTTATCGGAACAAAGGCAAAAGCAACGCCAATACCGCCTACACAGGCTGCAAAAATAATATTCAGAATCGGGATTGGGAAAATACTAAACACGACATAACCAAGAGGAATAAAGATTACTAAGTAGATAAATTGTTTAAGCGTAAGAAAACCTATGAGCTTAAACTCAAAGGTGGTAATCTGACGAGGCATGGGATGCTGTTCCATGAAGACAGTATAACTGTTATAACGGTTATAGTCATTATAATAGTTATCTGTAGGTAACTGGTTTCTCTTTTTGAGGAAGAAGCAAACTCATGCGACGATTCTTTTTATTAACCTTCTCGATGAAAACCTTTACCTCGTGCCCTGGCTCAAACTTCTCCTCACCGGTAAGCTTACTTACGTGTATTAATCCTTCTATGCCAGGCTCTAGTCTCACAAAATAGCCATATTTTTCTTTTCTAACTACTATTCCCGTCACTTGCTTATCTTTTGGATATTTTTCTTCTATGTCTTCCCAGGGGTCTTTGCTGAGTCGTTTTAAAGATAGATTAAGTTTTAAATCTGTTGGGTTTTTTTCAACAACAATCACAGCGATAAGATCGCCAGACTTAACGTATTCACCTGCATTTGTGACCTTTTCCCAAGAAATTTCTGAGATATGAATAAGACCCTCAACTCCCTCAACCTCACAGAATGCACCAAACTCAGACACTCCCAGTACTTTTGCCTTATATTTTCCCCCTTCTTTGATTTTTTCAAATTTCTCTCTTAGATCTTTTTGAGAAATTCCTAGAGCGGCAGCTTTCTGTGAAACAACGAGCCTATTTTTTTCCTCATCTACCTCTAGAATTCTTACCTTTATTTTTTGCCCCTCAAGTTTATTTGGTTGATTGATGTATTTCTCTGTAAGTTGAATTTTGGGTATAACTCCACGTATGCCCATAAAGTCGACAAAAACCCCCCCTTTTCCGTACTCACCACATATGGCCTCTATCTCCTCCTCTTTTTCCTTCTTCTCTTTTAAAATCTCCCATTTCCCCTTTTGAAAAAACTTCCTCATTGATACCACAGGGTATCCGTCTTTTGACTCAGGCGCCACGATTCTAACCTTCATTTTTCCAGCAACCTTAAGATAGGGAAGATATGTGGATAGTTCCTTTACCTCCATGTCACCAAGGACGGCGAAGGCTTTTGCTCCCACATCAAATAGAACTCCTTTTTTTGACAATGAAACTATCGTCGCCTCTAGTTCTTGACCTTTTGTGATTTTTGCTGGGTGGTGCTTTAAAAGCAGTGCCTCCATTGGGTGAGTAGATATTTTTTTTGACATCAATAAAATCCTCCTTAAGAGAAAAGTCTTTTGAGATTGAGCAAATATGATAACAGAGAATCGTGAAGAAAACAAGTTTAAAATGCGCTTGATTTTTTTATCTTCATTGAGTATATTATGGGATTATTATGGATACCATGGTTCTTCCCAGCCTTTTAGATAAATTTGTCACTTATTTAAAATCACAAGGAAAGTCAGATTTCACAATTATAGCTTATAAAAAAGACCTAGAACAATTTATTGGTTTTTTGACCAGTAAAGAAAAGAGCGATATCAGAGAAGTTAAAAAAGAAGATATTGACGCTTTTATTAATAAGTTACTGCAAGAAAGCTACACAAAAAAATCGGCCTCTAGAAAACTCAACTCAATTCGCACCTTTTTTCGTTATTTAAAAAATGAGGCTGTTTTAGAACAAAATCCCTCACTTGATGTTTCTCATCCAAAATACACCCAGGCACCACCAAGGATCTTCAGCAAACTAGAGTATAGGGCCTTAAGAGATGTTGGTAAAGAAGACACCCGAACCTACGCGCTGATTGAGATTCTTCTGCAAACTGGTATTAAGATAGGCGAGCTAGCCGGCCTCCTTCTAGCTGACGTCGACGAAGAGGCTTTGAAAATCAGGGGTTATGGAAAAAATCAGGAACGAAATGTACCCCTTAATAAGGCGGCAAAAAAAGCTATCTCCGATTATTTAAAAACAAGAGGAAACTCAACCCAGGATGAACATATTTTTATTACGCGCACAGGCCACCCGCTTCTGATAAGAAATATACGCCAAATCATTACTCGCTGTTTTAGGGAAGTTGGTATTGAAAACGCGACCGTCAACGACCTTCGTAATACCTTTATAGCCTACCAACTTATCAATGGGGCGTCGGTTGAATATATCGCCAAAATCGTTGGCCATCGCCGCCTTTCTTCAACTGAGCGCTTCCTAAACCTAGTAAAGGAAGAGGCAGAAAGAAAAGAACGCTTGGGTGAACTATAATATCCTTCATGGAACTTAAGGTATATATAGACGGAGGTGCGATTAATAACCCAGGCCCCGCAGCAATGGCCTTTATTGTTTATCTTAACGAGAGAGCAATTTTCAACTTCTCAAAAAGACTGGGAATCAATACTAACAACTTTGCCGAATACTCTGCTTTGACTTCAGCGTTAGAATGGGTCAAAAATAACAAAAAGAGGGCGGGTCAAATCTCAAAAATAGTCTGCTTCTCTGACTCTAACCTCATGGTTAATCAACTAAATGGCTTCTTTAAAGTGAAAAGCCCAACGCTTCGCGATTTTATCATGAAGATTCGACTATTAGAGTTAGAGATCGGCGTTCCTGTAGTTTATAAGTTTATTCCTAGAGAAGAAAATAGACTAGCAGATTCGTTAGTTAAAAAAACTCTCACTCCTGTATTCTAACCGGCATTATAATGTGAAGAAAGTTTGATTCATTTTCAGTTTTAAATACTATTGGAGCATCGGCTCTTAATATCTCTACAATGACATATTCACCCCTCACCGTGTTTAAAAAATCAAGTAAAAATTTATAATTAAATGCCACTTTTTGTTGTTCTCCTTCTATTTGGCATTCCTGAAAAGCGCTATTTTCTCTACCTTCTTCCGTTTTCGGCTTAAAGCTGACCCCTCCTTTTTGCGTTTCTAAAACAATAATATTAGAAAAGTCTCTTGCGAAAATAGAGATGAGTTTAATGTTTCTTAAAAACTCTTCTCTGTCTAATTTTATGCTTGTTTTTTTTTCTTGCGGAATCACCTTTTCAAACGGGGGAAAGTCTCCCTCGATAAGGCGCGAATAGAGCTCTATCTCCCCTATCTTAAAAAGGATAATCTTTTCTTTCGCTGAGTAGAAAAAACCAAGATGCTCCTCATTCATTATGAATTGACCCATTTCTCTTAAGAACTCCGCTGGGATAATCGCAGAGGGAAAATTTTCCTCCTTTTTGGTCTTTAATAAAGAAAGTCTAAACCCGTCTGTTGCCACAATAATCAATTCTTCGTTGGTTAGAAAATTAACCCCAGAAAGAACTGGCCTTGTCTCGTCAGATGAGGCAGAAAAAAGAACCAAAGGAAGGTTTTTTGTCAATAGTCCAGTTTTTAGTTTTTGTTCTTTCTCGTCAATTTTTGGGGGTAGCGGAAAGTCTTCAGATATGACAAGGGGGAACTTTCCGCTTGTTTTTCCAAAAGTTACGCTTATCTGCTTTTCATCGACTTGTAGATCAATCTTTCCCTCTGGTAATAAACCTAAAAATTCTACCAGCTTCTTTGGTTCTATAACAAAACTCTTTGTTTCATTGTTCTCTATTTTTTGCGTTGTATGAAAAAAAGAATTAAGGTTGCTACTATAAAAATGCATTAAATTTTTTTCTATTTTTATGTAAATATTTTGTAAGATAGGTAAAGAAATTAGTTTTGCGGAAGTGAAGGAAGTTGCAAAAGAAAGTTTTTCTAAGAATTCTGCTTTATTTAGTTTAATTTTCATAAATACAATTAGTAGTAATAGTAAGTGTGTATAAGTGTATAAAAAATGAGATAGATTTTCAAGACAAGAAAATATTAAAATGTTCTATGTTGGTAATGGGTGGATTTCATGTCGATAAACCAAGCGATTGTATTATCTGATCGACGTCTTTCTTTAATAAAGTATTCTTCATAAGAAGCCCGGAGATTTTTTCGGTTGCATGGATGACAGTGGTATGGTCCTTTCTTTTTAAGAGATAAGCAATTTCTTCAAGTTTTAGTTTTAGTTCTTGGCGTAAGATGAACATGGTTATTTGACGGGGGAGGACAACGTTGCTTACTCTAGAGCCTCCTTTTATATGAGAAACCCTTACATTATAAAAAGAACAGACTGCTCTTAAAACATCACTAGATGTGATTTTTTTTGTGTTTTCCTTTTGTTTGGAAGAGAAAAAACCATCGATTAATTCAAGATCGATCCTTTCCTTAACTCCCAAAGCCTTAGAATAGAGAGAAAGAAGGGTTCCCTCAAGGGTTCTTGAGTCTGTAACCTGATCGGCGATGATTTTAGCCGCAGCAATATCAATCTCAATATTTTTTTCTTTTGCCTTAATAAGTAGGATGGCAGTCCTTAATTCAAAGTCTGGTGGTTGGATGTCGACAGTCAATCCTCCAGAGAAACGAGAACGTAAACGGTCCTCAAGTCCGCTAATCGCAGGCGGCGGCCTGTCAGACGTAAGAATTATTTGTCCGCCAAATGAGATAACAGAATTGAATGTATGGAAAAACTCTTCCTGCACTCTTTCCTTACCAGCAATAAACTGCACATCGTCAATTATAAGAAGGTTTAACTTCCTATATCTTCTTCTAAAGGCCGGCGTAGATTTTTCTCGAATCGACTCGATGAGCTCGTTGGTAAATTGATCTCCAGGGCAGAATAATATTTTTTTTTCTTTGTCTTTTTCGAGAATACTGCGCCCAACGGCTTGAGCAAGATGGGTTTTTCCTACACCTACTCCTCCGTAGAGAAATAACGGATTGTAGGCATTTCCTAGGCCGTTGGTTACGGCTTGAGCTGCAGCATAGGCTACTTGGTTGGTAGATGATACGGCAAAATTATCGAAACTGTACTTTATGTGCAGGCCGGTTTTATAAAACAAATCACCTAAAGAGGGTTGAAAATTGAGGAGCGGCGCATCTTTATTCTTTTTCTTTGCAGCAACTACAATTAGCTCCACCTTTAACCTTTTACCGGCATGAATAGATATGGCATCCTCAAGATCATAAAGTTTTTTATCCAGGTAAAATTTGAGACCCGGATTTTGACACCCTAAGATTATTTTATTTTCTGTTAATTCAACAGGACTAAGCTGTTTTAAAAAGGAAAATAAAACAGGCGCCTTTTTTTGATTTTTTGCAAAGGGTTCTAGGAATTGATCCCAAAAAGAGGATAAGATGGACATAAATATATTTGTGGATAACTTGTCCACAAATAATAAACATTTTCGCATAAGATGTCAATGATAAAAACTAGCACAAAGAGTATTAATTTAGGATTTTTAATTTTTCTTACTAAAAATAAGAATTAAAAATTTATTTGGCCTTTTCCTGAGGCCTTCCCTTAATAGTTACCTACAAGAGGCTCTAAACAAACAAATATACTTAGCTAACCTGTATAATCTATAATACTATATCTAGCTCTGCCGATACAAACAAACAGACATATTCTTACCGTTATAAGGCTCTATATTAAATAACACTGTTGCAAAAGGCCAAATACTAACGGACGTGCGGTTATCATACAAGAGGAAGGGGTGATAATAAAACTATAGGATTATATAGAAAAAGGATTTATTTTGTCAGAATAACCTAAAAGCAAAGTAAGAATGAAAAAACTAATTACATTATAATCAATCTGTTATCATATACTCATGGATAAATACATTCTTGACGCCAACTTATTTTTTAATATGGAGGCGGGGTTAAATTTAGGAGATAAGACAGAAGAAGTTGTAAAAAAGCTTACAAGAATAGGTAGAAAATTAAAGTCAGAAAAAAAAGCAGAATTTCTTATGCCACCAAGGATTGTTGACGAATTTTTAAGTTTTTTTGAGGACAAAGAACAACAATTCATCAAAGATTTTCTATCCGTTGTGACGGTCCAATCTCCAGAGGTTGGGAATCTAAGCTTCCCCGCCCAAGTCTTCTACGAGTTGGTAAACGATATACGACAAAGAAGTTATCGAGGACTAAATATTGGCGAAGAGGAAATAGATAAAGCGGGTAGACTAATGATGGGAAAGGAAAAATTAGGTACAAAAGATTTCCAGATCCAGATTGGGGCGGTGGTCAAAAAATTTCGCGAACGTTATCGTCAGGCCACCCGCTTTGGCTTTTTAGATAGTCTCGCAGACCTCGATCTTATTGTTTTAACTAAAGAGTTGGATGGTTTTTTAATAAGTTCTGATGAGGGAGTTATACGTTGGGGAAGGGTTTTTGGCGTCAAAGAGATACTGGTTGGGGTTTGGAAGAAACAACTTGAGGATTTATTACATTCTCTTCAGGGCGCTTAGCGCCCTTTTGAGGAAGCTCAGTTTCCTCATCGGGAATCAATTTTGACAGCCAATCGACTATTTTATCTGTGAATGCTCTCTGCGGCTTTTCTTGATAAATAAGATGTTCAGAAAGAATGGTCATGAGATTTTTTTTAATTTCTTCATTTGTAGCAACCATATATACATGATAAAAATATGGAGCATGTCCAACAATAGTAAGAACAAAAAACCCAAATCGCTGTGTAAAATAAAAATGCGAGAGCATCTCCCAACGTAAGGTAATACCCGCAGTTTCTATGCCAAATTTCGTGATTTTATTCTCCACCTCCGGCGGGGGCGTGATTGTTAAAACATAAAAAAGAAACAACAGAGCCCAAATTGGTATCAGAAGAATTTTATCACCAAAAAAAAATACAATTAAAGACAAAAGTAATGCGACGGCTAAGTAAAAGCGTAGAATCATAAACGACCTTTTTTTGTAAGGTCGCAAAGGAGCTTTCCAAGAAAAAACAACTTGAGGATTTTCCATACAACCATTGTTCTATATTTTCAACTAAAAGTCAATAAAAAACTTGCAAAACATATCCTATAATGATATACTACAATCATGGGTAATTTTAATCGCATAATTTCCTTCGTCTTAGGTCTTATCGTGGTTATTGTTTTTTTAGCAGTTATAACGGGGCGTTTGAATTTAAGAAATAGAATAAGCGGTGGAGGTCAAGCAAAAACAACGCCAACACCTATACCCACGCTGAGATACACCCAACCCACAACTTTAGTTGTACCTACGACAAATACATACTCACCAAATATTGCAAAAAAACCAACCTCAATTCCCGCAACTGGATCGCCAACCGTTTTTCTTCCCATTCTTCTGTCTGGTTTATCAGCCGGTCTATTCTTAAAAAGAAGAGGCAAAAGTTAAAATCCAGGCAACTTCAATATCCCAGAGGCAACAAAGTTGACGATAAAAGCAGAGGTGAGAGTAAACACTACACCAATAATGGCACCATATATCAAACGCTTTCCGTAATTTAAACGCTCTGGCGCGGCTTGTGATGTTAAAACAATAAATGAGCCGTAGACAAGGTATAAGAAGGCGATGCCGCCGATGACAGCAAATAGTACATTTAATAGCGTTTGTACGACGCCTGCCGCAGCCCCTTCCTCTGAGAAACTTCCCAAATCTGTTTTAATGCAGCCGATCATAGTGTACTGTCGACCCTCATGTGGAGTGGGGCCAATATTGGTTGAAGTATCTATTTTCAACGTGTCCATACTGTTTGGGTCAGCGTTGGCGTCTGGATATAAACACTTTCTACAAGACTCCCAGTTTTGCGGCTTTGACTGTATAACCTTATCGACTTGACACAAACCACAAAGATCGCAGGCTGCAAAACGATCGGCTGAAAACGCTGGTTGAGTAAAAAAAGAAAAAACAAATATGCTCACAAGAAATAATAGAATCTTCTTCATATTTTTCAGTATAGCAAAGATAGATACTTGTGACGTATAATTTATTTATGAGATTGTTAATTTTGTTAACAATAACTAGCTCTCTATTTTTTTTACCTGTATTTATACATGCCGATGAGTTGGATGATATAACTCATCAATTAGAAGACCTCAAAAAGGTTTTCAACGATATTAAAAAAGCTACCGACACTAATCAAGCGACCCTAGATAACATTAATAAGCAACTTGCTCAGATTAAGATAAGGGTCGGCAACCTTGAGTTAGAAATTGCTAAAAAAGAAAAAGAAGTGAAGCAAGGAGAAACGGTTTTATTGTTTCAAAAAAAGCTTCTCAACGAACGCGCAAGGTCGTATTATAAAAATATCGGTAAATCAACGCTTTCCTTAATCAATCTTTTTGCCGGAGAAAATCTTTCGGTTTCTTTGCGGAATTTCACATACCAAAAATCGTTGGTTGACGAGGACAGGAAAGCAATCATTAAAGTTGTCTTATATATCAAAAATCTAGAGGAAAAAAAGGCAGATCTGCAAAATGAAAACATGAAATTAAATATTTTGAAGCAAGACATTGACAAACAGTCGCAATTTTTAGCTGGTGAAATTACTAAAGCCAGAAACTATCAAGGAGAGCTTCAGCAGAAAATTGCTTCTCTTACCTCGCGGCAACAACAACTATTAGCCGAGAAATTAGCCAGCTTGAATATTCCTCGTTCGGCTGGTACAGCGGCACCAGCCTGCGTTGACGACCGAGATAAAGATCCAGGCTTCTCTCCTCGCCTGGCTTTTTTCACTTATGGCGTGCCAAATAGGGTGGGTATGAACCAATATGGAGCAAATGGAAGAGCTAAAACAGGTCAAGACACAGAGATGATTCTCCGCGCCTACTATGACAATTTTGAACTTAAGAAGGACTACGATTCCGGCATCAATATCAATGTAGAGGGTCATGGTTCATATAATATTGAAGAGTATGTAAAGAGAATTTATGAAATGCCTGATTCATTTAGCATTGAGGCTTTAAAAGCTCAAGCCGTGGCCGCCCGTTCTTATGCCCTTGCATATACAAATAATGGCCAAGGGACAATTTGTATCACACAAAGCTGTCAGGTTTTCAAACCCGATCCCAAGGGCGGGAATTGGGAACAAGCGGTAAATGCTACACGGGGTTGGGTGATGGTCCAAGGAGGAAGCCCGATAAAAGCCTGGTATTCGTCTACCCACGGTGGATACATTTTTAGTACGGGTGAGATTGGTTGGTCCGGGACCTCCTGGACAAAGCACGCAAACGATTTCTCAGGTTCAGTGGGAGGTTTTGGAGATCTTGCAAATAATGCTTTTGACAGAGAATCTCCTTGGTTTTATTGCGACTGGGGGTCAAGGCCTGAATTCAACAAAACAGCCTGGTTAAAATCCCAAGAGGTGGCTGACATAATCAATGTTATTCTTCTGGCAAAAAGAGATGCGTCTGTGCGTGAACATTTATACCAAACAGACAAATCAAATCCTGCAGGTACAGATACCTGGGATTCAGAAAAAGTAAAGTCAGAACTTCGCTTTCGAGGAGGAAGTCCGTATAATTCTGTCTCTGATGTTTCGGTTGGTGTTGATTTTGGTTCTGGGCGGACGAGTTCGGTTAATGTTTCAGGTGACGGAGGTAATACAACCTTCGATGCTGTCGAATTTAAAAACTTTTTTAATCTCCGCGCCCCTGCCAATATTCAGATAGTTGGACCTTTGTATAATATAGAAAAGCGATAATATGAAAAACAAAAAAATCACTAAAGAGATGCTCGATAAACTTAGTAAAGAACAGGTTGACGTATGTTTTTATAAACGCACAGAGGCTCCATTTACCGGAAAATATTTACATAACAAAGCAAAAGGGACGTATCATTGTGTCGTGTGTGGAAACGTCCTATTTTCCTCAGACACGAAATTTGAATCAGGAACGGGATGGCCGAGTTTTTATGATATTATTCAAAAAGGTAATGTAAAACTTGAGGAAGACAGCTCTTATGGTATGAATAGAACAGAGGTCTTATGTACCAATTGCGAAGCCCATTTGGGTCATGTGTTCAATGATGGTCCTCAAGACAAAACTGGTCTTCGTTACTGCATTAACTCAGCTGCCCTTGATTTTAAGAAAAAATAGATTTATGATGAGAGGGTTATTTTTTATACTGACTTATGGCGGTAACCACAATCTTAAAAGGCGATTTTCAAAAAGAGGTTTTAGAACATAAGGGAATTGTTTTTATTGATTTTTATGCTGATTGGTGTGCTCCATGCCGAGTAACTTCTCCAATTATCGAGGAGCTGTCTAACGAATTCAAAGAAATAAAATTTATCAAAATAGACGTTGATCAAAATCCCGAGATCGCTCAACAATACTCAATATTTTCTATCCCTACATTTATGATTTTCAAAGAAGGAAAACTTGTTTCTCAATTTGTCGGAGCAATGGGAAAAGAAGGATTCCTGCATGAAATAAAAAAGGTATTGACTACTTTACAACACGAATAACTTTACCATGGATCACCTTTAAAGCTATATGAGCCTGCTTTAATAGATAGAGAGCCAGTGTCGCAAGCCAACGGATTGATGAGGTGATGGGTTGATGAAGTCCTGAAATAATTTTGTCGTCAGAGATTGGTAGTTTGATATTCTGATAGGTTGGAAACTGTGTTGTGCTAGTGGACTGTAATCCCATTCTTTTCAGATCAGGTGGGATCTCAATGGTTTCGGCTCGTGGTTGAAGGTATGGTCTCACCTCTTCTTCAGGTTGATGCTCCACGACTTCTTTGATTTCGTATTTTTCTTTAGATGAGGCAATAGGCTCTGATTCCTTTGCCGGACCACGAGAAGTTGAGCCCATTGGAATAATATATGGTTTCTTTCGTTTTTTAATAAGATGGTCTATGGGGGTATAGTTTTTTTGAGCCATAAATTTATTTTAGCAAAATTAATCACAGCTTATCCCAGCTCTTTTTGCATAAGCTTCTTTTGTCAATCCACAACCGCCTTGTTCTTTTGGAGGGCAAGCCGTAACACCCACACCTGAAGGCAAAGTTTTACCACAATCTGGACAATGAAAGTGATTTCTACTATCTTTTCCACAAACATTACATGTATGATCTTCTTTAAGTAATTTGTCCAGAGGTGAGTTTTCAAGTGACCACTTATTCAAAATATTGGTGTTTGCGTCAAGGGGAGATTTTGATTCTCCTGTTGATCCGCAGCTGCCAATGGCTTTTGGCGGTTGATAACTAAATGACGAAAGGCCAATCTGCAATACTTGATAAGTACTAAGCGTGCCTAAATATAAAGCAGATTTATTATCTTCTTTCACTGTTATAGACATATTTTCAATTGCGTTTAATAATTTTTTTTGTCTGAATATTGAATCATTATTTTGCACAGAGGTGATAAATTCATCAATCAACGGCTGTAATAAAGTCATAGTCTTTTTGAATTTTTCCAATACTTCCCAATTTATAACACCAAATATTTCAGCTATAGTTTCTTCCGGATTGATTGCGCCTTCTCCAAATCTCACTAAGAACGGATTAGTAAGAAAATCTTCTGGTGTATTAAAGTTAATTATTTTGCCAATTAAAGCTGTCATCACTAAATTGAATTTTTCAATTGTAGGGTTATCAACTCTTCGCGCAACCATAGATAAATGTTTTCGTCCGTTATTTTCAGAGTCAACGACACCATAAAAAATAAAACCATAATTACCATAACCATCTATTTTTTTCCCTGGTGGGCTAGCCCAGATAATAGAATCACCTAACGTTGAACGTGAAAGTTTTTCCTCTAAAAACTGCAGGCCATATAATTCTGCCGTTTCCCTTTCAAAGTTTTTGCCTTCTAATTTTCTTCTTTCAATAGATCTATAGACTTTATTCAACATAGATTCTTGTGTATTTGGGTCAACCAGATGATATTGAAGATCTCTTGTTTGCGAAAAATCATAATCATATGTATAAAGAGGAAGTTGAAATCGATATTCTCCTAAGTAAGACTCAATGTGTTTATAAAGAGCTTTTGAAGTAAGTCTTTCTCCAAATTCTAAACTAAATGCATCAGAATGAAGTTCTTTCTGTAACATAGGTTCCCTGCTCGAGGTTATAAGGTTTGGGTGGTCTCGGGCTTTTACCCGAACAAATTCTATAAGAATTTGCACGGGTGAACCGTTCCGGCAGAGCCATGAAGTAGATCAGAGATCACTTCATGGTCCTGAAGTCAACTTCGTTGTACTTCAAGACCTAGGATTTACACCTAGTTCCCAGTATCCAAACCAAAAAAATTTTAAATGAACGTCTTTAAGATACTCCTAATGTTTTTAAAATTCAAGAAGATTTTTTTTGTGAAGGAAGTGAAAAAAGTAGTCGTTGACTGATAAGTGTAATAAACTTAAATCCATAAAATAGTGTTAGCGTGTAAAATAAATCTCCTAGAATTGTGTTTTTGAAAAACGGGATTCCCATAACATACGCTTGAAATAACCCCCATAGATCTTTTGAGTACATATTCGTACTCATCCATACCCCGAAGTTTGTAATGAGAAAAAAAAGTAAAGATGAGATAAAGCTAGCACCAACAAAAAGACGAAACGATTTTTTTTCTCGAAGTAGTTTTCCGATAAACACGATAAGAAGAAAACTTCCGTACACGTAAAGCAATGTTGAATGAAACCCCAAAATCATATCGGAAAAAATCATAATTATTAAGGGGAAAGCAAAAGAGCCAAAACCTGAAAGATATGCACCGGAAAAAAGAGCAAGGCCGGCGACCGGAGCAAAATTGGGCGGATGAGGAAGAATACGGCTTAATACGGCAGAGGTGATAAGAAAAATAAAAGGAAGCACATTTTTAAACGTCTTCAATAATTTTCTATCTTCCATTCTATTTTGTCGCCATTTTTCAACTTATAACTTCCTGCGCCAACAGCAGATAGTTTACCATTTATATAAAATGCCCAATATTCTTTATTTTTTTCCTCAGCTTTTTTGCCGTTTATTTCGACGACAAAAGCGTTTTCTTTTTGACCTTTTGTTACAACGGCGGCAGTTTTTTGCAAAAGATCTAAAGCAGTTTTTCCTTCTACTAATTGATAAGAATTATAAGAGGCACTATCATTTCTAGTTTTTAAGATTTTTTGCTGGGCGGTTAGTGATCTGGCTTTTTTGATTTGAGATATCTGTTTGGGTTGTTTAGATGGAGGGGTAAAATATGTGAAGCCGGCAAATAAAACTAAGGCTACAATAACAAGAAGCAATAACTTTTTCATTATTTTTTCAGAAGTTGGGCGAATTTCTGTCTAAATTTTGCCAGTTTTGGATTGATGACAAATTGACAGTAGGGTTGGTCGGGATTTTTCTCATAATAATTTTGGTGATATGACTCTGCTGGATAAAAATTTGTGTAAGGGATAATTTCTGTGATGATAGGAGCATCATATATTTTTTCATCCCCGAACTTTTTTTTTACCTTCTCAACAATTTTTTTCTGCACCTCATCGTGATAAAAAATAATCGAACGGTACTGAGATCCAATATCATTTCCTTGTTGATCGGGTGTGGTTGGATTATGAGTTGAGAAGAAAACTTCAATGAGGGTTTCATACGAGATGATGACAGGATCAAAAGTTAACTGTATTGATTCTGCATGTTCAGTTTTTCCTTCGGATACCTCGTAATAGTTTGGATCTGCAACTTTACCACCTGAATACCCGGAGACAACCTTTTCTACTCCTTTTAGCTCTTTAAAAATCGCCTCGACGCACCAGAAACACCCTCCTCCAAATGTTGCGAGCTGTTTCTTCATATCAGTTATAAATTGTAATAACTTATTATACTCAATTCTTGAGGTTTCCCATATACGCTTGCAAAATTTATAAAATGTGTATACGATAGAATTTATTGGCATCACGAGTGAAAAGCAACGGTGCTAACCGAATGAAAAAAGATGTGGCCAAAATTTGTTTATGGCAAACTCTTCTTATTATTTTACTTCAGAATCAGTCTGTAGCGGTCACCCCGATAAGATCTGTGATCAGATAAGTGATGCTATTGTTGATGAAGTTTTAAAGAAAGACAGATATGGAAGGGTGGCGGTCGAAACATTGGTGACTTACGATCGAGTGGTGATGGCGGGTGAGGTTTCAGCAAAGGCAAATGTCAATTTTGAAAAAATCGCAAGAAAGCAGATTAAAAAGCTTGGATATACAAATGGTTTGCTAAATTTTTCCTATAAATCGCCTATCGGAGTTTATATTCACACCCAGTCGCCAGAAATTGCAAAAGGAGTAAAGATGAAAGGCGCAGGAGATCAAGGTATGATGTTTGGATTTGCTTGTAGAGAGACAAAAGAATATATGCCGTTACCAATCACTCTTGCTCATAAACTGGCGATGCGGTTGGACGCCGTAAGAGAGAAAAAAATTCTGCCACATCTTCTGCCAGACGGAAAAACACAGGTGACAATTGAGTATAAAAATGGGAAACCATATAGAGTGGTGTCTGTTATACTCGCAGCACCCCATAAAGAGTCAGTATCGCTTTCAGAGGTAAAACACGATTTATTCAAAAAAGTTGTCGGTCCGACCTTAAAAAATTTTGGATTTAAAATAAAAGCTAAAGATTTAATAGTAAATGGAACGGGGGTTTGGCACTTGAGTGGGCCAGCAGCTGATACTGGTGTGACTGGAAGAAAAATAATTGTTGATACCTATGGCGGATATGCAAAGGTTGGTGGAGGATGTTTTAGCGGCAAAGATCCAACTAAGGTTGATCGCTCAGGAGCTTACGCGGCGAGGTACATTGCAAAAAATATTGTCGCTCATGGTTTAGCCGATAAAGTTGAAGTCGGCCTTGCATATTTTATCGGCGCAAAAAGACCAATAATGCAAGAAATTGAGACGTTTGGAACAAATCGTCTAACCAAAAAAGCAATAAGAGATTTTTCTGTCAGACTTTTAGATACATCGGTTGAGGGAATTTTGCAAGGTTTAAATCTTCGTAGACCTATCTATCTTTCCACTGCTGTGTATGGACATTTTGGTAGGGAAGGATTTCCTTGGGAAAAGGTCTCTTAATTTTAATAAAGTTTCTCTTTATCTTTATTGTGCCATCTGGCAAGAATGAAAAAGAGATCTGAGAGGCGGTTGAGATACTTTAAGATTAGTTCGTAGTTAGTAGTTCGGGGTTCATAGTTTGAAGAAATTCTTACAACATTTCTTTCGGCTCGGCGACAGATAACCCTAAGGATATGAAACCAGGAGGATATCTCGTTTCCGCCGGGAAGAATGAAGAGACTTAGTTTTGGCAAAAGTTTTTCTATTTTGTCTATCTCTTTTTCAAAACGGGCAACTTTTATACCAATACTTTTTAGATTTACTTTCGCTCCAGAAAGATAGGACATAATGATATAAAGGTCTTGTTGGATGGAAGTGAGAAAAGCCTTTTCTTCTTTATTTTTAGACTTTGAAATTGCTAGACCAATAAAACTATTCAGTTCATCAACTGAGCCGTAGGCCTCAACCTGAGGATCAGATTTGTAGACGCGCTTTCCACCAAATAGTGACGTGGTTCCTTTGTCTCCTGTACGAGTATAAATGCTCATAGACTTTAGATGTTAGATTCTAGATTTTAGAAGATATTATAACTGAAGTCTATGGTCTAAGGTCTACGGTCTAATTCAACATTCTGAGTAACCGCACCCGTAGCATTTTTTACACCCTTCTTCATGGGCAAGGCTCGCTTCACCGCAGGAAGGACAAATATCAAAAAGTCCAGTGTTGCTCGATTGCATGAGTGTAGGTTGTGAGACAGAAGAGACGAGTGTTGGTTTTTCAGCTATAGTCGCTTGTCCATTGCCTTGCCCGTTGCCCAAAGGTTTTTGCGCATGGCCATTTAAACCAAAATGCATAGATAAAACTTTTGCAATGGCATCAGGCAAACTTCTGATTTTTTCTTTTCCAAACCCAAGACTTCTTGCTCCTCCTATACCTTGAAGTTGGTCGATGATTTCTTTTACTCTCTCCTTCGGAGAAAGCGGTGAGGCAAACCGAAGTGCTAGAGATATGGCTCTGCCTAAGCCAGTTGCCATGGCATAAACATCGGTTCCTGCCTTTCCCACATTAATGAAGATCTCAAGAGGTTCCATGTTGCCGTTGGTATTAACCGTTATAAAGGCTGTACCAACCGGTGTATCGATTCGATATGTTGATCCATGTACGACCATCGGTCTTGGCTTAACTGTATAGACCGGAACTTTTTCTTCCGGCTTTTTCTCTTCGGTTTTTCTCTCAAGGACCCCAGGTCGAGATCCCTCTCTCATGTATGTTATACCTTTAAGTCCGAGCCTGTATGCTAAAGTGAAGAGTCTTTTTACATCTTCAACGGTATGAGTCTTGGGTGCATTTACGGTCTTGGAGATCGAGGCATCGACATATTTTTGGATTACTGCTTGGACTTTTATATGATCTTCTGGTATCAATTCATTAGCTGAGACAAACCAATCTGGTTTTTTAACTTTTCCATCTTTTATTTCCTTTTCGTGTTTTTTATACCACTCATCATAGAGGTGGTGACGGATGATGTGGGTGCCAAGCCTGTCGCGGCGGATAAACTCAAATTCATATACCGGCTCAATCCCAGAAGAAGTAGTATTGGCAAGAAGAGACGTGGATCCGGTTGGCGCCTGCATTAAAAGAACCGAATTTCTAACCCCATATTTTTTAATATTTTTTTGTACATCGGAAGGAAGTTCCTTAATAAATCTACCTTTTGGATATTTTTCTTTATCAAACTTTGGAAATGCACCTTTTTCTTTTGCGAGCTCTGCAGAGGTTTTATATGCCTCATTGCGGATAAGTTCGTATACTTTGTCAATAAACTTTAATCCTTCAGGAGAGCCGTATCTGAGATGAAGCTTAATAAGCGTATCGCCAAGTCCCATGGTACCAAGGCCGATACGCCGTTCTCCCTCAAGCTGCATCTTTCTTATGCCTTTAAAGATATATGGATCCATATCGATTATATCGTCTTGAAAGCGAACCGCTATACCAACTAATTTACGAAGTGTTTTAAAATCAAACCTACCTTTTTTATCTACCGATTTTGTCTTAACAAGAGCAGAAAGATTAATTGAGCTTAAGTTACAGACGCCCCAGGATGGTAAGCCTTCTTCTCCACACGGATTTACACAGTTGATTCTATTCCAGTAATAGTTATTATGCATTTTATTATATCTTTCCATAAAAACAGTACCCGGCTCAGCGCTTCTCCATGCAGCTTGAGCAATAAGATCCCAGACTTTTCGTGCCTTTACAACCTTATGAACTATCACTTTTTTTCCTAAAGATTTCCAAACTTCCAGATCTCCGTCCCACTTTTCATCATATTCTGGATCCTGTGTATCAGGAAAAACAAGTGGCCAATCGGCATCTTTTTCGACAGCCTCCATAAACGAATCAGAAATACAGACAGAAAGATTTGCTCCATTTATGCGAGACAGATCTTGTTTGACGGTTATAAATTCTTCCATATCTGGATGCCAATCCCATAACATAAGCATGAGAGCTCCTCGCCTGGTTCCACCCTGTTGAATAATATCTTTGGTGGCAACAGAAAAAAGTTCTGCCCAGTTGCAAGGGCCAGAAGAAAAACCATTTACTTTCCTCACACGAGCGCCTCGAGGCCTCAATGATGAGAGATTAATCCCGACGCCTCCGCCATGCGCCATAATCTCAACCATCTGTTTCAAGGTTTCTAAAATACCACCCCTCGAGTCTTTGGGGCTTGGGATCACAAAACAGTTGTAATAGGTGACAGAGTATCCAGTGCCAGCACCAGATAAAATCCTTCCACCCGGGACGTACTTAAAGTCTTTCATTGCCCAATAAAATTCTTTTTGCCACATTTTTTGCTTCCCCTTCTTTTCAAGAGAAGAAACTGCTTTGGCGATCCTTTGCCACATTTCTTCGGGTTTTTTCTCGAGTGCCTTACCTTCTTTATCTTTTAAGGAGTAGCGATCTAGGAAGACCTTTTCTGAAACACCAGTGAGTCTCATAAGTAATACAAGTTAGTTGGCTGATAGTAACTTTGTTTTAGCGCTGAACTAACTAACTATGAACTAATAACGGTTTATAGCAATTTCTTCACTTCTCTTTCGAAATCCTCAACATCAACAAACCTTCTAAACACAGAGGCGAAACGGATGTAGGCAATTTTATCAACTTTCTTTAAATATTTTGCAACAAGATTTCCTATTGCCTTGCTTTCTACCTCGGTTGAGTCCAACTGTTTAAGTTCAGACTCAACCTCAGAGACGGCCTGTTCTACTTGATCTGCTGTAACTACTGTTTTTTCACACGCCTTTAAGAGGCCCTTTCTTAACTTTTCCCGATCAAACCGTTCCCGCCTTCCATCTCTTTTGATCACCAAGATGGGCAGTTCCTCAATCCTCTCATAAGTTGTAAATCTTTTTTGACATTTTGGGCACTGCCTCCTTCTTCTTATTGCCTTTCCATCTTCAGACAAGCGCGTTTCGATAACTTCGGTATCAGTATGCTTGCAAAAAATACAATACATATCTTGTGCCAATTAAAAATCTAGAACACTACTGATAGGTTTACAAGAGGTCAAAATAATATCAAACTGTATCAGTTTCAAAATTAGCCTCAAAAACTCTATTATAATTTTTCAATTGTTTTTTGCAAATATTTTTGTGAACGATATTTATATTGCTGTTTGCTATTAGCTACTTAGCTATTAGAAAAAAAGCTAGTTGATGTTAGAATGAAACTAATAGCTTAGAGCTAAAAATCTAATTATCTAAAGACATGTTTCTCAAAGATCTTCTGTTCCCTAAATTCTGTTTAGGATGTGGTTATCTGGGCGCTTATATTTGTATAAACTGTCAAAAAAAATTGAGCTATCTAAAAAAAGACATATGCTTGTATTGTGGAAAAGATAGTTTATCTGGCTTCACCCACCCAGGATGTAGAAGGAATCTTGGGATTGATGGTTTTCTGAGCGTACTTCATTACAACGACTTTTTAAAAGCAATTATAAAAAACATTAAATATCGCTTAGCAATTGATGTTTGGGAGGAGTTTTGTCTTGTTGTTAAGCCTGAAAGATTAAAAAAAATTCTCATATATAAAAGTCTGCTAAGAGATGAGTTTTTACTTGAACCTATTCCTTTACATGCACACAAATTGCAACTTCGGGGCTTTAATCAGGCAAAAATTATTGCTCAATATTTACAATCTTTTCTTAATTGTCGAAAAAGCGGGGTTCTTCTTAGAATAAGAAATACCCCATCTCAAACCCAACTTCAAAATCAGAAGAGTCGTTATCATAATATGCTTGGGGCATTTGGTGTTTTAGCGAATAAAAATATTAGTGGCAAAAATTTTGTATTGGTCGATGATGTTGTGACAACAGGATCTACGCTAAAAGAAGCGGCTAAAGTCCTTAAGAAAAATGGAGCCCGACAAGTTTTTGCTATAACAATTGCCAATGGGTAGAAAGTTGTTATAATCAAGATATGCAGAAAATAGAAATTTCTTCACGGACCATTGTCTTCGCCGTTTTTTTTATTTTATTTCTCAATTTTTTATGGATGGTTCATGATATTATCTTCTCTCTTTTTATAGCCTTTATCATAATGAGCGCCCTTAAGCCCTATGTATCCTTTTTAGAAAAAAATAGAATACCCCGTTTTTTAGGAGCCTTTTTTGTATATCTAATTTTTCTAACGTTTTTCTTTTCCGCGCTATTTATCATACTTCCTCCACTTATTAGTGAGAGCACACTTCTTTTCCGTGCTCTTCCTTCGATTATCGCAAGGTTTGCTCCAAGCTTGATGTCAGTTTTAAATCTTGACTCGGTCTTTCAATATTTGCCAAACATCGCAAATCAATTTTTTGACGTCGTAAAGGGTATTTTTGCAAACGCCGTGTTTTTTATAACTACGCTTTTTTTTGGTTTTTATTTTCTTTTAGAGGAGAATGTGATACGAAAAATAGTCTCCCGTTTTTTTTCCGAGGAGAAAGCAAAAACAGCTCTAATTGTTTTTGATAAAGCAGAAAAACGATTAAATGCTTGGTTCTGGGGCGAAATCACGCTCATGACAGTAGTTGGATTGATGACTTTTATTGGGTTAAACTTGATAGGCATTCGGTATGCATTGGCTCTTTCGGTTTTGGCTGGTCTACTTGAGATAGTACCAAATCTAGGGCCAACCATATCGGCAATTCCTGCGATTTTACTGGGATTTTCTCATTCTTCTGTGATGGGGTTTGCAGCGGTCGCTTTATATTTTATTGTTCAACAGCTTGAGAATAACTTGATTGTCCCGGTTGTGATGAAAAAGGCAGTGGGATTGAATCCCATCATTACATTGATTGCGCTTTTGGTTGGCGGGAAAATAGGTGGAGTTTTGGGAGTATTGCTTGCTATCCCCATCACTGTTTTTCTTGAAACGATGCTGATTGAGATTATCAGCGCACCAAAAACTGCAGAGAATCCTCGGTAATAATGCGGGAATTATTTGACAAAGCGGTCATATACAAAAGCAAAAAAGAATCCTATTAGATATCCTGAGATAGTAAAGATAATTAAACTTAAAAGAGACAGTCCTATATTTTGGGTTAAATGATAGTTTTCTGCAATATCGGCTCCGAAAAACTGGGCATTGAATATCAAACTGAATAAAGATCTGGGAAAAACTAAGCTTATAATCCACAATACGAAATGAAGCACCATGCATATTGTTCCTAGGGCCATACCAAAGGCATGAGGTTCTAATTTTTTCTTCATAATTATTATGATACCATTTCTTTTATGCGCATTCTTATCGTAGGTGGAGGGATTAGCGGGCTTGCATTGGCTGCGTTACTCCAAAAAGAAGGATATAAGCCACTTATTATTGAGAAAGCACCAACCTGGCGAAATATCGGATATGCAATCATTCTTTTGGGCAATGGTGTGAATGTTTTAAAAGAACTATGTCTCTACGATCAAATAATGAAAAACAGTTGTGAATTTCATTCGTTTGAGGTTGCCAATAATAAAGGCAAAATTATTAAAAAAGTCAACTTAACAGATATTTCCAATAAACACGGACCAATTCTTGGCGTGGAGCGAACAGTTCTCCACTCTTCTTTAGCAAGCTTGGTAAAAGAAATCCCTGTACGATTTAATACAACGGTAAAAGAACTTTTTCACGACAATAATGATATCTCCATTACATTTAGCGATAGCTCAAAGGAATCATTTGACTTAGTTATTGGAGCTGACGGAATGGATTCAGCTACACGCCAGCAACTATTTAATAAAAACTATCTTCATTACTATAATTGGGCCGTTTGGATGACCTGGTTTAATTCGGAACAGGAGTTAGAAAAAAAGGAGGTAGTTATGCTTGGTCTAGGAAAAGCTGTTGGGATGTATTCGGTTTCTCCTAAAAAACACTGCGTAATGTTTTTTATGCAAAAAGATCACAACGTCCACGAGAAAAAGATCGAGCACTCAACGTTTTTAAAAGCATATTTTAGAGATTTTGGAGGAATTGTTCCATCAGTGCTTGAACAACTTACGAATTCTTCACAGATATATTTTGACGACTTAAAGTATGTAGAACTAAGTGAGTGGCATAAAGGACGCATAGGTATTATAGGAGATGCGCAGCATGCCGTTTCTCCAATTACAGCCATAGGATGTTCAGTCGCGCTTGAGGACGCATCGGTTCTCTCAAAATGTATCTCAGAGACAACCTCTTCAAATATTTCTAAAATGCTTGATTTGTTTGCTAAAGCCCGTCAGGAAAGAATGAAACTGATTAAAAAACAATCGCGCCTTCTCTGGAATTGGTTCGGGGTAGGCTCACCCCTTATATCTTCATTTCGGAATATTATTTTGCCATTTATGCCGGTCTCATATTTTATGAAGGGATATTATAAGATCTTGTCTGCTAGGTTATGAAAAAAATAATTTTCTTTCCCATAGAGATAGGTCTTGCTCATATTACTCGGTCTCTGGCTGTTGCAACTGAGTTGAAAAAAAGAGGACACGATATCCTTTTTGCAATTCCTCAAAGGAAAAAAATGTTGGCAGAAAAAACAGGCTTAAAGACAGGTGAGATTATAGAATATACCAATACAGATGAAATTAAGTTTGCGGAAAATCTTAAAAATGAATCTTTTCTTCTTAAACAAGTCAAAAGTGAACTTGTCCTCATCGATCAATTTAAACCAGACTATGCTGTAGTTGATTTTCGCATAAGCGCTTTAACATCATGTAGTCTAAGAAACGTTCCGATGTTTTTTTTGACAGGAAGCGGCGGTCTTCCCTATGGTTGCTATCTTCCCAATACAGGATTTTCTCCGTTTCTCCATTCTATCTTATCGCCAGTGTTTCAAACGATCATCTGGAAGATGAAAAAGCGTTATTTTAACAGGCTGGCTATCTTGACTAAAAAATTAGGGAGAAACTTAGACGAAACTACACTTATTAAAGCAATGATTTATGTTGTTCCAGAAGCTCCGACATATTTGCCCGCTCTAGATGAAAGATTGAAGATTCATTATGTGGGGCCAATTTTTTGGAAAGGGTTTAATAGTTATAATCCGAAGTGGCTCAGTTCAATCAAACCAAATGGAAAAACAGTCTATATCAGTTTTGGAGGAACAGGTTTTAACTCTCAAAAACTTATTGGCTTAAGCACAGAATTAGTTAATGCGGGATATGGAGTTGTAGTAAGTAGCAGCACCATAGCAGATGTCGATGAATTTCCAAGACATAAAAATCTATTTGTTGCCAAATACCTTCCGGGATTTGAGATAAGTAGTAGAGTTGACGCGGTAATTTGTCATGGAGGATATGGTACTATCATGCAAGCTGTGATGTCAGGAAAACCAGTTATAACTATTCCATTTAATCCTGATCAGCTTTTGCACGCTTGGCGATTTGAGGAGTTGGGTCTAGGAAAAAGTATGGTGAGATTTAATTTCAAGTTTTTATTCGATTTTTATAATTCAAACTGGTTAGCTTTTCAAAACCTAGCAGATAAAGTGGAGGTAAAAGATATATTAAAAACGCTCAGAGAAATACTACGAAATAAAGGTGAGTATAAAAAATGTATCGATACATTTAATAGCACTATGCCTAAAAAAAATGGGGCAGAAATGGCAGCTGATGTTATCGAATCAAATTTTCTCTCTTTTCTTTAGCCACCATTTTTTGAAAATATCATAGGTTCCTGTGGAGATTAGATAACCCGAAGTTGCAACAAATGCATTTAAAAAAGGATGGTTATCTTTTATAAGCAACATAAAGAAGACAATTAAAACATATGTTGATATGGCGATAAAAATAGTTCTTGTTTTGCTTATCTCCCATGCTTTATCTGCCTCTACTCTTTTATTTCTTTCCTCTATTTTTATTATTCTTTTTTCTAAATCCTTAACATAAATATTGTTTTTCATTTTTTAAAAGAACAATATATTAAATTTGCTCAAATACAATTCGTTTATTAGAAGAATCAAAGGTAATATTGAATTTGTCAAATATATCGAGTCGGCCAAGAAGAAGCGTTGAGTCTGAAGAATCAATATAATCACAACGTACTATTAATTCTTTTGTCCCAATTTTAATGTGAACGACTCCCGAGTATCCATCAAAGGCTTTGTCACCTATTCCAAATAACTTCCCTTTTTTCTTGGGATCAAAGTAGAGTCCAAACTTCTTAGCAAAGGATAAAGGCAACATTGTTGTATCTGCTCCGCTATCAAGAAGAAACCAAGTGTTTTGCCAGCCAAACTTTGTTTTTAAGGGAAGGTAAAGACGAGGATTCAAAATCTTTCCCTCAACAAGATATTTATAATTATAGGGAAATGTAAATATAGACCCGCCCATATTTTTCAAGATATCCAATTACTGTTTTTTGTGGTTTTATTTTTTTCTTCTCGAGCATATCGAACATTCGATCAACACTTTTCCCATAGGCAAAAACCTTAGTCCCTTTTTTATCAGTGGCCACCCAGTTTCCTCCATATTTTTTTTGAATGCGAATATATGGATCAGTTTTCATGTATAAAAGTATAACTCGAGAGATAATCGAATTCAATCCTCATTTTTGATCGTCAAAAAAGCATCTTTGATCAGTTTTCCGTGCCAGTCAAAGGCGATTTCAAAATTGCGAGGGGAGGCGAGTTTGATGATTTCTTGGGTGACTAAACGGGTGAGATGATACCTGACAAGAGTGGTTTCCTTCTCCACCTTCTTAAAAAGTTTATGATCGCGGTTGATAAAGATGATCCCGCCTTCGATGAAACTTTCCTTTTCCTCATCTCCCAAATGGGCAAAACTGACCAAAAACTCGCTTCCCCCGATTTTGACTTTCTTCACAATCCGGTGGTCGTCGCGAAGAAGTGTTTTGATTCTGGAGCGCACCTTAGGTTTGATGATCTTTAAGGCCTTTCTTAACTCTTCTTTGAGAGAGGATTCTAAAGACATTTCACCGTTTGGTTTTTTCTTTGCGGAAGATAGGGCTGTTCCGATGACCCCCGATTTTATCATCTCCTGATCGGTGAACTTCCGTTTTGTTTTAGTAAAAAGCGGTAGGTTGTCCAAAAGAAGTATATCTTTGTTTTTCTTCAAAGCCTCACGGACCGTAAGCAAGGCATCGGATAAAATCCTCTCGGCTTTTTTGTCACGATAAGAGATGACTGATTTTTCCAGCGATCGGATCACCCTCTTTAACTTCCTGCTCATTACTTTGATAAATTCTTCATACTCTTTCGAGTCTTTGACAAAGTCTTCACGCGAAGCGGTGATGGGGAGAAAATCGGCGTTCAAGTCTCCTGTTAGTCGACGAGTCGATAAACTATGAAGTCTTTCTATCCCAAAGGTTTCTCTTTTGATGAGAACATTTTTAACCCTGATTCCTATTCCTTCTTGTTCTTTGGGAAGCATGAGGCTGGCGATAATGATCTCGCCGATGATTGTGCCGTATTGTGTTGTTTCTTTTATGCGAAACCGCTCTCCGGGGATAAATTTTGCCTGCAGTTTTACGTCATTTACAAATATTGAAAAATTCTTATCAAACAGAGGAAAAATATTAATGAGATGGCGTTCGATATCAAAAAGCGAGAGCGGTTTTTTGATCTCAAACAAGCTGACTCTTGTTCCTGTCTCCCCATTGCTTTTGGTTTCATGTTCAATAAGCGGAATATTCCAGTCTACTCTTTTTTCAAAATCTTCCCTATCGAAAATAAGAGCAGCAGAATAATTTTGTGATCGTGTGTAAATCTCAAATCGATTACAAATAGATAAGACGGCAAATTTGCCAATTCCAAATTCGCCGATTCTCACGCGTTTAAACTTCTCACTCACTGGGTTTTGCTTTTTGAAATCAGAACCGATGGTAAAGTATTGAGTCAATCCGTCTCTATTCATTCCCGACCCATCGTCCTCGACGGCAATTGATGAATCGGTAATCTTAATGACGACTCTCGTGGCATCTGCGTCATACGCGTTTGCTACAAGTTCGCGGATCAGATCGAGGCTTTGGGTATAGAGCCGCTCGCCTATCGTTGAAAGGTGTGATTTGTCAAATCGGATCGCTATGAAGCTTTGCGACATGGTAATATTATATCATGCAAGAAGAATTGGGAACTATCACTATCACGGATCAAGAATATAAGGATTTAATGCAACATTTTAGTGAGTTATTAAGACAACGTAATCTAGAAAGATTAAACATTCCGTTATCTAACTTGAGTAAGTTAGGAGAAGAGGTTAAAAAAACTATCTTAGTAAAATATAAAAATATATTATCAATGAAGGATTTAAACGGTATAGGGGCCGGAATAGAAAAGCTAATAGCCTTACACACAGAGCGAAATCAAGATCTGCTAAATCCTCCCGGCAATTTTGAGCCAATAGGCATAGAACTTTATTTTAGAAGCGAAGCGCAGAGAAAAAGCTTTGAATGTTTAGGATTGTTTGGTATTCATAAGGGAGCTCGTGTTATTTTAGATGAAACAGGAAAGATTCACCCAGAAAATGTTGATGTTATATCGATGGATTGGTTTGGACACAAATCTGTCTATAGGTGGATTCTATCTAGGTTTTTTGGCAGATACATTGATCCCAGTCAAGAAGGATTTGAGATGAGTAACTTTGGAGAGTTAAATACCTCTTACACGAGCTTTCCTTTTTCAAGTCCCGATGATGTCATTGTTTATCCTCGACCAAACGAGTGGAACAGATCAAATTCCAATGTGCTTGATACCAATTATTTAGAGAATGCTATACGAGCGAAGGCGTTGGTCGCTTCTCATCTAAATTATACTTATGGAAGGAATTTACCAGTTAGTTACTCGAGAATGGGAGAATGGCAAAAAGGAAATATAAAAGCTTGATATAAATAGCAATTATATCTAGTTTATTGGAACGACTTTATATTGTACAAAAACTTGACAAAGTTTTGTACATATATTACACTAGTAAGATATGAATATTACACAATCTAATATCTATCCCGTATCACAGGCAAGAAATATGTTTAGCAGGCTTGTCGATGAGGTAAAAAAATCAAAAGCCTTTTTTGTGACAAAAAAAGGTAAGATAAAGGCCGCACTCGTTGATATTGAATACCTGCAAAAGATGCAAAAAGATTTGGAAACTTTATATAAAAAAACGTTTATCGATAAAAATCTTCTTCCCTATACAAGAGAGTTTACCGATGAGGAGATAAAAGAATGGCAAGAGGGAGATAAGCTATAATTGAGAAGATTATGAAAAAGGTATTTCTTGACTCTTCAGTTTTCTTTTCTGCTGTAAACTCTCCAACAGGCGGCTCAGCTAAACTTTTCATCCTCAAAAATATACATATAGTAACTTCAAAACTGGTACTAACAGAAGTTGAAAGAAATGTAAGAAAAAAATTACTCGAGTATCATCTTGAGAGATTTTTTGTTTTGGTTGAGAAAATAAAAATTATGAATTTACCGCCTGAAGTCGATCTCATCAAAAAAGCAGAAAAAGTAATAGTTAAAAAAGACGCTACAATACTTTCTCAAAATAAGCAAGCTGAATCTAACTATTTGGTTACACTCGATAAGAAGCATTTTCTTCAAAATGAAGTACATCAATTTATCGCTCCAACTAGAGTTTTAACTCCCAAAGATTTATTACAAATACTAAAGAAAGTATGAAAATAGCTATTTTAGGAGGAGGGTTTACCGGTCTGACCGCTTCTTACTATCTTGCAAAAAAGGAACACCGGGTAACGCTTTTTGAAAAGGAAAAAGTTTTGGGAGGCTTGGCGGTTGGATTTAAAGGAAAGGGATGGGGGTGGTATCTAGAGAGAGCTTATCATCACCTCTTAGGTAGCGAAAACGATATTTTAAGTTTTGCTAAAGAAATAGGATTTGAGGGAATATTTTTTAAAGAAACAGAAACAGCATCACTTTATGAAACGGGTCCTGTATCGAAATTCATTCCCACAAGTGCTCGACAGGAGGCGAATATCGCCAGATCTGCGCGCTTGCAGGAACCCTTTCTTTCCCAATACCCGTTTCAATCTAATTACCGCATATTTCCCGTAGATTCTCCGCAAGATTTTTTGCGGTTTCCCCTACTCTCTTATCCAGAAAAAATCCGCGCTGGATTAGTTTTAGCTTTTTTAAAAGCTTCTCCTTTTTTAACTCTGTATGAAAAACAAACCGCAGAGGAGTTTTTAAAAAAAACAATGGGTAGTAGGGTGTGGGAGGTATTGTGGCAAGAGCTTTTTCGGAAAAAGTTCGGTAAATATGCGGAGAATATTCTAGCCTCATTTATCTGGGCCAGAATTAAAAAAAGGGCAAAGCAACTGGGTTATATTTCTGGCGGCTTTCAAACCTTAATAGATTTTGCCGAAGGTAAAAATAAATCTTTAGGAGTACAAATAAATAAAGGTTTTCTAGTCAATGATTTACAAAAGAGGGGAGAGAAGTTTGTCATTAATAAGAAAGAAGAATTCGATGTAGTTATCTCGACCTTGCCTACAGTTATCATGTCAAAACTTACGCAAACAATTTTTCCTGGGTCATATCTTCAACGGTTTTCAAAAATGAATTATTTACATGCAGTTGTGTTAATTTTAGAAACAAAGCAACCGATTTTAGAAAAAACCTACTGGTTAAACGTTTGTACTCCTAAACTTCCTCTCATGATTGTTGGACAACATACCAATTTTATAGATAAAAAACATTATGGTGGAAATCATATTGCCTATGTTGGTTGGTATGTTGACCGCGAGAGCCCAATGTTAAAGATGACCAAAGAAGAAGTTTTAAGTTTCTGTCTTCCTCACTTGAAAAAAATTTCTCCTAACCACCAACTATCAACTACCAACTATCATCTATTTCACGGCCCCTTTGCGCAACCAATCTTTGATAAAGATTTTGTCAAAAACAAACCTGATTTTGTGACTCCTGTAAAAAATTTCTATATCGCCAATCTTGATATGACATATCCTTATGATCGAGGGACCAATTATGCAGTTAAACTAGGGAGAGAGGCAAGCGAACTCATATGATTTCAGTCATCAACAAGAAGGTCATTCTTTTTGATATAGATCGGACGATACTCAATACCGAGAGAGTGATGAAAATTTTTATAGAGGAGATGTTACGCATCCTTGGCAATCCGCATATCTCTGAATTTCTCAAAGCTCAAGAAGAATATCTAAGACAGTTAACTCATGATCGGGAATTTGTTCCTGAACATTATGTTAAGCGAATATCGAGAAAGTTCCGCTTTCCAGACGAACAGGCATTGATTAGTGTCTTTTTCAGTCCAGACAATCAACATATTTATGAAGAATCAGTCTATCCTGAAGTAAAAGAACTTTTTAAAAAATTTAAAAATAAAAAATATAGCTTGGGCATATTTTCAGAAGGCGACAAAAAATTCCAGGATCATAAATTTAGATCCATGCATTTAGAAGGATACTTAGATGACGATTTAATTTTTATTTTTAACGTCAAAGACGATAGCAAAGCATTAAAAAGAATACCAAAAGGCGCAGTTGTTATAGATGATAAGCTGCGCATCTGTGAAGCTCTAGACAAGGCTAGAATAAAGACTGTTTGGATAAATAGAAAAGGTTTGCCAGATAGTACATATTTCAAGACAATACATGATTTATCCGAGCTTTATAAGGTTTTGTAATAGGAATCCTGCAGGATCAATTATAATACCATCATGTTAAGACAATCTTCATTTGCAGAAACTATCGATCTTCTCTCTAAACTCGTCGTTTTTAACTCCTATGATTTTCAGGAATTTTTAAACAAGTTAATAAGGCTTATCCTCAAAATTATTCCCGTTGAATCATGTCTTATCTATTTTTATGACCGAGAAAAAAAAGAGCTGATTCTGGTTGCATCCAAAAAACCGCATGAAAAACTCTTAGGGAGAATTAGATTGAGATGGGGAGAGGGAATCACCGGCTGGGTCGCAGCTCACAAGAAGACAGCGGTACTCGAAGAAAAGGCCTATAAAGATGAGCGATTTAAATTCTTCAAAGAGCTTCCTGAGGATCGATTTGAAGCATTTTTATCAGTGCCAATTGTTGATAAAGAAGGAGTGGTTGGCGTTATCAATCTTCAGAATAGAGACTCGTATACATTTTCCCCAAACCAAATTAAAACTATTGAAGCGGTTGTAAAAATCATAGCCTCGGCTTTTGAGAAGATTGTCCTTGAAAGGAAAGTTGGACGTCTGGAAACAAAACTCAAGGAGAGAAAAATAGTTGAGAAAGCCAAGGGACTCCTTATGAAACAAAGAGAAATTGATGAGGAGGCCGCTTATACAATGCTAAGAGGCGAGGCAATGAAAATGAGGAAGTCTATCAAAGATATAGCCGAAGCAGTCATCCTTGTCTCAAAAATCAGTTGACAAATCATCAACGCTTCTTTTATAATTTTCAAATTCTTCAACGGAGAAGAACTGCATAAAGACACAGCGGTCTTCATCACAATTATCAATTCGTTTAATGAGTATGGATACCAGAAAAGCTTTTTCTCTGATTAAAAATGGCAGTGTTGATTTTATCGATTTAAAGTTTGTTGATCTTCGCGGAGTCTGGCAACATATGACTATTCCTGCCCGAGAGTTTACAAATGATAACATCAAAAAAGGGTATGGATTTGACGGTTCAAGTATACGAGGATTCCAGTCTATTTACGAAAGCGATATGCTTCTAAAACCAGACATCTTGACTCTTTTTCTTGATCCTTTTTTCGAAAAGACGCTTTCTGTTATCTGCGATATCGATGATCCAACAACTAATAATCATTTTGAAAAGGATCCCCGATGGACAGCAAAAAAGGCTGAAGATTATTTGAAAAAAACTAAAATAGGCGATGTTTCTTATTGGGGACCCGAACTCGAATTTTTTGTATTTGAAAGATTAAATTATCATCTTTCGCCACATTTTTCAGATGTCTTCATATCAAGCGCGGAATTTGGTGATCCAAATATCGAGGTAAACGATGGATACCCAATTCCTCCAAAACTAGGTTATTTTCCTGTTCCCCCTTATGATAAATTTCAAGCGTTTCGATCTGAAATGGTAAAGATTTTAGAATCAATAGGAGTAGCGATTGAGGTACATCATCATGAAGTGGCAACGGGTGGACAGGCTGAAATTGACATGCGCTATAACAGTCTATTACGTATGGCTGATCAGGTAATGATCTATAAATATGTTGCGAGAAACCTGGCCAAAAAATATGGAATGGTCGCCTGCTTTTTACCAAAACCGATCTATGGCGATAACGGATCGGGGATGCATACGCACCAGAGTATTTTTAAGAGAGGTAAAAACGTGTTTTATGATCCAAAGGGTTACGGAGAAGTTTCAAAAGAGGCGATGTTTTATATAGGAGGACTTTTATCAAATATTAGAACTATTTTAGGAATCACCAATTCAACAATTAACTCTTATAGAAGACTGGTTCCTCATTTTGAGGCGCCTACCTCGATCGCATTTTCTCAAAGAAATAGAAGCGCCGCAGTGAGAATTCCAATGTATTTCACCAAAGCCGAAAAAACTAAAAGGCTTGAGTTTCGCTGTCCAGACCCAGTCTGCAATCCGTACTTATCGTTTTCTGCACAGCTGGTGATGGGTTTGTCAGGGATAGAGGAGAAGTTGGACCCTAAAAAGTTAGGTTATGGTCCTTATGATGAAAACATCTGGGAAAACGTATCAGTAGAGCAGACCCCAAAAAGCCTTTTTGAGAGTTTAGATTCTTTAGAAAAAGATAAAGTGCTTATAAAGAGTGGAGTCTTTAGTAAAGAATTGATCGAAAGCTATCTTGCGCTAAAACGAGAAGAGGCTACCCAAAGTCTTTTGTACCCGACGCCAGCTGATTTTTGCTTTTACGCTGACATCTAGTGATATAAGAATCTGCGAGTCATCTATATGAGACTCGCAGTTTTTTAAGGTTTAAAAATCGTAATTCTTTTAATTTATCCATGCGGATAAATTATAATAGTTGAATGAAATTTGTCATTTTCCACGGCTCATATGGTAGCTCGAATGGCAACTGGTTTCCTGATTTGAAGAAAAGGCTTGAGCTGATAAATCAAGAAGTGATTGCTCCGCGGTTTCCTGTCGAGAACTGGGATACTATTACGCAGCTAGGCGAAAAAAAGGCAAAAGCCACAAATCAAACCCTTCCAAACTGGCTTAATTTCTTTAAAAAGAAGGTATTAAAAGAAATTAAAAGCAATAAACAATTAGTATTTATCGGACATTCTCTGTCTCCTGTTTTTATCCTCCATGCGGTTGAGGCGTTTAAAGTTCAGCTGGACTGTGGGATTTTTGTCTGTCCTTTTTTCGAGCTTCCCAAAGACGAATGGCAGATAGACTTGGTCAATAGAGGTTTTTATAGAAAAGATTTTGATTTTGAGAAATTAAAAAAACTTATCCCAACTTCTTACGTACTGCATTCGGACAACGACCCTTACGTAAAGACTAACTATTCTCTCGATTTTGCCTCAAAAATGGGAAGTAGTGTGATTATGGTCAAAGGAGCGGGACATTTTAACGCGGATAACAAATTTTTCAGTTTTCCTCTGGTTTATGAATTGTGCAAGACGAGATTAGACCCCAAAAATTATTTATGAAATTTAAAATAAGAAAATTAACGTTAAAAGATTTACCACAGCTTAAAAAATTATTTAGAGAGGAACCATTTAAAGAAATCCTTGATAAATATTTAAAAAAATAATCGCTCTTGACAAATAAACATACACATATTAATATGTATACATATGTTAACCAAAAGAACAAATATTTTGTTTGACGAGCAGACGTTTAAATATTTAGTAACTCTTGCTAATAAGGGTAAAACTTCTGTTGGAGAATTGGTGAGAAACGCCGTGATCAAAGTATATTTTAAGCCTCAAACCAATCAAAAAAGAATGAAGGCGTTTCAGAATATATTACGATTAAAAAAGGGATTGGGCCATACAACCGCTAAGGAAATAAAAGAATCCATAAACTATGGTAGAAAACTCTGATCGGATATTTGTTATTGATTCTTCTTTTGTACTCGCATTTCTCTTGGATGAAGGGAATAAAGATGTAGAGTCAGTATTTGAGAGACAGGCAAAACATGAAGTAAAATTTGTTGCCCCCTCACTCTTGAAATATGAAGTTGGTAATAGTCTGAGATCAAAAGTCTTGAGAAAAAAGGTTGAAAAATCCAGAGCTTTTCTATTATTTGAGAATTTTCATGAGCTTGATATTGTAGAAGAAGATGTTGATTATTTTGAAGTTTTAAAACTTGCTGTCTTAAATAATTTAAGTTTTTATGACGCTTCTTATCTGTATTTAGTCAAACAATTGAAAATAAAACTTTTAACTCTTGATCAAACATTACAAAAAATATGAAATTCGTTTCAGTCAAAATCAAAAAACCAGCCGAAATTAATTTTATTCTGGCTCAATCACACTTCATAAAAACAGTCGAAGACGTACACGAGACCTTGGTTGAAGCTGTTCCCGGAATAAAGTTTGGCATTGCTTTTTGTGAGGCTTCTGGCCCCAGAAAGATCCGGACTTCTGGCACAGATGACGAGATAATTAAACTATCAATCGATAATGCAAAACGTGTAGCTTGCGGCCACTCGCTTTTTATCTTCCTAAAAAATGCTTTTCCGGTAAACGTCTTAAATCGAATAAAAAATATTTCAGAGATTGTGACTATTTTTTGCGCAACGGCAAACTCTGTAGAAGTCATTGTCGCCCAAACAAAACAGGGTAGAGCAATTTTAGGGGTAGTTGACGGAGGGACTCCGCTTGGAGTTGAAAAGAAAAATGAAGTAGACGGCCGAAAAGAACTCCTGCGAAGATTTGGCTACAAGCTTTAATTTTTACTTGCCTAACGGTTGGCCAAGTTTTGTCTTAAAATAATCGACCCAGGGAATTGCGGCCGGGTCAAGGTCATTAAGCATCGAAAGATAGAAATTTACGAATCCAAACAATTGGATAAACTCAAAAGCCTGAGACAGATGATCTAAACTTTTAGCTTGCCAGGTAAGCGTTTCCACTTTATTTTTTTTCACCACATCTTCGGTAATGTCGAATCGCTGTTGAATGCGTTTTGGATAAAGTTTTGATTTAACAAAGACAAAGACGAGATCTTTTTGATTTGAGGAAGGAAAGCGCAGTCCCTCCATTAAATGATGATTCAACTCAGGTATATCAAAAATTACGGAAAAATGTTTGGCATTTTCGTTCATTTGATTTTTAGCCGTGTGGGCGGCTGCAACTAAGTGTCTTGACGCAACAAAGACTACCTTTTTTCCATACAGTTTCTGAGCAATTTTTTTAGCCAAATTTCTTTCTCTAGGCGTAGATATCTTCAAGCCGGCTGTCATCTTCCTCATCGCCTCAACAATTCGTTTAACTTCTTTTTCGGTAAAGTTGATTATCCCAGTCTTTGATGCCAATACAAGCTGGCCAACTACAGAATAACCTATGGCTAATCTTGGCTGATGAGACGGATTATATTTTGGGTCAATTTTATAGTAGGGAACTTTAAATTTTTTCGCCAAGTCAATAAGCGTGCCTCCTGCGCCAATAGCCATCCACTTTGTTTTTTTAGCTTGTGCTTGTCGAGCGTTTTCGATAGTCTCCTCGGTTGTACCCGAAAAACTAGAACAGATAATTAGCGTATTTTTGTCGACCCACTTAGGCAGATTGTAATCATTTAGTCTGGCTAAGGGATATCTAAGCGATGAACTATAGACAGACTCAATGATTCTTGCTCCTAATCCTGATCCCCCCATCCCAGTCATTAATATTTTATTTACATTTCGATAGGATGAGGGAACGACGAGATTTTTAGTTGCTTCCCAAGCATGTAGGCATTGTTTGTTTAACTCTTCGACAGAACCATATACGTTGGACTTATCCAAATTTTTTAGTGAGCCAATATCGTCGAGGTTTTTCATCAAGAAGATTATTTTAACATACTAATGAATGTAGTATAATGCAACATGATGAATAAGGAAAAATTCTTCATTCTTCTTCGCACGCTTCGTGTCAATCAATGGGTCAAAAATCTTGTCGTTTTTACCGCAATTATTTTTTCAGGTAAACTTTTCGAGTTAGATCTTTTTTTAAAGACGTTTATTGGTTTTTTTATTTTTTGTCTACTTTCATCAACTTCATATGTCCTCAACGACATAATTGATTATTCATATGACAAAAAACACCCAATCAAAAAGTTTCGCCCCATCGCATCAGGAAAAGTTACCATACCTGAGGCAACATTTATCGTTTTCCTTCTGACGTTAATTTCACTTATCTCCTCACTTTTCTTTTCTCTGTCATTTTTTTTCTTGAGCTTTATCTTTATTCTTCTCCACTTTTTTTATTCACTATATCTTAAAAAATATCCTGTCATAGACATTTTTAGCATCTCGTTTTCATTTATGATTAGGACATTTGCTGGTGAGGTCGCAACCGGTTTTCATATTCCCATATGGTTGCTTCTAACAATATTTTTTATCTCGCTTTTTATGGGTTCTGTCAAACGACACGCAGAGCTGGTTGCCCATGGAAGAGAAGGACGTGTTTCTTTGTATCACTACAATGAACACTTTTTAGACTTTTTAACCTATACGTTTGGAGCAGCTACGATACTTGCCTATTCCACATATACATATGTTGAAAGGGTTCCTCAAGTGACAACTTTTATTTCAAGTTACATCCTCGAGACGCTCGCTATTTCTTCGTTTGAGTCTAGAAAGTGGATGATGACGACCATCCCGCTTGTAACATACGGCATAGCCCGTTATGCACAACTTCTTTATGAAAAATATGAAGGTGAGCGTCCAGAAAAAATCATAACCACAGATATCCCTTTAATTGTCACTATATTTTTGTGGGGAGTGATTGTGATTGGATTGATCTACGTCTTTTAAACAAAAATTTGTGGATTATAATCTATTGTAATTTTAACAATCATAGTTAATAATATAGGCGTTATGCCACTTCGTCCCGAGCACTCGGGACTACGGTTGGCATAATACCTAACGAAGCTCCGAATGTTCGGAGCGTAGTGGTATTAATAATTCTTCAGGAAATTATGAGAACAGCAAACAAAAATGATGGCCAATCTCAGCTTGGACCAAAAAAGCAGGCGGTGATGCTAGCGATTGAGCAGATTCAAAAGCAGTTTGGAAAAGGTTCAATCATGCGTTTAGGAGAAGGCCCTGCAACATCTGTTGACGTTCTCAAAACAGGAATTTTGCCACTGGATATTGCTCTTGGAGTAGGGGGTATACCAAAAGGAAGAATTATAGAAATTTTTGGCCCCGAAGCCTCGGGAAAAACCACAGTTTGTCTCTCTTTAATCGCAGAAACGCAAAGATCAGGAGGAATTGCTGCATTTATTGACGCAGAGCACGCGCTTGATCCTGCCTGGGCGAGACTTATTGGAGTAAATCTTGACGATCTTTTGGTTTCGCAGCCTGACACAGGCGAACAGGCACTGGAGATTGCTGAACAGCTCATTCGATCTGGTGGTGTTGATCTGGTTGTTGTGGACTCTGTAGCAGCCCTTGTCCCACGTGCTGAAATTGAAGGCGAGATGGGAGATGCGCAAATGGGACTTCAGGCCAGGCTTATGTCGCAAGCGTTGAGAAAACTTACCGGAGTTGTTTCTAAATCGAAAACAACAATAGTCTTCACCAATCAAATTAGGCTCAAAATTGGCATCATGTTTGGTAATCCTGAGACAACGCCAGGTGGACTAGCTCTCAAGTTTTATTGTTCAATCCGTATGGATGTACGTAAAATAGAGACGCTGAAAAAAAATAATCAAGTATATGGAGCTCGCATAAGAGTGAAGATCGTTAAAAACAAAGTTGCTCCTCCCTTCAAAGATGCGGAAATCGTGATAACCGCAGAGGGGATCGACAAAGAAGAGGGATTGGTAGACGCAGCTATTAACTCTGGAGTACTTACGAAAAACGGAGCATTCCTAAAACTAGGAGATAAACTATTAGGACAAGGTAAGGAACAAGTTAAATTAAGTCTTGCGCAAGATCATAAATTGAAACAACATCTTGTAAAAGAAGTGATGGAGAAGATGATGGGGAAAAAGTAAAGACGTGATACGAACCTACGAATAATATGCAAATGATACGAATATGCTAATTCTGACTTTGTAAACAGTATTCGCACATTTGAGGCATTCGCATAAAGATTCGCATCATTCGTATCATATTTATGGTCTCTAATGACGATCTTCAGGTTCTTCTCAATTATGCATATTTTTACTTAAAATTTCGGCCGAGGACAAAGAAGGAAGTCCGTGACTATCTAAATAAAAAAACAGAGAAAAGACACTGGTCAAGAGATTTAGTAGAAGAAGCAATAAAAGATTTAGAACAACAGAACGTGATCAATGATAAAGAATTTGTCAGGTGGTTTGTTGAGCAAAGAAACATAAGTAAACCTAAAAGTCAGTTTGTCTTAAAAGGAGAGCTCTTACGGTTTGGAATTGCAAAAGAGTTGATAGATGAATATTTTTCGCAACACACACAACCAGAAGAAGAACTAGCTTTTCATGCACTTCAGTCCAAATGGCGCCGTTTTCAATCTTTATCTAAAAAAGAACGCTTCGAAAAAGCAGCCGCATTTCTTTCCCGAAGAGGATTTTCTTTTGACTTAATAAGAAAGACGATTAAAGATTTAGAAGGAGAAGTCTAAAGTCCACTCTCAAAAGTCCAATCAATTAATCGATTGGATTGAATTTAATAGCCTCTTCTTTGATCTACCAATCCACCCATAAATCGTGCTTGATAGACAAGTTTTTTCTTTTGATATATTTTTTCTTCTAAGACAAAGTCTTTAATAGTTCCTTTATAGTTTCTTTGATACAAAAAATCTCCGTCTCTAAAACTCTTAGGTCCTCTAAACATCTTATCCTTAGATGCACGTAACGCTTTTCTTAAAAACGGATAGAGATCGTTGGGGTTAAGACTTTAATCGACATTTCCATAATAGACAGTAATATGAACAGGTTTATTTTTATAATAAATTACCGATCTTCCCCCATACGGTTCGCCGCCAAAAAAATTGTCATGCATTTTCCAGTTCCCCCGCTTATACCAGATAGTCGTTGATCCGTATTTCTCTTGTTTCATGTGTTTTGGTTTATCTTGCTCATATCCAGCCTTATCCGCTTCATTTTTAAACGCAATTAAATCGTTCAAATTAATCATTCCATAATTTTAGCAAAGTAGATATGACTATTGTTGCTATAATGCTTTATATATGAAGATAATAGAGGTCAAAAAACTTACAAAATATTTTCGTATTTATCAGAAAGAACCTGGAGTATTTGGTTCTCTAAAATCGTTATTTTATCGTAAACATTATAACTCAAAGGCAGTAGATAATATTTCCTTCTCAATTGGAGAGGGTGAACTGGTCGGATTTATTGGACCAAACGGAGCCGGTAAAACAACGACTTTGAAATGTTTATAAGGACTATTATATCCAACTGATGGACACGTTTCTGTTTTAGGTTATAAACCATTTGATAGAAAAAATGAATTCTTGAGGCAGATCTCTCTTGTGATGGGACAAAAAAATCAGCTCTGGTGGGATTTACCAGCATATGAATCGTTTCTTTTAAATAAAGAAATTTATCAAATATCTGAGGATAAGTTTAAGAAAGCCATTGAGGAGCTGACAGATCTTCTTGAGGTAAAAGATGTTTTGCATGTTCAAGTTCGAAAACTTTCGTTGGGGCAGCGAATGAAGTGTGAATTAATAGCGGCATTGATCCATTCTCCTAAAGTTCTTTTTCTGGATGAGCCAACTATAGGGTTAGATGTCGTGATGCAAAAAAATCTTCGCAAATTTATTAAAGAATATAACGTGCGTTTTAATGCAACGATCATTTTAACAAGTCACTATATGGGAGATGTTGAAGAGTTGTGTAAGCGAGTTATTATTATTGATCACGGAAAAATTCTGTACGATGGCACTTTGGAAGAAATCATTAAGAAATACACAAAAAATAAACTTATAACGGTTTTTTTTAAAAACTCTATTAATACCAAAGAATTTCATAAGTTTGGGGAGATTAAAGAACACGATGAAACGAAGATAAAAATTGCGGTACCTATTGAGAAGTCACATGAGGTAGCGGGAAGAATTTTTGAGGACAATAGAGTTGAAGATGTCAACATTGAAGATCCAGATATTGAAACCATCATTCGTCACATTTTTACGACCAAAAAAACATGAGACTCGTAACAATTTTTACCCTTCACTTTGAACAAGTGCTCGAGTTTAAATCGAGAATTTTTGTGTGGTTTTTAGTTTCACTCTTTGAGCCAATCTTATTCGCACTTTTTTGGAGCGGCGCTTTTAAAGAACAAAAAGTACTTGAAGGAGGTTGGACTTTTCCTGCAATGGCTTCTTATTACTTTATGCTCATAGTAGTCGGATCTACGCTTATTACCCATCATGAGGAAGATATCGCCGAACTTGATATACAAAAAGGAGGTTTGGTTAAATATTTGATGAAACCATTTTCATACTACTGGGCAAAGTTTTACGAAGAGTTACCTTGGCGAATCATTCAAGGGGGTTTTGGAATAATAATTCTTATAGTAATTTTTTTTAAATTCAATCATTTGGTAAATCTAAATTTGACGATCTCTAATATATTACCAAGTCTGATCATAATTGTACTTGCCTACATGCTTTCTTTTACCTACAAAATGATTTTAGGAATTATGGCATTTTGGATGACTGAAATCTGGAGCTTATTTTTTTTGAATGAAGTTATTTTACTCATTTTTGGGGGTTACTTGATGCCTATTGATTTAATGTATCCGATTGTTGCAAAAATTGCATCATTTTTGCCTTTTGCCGGGATAATTTATTATCCGATAATTGCAGTAGAGGGTAGATTGAATACTTTACAGTTTGTACAAGTTATTCTCATCCAAGTATTTTGGCTAACTCTCTTTGTGTTCTTCTATAAATATCTATGGAAGACTGGCGTGAAGAAATTTAGTGCTGTAGGACAATAATATGAAACAATATCTTGCAATCTATAAGACTCTACTCAAACTTAACTTTACCCAGTTGGTAACATATAGAGAAAATTTTTTGACTAGTATATTTACCAGTACTTTGTGGGGAGCTTTCTCCTTCCTTTTAATTATTCTTCTTACCGCAAAGACACCTGAAATCCATGGATGGAAGCGAGAAGAGCTTCTCATACTGATGGGATTTTACAATATTGTAATTGGGGGATTTTTCCATATGTTTTTTTCGCGCAACTTTGATCATTTAGCAAACACCGTTCATTTTGGCCAACTAGATAGTATTTTACTAAAACCGGTTGATTCTCAGTTTTTGGTGAGTACGGGGACCATCGCATACTGGCAGGTAACACGCATTATTATGGGTTTAACAGTCGTACTATACCTACTTCATAATGAAGCTATCAAGGTCACAGTAAGTAATGTTTTAGTTTTTACTGGATTATCAGTTTTTGGACTACTTCTTTTATATTCAATTTGGTTCACCGTAATGACATTAACCATTTGGCACAGTCGTCTATCAAATCTTGTTTACCTTTTATATCATTTCAATGATCTAGCACGGTTTCCGCCAGAAATGTTTAGGACGCTCAAAAGTTTTGTTTTACCTCTTTTACCATACTTTCTGGTTCTTGTTGTGCCAACAAAGGTGATACTGCATAAACTAACTGTTATAGATACAGTATTACTCATTTCTGCTTCATTACTGTTCCTCTTACTTTCCCGTAAATTCTGGAAGTTTGCGCTTCGATATTACACAAGTGCGAGCAGCTAACTAAGTTTAACCTTTCTTTTCATAACTTGCGCTTGCCATTTTTCTTTTCCACTAATACGGCGTCGCCAGTTTTTGAATGTGATAGAACGCAATGTATGCCATAGATTATAACTATACAACTTCTACTTGACATGCTATATATTAGCTAATATAATGGCTAATATGTTGGTTAATAGTTGATTTGTCAATATGCAAGAACCAAAAACTGTTTCAGCAAGTGAAGCAAAGAATAAATTTGGAACGGTAATGAAGTGGGTTATAAAAGAGAAGAATGATGTGATTGTGGAAAATAGAGGTAAACCAAGGGTGGCTGTTATATCTTTTAATGAGTATGAGAGTATAAAAAAAGTTAAAGAAGAAATAAAAAGACGCACAGCACTCGAACAGTTGAAAGCCTTGCAAAAAAGAGTTAGTGAGCGAAATAAAGATCTTACGCCCAAGCAAGCTGATGTCTTGGCAGATAGATTCTCTCGCGAAATTATAGAAGATATGGTGAAGGAAGGCAAGATTCGATTTGAAAAATAATTAAGATAGTTCTATGCGAGTTTTATTTGATACAAACGTTTTTATTAGTTTTCTTTTACCTTCTTCAGATAGAGATACAATTACTCAAATTATTGATGCTGCATTCAAAAGAAAATTTGCACTGCTTATTTCTCAAGAAATAGTTGAGGAATTCTCAAATGCAATTGCTCGCAAAAAATATCTATCTAAGAGAATTACAAACGAAGATGCGAATCAGTTTATCAAATCCATTGCTGAAATAGCCCACATAATTCCCGCATTATCAGTAAGATTACCCTCCACAGTGCGAGACATAAAGGATAATTACCTCATTACGTATGCTGTAATTGGAAATACAGATTATCTCGTAACGGGCGACAAAGATCTGCTGACTTTGAAAAAAGTAGGAGAAGTAAAGATTGTTACACCCAAAAAGTTTCTCCAAATATTAAAAGCAAAATAAAATTTCTATTTGCAGAATTTGGGCTGTGAGAATAAAGCTACTTTGTAGCTTTTAACGAGAACATCAGTGGAATCTTAATATTTTTATCTTTAAATTTGAACCATCCGTCAGAATCTTGAAACATTAATTTTTTATATCGTTCAAATCCAGTGTATGGGAATTCGTGAAAGAAATCTAATGTTAACCCGGCGCGCAATAATGAACCGATAATATCGCTCATACCATGATGCCATTCACAAGACTCTGTAGTTATAATAGGATCGTCATTAGAATATGCATAAGAACCTCGCGGTTTATCAATGATTGGTTTTTCTTCATGAAAATAATTGCGAGAGGCCTTGAGATTATCATCTATCATTACAGCTACTGGATGATCATCGCGAATATAAAAAATTCCTCCAGGTTTTAAGAAATGACTAATAACTTTTGACCATCGAATAAGTTCGGGCAACCAACATAAAGTGAAGTAAAGTTTTTCCTCTGACATTTCCTATTTCATCAATTTCAAGTTGATGAATTGTAGACTTGCCATTTTTAAAACTTTGCACATTATAAAACTTTGATTTCACATGAACCTCTGTCAACTCGTCCCAATGAGCTCTATTTTTATTAATGAAATAATCAGATTTATTCATTCTAATTATTTTACTATTTATTTGAAGTTAAGAGAGAGTTTTGTGCCTAGGACCGAGGCGATTCTTTTAAGAAGATTTAGGGAAGGATTTGCACTCATTGTTTCGATTCTCGAGATGACTGCTTGGGTGGTTTTTACTTTTTTAGCTAAGGTTCTTTGAGACATTTTATTTTTAAGTCTTTTTTCAATAAGTTTGGCTGCTAAAATATATTCAGCTTCTGATTCTTCCCAGGCCTTTTTAAATCTAGGGTTTTTAAGTTGTTCCTTTAAATGGTCTTCAAAAGAATACATTAGATTGTTTTTCATATCTTTAATGATATCTTATATGATATCATTCTGTCAAGTGGGCCTTGACGTTTTTAACCATTCATTATATCTGTTTATGGCAGTCTCAATTTCTCTCTTTGGTGTTTTTTGTGTCTTTTTAATAAATCCATGTAGTGCTAATAGAGTATCTCCATGAGTCATAATATAAATTATTCTAATATTATCAGCGCCAAGAATTCTAATTTCCCAGAGAGGAAATCCTTGCAATTTTTTTACATGTCTAGGAATAGATTGTATTCCATATTCATGGATTACTTGAAATATTCTAAAGACTTTAGCTCTTTGTGTTTCTGGGAGAGATTCAATAAAATCTTTAACAGGACTTTCATCTTTTTGATTAATGTAGTAGTAAACTTTAGTCATAAAGACTATTGTAACATGATAAAATAAACGCTATGGACGATAGAATTTTAAAATTTAAAGGATCTCATAAAGAAATAGGTGAACAAGTTGGAGAACTTTACAAAAAATGGGGACAGACTTACTCATATTTGCCTCCGCATGCTGACATATATTATCCTCAACAATTAAAGGTATATGAAAAATTTTATCCCAAGCATTTGGAATTTTTAGCAGGTCTTTCGAAAGGATTAAACATAAATAAAGATAGGATATTCAAAATTAGTTTAACCATATTTATCTCAGCTGCTGATAAAATTGCAGCTAATAAATGTTCTGCTTTTGCCGTGAATAATAATCATGGTGTTTTTGTCGGAAGAAACTATGATTGGCGTGAATCATCGGAAAAACATTCAAAGGTTCTACATTACGACTACAAAGATACATCTGCAAATAATTTTATCGGAATATCTGATATGGGGACGTGGAAAAGAGGTGAGAAAGCAGATAAATCAAAGTTTATGTTATTTATTGAAGATGCTTGGAATGAACATGGATTGTATGTAGGTTTAAATGGAGCGCCTGGTAAAAAAAGTGGACTTGGTTTAGTTTCTCCTCATGTTGTGCAGTTAGTTGCAGAAACATGTAAAACAACGCATGAAGCGATAGAAATGCTAGAGAAAATTCCTACTGCAAATTCTCATCTATTTACTATTGCAGATAGGAGTGGTGATTTAGCAGTGGTGGAAAAATCGTTAGAAAAAGGAGTTTATACTAGAAAATCAAATAACTTTAACATTGCTACAAACCATTTTAACCACCCCTCACTCATATCAAGTAACGCACAAATATTTGATAAGACTACCAGAGATACATCATTCCCTCGGTATCATTATTTAGAAGCACATTTGATAGATAGCTATAAAAATATGAAATTAGCATCAATGGTTTCTTTACTAAATAGGCAACCGACATTGCAAAACTGGAGAGATAAAGATCGCGACACTATTACTCTTTGGATACTTACTTTAGATCTTACTCGAAACAAATATTCTATTATTTTTGCTCCTCTCCTTAAAGAAAGCGTTTCAGTTGAAAACTAATTTCCATTTGCAGAAATTGGGGAGAAGGAGTAAAATAGAGTTATTAACAATTTTGCTTTAAGAAGGTAATTTAGAATTTAGCAAACTTATTAGTTTATCGCAATGAGTTATTCACTTTCTCTACATATTCCCTCGGTAATAAGCGCGCGGAAATAGGGTGGTTTTGATATATTGGTCTTGCGCGTGAAAAGAGCGAAGACTGCGATAACAACCTTCTTTATAGCATAAAGATATAAATATGTTAGATTTAGATTTAAAAAACCTCATCAGGAAGATACTGCGTGAAGAACTACAGGAGGCACAAAAAGAGGTTAAAAAAGAAACACGGCAGGAAGATATAGGAGTAAAACAAGACGCAAAAGAAATAGTGCTTAAGGCCAACGAAGAAGCTCTCAGGATAAAACAGGAAGCAGAAATTGAAGCGCGAAAAACAATGCAAGAAAGTCTAGAGATAGAGAAACGGTTGATGAGGCGAGAGCAGGAACTTTCAGAAAAAGAAAACTATCTTGGTCGCGAAAAAGCCTTCTCCGATAAAGAGAAACAAAAAATAAGTGAATTAAAGAAGGATTTGGAGGAAAAAAGGGAGGCGATTTTACAAAAATTAGAAAAAGTTGCTCAACTTACCAAAGACCAAGCAAAGCAATTGCTTCTTCAGGGATGGGAAGAAAGACTCAAAGCAGATATCGCAAAACGCATCAAACAAAACGAGGAAGAAATTAAACAAAAAATCGAAGACAAGGCTAAAGAACTTTTAGTCGACTCGATGAGGTATGGGGCGACAGACTATGTTACCGAATACACTTTATCTGTCATACATCTTCCCAGCGAGGACTTTAAGGGTAGGATCATTGGCAAAGACGGCCGAAATATCCGCGCTTTTGAGTTGGCAACCGGAGTGGATGTGGATCTTGAGGAAGAGGGAGTTATACGCCTTTCCTCATTTGATGCGATCAAACGAGAAGTTGCCAAGCTTTCGCTTGAGCGGCTTATCAAAGATGGAAGGATTCAACCAGAAAGAATTGAAGAGATTGTGAAAAAAACGCAAGAAGAGATTAATAAAATAATCTTTAAAGCAGGAGAAGAGCTTGCTCATAAAGTCGGCGTATTCAATCTTCCCTCAGAAATTATTCACTTGCTTGGTAAATTTAAATATCGCTATTCCTACGGCCAAAATATGATTCTACACACACTTGAGGAAACAAGAATAGGTATTGCTTTGGCTCATGAGCTCAAAGCAGACGTCAACATCGTTAAACTTGGTTGCCTTTTGCACGATATTGGAAAAGTTGTAACAGACAAGGAAGGATCACACGTTGAGCTTGGGGTAGAGCTATTGAAAAAATACCGTTTTCCGCAAAAAATCGTCGACTGCGTCGCCGCTCATCATGAAGACATTCCTTTTCCCTCATCTGAAGCTGTAATCGTCTACATCTCTGATGCGGTCTCAGGTGGTCGCCCGGGGGCTCGCCATGAAGACTTCGAACAATATTTGAAAAGAATTAAGACGATTGAGGACGCTGCCAAAACCAAAAAGGGCGTAAGAGAGGCTTATGCTTTACAGGCTGGACGAGAGCTTCGTGTTGTGGTAAAACCAGAAGAGATCACAGATGATGAGGCGACTGTCTTGGCGGAAAAGATTAAAGAAGAGCTTGAGAAAAAGTTCGACGTATTTCCTGGACAGATTAAAGTAACCGTAATTCGAGAATTTAGGACGGAACAGACGACAAAAATATAGCCTCAAATACGTATTTCATACACAATAGTTTTGAATATACTGCCGTAACGCTCCAATCTGATCTAGATTGTTATAATAAGATGTTTTAAATATAGATTGACAAGAGGCTAAGAAGTTACTAATATGAAAGCGTTTTATTGATTTTTCCTTCTAAATCTGAATACAAATTTAAGAGAGATTTTCATATCAATTTAATCAAGGGTGACGTCACATTAAAAATTAAAATGAGAGGTGGTGAAAATTTATGACAAAAGCAGACTTGGTCGCGCAGGTTGCAAAGAAAGCAGGTTTAACAGCCAAAGCAGCCAAAGACGCAGTTGGCACTGTATTTGGATCAATATCTGACGCATTAAAACGAGGTGAGAAGGTCGTGGTGACAGGTTTTGGAACTTTTATGGTGAGGCGAAGAGCAGCACGAAAAGGAAGAAATCCACAAACCGGAGCTGAAATTCAAATTCCAGCAACAAAAACACCAGGCTTTACCGCAGGTAAAAGCCTCAAGAGAATGATCAAATAATATTTTGTATACAACCCGTCTAAATCATCCATTGCATGGAGGGCGGGTTGTTTTATTTTTTCAGTTTAGTATAATTAAAATATGTTTAAGAAGGCTATAATGATTATTTATCTAATCCTTTTTTTTCTACTGTTGCCGTCATTTTATATCGTGAGCTCACAACAAGTCTCACTTAATCAAGACAAAGTTGAATACAATTTACCATATCCAGGCATTTTGCCAGACCATCCATTATTTTTTTTGAAAGAGATTAGGGACAAATTTCTTGAAATGACAACTCGAGACACAATCAAAAAGGCAGAGCTATATCTTTTATTTTCCGACAAGAGAGTTGCGATGGCGATGTCCTTAGCCAAGACGGGTAAGGATAAACTAATTGTGGCAGCCTTTTTACAAGCTGAGCAATACTTTTCTAAAATACCCGCTCTTCTAGCAACTTCTAAAAAGCAAGGTGTTTCTGCCTCTGCGGATTTTATACAAAGGTTAAAGTTAAGTAACGCAAAGCATAAGGAGGCGGGAGAGATGTTTCTTAAAGATCTCCCTCAAGGACAAAATGAGAATATAAATAGAGCCCTTAACTTAAATCAAGACATAAAGAAAAAAATTGAAAAGCTATAGAATACTTCCTAGCAAAACCGCAACGAGCAAAAAATTCTGCTGAAGAGTAATTACGTAATGATCGAATAATCCTATTATAAAAAGACCTATAAAAACATATGGGGCTTTGTTGATGGCGATTTTTAACCGCTTGAAGAAGAAAGCCAAAAGGATAAACAAAGGAATAACCCCCACTTCACTTAGCAAAATAAGGAATACATTATGGACAGGTTGATTTAAAAGATCTGTATATGTTACTGAAAATTGATGCTGAGATATTAAATAATTACCCAAACCTACACCAAAAAAAGGATTTTGTTTAATGATCTCTAAGGCATTTTGGCTAAGAAAAATTCTTTTTTGTAGTGAAAAAGGATCGGTTTTTGCTTGCATAAAAACAGCAGATAATATTAATAAAACTATTATTCTTGAGACAAAACAGGCGGCACAATTTTTTTTTAAAGAACTCTTCCAAATATATATTATGTTTACAATAAGAAAGACCATGAGGGCAACTTTTGAAAACGACAATAATACAATCAATGAAGAGACCAATAAGAAAATAAATTTAAAAAAGGGATAGGCTGTAAATTTTTTATTTGTGAGTACAAGTATATACAAAAGGATATAGAATCCGGCTAAAGAATTTGGATGAGAGAACGTACCATAAGGTCTAAGTATCTCTACGCCAGTTATCGACGCTTTAGCAATCCCAGGCATCGATAAGCTCAGCGGTCTTTCCCCAAAAAAATAAAGGATCCCTTGAAGCGAATGTTTACTGACAAATTGTATAGTTGAAAGAACGAACTGAAAAATACCGCCAAGCAAGAAGCTAAAAAGAAGTGAGCGATCTGATAGGAATTTCTTTTGAAAAATAACTACTATGCTAATAAATTCTAATATTTTAATGTAACGATATATGGAAATAGTAGGAGATAGGGAGATTAAGAGATTAAGAATTAATAAAAAAATAAAAAAAATAATTTTTTTCTTTTTTAAAGAATGCCAAACAGACTTAAAGTTTATTGTGATAAGCAAAACTGCAAGTATATCAGTCACATATAGTGTTGGAGCAAGATAGTCAACCCGTACCCCGGAAAGATATGAAAATTCAAAAAAAAAGTGCTTACCAAGTTGAGTTGGGAGCAATAAAACAAATAAAAACAATAAAACATTGTTCAATTGTTTCATTGCTACATTTTTAAAATAGACTTTGTTGGGTTGTTTCTTTTTCTTCTGTTTTTTGACCTTTTTCATCTTTAAAAATTTTCACGATACCAAAAACTCCGTCATATCCTGGATCGACAAAAACTTTTCTTTCGCGAACGATTTCTACCCCATCTCTTAGTTCTTTGCCAGCTTTTTTTTCGATCTCTTCATAGGTTTTTTTTAAAAGTATCTCAAACTCGGTTGCAAATGTTGAGGTTAGTCGTTCGTATTCCCTGAGAGCTTTAATGTGTGAGCCACCGGTGGTTTCTGTTAGTACCTCTAAAAGCGGGATTAACGAAACAAATGGTCGTCTTTTTTTGTCTTTATCATAAACAAATGTAAGTCCCACGCCATTTTTTACAAATTCAAGGTCATTTGAAGAAAGGGTTTTGTAAGATAAATCTATCACTCTATTTTCAACCCCAATAGTTAACGGTTGATGGCATACGGGACAAATGGTCCCTTTTTCTTTGACTTCTTGAGGAGTGTAACGGATGTTGTGACTTCTGTGTCCTGACCAGTGATATTTTCCCTCCTCAGGAAAGAATTCGATCGTATAACCGATTTTTAATTTTCCATTAGGATTTCGTCTGATGGCATCAGATATATCTAGGTATGAGAAATTGTTTAATGTTGCATGTTTAATGTTACTCACAAACACCGTTGCCTCCCGTCCAAGTTTTGGACCTGAATGGGCGTCGGAGAAGGAAACAATTGAGCGGTTTTCTAGTTCTTTTATCTGCCAATTCATAATAGGATCGCTGCTTAACCCTGTCTCAATGGCATAAATATTATCTGCCAACTCCCCAAAACATTCTTCTATCGAGTCAAATCCAGATTTAGAACCAAAAATAGAAAACCAGGGAGTCCAACAATTATGTATAGTTGCTACCCATGTTGAGTAAGAATTATCATTTTCAACTTCTAAATTAAATACCTCACCTTGATATTTGTTTTTAATTATCTTCCTTATAGGAAGATATACAAAATTATTATCGATAAAACCATGTCTTCGAGTAATTTTAGATTGAAAATGTTGAAACTGTTTCTCCTGTTTTAAATTTTCAGTATCTGAAATAAATGACAATCTAATCTGATAACTATCATAGTTTGCCTTGATTGTACGACCATTATAAACATGAGATTTTCGTTGGTTATAACGGATTTTTTTGTCCAAAGAAATGTAGGGAATAATACCCAAACGAAGCAAAATTTTATTAAATGATGACACAAGATTAATTGAAGTTGTGTATCCAGCATCTCCACGGAACCAGCCTAGAATAAGATATTTCTGCAAATTTTTCGGTAATGTTATAATCCAATTAGGAAGGGTTTTATTGTAGGATCGATAATTATTATTTATGTAGAAATTTTCTTCTAAAAAGCGAGCGGTCGCTTTTGAATAAAAAATCAGTTCTTTACTTTTTATATTTTTTCTAGAATAAATTCGGACATGAAATATCCCAAAAACTTTTTTCATTAATTGAATAACTTCGTTGGTATATGATATTTCTTTAGAAGAAAACGTAAATGTTATTCCTCCTTTGTGGTCAACACAACCCTCAGCAAGAAAATAGCCGATAAGAAGGCAAAAATTTTTGTCAATTTCAATTTTTTTATCAGCAATCTTGATTGATTTTTGGTTTTTAACCTCTTTTATTAGTGGAAAACAAATTAAGTCCCGAGTGTTTAAATCTTTTGCTTGGATCCAGCTTAATCTATAATTTTTATAGAGTTTATTTACACATCTTTTTGGGTGTTCTCCAAAGGGTAAGCAAGTATCGCCGGTTGAAGGACATTTTTTTAAGGTTTTAATAGCAAAGAATGGATGTTCACCTGTTGTACTGATTGATTGTGTATAACACCATGGTGTTATTGTATAAATATTCTCGTTTGTTTTTCTTTTTAAGACATCTAAAACTTTTTGATATTTACCTGTATGTGACAAAACAAGATCATTTTTTTTGATAGAGCTAATTTTTTTCAAACCTGATTTAGTTTCTATTAATTCTTCTGGAATAAGACAATGTGCAGGGATAAAGAGTACGTTTTTGTCTATTGTTAAAACCATCTCCAAAAGATTCTTCGATGAAATACCAACAATGGGCCGTCCGTCAGCCATAAGATTTGCTCCCCTTCGCTGTAGTTCTTTAATGATTTTGTCGCATGTTTCTATTGACGGGGAGAAAATGAGATTGTGAACCCTGCGCTGTTTTCCTCCCTGCACATAGATGCTTGAGATTTCTGTTGATAATAAAAATTTTACGCTTTGTAGAGACGGGGCATGCCCCGTCTCTACCTTCAATGCATAAATGCCAGGTGACGTCTCCTTTAATTTTGTTTTAATTTCCCTAAACCACAGTGGGTGTGTCCAGTCTCCGGTTGCAACAAGTTGAATTCCCTTTTTTGCCGACCACGTAGCAATTTCCGTAAGGTCCATTTTTTGCGAAACAGCGCGTGAATATTTGGAGTGAAGTTGGAGATCGGCTATGATTTGCATGGAACTATTCTAGCAAAAATGATCTATGAAGTTTTAAAAAAGTTTATATTTATTTTTATCTTCCGAAATCCCACCATATACATTGCATAAATAGGAAAAAAATCTATAAAAAAGGGGTAGCTTTATTCCCCCCAATCTGATATAAAGCTTGTTTTTCATTTTTTTGTTAAAGAGTTCCATTTCTTTTGCCAATATATCTCTATCAATCGTTCGTTTGGGGTTAAAAGAAGTTTGCCTAATTCCATCAACTACACTGGCTATGGGAACACCGGTAAATTCAATTCCATTGAGATTATATTGTACAGGCTTAATATAATCAGATTGGATGAATAATCTAAATAGTCCATATTTATAAAGAAAATGGTCTTTAGTAAATTCTCCTATAAGAAAGAAAGTTATTTTAAGATGGTCTTTTTTTTCTGATTCATACCAATAGAAAATACCTAACTTTTTTTTGATGACTTGGAATCCTCGATTTTTTAATCCATTAAAGACACATTCTTTATCCTTAAGATCTAAAACTACATCAATATCTTCAATTCTTCTAAATACGCGTTTGGTATAGGCTACTGCATTGACAGATCCAAGAATTCGGTATTTTGCTTGACATGATTGAAGAATTTCGGTTATTGCTTTTAAAGAATTGAGAAGTTCTCGTTTTACTTGTTCTGATTTCTCCACGCCCTATTTTATCAGCCTTTTTTGATGATGTGATATGATGAGTTAAACATGGATGATAATCAACAGCCTGAAGTTTCTTCGCCTTCTCCAGTCGTTGCGCCTCCTAAATCTAAATCCAGCTTGCTTTTCATTGTTTTAGGCATATTTTTTTTGATTTTCTTCAGCATCGGCAGTTTTTACCTTGGCCAAAGAAATCAAACAACCAATAATCAAGTAGTGCCAACGGTGTCTATTCTTCCAACAGTTGGTAGTCTGGTTTTACCAACTCCTAATGAAACTACAAATTGGAAAACATATATCAACACAAAATATGCATATACTTTCCAATATCCTTACGATTGGTATCTTAATGATGATAAAGATGAAACGATTACGATTCTTACTAATACGGACCCAAACACGTATCGGCCAGGACATTCATTTTTTTCGAATGATCTAAAAATCGAAGTATATTCAGATAAGCCTGAATTTATAGAAATACCCTCACAAAATGCGGGAAATATCATTAGTTTCGCAGGACAAAAAGTGATCCAGACGGAAGAAGATCTTAGTCAAACGATACCCGGGAATAAAAAAGTGACAGTTCATATTAAACGGATTTATTTTGATAGAACAGAGAGTCGATATGGAGTTTTTCTATATCTTGCTGATCCTACTTTGGAACAAGAAAAACTTGTTGATCAAATCCTCTCCACTTTTACATTTAAATAGATTTTTTTCTTATTCTTTCAAATAAGTACAAGTTATATGTGTTATTCAATCTCCACTGTTTTATTTTTTTATTTGGCTGGAAGTTGTTGATTTCATAGGCTGGATCATTAAATATCTTATCGGTGCTACTAATGACAAAAAGGTATTGGTTATGATAGTAGTCATCGTAGTTGAAGTTGTACTTGTCAAGTTTGAGCAAATATTTAATCACCACTGACTTATTATCGTATATGTGATTGACAATATTAAAATCATGCAATCCTTCCTTCTTGATAATTCCATAGGCTTTTTTTTCCATCAGATAGTTCCAGTTTTCAGACATGCCAAAAGCAGACTTAGGTATAGGTAGATAGATAAAAAGATCAATGATCAATAGTGCTATTCCCAGGAAGAATAATTTTTTGTAACTGATTAATTTTTTGTAAAGCGGTGCCGCAATTGTTAACAAAATAAGACTTATTGAAAGATAGCGATGGGGAATAAGAAATAAATCAGAAGATTTTTTTGCAAACTGAATATATTCAAAGAGAACTTTAGTGTTATAAAAATCATTTTTAATTTCAAAAATAAGCATAGGTAAATATCCCAGGATCATTCCGAACATCATTATAAAAGAGGCTTGTAACCTATTTTTGTTTTTGGTTAGATAATAGAAAAATAAAATAAAAAAGACTACAAAGGCTTGATAGTGAAACTGCATAAGAACTCCGGTAAGAATAAACACAATAAATAGAAAGACAGCTTTTTTATATTTTTTGTGTATTCCCATAGCCAATATCAATAGGGTCAAAAAAGAAAGTTGGTAGAGTGGCCCAAAGAATAATCTAGTAAAGTCAATGTAGTAGGATAAGAGTGAATATAAAATAACAATAAAACAAGCCATTTTTTTTCCATGAAGCAGTTTGGTTCCATAATACAGGGGGATTATCATAATTCCAACATAAACCATTAATAAGTAAGAAGAGACGATGGGATCAAATTTTCCAAGCAGCAAAAAAAATAACTGAAAATAATAGTTTATTGATCCTTGAATCATCTGCTTACCGTTGGCAATAATAGAGTTTCCTGGGCCAACTAATGTGATTTCCTTATTCTTCCAAATCTCTAAACATCTTGTCGAATCCCAGGCTTGATCAAAGGAGAAATTTAAAAACTCTTTGAAATGAATAGATCTAATTCCGACAAAAATAAGAACGAAAAATAAAATTAATCCCAGCTCTTTATTTTTCATTTTTGATAAAAAATTATACGACTGGAAAAATACAAGAATAAGAGAACATTTAATGACGACAATAGTGTTATTGAAAATGGATGAGAAAGCGTTGAACTAAGGAGTTGAAGCCGGGGAACAGGCCAGCTGTGGTAGTGATTAAGAAAACTTAAAAGTGAAAAGACCATAAACCATTTTAAAAGCCTTCGATCTTTTAAATAAGCAAGAAGTAAAAATGGAAGTGGAAGCAAAGAATATCTTTCGTGCATTTTTGTCAGGAATAAAAAAGAAGCGAGCGCTCCTAAAAAGCTTATATATGAAAATGAATAAAATTTATCTTTTAATTTCAAACCAAAAAAAATAATTACAGCAAGGACGATTCCAGTTATTATATAACCCCATACTCGATATGAAAATCCAAAAAGAAACGATGCAGTATCTTTCATGCCATTAAATCCCATAAGAACAACCCAGAAATTAAATGCTCCATTGGTAACATAGGGTAAACTTTGTGCAGCTAATATTTTTTGCGAATATATCAAGTAGGGTGAAAAAAGATTTTTGGCATTTTTAAGAAACGGAAAAAACAACAATAAAAAAACGAGACTAGCAAAAATAAAGGCTTTCAGAAAATTCATTACATAATATTTGCGAATAAAGAAAACAACATAAACAGGAAGAAAAATTAAGGCCGTTGGTTTAGCCAATAATGCTAAAATGAATAAAACCGTGCTTAAAATATAGCGTTGGCTAAAAAGTAACAAATAAGACGAGAACAAAACAAAAAAAAGCGGTAAAGTATCGATCTGTCCCCATAGAGCAGTATTAAAAATAAAAACGGGATTGAAGAGAACAAAAATAGCTGTTAGTTTTTGGATTTTTAGATTTTTAGAATAAAGCTTTTTTGAGATAAGAAAACAAATCCAGGCTATTCCGAGATCGGAAATAATTCCCGGAAGTTTAAATAAGCCAGCTAAAAATGATCTACCTTGGATAAAAAAGATGAGTTTTGAAGGAAAGATCGGTATAGTGAGATTAAGCCACCAGGCTATTTTATTAATAATTGATTGCAACGGATAAATAAGATAAAAAATATTAAGTGAGAGTGGAGGATAGTTGGGATAAAAAGTTGCATAAACTTCTGACGACTGAGTTTCGTAAAATCCCCTAAAACCTCTTTGCCATAAATCTTTAGCCCAAACGATATGATTGTTTACATCCCAACTGTAGTCAACAAATAGAAGTGAAAGTCTAATAGTTAACCCAAGAAGAAAGATTAAAAATATAGGATATTTTTTGACAAACTTATTAAGTTGCATGGAGAATGAATAAGACAATTATATAAGATTGGTTATAATCTTGATGTGAAAGTAAAAGATTGGCTTCTTATTTTAATAATCATCGGAGTCTATTTTTTAAACCTCTTTACTTTTAAGCAAAATATTTTTTCCTATCGATTTGACAAGAGACTGATCGACAGATATTACCTATCTCAGGATATATCTCACGAAGTAGCTGGAAAAAGACTATTTCTATCAGATGAGGAAATATACTTAGCAACAGGGTATTTATATGTAAAAGGAGAAAATCCAGCAAACTATAATTTTGATCATCCACCGTTAATTAAATATTTTTTCGGCTTTTCGATTATTCTTTTTGGCAATCCCTATATTATTCAAATCTTATTCGGAATAATCTTACTTTTTTTAACATTTTATTTAGGAAAAAAATTATTTAATTCTTCTAAAATAGCGATAATTTCTTGTTTTTTTTTGGCCGTTGATCCATTGTTTATAGACAGTTCTTCACTAGCCCAACTGGATTTAGGTGAGGCGGTTTTTTGTATTTTGTATTTTATTTCTTCACTATATCTAGGAAATAATTTTGTTCTTTCCGGAATAGCTCTCGGATTATTTTCTAGTTCAAAGTCGTTGTCGACCCCATTATTTTTCCTAATATTTATAACAATTTTCAAGTTGTATAAGAAACAATTTATTCTGAGAAATTTTCTTTACCATATTCTTATTGCCGGACTGGTCTATTCGCTCGTGTATACAAAATCGTTTCTGGATGCAGGCGGGAAATTTAATATCATTTTCTTCGCCTTAAAAACTATTAAATATCGCGTCGTTCACAATATCACCTCGTTTCCAGGGGCATCTTTATTTCTTTTTTTGACCGGGTACTTTCAAACGTGGTGGGGAGTGAGAGGATTTTTAAAAGCGAATGTCTGGAGCCCTATCTGGACATTCGGTTTTTTTGTAATTCTAGCCAAACTTAAGGAAATAATAAAAAAAGGTAAAATCGATTCAACAAATCTGTTTCCCATCTTTGTTTTACTGTATTTTACATATCTTGGTATTCAGGCGCCTTTCACTCGTTACTTTCTTATCATTTTGCCGTTCTTTTACCTTACTTTGTCTGAATTTATAGTAACCAAGCTGATTAAGGCGAGCGAAATTTAAGAAGCAAAATATTGATTACGATCCATAAAAGTAATCCGAGGATGACGCTGATGATTGAGGTGATCACTGGTTTTGGTAAATAAAACCCAAAGACTTTTTGCTCAACTCCGCCAAAATTTTTTCTATTTATATAAGCTCCGGCCCCGATACAGATTACAAGAAAGAGGAACTGATAGGGAAGTATGTCCATAGTATTATAATATCACTATATGATAGCAATACAAAAAGTAAAGTCAGAAGAGATTTTAAAAGTAAAAGAATTATTGAGTCTTACCTGGAAAGATACCTATGGAAAATATTATTCTGATGAAGCAGTAGAAAAAATTACCAGCAAATGGCATGATCCTAAATTGCTTAAAACTCAATTAAAAGATCCAGATATATATTTTGCCAAAGCATTGGATGAAAAGAAAAACATCGTTGGAATAATAACTTTAAGCAATGTTAACGGTGAGACTCTTTTTCTCCACAGACTTTATGTTCACCCAAGTGCCCAAGGGAGAGGAGTGGGTTCCCAACTTTTGCAGTCTGGCTTAAATTATTTTTCTAAGGCTAAAAAATTAAAGGTTGAGTGTGAAAAACAAAATGACAAAGCCTGTGCGTTTTATCTAAAGAAGGGTTTTAAGATTGTTGAAGAGAAAAACGGACAGCTGGAAGGAGTAAAGATAAAAACCGTTATTTTCGAAAAAAACCTGCAAAATTCTACTTGACCCTAGAGAACTCTTACCTCGTCGTGAGGTCTACGTCCTCACCTCCGAGGGGCGAGTCTTCAGGGTCTTCGGGGATACCGAATGGTATCCCTCTTGACAACTGGACGATCGTTCAGTATCATGATTACTGAACAATAGTTCAATAAATTATAATTTTTATTTATCTTACTATGGATAGTCCTTCGCTCAATCAAATCAAGGATTTCTACTTTAAAAGGCGCAGACTGCCAACCTACCGCGAAATGCAAAAAATTTTTGGCTTTGCCTCAAAAAATGCTGTTGCATATGCGGTCTATAAATGGATAAAAGAAGGAATACTTAAAATGGATGAGAATAAGCTTGTCCCCACATCTCAGTTTTTTGGCCTGCCACTTTTAGGCAGCATTAAAGCTGGCTCTCCAACCACAGAAGATCAATATCTCACAGAGACGGTATCGCTCGATGAATATTTGGTAGGAAATCCAGGATTCGCTTATCTACTAAGGGTGTCAGGAGATAGTATGGATGGCGAAGGGATACGTTCAGGCGATTTGGTCATCCTTGATAAAAAACGCGAACCGAAAAATGGAGATATTGTGGCAGCCTATATCGATAATGAATGGACTCTTAAGTATTTTAAGAAGAACGGAGGGCAGATCCACCTAGAGGCAGCAAACCCAAAATACCGGCCACTAATTCCAAAAGAAAGCTTGAGCTTGGGAGGAGTGGTGGTGAGCGTGATTAGAAAATACTATTAAAACGATGTTAAATAAACTTATTTTAAATAAAAAGCAGATAAATCGTTTTTCAGAATTCTTAAACAACCTTGCATTAGTTTACTTTACGTCTATAATTGCTCCAGTCTTATCGGGAAATATGATAAACTTTTATATGTTCCTATTAGGAACTTTTTTGGCGATTTTTTTCTTAGTTACAAGTTTATATATACTCAAATGAATTTAGATCCGTTACAAACTTTTTATATTGTAGGAGGTCTTTTGGCTGTTGCATTTGCTATTTTACTTTACCCTACCCTCAAGCATAAAAAACACAAATAAAATAGATATTAGTTGATATATGAGTATATAATGTCTTTATGAAAAAGGACTTTGAAAGCGTCCTAAAAAATATAAAAAATATTGACGATGTGGAGACGGCAGTAATTGAGGTTTTAAAAAGAACAAGAAATGGTAAAAAGTCTAAAAAGTTAGGATTTGTATCGGGTAGTATATTTTCAGATGGGCCTCAATTTGTAAAAGCAAATATTAAAAAACTTGACAAACTTACGGATAAAATTCGAGTAAAGCATCAGTTTCCAATTTTTTCTGCTGTGGACGTACTATATACTGGGGTGTTTGAAAGGTTGCCTGAATCTAAACTTCCATTTGAGGTTAGACGGCCAAAGTTTTTTAAGCTTTGGGAAAATATTGTGGAATGTGGATTTATCACCGATATTTTTATGGCACCTAGTTGGACAAAGTCTGTGGGGGCAAGAAAAGAGCATAGTTCAGCTATGAAAATGGGAATGAGCATATATTATCTTGAAAGCAATGAAAAAATTTCAAAAGAATAATGTAATTGAAACGATTGCCTTTTTATATATAAAAGATAAAAAACTCTTGTTGGTGAGAAGTAAAGGCAAGAAAGCATTTTATATGCCAGGAGGAAAGAGAGAAAGACGGGAAATTCACCAGGAAACCCTGCTAAGGGAAATTAAAGAGGAACTTCAAATTAAGTTAAATCCTTCATCTGTTACATTTTTCGGCAGATTTGAAGCGCAGGCTTATGGTAAAGAAAAAGGAGTTTTAGTCCGTATCTATTGTTATCAAAGTAGATATGTGGGTGAGTTGAAGAAAGGAGCAGAAATTGAAGAGTTAGATTTTTTTTCTCATTCAGAATACTTGAGGCAAACTGAAACCGCACCGGCTGTAAGATTAATTTTCGATGATCTTAAAAAAAAGAAACTAGTTAAATAGAGAGATAAAGCACACATTGCAACAAAATATAAACTTCGCCCTAAAATCTTAAGTATTGAAAATATAAAATCATCTCAAGCTTTCTTAAATACAATAAACCAAGCTACCGTGTATTGGGTGTAGAATAGTATCATTGTTTCAATGTATATAAAAAAGAGCGTAATACTATTAGGTATCTTAATACCAATTCTCACAATATTCCTCATTGGAGAATATATTTATTTAGATAATAAATTCTCTGTTGATTCGGTAAGGATTACCAACAATGAAAGTTTTAAGTCTGATAAAAACGAAATAAAGAAAAACAATGTGCCCGAGTCAAACCAAATTAACGAAGACGTAATTGGTGTATCAAATAACCTATCTAATACTCCAGTCCCAACCGTTACCCCCGCTTTAAACATTCAAGAGGTGCAGAACTATTTAAATTCTCTTTTGTCTCTTAAGCCTGTCTGGCAAGAAGCTAAAGAGAGAATCAGCAGCGAAGACTTTAATTTTTTAATGGATTCATTTGATCGACAAATCAATTTCTGTCAAACAATTATTGACCACTTGAGTAAGAATCCAAATCCAAGCGATGACGATTTAATATTATGGCAAGGAGTGCAAAAAATGTGGAATGAAACAGGGGAATTAACAAACAAACTTAATAAAGATTTATCTAAACCCCCTTAAAAACTAAGATAAACCTAGTGGAGCGTAGCGAAGGAATTTTATAACTTTTTAGGTATTATTAGCAAGATAATTGAGCCAGCGGGGACGGAGATGCTGAGCTAATAGCGAGGCAGCAAGAATCGCAAACAAACCCATACCAATATCTCCCATATTCTCCCCAAAAGTTGAATAATTTGTTAAAAATCCTTTTTCATTAATAAAATTTGCTACACCAATCATAGTAACTGCTATATATGGAATACTTCTTCCAATTGCTTCTAAAAGATTGCTCCCCCTTTTTATTCCTTCGTTTTCGATATATACGCCAATAGCTGTTGCACCAAGTATTGGATAAGATGAAAAAGAAAAATTACCAATATGTTCGCCTATTATAGGACCCAAAAACTCTCTTCCTCCTGGTTGAAGATGAATATATTCAAAAGTACTTCCTAAAAATACAGTTGCTCCTGTAAGATAACAAGTCAATCTTGAATTTACAATTCTATTTATGGCCTCATGCATGGCCTATTATAGCAATATTACTCCAGTCAAAAATAAAAGAAACATTACGCTCAGACCGAAGAGTATAGAACAACCCGTAAGGCTGGAATTGGTTGATGAAATCAAATATAATATCACGCAATGATGCTAAAAACCCTTGTTAAAAAAATACCAATTCCCATTAAAGATTTGGTAAAAAGTGTTTTTTATTCTTTAAAAGGTTTTTGGAACAGAGAGTTTATTGGTTATTTAATAGCCAAAAGACCATATCTGCACGTCGGTTGCGGGTTTGAAAAACTACCCCACTGTATTAATGTCGACATCAAACCCACCAAGGCTACTGACATTGTTGAGGATTGCAACAATTTAGAGGTTTTTCCAAATAATAGTTTTTTTGTGATCTATGGTAATGCTTTTTTTGAGCATCTTTTTTACAAACAAAGGCCGATACATTTAGCCAATCTATATCGAATTTTAAAAAATAGAGGGGCTGTAGTTTATATTGGTATTCCTGATTTTGAATCGCTGGCAAAAGCCTACCTTGAAAAAAAGAATGGCATTATCAACAAACATTTTGATCTTGAAGAAGTCTATCGCTATACCCATGGTGACCCTGAGCAGGTAGCAAGCAAGTATTGGCTTTATCAACTGCACAAAACTCTTTTTGACCAAAAAGAAGTTGAAAAGCTATTGTTAAAGGCTGGATTTAGATCGTTTTGTATTTTCCGTTATTCTTTCCGCCAGGAAAAACTTGCCATTAGCCTTGGTTTTATTGCTTTTAAAGGAAGACCAAGTATTAGATTTAATGTAAAAGAAATCTATGATTTTATTAAACAATATACCAAGGATGTATCTGATAAAAATCTTTCACTATTAAAAACGTTAGAATAATTAGGATGTTTATAAAGCAAATCAAATTACACTTCAACTTATAATTAATCTTAATTTGTTAGAATTTCCTTATGAAAATCGTCAATAGAAAGTTTAGGCGAGATTATCAGGAGATTGAGAAATATGAGGTTGGCATTGCTTTGACTGGAGCAGAGGTGAAATCGGTTCGAGCCGGGAGGATGAAGCTTGAAGATAGTTTTGTTAAGATTCTGGGTTCAGAGGTATATCTTATAAATGCTGAAATTCAGATCTACGAATATGCAAGACCTCAAGGATACGATCTTCGCAGAACTCGAAAACTACTTCTTCACAAGAAAGAAATTATCCGCCTCAAGGCTAAAATTGCTTCCCGCAGTGGATTGACAATTGTGCCTGTCAGCTGTTATAATAAGCATAGTTTGATCAAGCTTGAGATAGCTTTGGCTAAAGGAAGAAAAGGGTTGGAGAAGAAAAAGTTAGAGAAAAATAGAGACATAAAAAGAGAACAAGAGAGAGAAGTTAAGGAATACCTTAAAAGCTAATGGGGATGAACGGCATCGACGGAATGCATGTACTTTCAAAATTGGGTAGGGCGGATCTATCCGTTAAATAGAAAAAAACTTAGATGCAGATGAAAACTCTGTTTCTGCTGAAGAGTTGGCTTATTTGCAATATAGGCAAACTGCAGTAAATGTAGTTCCTTTATTCTTAGAAGCTTAATTCTTTAGCCTCTGATTAAGTTTCCCTTGGTTCAACTTAATTAAAGAGATAAACCAATCAAGGTAAGATCTTTAGGGATTCTCGATTGACTTAAAGATCGACAAATATCAATCGGCTTTCCGACAAGTTTTGACTGTTTTATAACCGGAATAGAGACAAAAACAACCTATCTCTACCTAAACTTTTTTGAAAGGGCCTTTCCGGACCCGGGTTCAACTCCCGGCATCTCCACCAAGTCTAACTTGGCTTCGCCGAGTCAAAAAGCGAAGACAAGGTAGACGCAGGTGATCGAGTTTGACTCGACACTTTCAATATATTCTTTTTTTGCGACGTCAGACGTCGCCACCAAGCAAAGCTTGGTGAAATATGAATATAAATAAATCTTCACAGAATCAAAGATATTACGTTTACACTCTTTTATCCTTAAAAGACCTTAATTTCTATACTGGTTTCACCACAGATCTTAAAGCAAGATTAATCAAACATGCAAAGGGCTTAGTTAAATCAACAAAGTTTAGAACTCCGTTTAAACTAATTCATTACGAATATTTTGTAAATATTGATGATGCAAAAGCAAGAGAAATATTTCTTAAAAGTGGTTTTGGCAGACAACAATTAAGGCTAGCTTTAAAAAGAACTTTGAAAAATATTTAAAATCATCTTCCGGTTTTGCTTTTCGAAATGAGAGATTGATGTAATTAGACTACGATAGTAATCCATTACACCTGAAAGATGGTATCATATTTTGTTTATAAATCTCACGACGAGGAGGAGAAATTTTCATAAAAACTCTAGAATGCATTTATTTGACTATTAAAGCTGTATCTCATATGTTATTACCGTTTTATTTCAGATCGGGAGGAAGTGGCACAATGGCAAATTCACCCGATTTTGTAATCCTTACAATCTTTTCATGACCTCTCGAGTCTCGCAAGAAATCCGCTTGTGGAATCATACAAAGTTTAAGATAATCGCCTTTGTAAGCTAACATTGTTTCAGATTGTTTCTTACCACGAAGGTACACTCTTGCAATTGTGAAATTGGACAGAGGAATTTTATCAGTCGTAAATAATATCCAAACCTCTCTAACCGAAGTGCTTAAATCGGATAATTGATTAATTATCTCCATAATTTTTAAATGGTATCCTGGTTTCCTAACGTAGCAAACCACAATAGTCTCCTCATGATAAAATTTGTCTTTAAGCTTCTTTTTAATAAACAAAGGTAGAACTTGATTGGAATATTTCGTATATTCGCTAACCTCGATAGGTTGTATTTCTTTAACGACACCGCGTTCTTGTGGATTTGTGGGATTTCGATAGGAACAGGCAACTATATCTGGGGCTTCATGCGCTATACTATTCTCTTGAATCCAATAAGTTTTCTTGCTTAATTGTGACATACCTAGCATAAAAATACTTGCTACCCATGCTTCTCGTGCCTTCTGAAAAGCAACCGACTTGATGGCTCTACTAATCCCATATTTTTCAATAATATTTTCCATCCTTTCTATAACTTTTCGTGGAGACATTAAAACATCACTGGATAAGAGGGTTTTGATTACCTTTTTCTTTGATGTCTCTTTCATAGCACGAATTATACAATTCAAATACTCACTTGCGATAGCTTATACCTTGCTTTAGCCACGATAAGATACCAATTCCAAATGTAAGTTTGTATCTTGCTCAAAGAATTATGAAGCTTTTCCACAATAAATTTTAGATTGTTAAGACAATCTAAACAAACGTTGCTAAAGCTCTTACAGGGCTGCCATCGCCTCCTCTTATATTTAAAGGCAAACCGTAAAAAGTAAAATGCGAAGGTAATTTGTCTGTGTTTATTAAATTTTCATAGGAGATAATATTGTGTTCCAGAAGTAATTTTTCTAAAGCAATATCAAACTCAAATGCAGCAGATAAACCGATAAATTTGGGTGGATTTTTTATTAGTATATCTGCGATAGTTTTATCAATATTTGAATCATGAAAAATTAGTCCAAACTTGTTTTTATATTGTTTACCTTTCTGATATAGTTCTGCTTCTCCAAAAAATGAAGAAAGTTCGGTTTGATCTAATTTTTTACCATTTTTAACCATGTGGTAGGGAACGTTTACATGTGTTCCTATATGCGTTGTGAATGTCATATTTCTCAAATTCCATCCTTCTTTTTCTAAGGTATGAATCTCTTTTATGATTACTTCTGGATCTCCTGGATAGACGGGCATATGATCGTATAAGGGTTGAGTCAAGTCAATTATCTTCATATTTCCCCATTATAACAAAGTAAATTTGATTCCATGAAAATGTTTCTCACCAATACGGTTCAGTAAAATTGAGTTTGAGAT
>CAYSQE010000001.1:291726-297380 GCA_964433155.1 uncultured Gammaproteobacteria bacterium | reverse complement strand
CAAAACAAAAACTTATCTTTGGCCCAAAGCAGGTTATCGGCCGTATTAATCAGGACGCTGAAGTCAGCAGGCAGATCTCTCTATGGGATCAGAGAGGATCGCAGGTTATTCAAGGACCGCTCCTTGTGATCCCGATTGAAGAGTCTCTTATCTATGTAAGGCCGCTCTATCTTAAAGCGGAAACAGGAAAAATTCCAGAGCTTAAGCGGGTTATTGTTGCCTATGAAAATAAGATTGCTATGGAGGAAACTTTAGAAGCGGCTCTTTCAAGAATATTTGGAGTTACAGAGAAAACAGATCAACCTCGATTAAATCCGGGTCAATCAGTCGCAGTCGTTGATCAAGAGATAAAAGATCTCTTTAAACAAGCCCAAGTACTATACGATGAAGCCATCCGTTCTCAAAAAGAAGGTGATTGGGCAGGCTATGGTGAGACTATTAAACGCCTAGGAGAAATTTTAAAGAAACAAATAAAATGAATGTTTCAAATATCGTTATTACGATTATCGTTCTTTTATTACTAGTTAGTTTTTTATTACCGTTGTTTTTGGGAGGGTATTAAATCTGACAGACAATAACTTTAATGCAGATAATAAAAAAAGTGATTTTTTCTTTATTACCGCTTCTTATTCTATATTTTTTTAAATCACGAAATGAAAAAAGAAAACATAAACCTCCTCTTTTTATTGATAAAGACAAAGTTGAAGAAGGAGAAATTCTTGAAGAAAAAAAATAATATATGAAACAAACATGGAGCCGTAACTGGTTTACCTTATTAAATTGTTGGCTTAAAAGCTGTTCAAAATAATTTGCATCCCCCGCACCAAGCACTGACCGTAAAACGGCAGGTATCAATCTTTCACTCCCTAGGTGTAGAATAAACAGATCAAAATATTATAATTTGATATTATAGTCGTTAAGATGGTTAATCAGCGATTTTTTTTAAAATACAAAGTTATTATAATCTGCCTTTTAATCTTAGGAATTATTGCGTTGTATTTGTTGAATGTAAAAGGAAATTATCAGTACCCGGATTTATCTATCAGTCCGACTCAAGCATTTTTCACGCCTACCTTAGCTATATCTAGCGCAAAGAACAAAGTTTTTACCGGTACTGTAAAAACAGGGTCACAACTTGGAGAACAAAAAAGTTACTGTCCTGAAGGTCTCTATCTTCTTGCCGATCAAGGGACATATCTTACTGGTCAAACAACAACATTGCAGCTGCAGGCTTCACCCGATAAAGCTGATCTAAACACATCTTCTTTAAAAAACTTCATCGGTAAAAGAGTAAAAGTTAGCGGTAAGTATCCTGCCCAAGAAGTTTTTTGTGAAGCGTTGATTTGTCAGTGCGACGATTATATTTTAGTAGAGAGTATAGACGTGACGGATATACAATGAGATAAAAATATTAGTTTTTTTAGAAAAGACTGAGAGCTTGTTCAAAAGCTTCTTTATCGGATTTAAAAGAAAGTGTTTTTTTTACCTCACCTTGTGTGCTAAATTTTGCATCCATCATCTCCCAATCGTGGTTTTTCGGATCGCCTGAGATATATTCCATCAGAAAATAATAGACTGTCTTATCAACAAGGTAATCTTTGAAACGATATTTATACTTAACTTCAATTGGTTTTGCTAAAACTATTTTCGCCTTTACTCCACCTTCTTCTTCAACTTCACGTAAGGCTGCATTCTCCATTTTTTCACTTGAATCTTTATCACCAACCAGACCTTTAGGAAATCCCCAGCCTTTATGTTTAGAATGTTGAGTAATCAACCACAAACGTTTGACGTTTGAAGTTGGCAGTTTGATGTTCTTATAAACAATCCCACCTGCAGATATTTCGGTTTTAAATTTCATATTGAGAATGTTACTGTATGTTTTTTACTAAAAGCAACTTCGAACGTTTCAAAAAATAAATGTCTTCCTAACAGTTGAGAGATTTCATAAATAAAGTGTGTCTGTTTTAGGGATATATGTAATAGCAGGAGTCTCTTTCGGATATTTTTTTTCCAGAAGGTCCAAGATCTTATTTGCTTGTTTACCCGTATTTGCAGTATAAACTTTGCCAGCGACTAAAATAACATGTTTGCCTCGATAAAGAGGCTCGTTCATAATTTTAAGCAGAGTTATATTATTTCTTTTTTTCATATCTTTATTTTAACATACTATTTGACAAATTTTCCTTCCCGATAAATCTTTAAAAACCAGTAGCCAAAAATAATTAAAATGGGACTATTTTAGCATTGTTTCATGAGTCGGATTAAGGTAAAATATCACTTACAAATGACTTGGTGGCGAAGAGGAAACGCAGGTGTCTGCAAAACACCTATGCAGGGGTTCGATTCCCCTCCAAGTCTCATTTTTGTTGGAGACGTGCCAGAGTGGTTGATTGGACTGGTCTTGCTTGTCCTCCGAAGCTTTAGCGAAGGAGGAAAAACATGGAGACGTCGCATAGTGGACTAGTGCGCCTGTCTTGAAAACAGGTAGGGCTGCAAAGCTCTCGGGGGTTCGAATCCCTCCGTCTCCGCCTTCGTCCGCCGAAGCAAAAACACTTCGTCCCACTACGGCGGACAATGTCCGCTTTAACAAAAAAATAAACTATACTGAAAATACTATGGTTAAGTTTTTGCGAAGGAGGAATTCGCCAAACTTATATGTTTTATTACGCTTATTTATTACGTTGTAAAAACGGTAAACCTTATATAGTCTGTACTGACGATTTAAAAAACAGAATGTAAAGACATAATAAAGGATATGTTCCTGCAACTAAACAATTCCTTCCTATAAAGTTAACAGCTTATTTTGCTTTTTCAAATAAATACGCTGTCTTTAATTTTGAAAAATACTTAAAGTCAGGTTCAGGAAGAGCTTTTATGAAGAAACATGCATTTATTGAATAATATTCATAACGCGACCAAATGGAATTCGAACCATTTTTTCGATCAAAAATAGGTAAAAATGTGGTAAAATTAGGAGCTTAAGGGTAATTTAATTTTATGTATCATAGTCCAACACATGGAATAGTAGATTTAGATAGACTGAAAAACATCATTTCTACTTTCATGGCCCAAGATAAAAAAGCACGATATGAAATTATTGTGGGCACTGATTCGCAAAAAGTCAAAAAAGATAGCTATGATTTTGTTTCTGCCCTGATTGTCCATCGAGTAGGCTTTGGCGGTATTTATTTTTGGAAACGACAAGTTATTGATAGAAAAGTAAGTTTAAAGGAACGCATATACCAAGAGGCCACAATGAGTCTGCAGACGTCTGAAAATTTTATTCATTTTTTTAAAGTGAATGGAATCTCAAAATATAATATTCAGATCCATGTCGATATAGGTCACAATGGCGAGACAAGAGATATGATCACTGAGGTGGTCGGTATGGTCCGAGGTAGCGGTTATGATGTCAAAATAAAACCAGATTCTTACGGAGCTTCAAAAGTGGCAGATCGTTATACATAGATAAAATTCCAATAACCAAATTCCAAGTATTCCAAACAAGCTTCAAATTTCAATTTCCAAACATTAATCATTTTTTACTATTTTATTTATAATAGCAGAGAGAATATTTCGGAGTTGATTACATTCGTCAATAAGTAAATCAATTTCAATTTTTGAATTTGCTTCTTTAATTAGTTCAAGCCAGAAAATCGTTTCTTTTGATTCTTTTCGAGCAATTCTTAGACGATGTATAAAATCTTTTTTACCTAATGAATCATTCGCTTCCCTGTAATTAGCTCCTATTGAACCAGATGAACGAATAAGTTGGTCGACTAATTTAAAGTTAACTGTATTATTTGGTAATAATTTACAAAGAACAATAATTTGTTTTGCAAATTGAAGAGTTCTATTTTCAAGATTAAATTTACTTGAATTTTGATTATTGGTCATTGTCTATTGTTTGGAGCACTTGATTATTGGAATCTTGGTGATTCAAGTTAGATACTCTTTTAAATTACTTTCATTTACAACGAAATTTTGCCCTTGATGGTTGACAATTTTAAAGGCGACCTTGCGAACGATTCCTTCGATAGTGCGTTCAAGGGAGCGTAGGCCCGCGTCAAAACCAAGAGGGCGGATGATATGATGCCAAGCGCCATCTTCTATTTTTATAATTTCTGGATTAAGTCCTGCGTCTTTAACATATCTAGGTAAGACAAAATTTTTGCCAATCATCATTTTTTCCTCATCTGTATATGATGGCATTTGGATCACTTCAAGTCTATCCATAACCGCGGTTGAGATGTTGTTAGTATTATTTGCCGTTGCCACAAACAACACCTGTGAAAGATCTACAGGATAATCTATAAAGTAGTCGAAAAAGTTCGCGTTTTGTTCAGGATCGAGAAGCTCGACAAGCACACCCATGATGGAGGCTCGAGACTCTGGAGTTATTCTATCTAGTTCATCCAAAAGAACCACAGGATTTTTGGAGTCTGCTCGTCTTAAAGCCCGTATCATCATACCAGGCTCTGATTCAGGCGAAGTTTTTGACTGTCCACGCAGATCTAAAGCAGAAGATAGTCCACCAAAAGGAATTCTGACAAATTTACGACCAAGCGCTTCTGCAAAAGATTGTGCAATGGTAGTCTTACCCGTTCCTACAAGCCCAATAAAAAAAAGTTGAGGAGCGTGGAAAGTACCATCTGGTACCTTCTCTTTTTGGACAATAATTACAGACAGATACTCGAGAAGTCGCTGCTTTATCTTTTCTAGATCATAATGGTTCTTATCAAGGACTTCCTTAGCCTTTTTTATATCAAGTATATCTTCTGTTTTTTTGTTCCAAGGAAGACTGGTAATCCAGTCGATGTATTTTGAAGTGATGTCAATTTGTGATAGATTTCCACCGTATTTTAAAGTGAGTGCGATTCGGTCAATTTGATGTACTGCTTTTTCTCTTAAATTAGCAGGTAAGTCAGACGATTGCAATTTCAAACGCAATTTTTCTACCTCTGATGATCCATTCTGATTATCCATATTGTTAGCAGACTAATTATCCTCTTGACAAATTATAAATTTTTTTGTAAAGTATCTACACTAAAATCATATTACAAATTATTCTAGAAATTTTCTATGGCAAAATCTCAAAAAAATAACCCGCCTGCCGGACGGGCAGGTATCCAGCCTCTTTTTGATTACGTATTAGTTAAACCTCTCGAGCAGACTCAAACCACTCCGTCAGGAATAGTTTTACCAGACACAGCAAAAGAAAAACCCCAGGTCGGCCAAGTTATGGCGGTTGGCCCAGGTACGATCAACGATCATGGAATGAAGGTACCAATGATGGTCAAGGTCGGCCAAAAAGTTCTCTATAAAAAATGGGGAGGAAACGAAGTGAAAGTTGGACATGAGGAATGGTTATTAATAGAACAGAAAGATGTAATGGCGGTTGTCAATTAAAAATTATAAATTTAAAATAGTATGGCAAAACAACTCAAATTTTCAGAAGATGCAAGGCAAAAACTTGCAAAGGGAGTTAACATTTTGGCAAAGGCAGTAGTCACAACGTTAGGTCCACGTGGTCGAAACGTTGCGCTTGATCGTAAATGGGGCGCACCCAATGTTGTTCATGACGGTGTGTCAGTTGCCAAAGAGATCGATCTAGAAGATCCATTTGAAAATATGGGTGCACAACTCGTTAA
>CAYSQE010000001.1:0-291716 GCA_964433155.1 uncultured Gammaproteobacteria bacterium | reverse complement strand
ACAAATGATGTCGCAGGCGACGGCACCACAACTTCGACTCTTCTTACCCAGATGATGGTTAACTATGGACTAAAAAATATCACGGCCGGAGCAAACCCGATGATTCTTAAAAAAGGGATTGAAATGGCTGTGTTAGAGGTCGTGATGCAGGTTAGAAAGATGGCTAAGAAAGTATCTATCAATAATGAAGAGGAAATCGTTCAGATCGCAACAATTTCTGCAGCCGATACTCAGATTGGCAGCTTGATTGCCGAGGCGATACGAAAAGTGGGAAAAGACGGCGTAGTAACCGTTGAGGAAGGAAAAGGCCTTCAGATGGAAATCACCTATAAAGAAGGGATGGAGTTTGATCGAGGATATGCCTCTCCTTATTTTGTTACAGATCCTGATAAGATGGTGGCAGAGGTGGAAGACGCTTATGTTCTCATAACCGATAAAAAAATATCTGCTGTTTCAGATTTGTTACCCTTTTTGGAAAAGTTTGTCAAAGTTTCTAAAAATTTAGTCATCGTAGCCGATGAGGTTGAGGGAGAGGCTTTGGCAACATTGGTTGTCAATAAAATGCGAGGAACTTTCAACGCGCTTGTTGTCAAGGCTCCTGGCTTTGGTGACAGAAGAAAAGAGATGCTTGAGGACATCGCCATACTCACAGGCGGCACAGTCATCTCTGAAGATTTGGGTAAGAAACTTGAGAATATTGAGGTGGAGGATTGCGGTCGAGCAGATAAGGTCTGGTCAGACAAAGAAAACTGCCGCATCATCGGTGGAAAAGGAGAGGTCGCAAAAATCAAAGCTCGTGTTGGTCAAATAAGACGAGAAATCGAGGAGTCAACATCTGATTTTGACAAAGAGAAACTTCAGGAAAGGTTAGCCAAACTTTCTGGCGGAGTCGCAGTCATAAACGTAGGAGCTGCAACCGAGGTGGAGATGAAAGAGAAAAAAGAAAGAGTCAACGACGCTGTTGCCGCAACTAAAGCCGCACTTGAAGAGGGGATTGTTGCAGGAGGTGGCGTCACGCTTCTTCAAGCTAGACATGCACTGCTTTCTCTTAAAAAGAAGATGGACTTTGAGGAAGAGAAGACAGGCGTCGATATTGTCTATCGATCGTTGGCAGAACCTCTCAAGATGATTGCGAGTAACTCTGGAGCAGATGCCGGCTGGGTGCTTAAAAAAGTCGAGGAGACAAAAGGCGGCGATTATGGATTTGATGCGTTGACGCTAGAGTTTGGTTCGATGTTTAAACGCGGTATAATTGATCCTGCTAAGGTTGTGCGATCAGCTTTGGAGAATGGAGCATCGGTTGCGACTATGATTCTGACTACCGAAGCATTGGTGACCGATTTACCTGAAAAAGAAAAAGCAGCCCTTCCATCCGCCCCAGATATGGGAGGTATGGGTGGCTATTAAACGAATTTAAACTTTCACAAGTTTACCCCGCTCGATTCTTAGGGCGGGGTTTTTTGTTTGTTATTTATGAGAGAGCTTAGAATTCAACTTCAACAGTTAGTAGAATCGAGAAAAAGACAACTACATCAAATATTAATTCCCGCTGCATTAGCAATCGAGGGAATTAACGTTGCATCATACGCCTACAGAAAAGCTGGAACAATACATGATCCAAGAGTAAGAAGAGGATTGGCAGAATCTGCACATGTTAGAGTAGAGGGATCGGTTCCAAGAGGTAGACCGATGATAGTTATAGGAAACTATATCAGCGGCGGATTTGTTGGCGGAGTTGGTGGTTATAGGGAAGATGTGACTGCGAATTTTGATGCAGCTATTACTTATGGTTATGAAGCAGCCAAAGGTTCTTCAATATTAGGTATTGAATGGATGTGGCAACCAAATATGGTTGAAGCTATGACAAGGGAAGAAAAGTATATTTATTTTCCTTCCAAATATAAAGTTCTCATGCCAGCCACAATCGCTGTTGAAAAAATAGTTAAAGAAATTGATGGTAAACAAAGAGAAATTCCCCAGTTAAAGGATCCGAAGAAGAGTTTAAAGAGAATTCTTCTTTTACATAATCGAGGTGGATCGCTTTTATATTTTCCTGGCTTCAGCACCGATAAAGATGGTATGAGCAGAGATAATATTCAATTCACACCAGTAGCTATAGCTCTTGCCATAAATTATTCACTTGAAACGGGAAGAAATGTATTACCCATACAGGTGAATAAAAAAATGGGGTTGGAATGGATGGCAAATACAACAGATTCTGGTAACGGAAGAAGAAAAACAGTTGGAATAAGTGTAGGAGAGGTAGAATTACCTTCGATATATTTAGAAACAGAGCCGAAAGGCAGTAATGAATTGAGAGATATTTTTGCTGAAGTTGCAAAATATTGTGTTTTATACGGAATGGCAGATATGGCTGAGAACGGGATTCCAGAAGATCAGGGAAAAGGAGATTTTGAAAATTATAGAGCGGTTAAGGCTGAAAGTATTGAAGGGTTGAGTACATTAAGTTCGCGAGGAATAAATATGGTAGGAGGCTTTTATGATGAGGAACTTAAGAAAACGCGACGTAAAAGTTAGCTTAAAACTATTCCTGCCAAAATTAGTGAGAGCATGATGAGAACTACTGTATTAAATCCAAACATTCCCACCAAGAAATTAAAAATAAGAAACAGTATGATGCCCAAGATGATCATTAAGATAATATTCATGTTACTATTCTATCAACTTTGAGATTTTTTGTAAAAAGCTGATCCATAATAGACAAGTTTTACTGTCTCCGTAGAGATAAAATACAATAGAACAATTGCAATAATCATGATGAGATAGGTTGGTGTTGGAGAAATAAAACTAAAAAATCTGTGACCGAATTGTGTAAAAGGGATGACGACTGCTACTATAGCTGCCAATAGAGATAAAAATATAACAGGACGGGATGGTTTCAATGCTTTTAAGACGGGCGACTTTGTCCGAATGGAAAAAAGGAAGACCAGTTCGGTTAAAACACTGCCTATAAACCAATTCGTTTGAAGAACTTGAGGTGAGATACGGGAGAAAAGGATAAAAAACATGAAATCAAAAAAAGAGCTAACGACACCCAAAATGGTGGCGATAAGGGCGATTTCTTTCAAATCATAAGCTTTTGGATTTTTTAATTCTTTTGTATCAATCGAATCGCTGGCAATTGAAATCATGGGAAAGTCGGTCAAAAGATTTATAAGAAGAATTTGTAGCGGAAGAAGGGGTAAATAACTTACGAAAAGAGATGCAATGGCTACGGTGTAAAAATTTCCAAAATTTGAAGAAAGAGTTGCCTTTATATATTTGGTTGTATTGGAAAAAGTTTCTCTGCCAAGTTTGATTCCGTCAACAATCACTCTTAGACTTTTATGTAGAAGGACAATATCAGCTGTATCTCGAGCGATATCTGAGGCAGTATCCACAACCAATGCTACATTGGCAATTTTCAAAGCAGGAGCGTCGTTTATGCCTTCTCCCAAAAACCCAACCTCGTGTTTTTCCTCAAGAAGTTTAAGAATTGCATATTTCTGCTGCGGAGATGTTCGAGCAAAGACATTATATTCTTCAACTATTTTATGCTGTTTTTCGACTGGTTGATCTATAAATTCATCACCGGTGACTACCTCTTTTGCATTTTTAATTAATCCAACTTGCAAAGCAACAGCTGTTGCAACTTCTTTGCTGTCACCGGTTAAAATTTTAATTCCTACTCTCATCTCCTTGGCCTTTTTGATCGAGCTATAAGCAGTAGGTTTAATTGGATCGACGAATGAAATACAACCGAGAAATTCAAGGTTGTTTTCTTCCTTAGTGAGGTGATCTTTCACTGCCGCTGTAACTTTTTTCATACCAACCGCAAGTGTCCTATTTCCCTTATTACCTTGTTCCCCGATCCATGACTCAAGATTTTTGAGTTCATTTAAAGAGAGATTATTGGAAAGAGTTAAAATTTCTTCTGGCGCTCCTCTGACGACTAGATAATATTCTGAATTTTTTTTCACAAGTAAACTATTTCTTTTCCTCTCAGGGTCAAACGGTATCTCTGTTAGTATGATAAACTGTTTAACTTCAGTGTGTTCTTCTGAACTTAACTTTTTGCGAATTGCTACATCAAAAGAATCATTTGATAAAGAAGCTAACGCTCCATAGATAAGGAGTTTTTTGGAATCTTTTGCATATAGGTTATCAACAGTTAATTTATTTTCTGTAATTGTTCCTGTTTTGTCAGAACACAAGATCTCAATCCCTCCCAGATCTTCGATGGCAGATAGCCGTTTGACCACAACTTTATTCTTGGTCAGTTTGAGCGCTCCGCGTGAGAGAGAAAAAGTTGTGACGACAGGCAAAGCTTCAGGAATGACGCTGACAGCAAGAGCGATTGAAAAGATCGCAAGTCGAACTATATTGGCGTTTGATCCATTGATTAAAATGTTGGCGACAAAGACAAAAACAAGAGTCAAAATTATCAATCTAATTATAAAAGAACTGAACTGGGTGAGTCCTTTTTCAAAACTACTTACGTGTTTTGTTTCAACGGTGATACGAGCGATTTCACCAACTGAAGTTTCTTTGCCGATTCTAATAACTATTCCCTTAGCTTTTCCGGTGAGGATAGTCGTTCCAGAAGAGCCAATATTTTGTTTATTGATGTCTTTTTTAACCGGGGCAGATTCGCCGGTTAAGATCGACTCATCAACGGATAGATCAGTTGTTTCTATGAACCTAATGTCAGCTGGAATTTTATCGCCTGGTTCTAATATGACTATGTCATCTGGGACTAGATTTATGCTTTCAATGATTTTTTTTTCACCATTTCGCAGAACTTTTGTTGTGGCGATGATATAGCGTTTCAGAATTTTTAGAGCTTCTTCTGATTTAAACTCTTGATAGAAGCCAAGTAGGGCATTTATGATGACAAAAAGCATCACCATGGCTCCATCTAATAATTCACCTAGGTATATTGCCAAAATTGAGGCAAAGATTAGAAGATAGACAAAAGGTGAAGTAAACTGCCTAAACAAAACATCATACCAAGTTGTCTCTCTTCCTTTGATCTCATTTTTTCCATATTTTTTTTGTCTTTCTAAGACTTCATTTTCGCTAAGCCCAGTTTTTTGGACTAAAAGATCTTTCATTTGGGTATGACACCATAATTGTTTAAAATTTGCGCATATTGATCCATGAAGTTTTTAAAGATGGTGATTAGAAGACCAATCGATAAGATGGTAAGGAGGATTGACACGAGCCCGATAAGTTTTACTTTTCTATCTGGATTGCGGATATATTTGAATCCCCAAGCTAGACCAAATGGAGCCAAGAAAAAGCTGATAAAATAAATAGTAATCTGCTTCAAAATCGAGATAGAGATAGGTTTTTCCTTGAGTAATTTACCGCAGTTTGGGCAAAAGTACCACTCTGGTTGAATGTTAAACTGGCAATTCGGACATTGCTGCATAATACATTATATTAATATATTAGTCGGCATACATATCTGAATGAAGAAAGCGTGCAAGAGCAAATGCAACTCCATGTTTTACTCCCTCTGCACGGGTAACGACCCCCTTGGTAAATATTCCAAACATTCCTATACCTTCGCCAATTTTATTTGTTTTAAAATATTTATCCACGGCTTGTTCCAGATTTTTCCCTGTCTGAATTTCCTGGATTATTTTTTTAGGTAGAACCAAACCTCCTGAGGCCCCAACACCAATATTTAGCTTTTTGTCAACGATGACAACTATCGATTGCTCAAACCAACCATGTTTGTATCTATGAATACCGCCTTCAATTCCCACTCCATAATCGGCATTTTTTACTTTTTTTAGCCCATTTAGTGCTCTATTCAAGGCACCCTGATAGATTTCGTCAACATGTTGTGGTTGATCTTTAACGCCTGATGCGACATTGACTGCTCTGATATCAATTTTTTTAAAATGATGAGAGAAAACTTCTCTAACCGGCCTTATTTTTGTGGGATTTTTTGAACCAACAGCAACAATCATGGCGAAATTATAACACAAGGAATAAGCTTTTTAGGATTGTAACGATGTCGAATTCATGAAGTTAGAACTTTTTATATAGAAAGCATATTGCCTTCGATTTTTTAATAAAACTTCTGCGAGATTTGATATAATTTTGAAGCTACCAGGGGTACCCAAGTGGCCAACGGGGGCAGACTGTAAATCTGCTGGGTTCGCCCTACGAAGGTTCGAATCCTTCCCCCTGGACAGTGAAGTGATCCGCAGGAAGCGGATCACTTCACTGCCGTGTAGCGATCTTTGATCTGCTACACGGCCAATAATGACTCTAAACAATTATGATAGAGTCAAAAGAAAAATCTCTATAATAAAAGAGTCAAAAATGAAAAAACTTCTCTACTGCGTTTACGTACTATTTTCCTTAAAAGACAATAAATTTTATATCGGTTACACAACCAACCTCCATGAAAGATTAACCTCGCATATTCAGGGTAATTCTTTAGCTACTGAGTTTCGTCGACCATTTACCTTATTGTTTTGTGAATATTTTCTTTCAAAACATGACGCTACACGAAGAGAAAAATATTTTAAAACAACAGTTGGTAAAAAAACTTTGAGAATAATGTTAAAAGAAAGTTTAATAGAAATAAAAGGTCAGAAAAATAAGCCCTTGATATAATCTCTTTATGAAAGTAACTTATAAGAAAGTAAAAAATATAAACGAATTTATCGATGCAATTAGAATACGTTCAGAAGTATTTATTATTGAACAAAAATGTCTTCCAGGATGGGAGCCTGATGAGCTTGATAAAAAATCAACTCATTATGTAGCGATTGTTAAGGGTAAAATTGTTGCAACGGTGAGGTTAAGAGAAGATCCAAAACAATCTGGGAAAATAGAACGAATGGTAGTTAAAAAGAATTTCGAGGAAAAGGAATTGGCTTATCACTAACGAAATATATGATTAAACAAGCTCATAAAAAAGGCTTTAAAAGATTATGGATGCAGGCGCAACAGCATGCACAAAAAATATATGAAAAAGCTGGTTTTAAAGCAACTTCTAAAAAATATGATTTATGGAATTTAGGGATTCCTCATGTTGATATGGAATTATCATTAGAATAAAAAGTTCTAACATCTTTCACCCTCTTTCTCCCGACTTAGTCGGGATTCAGAAGAGCAAGCGAGTCTGGACTTGGAGCTTTCTAACAATTTGTTTTGATACTGAAATTTTCTTTCCTATTTGATATCATTTAATTACTAAAATCTCCATGCAAGAGCGTAAGCCGTTTGTAGGATTTTTTTTGATTTTTACTACAGAGTCACTCTGATATACTTTCTTTATGAAAATTGTCTATTCAAAGAATAACATTTTGATTAGGCTTACAGATGAAATATGGTCGCATATTATTGAAAACCATGATGAATTAGCAGGGAGAATAGACGAGGTACTTAATACTGTAGCAGAACCTGATATAATTGTAAAAGGTGAAGGGCAGGAATTATTAGCGGCTCGAAAGAGCGATAAAAGATGGATCGTTGTTGTTTATAAAGAGACTGATGACGGAGATGGATTTATTATCACGGCATTCATTACATCAAGAATAAGTTATTTGTTAAAGAAAGAAATTCTATGGAAAAAGCAATAATTAATCAAATCCAACCTTTGCTTCCACAAATAATAGCTCTTTCTAAAAAAAAGAGTTTTATCTCATTTGACTATGATAAAGAAGCTGATGTCCTATATATTTCTTTTCAAAAACCACAACAAGCTACTGATACTGAAATGATTACTGATGATATTCTTATTCGAAAAAGAAATGAAGAGTTGGTAGGCGTTACTATTATGCATGCGAGTAAATTTCATTAAAATAAAAAGTTCTAACATCCTCCACGAGTCTAGACGCTTCTCAACAAACTAAACTAATCCGACGTAAATAAATACGATTACAACTTTTGATATACTTAAAAAAATGGTTGACGACGACTGGAAGCATGTAGACGAATTAGGTGATATTGACATTGTTAAAGATACAAAGTATTGGTTTAAAAGAGATATTCAAACTATAAAGACAGCAATTAAAAAAACTATTCAATATAGTCTATACTTATTGTTAATATCTGTTCTGTTTTCAATCATAATTTCATATTCTTATAATTCTAACTTTCAGCTTGATAAAGTAGTTTTTTACACAATTGTTTTCTTCCCAATAGCCTTATTAGGTTATTTTTTAATCTATATTATGGTTAAAAAGGGTTATAATATAGATAAAAGGGGAACTTCAATTGATGTAGAAAGAAATCCTCCACCAGAAACAAAAAATTTTACTAGGAGTAAAAAATTCTAACGTCGTCCACCCTCTTTCGTTAAAACTTCAGAAGGGCAGGCGAGCCTGGACACTTCATTTTAGAACCTCCTAATATGTTAAAATAGATTTATGCGTATCCAAGAATCACTTAAATCTGTTACAAGAACAGTGCGTGAAAAAATTGGCTGGGGGCCAAAATATTTTCATCTAGAAGCAGCAATTGCAGCGCTTACCGAAGAAACACCCTCTCGAATTTCTGGAACAATATACTATTCCAAAGATTTTGTAAACGAAAAGAACGTTGACCGTCTTCTTAAAAATTTACATCACAGGGACTATCCACTCGAAAGAGGTAGATGGAAACGAGATGAGGATGGATATATCTCAACGATGTTTAGGGAACTTAGAAATGACCCAGACTTTCCTCAGGATATAATACTTGTTGTTCACAACAATGATCCTGAAATTATTTTCACACAAATTCAGTAATTGGTTCAGTTCGAGCGATTATTTCACATGCAGCGCTCATGTCCCACGGATTTTTAGTAACAAGAGAATATTTTGCCACTCATAAAGAAATCATGGGTGGTCTTGTTGTATTGAGTAATGTTGACACTGATAGAATTCGGAGTGGAGACCATATGGACATTGATTTGGCAGATGACGGAAATGCCGTGCTTACAGTAAAACGCTTCCCCAAAAAGAAGCATAAAAAGTTCTAACATCCTCCACGAGTCTGGGCACGTTATTTTTAGTCTCAAAAATCTTCCTAGGCGGATGGACGTTCGAACACTTTTTGTTAAAATGTAAATATGATTAAAGCAACACTTATCGATATGGATGGTTTTTTGGTAAATTCAGAAGAACTTTATCTTGAGGCAAATAAAATATATTTCAAACAATATAATCTTGAGTTTACAGAAGAGCTACATCGTCAAGGAACTGGCAAAAAGTTCGATAAGTGGATAAAAACTGTTATGTCTATCGATAAATCTGGAGAAGAACTACTAAGGGAAAGAAATGTGGTTTTCTTCGATCTTGTTAAGAAGAAACTAAAATTATTAGATGGAGCAGAAAATTTTCTACAAATGGTTTCTCAGAATTTTAAAACCGCTTTGGTTACCTCCTCAAAAAAAGATTACATTGACTTGGTTTTTAACATAACCGGAATAAGTAATTATTTCCATGAACTTATCACTGGCGAAATGGTCTCTAAAGGTAAACCAGATCCACAGTGCTTTCTAATAGGAGCAGATAAATTGAAAGTCTTAGGGGAAGAATGCGTAGTATTTGAAGATGCTCCTAGTGGAGTCATGGCAGGTAAAAATGCAAAAATGAAAGTGATAGCCGTTCCAAGTCGATTTGTTAAGGGTGATGAAAGTTTTGAACTTGCTGATTTAGTTTTAGACAGTATAAAAGAGATAACTGTAAAAATTATCAAGTCTTTAGCTTAAAATAGGCGAACATAGTCTGCGAGCCTGGACAACGAATCTTTTTTGCATTTTATACTTTAAGGATATGAGAGGTATTTCTCGGAACGACTTTGTAAAAGATAGTCAATAAGAGCATTTAGCGAGACTGTTGCTCCGCAGACTACTTTATCGGCCCCACCATAATACAAATAGATTATTCCATTTTTCAAAACATATCCGCAGGGAAAGACTACGTTATTTGTCACGCCTCTTTTTTCAAAAATTCTCTCAGGTTCGAGTATCGGATATGGAGTCCAACCAATCACTTTAGTAACATCTTTCAAGTCTAGAAGCAAGACTCCTACCCGATAATGTTGATCTATTTTACTAATACCGTGATAAAAAATAATCCAACCTTTTTCGGTTTTGAGAGGAGGTGTGTTGATTCCGACCTTTGCCTCATCCCAGGTTCGATTGTGCGGTGTAATTGTCCCAGATATTTTCAAAAATGAAAAATTGTCAAAATTCAGACTGTCAACATAATCTATACTAATATTTGGTTCTATTCTGTGAAATATGATATATTTGCCATCAATTTTTTCGGGGAAAAGCATGCCATCTTTATCCGCAAGTCCCGGAGACGAAATTATTTTGGCATTTTCCCATCTATCCCAATTTCTCCCTAAAAAATCAGCAACTGTGATTGAAGTCAGGGCCAGCCGTGGTAATTTTCCATCAAACGCCGTGTATAACATATACAGTCTGTTATCGATCTGCGTTATTCTCGGGTCTTCACATCCTTTAATCGGAAAGATCGGTTTATTTACTCGTTCATCTATGAGTAGACCATCATAGCTTACAGCCATTCCTAAATATGAAATATTGTCTTGCGATGTTGATCTATAAATAAGATATATTTTACCTTCTAACTCAAAAGCAGCAGGATTAAAGACTGCTTTTGCCTCCCATGAATGTTCTGCTATAGGTTGTAATAGTGGATTGTGAGGAAACTTTTGACACTTCAGAGTTCCGGGAGAATTCACTTCAAACGATTGCATAAACTCATTTGTATTTCCTTCTGCAACTGCACATGAGGTATCAGCTGCACCATAATATATTCTTATCTTATTATCTTCAATCAACGCTCCTTCAGGAAACACAACATCTTGCACATTACCCATCTGTTCATATGATTCTTGAGGAAGAAGTAGAGGGCCGTGTATTCGACCGATTATTTTTTGCGGTTCTTTAAGATCAAGTAATACCGCCTCGATGCGGAATTCTTTTTTTATCCTACTACTGAAGTAATGTTTAATATATGAATAAATAACAACCCATCCAGCGCTTGTCTTTATGGGGACTGCGCCAACCTCCATATTGTCACTATTGACTCTTCTTAGCGGAATAATGTAACGATCCAAATCTTTATACCATTCATTCCAAAAATTCATATCCCATATCATCTCAATTTTTTCAAATTGGGCATACGTGATATATGTAGGAGGATTGTCTGTATTGACGGTTAGCATCACGGTATATTGACCATTAATTTTCTCAGGAAACATCGCCATAGCTTTCGCGTTAAATGGGGTAACTAGATGTTTTTGCTGTACTGTATTTAAATCTTTCGATAAAGCTACTCCTATTCGTATTTCAGAATAGTTCGGCGGATAGTTAGAAAGAGCTGTATAAAAGGTAATATACTGATCATCTATTTTAGTAATACGTGGATCTTCACACCCATATTTTTCCCATTCATGTTCGGGAGAGAAGAATATTTTTCTGTTACTAAATGAGTATCCATCTGTGCTTTCCGCTTTACCAATGACTGATAATTGCAAATTTTTCGTATCAATATTTACCTCGTTTCCCATTGCTCGATACAGCATGATATACTGATTATCTTTTTTGATGACCGAACCATTAAATGTCGCAAAGCTTTCCCATGGATTGTTAGAGTTTGGTTGAAGTATCGGGTTACTGGGGTATCTATTAAATAGCATTAGTAATACACTTCCTTAATTTCTACTGGAAAGAGATGAGTTTGACTTTCGGTTTTTAGTTCTTCCAAGAATGTATCAAGATTTGCTTGAGCAACACAGACTACAGAATCTGCTGCTCCATAATAGACTAAAAGATTATTTCGCACGATCACCGCTCCGCACGGATATGCAATTCCCGGCTTAAATCCGCTATTTTCATATTCTTCTTTGGGACTTAAAATGGGTTTATTGGTTCGATGGAGCACTAAAGTAGGGTCATTTAGATCAAGAAGCATTGCTCCAATATGATATTTTCCTGCATCTTTATCATCTACACCGTAATATATCAAAAGCCAACCGTCTTTAGTCTTCAAAGGAGGCGCGCCAGATCCAATCTTGCGGCTGTCCCATTTACCAGGCCTCACTTTTATCTGAAACTCTCCTTTTAACCATCTCTTTAGGCCAAAATTGAGATCGTCAACAAAATCAATGAGTATATTTGGGAAAACTCTGTGAAAAAAAACATATTTTCCATCGATTTTCTCAGGTAGCAAACAACCGCTTTTATCAATGACATGAGGTGGAGAAATGAGTATTGGTTTTTCCCAGTTCCATCTTTGATTAAGAAAATCATTGACGTCTATAGATGTTAATGCAAGACGCAGATTCGACCACCCGTCAAATGCTACATAGACCATATAGACTCTTCCATCGATCAAAGTAATACGTGGATCTTCACACCCGCCATAGCCGCCAGCTGACATCAATTCACTACTGACTTTACCCGTGTTATTGGTCTCAAACTGTTCGCTAGGTCTATAAATTGGGTTATCTAATCGTTGATCTATATGTAGTCCATCCGAACTGATTGCATAACCGACGGTAGAAATATAATCATATCCCTGCGCTCTGTACAATATATGAACTTTATTATTTATATAGGCTGCGGCGGGATTTAGCGTAGTGAAATTTTCCCATTCGTTTTGCGGCCGGGGAGCAATGATTGGATTTTTAGTATGTCTTTGCAGTTTGCTCGCTGGATTGATGATATTTTCAGGTTTTGAAAAAAAGCTCGATAGATATACGCCATAGATGATTTGTTCATCAACATACCAATACATCACGATTCTGTTTTTTACCATCACCGCACCAAGTGAAACTATATTTTTTTTTGGCCAATGATCTTTGCTATCCCAGATCGAATTTTCAGTTTTCCAGAGCATTTTGTCTGGATGTTTTTTATCAAATTGAGCAAGATATGCTTTGTAATACATTACCCCGTTTTCTATTATTCTTTCGAAGTATAAGACTATAATTCCGTGGGGAAACAAAAAAACACCGCCAACTTCTGTCGGATAAGAGGAAGAAATTACTGGTTTTCTTTTGCCTGAAAGAAAAATCTGTCGATCTCCATAATATGTAATTTTTTTGTTTTTTACTTTATGATCTGAAACAACAATAGTGAATTTATATTTTTCTAGATAACTATCAGGGAGGGTGTAATTTTCAAGAAGATCAAAATCAAAACCTTCTAAACTTCTTGCCGAAAGATAAGCACTCTCTCGATTTCGCTTCTTTAAAATGAGGTAGTATCCCCCTTTTTCTTCGAGTATTCGCACAGGCTTTGTAATTGGGGCATCAATCTTATTTTTAATGAATCTTTTCAGACGAAGTCTAATTTTATTAATTGCTTCCATATTAAAATTTCCAGTAATAAACTGCTTTATTTTTACATTAGTACTTTTTAAATAAAATTAAAAGAGGATATTATTATAGGTTACCTCAGGTGTATAAATCCTAACATTCTCTATCCTCGAGCCTGGACACTGTTGTAGATTGTCAAAGATAATCTTTTTTCAAAAGATAAGAGTATACTTGTACCGTAGATAAAACTTATGGAAAAAGAACGGCAAGAAATACCAATTATTTGGAAAAAACCTCATAATAGTTTAAACTTACTTCATACAGGAACTCTCAATATACTTCTTGATCAATTTATTAAAAGATACGGCAAGAGACTTCAAATTCAACATATTTTGATTGACTTAGAGATGCCAAAAGATGCTGCAGGATATTCCAATAAGACCTTTATAGTAAAGCTGCATTTGACTCTTAGATCGGGCAAAATTATCAGAGCAGAAAGCAATAGAAGAAGTATTAATGATGCCATGAAAAACATTACAAGAGAAATTGATAACCAAACTCGCTCAACCGATCGTCAAAAACATACAGATAGTACACGTAAACACGGATAAAAAAGCCTTTTAAAAAATCGAAAGGTCATTTCTGTTAGAAGAAAATGTTTGTTGATGAAGCTCAAATAACAGTTAAAGGTGGTGACGGTGGTCCGGGAAAGGTTGCTTTTTTTGCCAAAAAAAAAGGGCCTAGTGGTGGGAATGGAGGAAAAGGAGGAGATTTATATTTTGCGGCAAACTCTAACATCAAAGATTTAAAGAAATTCAAAGAAACAATTTTTTTTAAAGCTGAAAATGGTCAGCAAGGTGGTTCAAATAGAAGATTTGGGGGAAACGGTAAGGATTTACATCTAATGATCCCAATAAATACAACGATCGTAGATGAGAATACAAACGAGGAAATTACTTTAACAGAGATACGAACAGAAGTATTACTATGTAGGGGTGGAGAAGGCGGATTTGGGAATAATTCATTTAAAACTTCAACAAACCAAACACCTTACAAAGCAACACCTGGAAAAAAGGGACAAGAAAAAAAAGTTAAGCTAATTCTTAGACTTATAGCAGACTTGGGTCTTATAGGACTTCCTAATGCGGGAAAAAGTAGTTTATTAAATGAGCTGACAAAAGCAAATGTTAGAACAGCTGCTTATCCATTTACTACGTTGGAACCCAATCTGGGAGTCTTAAAAGGTAAAGTTATAGCCGATATACCCGGCCTCATTGAAGGAGCTGCAAAGGGAAAAGGATTAGGAATTAGATTCTTAAAACATATAGAAAAAGTCTCTTTACTTTTACATTGTATTTCTGTTGAGTCTAATAATATCGAAAGAGATTATAAAACTGTAATCGAAGAAATCTCTAAATACAATAAAGCCATACTTAGCAAAAAGGCCATAATTCTCTTAACTAAAATAGACCTCGTTTCACAAGAGATGGTTAAAGATAAAATAAAAACATTAAAAAAATTTCACGAGGCAATAATTCCTGTCTCTATCTATGATCTCAACTCTTTGACGTTAGTCAGGCAGATTCTATTAACTTAAATATAATTCATTAAATAGTCAAAATGCTCACGATATAAAAAGTTCTAATTTTGTTGTTGCTAAATTTAATAAAAAGACTATACTAAATTCAAGAGAGGCAATATATGAAAAAACTATCGCAAAAAAATAGAGTAATGTATGTCTGCCCATTCTGCAGAAAAGATATAGTATCTTCAAAAAAAACCGAAATATTTTATAGAAGTCACTGGATAAATGGTTGTTTTGACTGCTTTGCTTTATCGATTAGTGAAACAACAGTCATAGGATTTCAACAAAAAAACTACTAGGGTGATGTGGTGGGGCTTGTAGTTGGAGTTGCCGTAACAGAAGTCGTTGGGCTGGGTGTTGGACTAACGGTTTCAGTCGTAGGACTTAAAGTTGGCGTAGTTTTAGTTTCCTCTTCTTCAAATTTTTTACCGCCGGTTACAATAACAATATCAAACTCACTCTTCTCCTCAAGTTCTGAAGAATCGATTTTAACCTCATCAAAAGTCTCGTCAAGCGCACCTTTTATATCATTTGCAACGTCTGCAAAACCGGCTCGTGCCGTGATAGTTGTAACTATGGTATCGAATTCCTCGGCATTGCCGGTTTTGATACTGTCGGCATTATATCCGGCTTTTTTGAGAGCTTCAACAGCCGTGCTTGCCTGACCGGGAGTACCAGTGCCATTTAATACCTGAATCCTGACCGATTTTTTATCAATTTTAGGTTTTTCTGTTGGAGTTGGTTTTTTCTTTTCAGCGACGTCAACTTTAGCTTCATCCTTCTTTTCAGGCTGTCGAAGCATAAATATACCACCCGCAAGTGCAGCAACAATAAGAACTATAATAATGATTGTTATTTTTTTATTTTTACTTCCTCCTTGTGGATTTGAGTAAGATGAGGTTGTTTCTATCATAAGTTAGCTGTTTGTCTATTACATATATACCATGAATTTTCAAGTTTGCAAGGGCAATATATGATTATTCTATCAGTTTATACATCTTCTTTCCTCTCTTTAACTTTTCGTACGACTTGAGAAAGATAACGTTTTCTAATACGTAAATTACTGGGAGTTACTTCCAAAAGTTCATCGTCGTTTATAAAATCAAGACTTTGTTCAAGGCTTAGCGCAGAAGGAGGGGCGAGCGATTCAGAAACACCTTCTCCAACTGACCGATTATTTGTCAATTTTTTAGCTTTACAGACATTAACTTCTATATCAAGGTCTCTCGACGACAACCCGACCACCATACCCTCATATACATCTATTCCTGGGCCGATAAAAAGTATTCCTCTATTTTGAGCATTTATCAATCCGTAGGTCAAGGAAGTACCTGGTTTTACAGCTATGAGGGCGCCGTTACGAAATGAATTCATCTTTGGCCCCACGGGTTTATAACCTAAAGAATAGGTATTCATGACTACTGTTCCGCGTGTTTGAGTAAGTAACGAACTGCGGACTCCAAGCAAATTTCTGCTTGATATTTCATAAGTAATTAGAACATTATTTGTATTGATTGTTTTCATATCGAGGAGTTTTGCTTTTCTTTTTCCCATTTCTTCTGATATTACTCCTAAAAAATCTTGTGGAATATCTATGGTTACTTCCTCATTGGGTTCGCATTTTATATTATCTATGTCTTTATAAATGACATGAGGTTTTGAGACCTGCATCTCATAGCCTTCTCTTCGCATGGTTTCGATAAGAATCGCCAGATGTAATTCGCCCCTTCCACATACTACAAAGTTTGTTCTTTCGGAATTTTCTTCGATTCGAAGTCCGAGATTTGTTTCTTTCTCTTTGAGAAGGCGCTCTTTAATTTGTCTTGATGTTGTAAATTTGCCTTCTTTTCCAGCAAGGGGAGTGGTATTTGGGCCAATGGTCAATTTGATTGTAGGTTCTTCAATCTTGATAGTCGGTAAAGCTTCCGGTGCATTGACATTTGTAATTGTTTGACCGATTGTAAATTCTGGAATTCCAGCAATTGCGACAATATCTCCTGCCATTACTTTATCGACTTCTTTTCGCTGTAAACCCTCACTTGTAAAGAGTTTTAGCGCCTTATATTTTCCTTTAACTTTGTCATTATCAATCAAAGCAAGCGGTTGATTTTTTTGCAGTATTCCGCGGTTTATTTTTCCAACACAAAGCCGCCCCACATATTTATCATAATCGAGTGTAGAGATAAGCATTTGAAATGGCATATCCTCATTTATATTGCTATTTGGAACTTCTCTGAGTATCGTGTCAAAGAGCGGGGATAAATTACCGTCTATATTACTTGAATATTTTTCTGGGAGTTCAAAAAAAACTTTTCCGTCGCGACCAACAGCATAAAGAGTAGTAAAATGCAAAGCTGATTCGTGATGGGCAATGTTTAAGAAGAGATTTTCTACTTGACGCAAGACTTCTTTTGGTCGAGAATCTTTTTTATCTATCTTATTGATTAGTAGGATGATCTTTAACTTTGCCTCCAGAGCTTTTTTCAATACGAACTTTGTCTGCGGAAGCGGTCCTTCAGCTGCGTCAACAAGAAGCAAAGCGCCAGTAGCCATATTAATAATGCGTTCGACTTCTCCTCCAAAATCTGCATGTCCGGGAGTATCTATGATGTTTATCTTTGTATTTTTATAGAAAACAGAAGTATTTTTTGCCAGGATCGTAATCCCCTTCTCTTTTTCAAGGGCGTTTGAATCCATAATCAGGGTTTCAGCCATTTCCTTTTGATTTTCCCTAAAAGTGTGGGTTTGTTTAAGCATAGCGTCAACCAGTGTCGTTTTCCCATGATCAACGTGAGCGATGATAGCAACATTTCGTATTTCCATAAGATATTTTTTGGCTAACAAAAAAATGACATGTTGCCATGTCATTTTAACTTTAACAAGTCAACCAAAAATCTAAATACTATTATACTACAAAAATCATATATTATGATATAATATTTAATATATAGATTTAAGGAATTGTTTTGTGACTAGTAAGCGTGAAATTTGCTAACTTCTTTTCATCTAAACAACTTCTTATATTAAGCCATTCAATTATTCCCTTTTTTTCAAATGACAAATAAAATATATATAGGTAATATTTCGAGATTGACAATGGATAAAGATCTTCTTGATCTGTTTTCACCATTAGGGCATGTCATATCAGCAAGAGTTGTGGTTGGTATGGATGGGAAAACCAATACAGGCTATGGATATGTTGTTATGAGCAACGACAAAGAAGTGCGCGATGCAATAATTAAACTAAATAATACAGTGTTAAAAGGAAATACTATTAGGGTAATTGAGGCCCATCCGATAGATCAAGATAGTAATTATCTCTCAAGGAGAAATAGATTTAGAAGAAGATAAAAAATATATATGGAAGGAGGTGATATTTAATGGAAAAAAATAAATTATTTGTAGGAAGTCTCCCTTGGTCAATAAATAGTGATTCTTTAAAAGAATTATTTGCCCAATATGGAGAGATTACCGAAGCAGTGGTCATAACTGATAGGAATACCGGAAGATCAAAAGGATTCGGATTTGTTACTTTTGCAAAAGTAGAGGATGCACAAAAAGCGCTCGAAATGAATGGAAAAGTAGTGGAAGAAAGACCAATCGTAGTTAATGTTGCAAAACCAAGAGAAGAAAGAGGTGGCGGAGGCGGTGGCGGATTCAGAAGAGGAAATTCATTTAGAAGGGACAGAAGATTTTAAAGAAAAAATAGCAACATTCTGAAATCTTGAAGAAAAAAGGTAGTAGAATTTTAACTTCTGCTACAATTTTAGCATGGATTTATTGCAAAAGAGGTGGCATCGTTATCATTATAAAAACTTAACCTATCTTGGTACAAGTTTAATAATTGCGTTAGTTTTATTCAGCACTGAGACTTTTCGTAACTTTCTTTATACCTTAGGTAGCTATGGTTATCTTGGGGCATTTATTGGTGGTATTATGTTTGTTTCAACCTTCACAGTATCTATTGGGACTGTAATTCTACTCTTTTTAGCTGAAACACTAAATCCCATCGAAATTGGATTGGTCGCAGGATTGGGAGCAGTATTGTCTGACCTGACAATATTTCATTATATTAGGAATAAGGGATTGATCAGCGAAATTAAACATTTTTTCCAATTTTTTGGAGGAGATAAAATTTTTCACCTAGTTCATACTAAATATTTCAGTTGGACTTTGCCTGTTTTGGGGGCTTTAATAGTTGCTTCACCTCTACCTGATGAATTTGGCGTTAGTCTAATGGGTATTTCACAGATGAAAACGCGAAATTTTATACTTCTTTCTTTTATTCTAAATACCATCGGGATATTCTTAATTTTATCTGTAGCGAGAACTATTAGGCCTTAACTCAATCAAGGGGAAAAATTACGCGAATAGACCAATAATTTCCTTAGTTTTTTTTACCACGTCAGAAGGAGTTGTGCTTATTTTTCGTAGAAAATCCATCATCGTCAAGCCGTCCATCTTAGGCATTTTTAAATCAAGCAAAATTAGATCAGGATGAGTATCTAATGCAGACTTAAGTCCTTCTTCTCCATTGTGCGCAAGATACACAATAAATCCTTCGTTTTCAAATTTTTTTTGGTACATCTCAAGTAGTATCGAATCATCCTCGACCAGCAACATTTTTTTGCTAAATGTAGGTGCCATATCATATTTTATAACACTAAATTTTTTGTTACAATCAAATATGTGTTTTTTAAGACCGTTGAAGATCAAAAAAATAATAGGGAAAAAAGTCTTGCTTGAAAATGGTATAGAAGCTGTTTATGATAAGAAGATAGGTTTTTTAAAAAAGAATGATCTAGTTACCGTATATGGAAATTTAATCCTGCAAAAAATAGATGAAAAACAATTCAGAACAAATTAAGAAAGGCGTTTTTCTCGCCTTTACAGCCTCAATAATATCGGGTGTTGCTATTTTTTATTCCAAAATATCGCTGGCCAACATTCCTCCCTTAGTACTCACGACCTCAAGAAATTTCTACGTCGGGATTTTATTTTTGCTTTTATTTTTGTTGTCGGGTAGGCTTAATGAAATCAGAAAATTGAAGAAGAAGCAGTTAGTGCTTCTCTGTCTGATTGGGATTATTGGCGGCGCATTGCCTTTTTACTTATTTTTTACAGGTCTGCAATATATTCCCGCCATTAACGCCAACCTAATACAAAAAACTTTATTTATTTGGGTAGCTATTCTTGCGGTTATCTTTCTTAAAGAAAAAATTACAATTTATTATATTATTAGCTTTGCCTTAATTTTTATAGCCAACTTCTATTTTTCTAGATTACAGTTTTCGTTAGGTTTAGGTGAATTACTGGTATTTATAGCAACGTTATTTTGGAGCGTAGAAAATATTTTGGCTAAGAAAGTTTTAAAAGATGTGTCATCTGAGTTGGTTGGACTTTTTCGCATGGGGATAGGAGGAAGTTTGCTACTATTGTCATCTTTGCTGACAGGTAAAGCTAATTATCTATTGACGATGAACTTTCAAAAGTTATCAATTATATTTATGGGTGGCACGATTCTATTTTTCTATGTCTTTACTTGGTATAAAGCGTTAAAATTGGCACCAGCAAGTTTAGTCACACTCATTTTGACATTCGCAGTGGTTGTTGGTAACTTACTTAATGGAGCACTTGCGGGGGTAAAAATTTTACCAAAAGATATCTATAGTTCTTTATTAATAGCAGCTGCAATGATGATCATTTTCTGGTTTTATAGTGTTAAAAAATCATTCTTTTTTCATAATAACTAGGTTATTATGCCAACCCGATAGTTAACCTGACAGGTTGTTAATCGGTTGGCAATAGTGCCCCAAAATGGATACAAGAGGATTACTTCTTTGCGCTCGTTACTCTTCAGCTCCTAATTTTTTTGGTTACTGTGGTCCAGAAGAAAACGTAAGTCTAGTTGATCACTTAAAAGAACGAACCGCTGATAAGGAAGTTGAGATAATCTTGTCTCAATTTGATACCTTATATTCTTATCTAAAACTTATCTCAGTAGAAAATAAGATAGGAGATCCATTCAATCATGAAGTCGTTGAAGCTTACTGGATTGGTAACTCGCTTTTAAACCACATATCCAATAGAAACTACGCATATCTTCTGCAAGAAGAATTGGATCTTGAAAATAAGATGGGGAAGATTAAATTTCAAAGAGTTAAGGCAAAAGCTTTATCGACAAAATTCTATCCTCATCATGCATTCCATGTTTTTAATATATTTAAAAGGACAGGACAGGTTAATTCCAATCACACGATTGATACGATGGATTCTTGTAGAATAGGATGGGGAACGGTAAAAGAAATCCGAAAATTAATTCAAGTTAAGACAAGACAATTATCCATCAGCAATAAACAATTATCATTAAGTAGTCCAACAGTTAAAGAGTTGCAAATCGATTATAAAGGTAAGCAATTCATTCAAAATCTCAATATTGGAGATTGGGTTAGTTTTCATTGGGGTTTTGTTTGTGATAAACTCACGCCGCCACAGTTAAAAAATTTAGAATTTTATACACAGCAAGCTATAAATTACTTCAATTGTCCTTGATACGATTATTCGAATAATCGTAGTGAAAGTCATGAAAAAAATTTATGTGTTTGGTAATCAGCTAGTTAAAGAAGACAGTTTACCAGTAAAAATCCTTCCAGAATTAAAAAAAAAATTTCCTCAAATTAGATTTGAAACGGCTGACCCGAATGAAAATTTTCCACAAGATAAAGAGAAAAATTTAATTATTATTGATACTGTAAAAGGATTAAAACAGCCAACTATCTTTGGCTTAAACGATTTAGAGGAAATACAGAAGTCTCCAGATTCGCCACACGATTACGATCTTAGAATGCATCTTTTACTTTTAAAAAAACTAAAAAAAATCGATTCGGTGACAATAATTGGTCTTCCCGCGATTGTGGAGAAACAAAATTTAAATAAGGTATATTACTATATTAATACAGTGATTCAGCAAAAATCTACTTCCATTTAACTCTTAAAAAATGGGAAGCGCATGACATGCATGGGTCAAAAGCTCTAATTAGTTTTTCTGCTTCTAATGATATATCTTCTTTACTGGTGTTTTTTTCAAGTAATTTTTCAGTCTGCTCATAAATTCCTCTTTCCATAAGCACTTGATTTTGCCCAGTTGGAACAATTATTTCTGCCTTTTTAATTATTCCAGCAGAGTCAATCTCATATTTATGATATAGCGTTCCCCGAGGAGCTTCTATAACACCTATTCCGACCGATTCTTTGGGGATAACTTTTGGCGGTTTTTCATCCTCGATACTATCAAGGCTGTCTATTATATCGACCGAAGTATCGATCACATGTAACATCTCGATAGCCTGAGCCATATTATTAAAGAAAATATTATTTGAAGGCAATAAATTGAAGTAACTTTTTACGTCATTTTTTGTTTTTGGATGAAGATTTTCTTTTGCAAGATTTAGTCTTGCTAGGGCGCCGACCATCATCAAATTTCCGTTCATTCTAAAGCCACGGGCATGAGAATAAGGAATTATGACGGCGTCTAAATAGCTACTGAATTCGCTTTCGCCGATCACTTTACCATTGGTATTTTTAACGCTTCCTTCCAAAAAGGAAAAATCTTGAGATACAAGACCACTAAATATAAGGCTAGACTTTGGCGTTAATTTGAAAGGTGCTTCAGCGAAAATTTTGATGAGCTTAATAACTTTTGGGCGAATTTCCAACAGCCTTGGTTTCAATTTTTTTAAATTTTCAAGAGAAGGAAGTTTGAGAAAACCTCCAAGCGTCGGATTGGGAGCATGAACAGATCGGCCTCCCACGATTATTGAAAGTTGATTGCCGACTTCTTTGACTGTGAATGTATCTTCTAATAATTCATGTTGAACCGGATCATCTTCAGAAAAATCCAGAATGGAATTTTTTTTGTAGATGTCTGGTAAAGAAAAAATATAGAGATGAAGTCCGTGATCTCTAATGATAAGGCCATAATACAAAAGTTTTCGCAGAAGCATGGTTTGTAATGATGGCTTGATTTGAAAGGCGTCTTCGATCGCTTTTATCGAGCAAAGAAGATGGGCATTTGAACACGTCCCACAAATACGAGCAACGAGCTGAGGTACGGCAACTGCGGGTTTTCCTCTTATCGCCTGTGTATAAAATCGCTTCCATTCAGAGATACTAAATTTGAGATCCTCGATTTTTTTATCCCTCACTTTTATTTCCAACGAAGCGGCACCTTCCACTTTGGAAATCTCTGTAAGATTTATTTCAAAATTGTCGTTTGGGTCATGCATGAAGATATTTAGTCAAAATATTTAAAAAAACTTGTTCGATCATAGGACAGCCAGGAACTGTTTCATCAACTTTTACAATATCAGAAAGCTTTAATACTTTTTCCTTATATTTAAATCTTTTTAATATTTCGTCTATTTCGTCCTGTTGATCTCGATTGAAGAAATTTCTTTGGTTTGAGGGAGAACCTATAACTGCACAAGCGCCGATTGCCACAAGTGTTGTTGCTTTCTCTCTAATTTTTTTCAATTTTTGTTCTTGTCCATCAGAGGTTATGGCTCCCTCTACAAATGCAATATCCATATAAGGAATCTCATCCGGACTTTTTTTTAGAACTTTAGCGTGGACAAAGTCAATTTTTTTTGTCCAATCTTTCCAGTATGAGTTGAGAAGTTCGGTAAAAATGATTGTAGAATCCTCACAGCAAGTAAAGCTAAACCAACCTACCTTGAGTTTACCGTCCATCAACTTATTCTAGCAAAAGCGAGGCTTTCTTTGTTATCATAAATACATGACCTTGACTGAGCTATCATACAGTACTAGAAAGTTTGCTCCATTTGCGGTTGTAATTTTTTTGCTACTTTTGATTTTATATTATTTTTTAAAACTTCTAATCGTATCGCTTCAACCAGCAAACATAACAACCATCTATACTAATCCAATTTTTGGAAAAGTCAAAAAACCCTTTTTAAAAAATGCCAGTTTAAGTGCGGGTCTTAATTTTAAAATTGATACAATTGAAGGTAAACCAACCACAGCGACAGAGTCAGCAAAAGTATATTTTCTTCCTTCTGCACCTACACGATTCGGTTATCGTGAAAAAATATATCTTACAGCCAAGACGTTAGGTTTTGATACAGAGCTGGTTAAACACAAACTCGATGGTAAAGAAGCAACATTTAAAAATAGCAACCAAAGTCTTCAGATTGATATCACTAACTTCAATTTTACCTACGAATATCATTTCGATAGTAATCCGGAAATATTTCAAGATACTATTATTCCAGATAAGAAACAAAGTGAGAGTCAAGCAATCAGTTTTCTCAAAGCGGTCGGTCGCTATCCTGAAGAGTTGGCTCAAGGTAAAACTAACGTAATTTTTATCTCATATAATCCCGACGCAAAACAGATGACCGTTCTTGATAGCAGCGAAAACGCAAATATGGTCGAGGTTGATTTTTATCGACCCGATTTGGAACAATACCCAATCGTTTCTCCTACATATTTTAATAGCCAGAATTACATTATGATGCTATTTTACGAATCAGATTTTAAGATCATCAAAGCTCAAATTAAATTCTTTGAAAAATCTGGTACACAGATAGGTACATATGCTATTAACTCAGGTGATATTGCTTGGGAAGCATTAAAAGGAGGGAATGGATTAGTAATTCAAAATCCTCAGGATACCCAAAATGTAGTTATAAAAAAAATGTTTTTAGGCTATCTTGACCCTGATGTTTACCAAGAGTATCTTCAGCCGGTATATGTGTTTTTAGGAGAAGAAAATTTTGTCGCTTATGTTCCAGCGATTACGGAAGATTATTTTACGGATTGATTGTGACATAATCAACGTTTGAGTTGATCCATGATATAACCTCTCTTGTATCTGAAAAACGATCTTCACTTTTTAAAATGACGATAATGTATTGATGATTTTGGGATTTATAAAAGCTGACAAGATTTTCTTTGGCATTTTCTGTAAAGCCAGTTTTTAAGCCACCAATTCCTTGAATTTCTCCAAGAAGCTTGTTGACATTAGAGAGTCGATGAAAATATTTGAAGTCTACATCGGCTATCTCTATCTCTTTTGTAGCCACAAATTTTCTTAAATAGCGGTTGTTGAGAAGTTCTCTTGCTGCCAGAGACAAATCAAATGGAGTCGTGTACTGATTGAACTCCTCAAGCCCCGCAGGATCAACAAAGTGAGTGTTTTTCATTGAAAGATCTTTGGCTTTCACATTCATCAGATCAAGAAATTTTTCATAACCAAAGTTATCGGCTAAAGCAAAAGCAGCGTCGTTGCCAGAGTGGACTAAAATTCCATAGAGTAAGTTTTCTACGCTAATTTTTTCTCCGATAAAAAGCCCCATAGTTTGTCCTTCGCTAATTAGTCTTTTTACGGTAATTACATCATCTGGTTGATAGACATCTATAGTTACAAGCGCAGTCATTATTTTTGCAGTTGACGCGGGTATGAATCGACTGTTTGAATTTTTCTCAAATACAGGAGTAAAAGAGGTGAGGTCGACGATGTAGGTGCCTTCTGAGCTGATTTGAGGCAAGTAGGGCAATTTAAGATAGGGCACAGGGTTAGTTTTTAAAGATAGTCCTTGTTCCCGTTTAGCAAAAAGAGCTCTATTGTAGGCAAAGATCTTGTAATATTCGGAGTCTCCTGGGTAAAAAAGAAATAGCAAAGTATAAAATACAAAGAGCAAAAAAAATCTGAATTTCATTTAATGATATTAATCCCTAATTCTTTCAACTGTTCTTTTGTCACCTCAGCTGGCGCATCCATGACAGAAGTTTTCCCTCCTGAGGAAGCGGGGAAGGCGATAATTTCTCTCACAGAGGGTTCAGCAAGTACCGCCATGGTGAATCGATCAATACCTGGAGCAATTCCACCATGTGGTGGGACGCCGTGGCTGAAGGCAGTCAGCATGTGCTCAAACTGTTGTTCTTGGATATCTGTAAAACCGATTAGATCAAAGACTTTTTGTTGGACTGTTGGCTCATGAATTCTGATGCTGCCGCCACCAACTTCATATCCATTTAAAATTAGATCGTGTTGGAGTCCTCTTACTTTTAAAGGATTTTTATCCAAGAGATCTACATCTTCGGGGTGAGGGGCGGTAAACATATGATGCGAAGGTGCGAACCTGGCTTTTCCTGCGCCATAAAAATAGTCCTCCTCTGTCTGTTCTTTAAACAAGGGGAAGTCTATGGTCCAGGCAAATGCAAGTTCATCTTTATCTTTTTTATCTTGTCTTAAATCGGGTTTGTCTGTCCCGTATTTTTCTACTACTTCTTTATGGGATAATCTAGGCCAAGGCATTTTTGTTATATGTTTTTTAGGAAATAAGTCTTTGACTAAATCGCTAAACAATTTTTCAGTCAGCGAAAGTATGTCGTCTTGGGTGACAAAAGACATCTCAAGATCAAGCTGGGTAAACTCTCCGTAGGCCCGATCTGCACGGGGGTCCTCATCACGAAAACAGCGGGCAATTTGGAAGTAACGCTCTATCCCAGCTACCATCAAAAGCTGTTTATATTGTTGAGGCGATTGGGGAAGTGCGTAAAATTTTCCTTTTTGCAGTCGTGAAGGAACGAGAAAGTCTCTGGCTCCTTCAGGTGTGGTTTTGGTAAGTATCGGTGTCTCAATTTCCAGAAAGCCTTGACTAACTAAGAAATTTCGAATAAAAGATGTTACTTTAGACTTAACCGTGATATTTCGAAGCATTCTTGCTCGTCTGAGGTCAAGGTAGCGATATTTGAGTCTTAAATCTTCATCAATTTCGTAACCATCTGTATTGATGGGGATGGGCAGTGGTTTTGCTTTAGAGAGTAGTTTATATTCTTTGGCTTCGACCTCGATGGTTCCTGTCTTTATTTTAGGGTTTGCGAGATTTTTTGGCCTTTCCTTGACAACTCCCTTTACAAAAATGACATCTTCCAAAGACAAAGACTTTAATTTTTCACCTCCGACAACTTGAACAACTCCGCTTCTATCTCGAAGGTCAATAAAGACGATATTTTTATGATCGCGCTTTGAGTCGACCCAGCCATAAAGCTCGACTTGCTGTCCGATTTTACCAACTGTTTCTTCAACAAATAATTTTTTCATTTAGCACTATAACAATGAAGCAATTATAGCTTTTAAAATTCCGCTTGACAAGAAGAATTAGTTTGGTATATTTATACATAATATATGAGTAGAAAGCTTTATCAATTTTGTTTTTCCCACCTCATCATTGTCCTCGAGAGGCAAATGATGTGGGGTGGTTGATAAGAAATAATAGTTTTAGAAAACCACCCCGCCGAAAGGCGGGTTTTTTTAATGAAAGGAAGGTGAAATTAAATGGCATTTGAACAACAAATTAGACCGACCCCAAATGGAGCAGTTTTTGTTGCAGAGACAGTGACTGATACTTTAACTGCCGAGCAGGCATTAGATTTTGCAGAACAATATGAGGCTATGGCACTTAACGGAAAGTTGGTTAATCCAATAGCAGCATTAACTCATGCATATAGCCTACTGGATTTAGCATGCAATGGAGGTGGAGAAAATCAGAGACAAGTCAGAACTTAACCTAGTACAATTTTAACTATTTTGCCTCTCAGCTTTTCATTTCCGCCCCAGCGGTCAACCTCGAGGTTGTAGACGATATTGGCTTTTTGCCCTTTTGCAATCGATTGAGAGTTATTTCCGTTGCCAAATGAAATAAACTCCAGTGGAGATGAATTATGCTTGGGATCTTTGGCAAAAATCTTGAGATGATTATTTGTTTTTCCAAAGGTATTTGTTCCCGTCACTTCAACCTCACTGTAAAATGTCGGTTTAGGATTGCCGATACCGAAAGGCTGAAGTATTTCCAGTTGTTTTGCTATTGATAGATTAAGTTTAGATAAAGGAATTTTTATATCTACCTCTATTGTTCTCACTAAATCTTTATCTTTTAATAATTTATTTACGACTTTTAGGACGATCGCATTAAAAGTCGTAAATTTAACTTTTTCCATGGTAAATCCGGCTGCTTGTTTGTGGCCTCCAACATCAATCAAGAATCTTTTTTGCTCGCGCAAGAAGTTGGTGATGTGAAACTGTGGTATAGAACGCGCAGATGCTTTAAGAAATCCGTCACTTTCAGTAAGAACGATTGTAGGTCGATAGTATTCTTCAGCTATTTTTGATGCGATCAGGCCGATGATACCTTCATGAAAATTTTCATTTTTGATAATGATAATGTTTGGAATGTGTTTAAAGTTTGACGTTTGGCCTCTAACAATCTCTTTTGCTTCTTCCACAGCTTTCACAACCAAATCTTGTCTTTCTCGATTCTTTGTACCGACTCGAGTAGCAAGGTGATAAGCTTTGTCATCTCGCGTAGTGCAAAGCAGTCTCAATGCATCGATTGCATGTTCGAGTCGACCTACAGCATTTATGCGAGGTGCAATGATATAACCTATTTCGTAAGGTGTGATTTTCCTTCCCATAATGCCCGCTTCTTGGAGGATGTGTTTTAGCCCGACTCTTTTGGTTTTTGAAAATGCTTCCAAGCCAAATTTAACAATACTGCGGGAAGGCCCAATAAGAGGAACGAGGTCGGCGATGGTACCTATGGAAGAGAGCGCTAGATAATCTGATTGAAAGTGAGTAGTTAGTAGTTTGTAGTTTGTAGATAGGGAAGAAAATTGCTCAAAAATGGCTTTTGCAAAGAGATAGGCGACTCCTGATCCTGACAATTCTGGGATATGGAAAATAGCCGCGGCTTCGTCCGGTAGTTTTTCTGGTTTTAAATGGTGGTCTGTGACAATAACTTGAATTCCTAATTTTTTTGCGTAAGATATTTTTTCCTTTGCTGTTATTCCGTGGTCAACGCTTATGATCAGCGAAGGATTATATTGTTTTTTGACCTTATCAATTCCTTTGATAGAGAAGCCATAACCCTCAAGCTTGCGATGTGGTACATAGGGCATGACCTTAAAACCTAAAAGGTGTAGGGTCTCCCACAAAATTGCTCCGCCCGTTATCCCATCAGCGTCGTAGTCGGTATACACAACAATCATCTTGTCATCTTTTTTTAGCTTTTCAAGCAACCTGAGAGTTTTTTCAATTTCTCGCTTAAAACCAAAATCAGAAAGATTTATTTCAGAAGGATTAAGAGGATTTAAAAAAACATTTTTATCTTTGATTTTGCGGTTTTTGAGAAGAATTTCAATTAGATCATTTTCCTTAATCTTATCGTCAGCTTTAATTTCGTGCTTAAAAGTTATTTTCACTATTTACACTTGTCATGCTGAACTAGTCCCACTAAGCGGGATAAATTCCGGATGACAGGCCTATTCATTCTATCAATTTTTTCTGTTGGTCGCTGGAAGACAATAATTGGGTTGAGGATAATTTTTGCCCAAGCGACGAAAAAGATTTTGCCACCTGTGAGGTTTGATTGTAAGCATTAGTTATATGTCTTGTTAAAATTGAGAAAGCCTCGTCAGATTTCTCATAGTCTTTTTTGATTGCTTGTAAGATCTCAATAATTTCTTTTGCCTTGGATTGAATCCGTTGGCCTTCAAAAGACATTAGAATTGCCTTCATGTAGGCGTAAAAACTCATCGGTGATACAGGAAGAACCCTTCTTTTTCCTGCATAGTCAAATAGATCAGCATCGTTGATTATCTCGTAATAGACTGATTCAGATGGAATATACATAAGCGCATAGTCAACCGTTGCCTCTGCCACTAAAATATATTTCTTTGCGATATCTTCGACGTGCTTTCTGACGTCTCTCACAAATTCTTTCTTAAATTTTTCTTTTTCAAGAGAATTGGCGGTTTTTACCATTTTGCGAAAATTTTCGATTGGAAATTTGGAGTCGATGGGAATAATGCCCTGAGAGGTTATGATAGCAGCATCAACACGCTCACCATTTTTAAAAGTATACTGGAGTTTATAAGAACCCTTAGGAAAATGTTGTGATAGAAGCTCTTTTAATACCTGTTCACCGATATTGCCTCGAAGTTTGGGAGAGCGAAGAAATTCCTGCAGTTCTTGCATTGACCTTCCGATTTCAGAAAACTCGCCAATATTTTTTTGTACTTGGGCAATGACGCGAGCAGCATTATCGAGGCGAGTGTTAAATTGCTCCATATGTTTGTTTAGTCGTTCGTCAACGCTTGCTGTCGAAGTTTTGAGCCAATCCACAAGCTCGCTCGATACTTTCGTTTTTTCTTCTAATTTATTGAGCCAAAGACGTATTACTGCGAGACTAATTACAACGATTATTATTGCTGTTAAAAGCAAGAAAAAAATACTCACATGAAGATTATATCACTTAGACAAGGCCACCACCACCGCGGAAGATTTTAGGTTTAAGCCAATCTTGTGGCGCAGACGTTTTTCCGCGTGGCTCTTTTTCAACGTCTTCAATTGGTGTCACAGTGTCTGGTTCTTCATTGAAACCTTGGCTAAAAGATTGCGATGCTGGAGTTTGCTGAAATGGGGTTCCCATGGGTCGAGGCGACTGAAAATCTCTTGCTTGGCCTGGTTTTGGAATTGTTTTTTTGATCGCTCCCATTCTAAGCAGTGTTGCGACGGCTTCAAATGTATCAGCTGTCACTGAGTATGAAGTAAAATTATTGGTAGCAGCTGAAATTCCTGCATATAAGTTAGTTGCTATATCACGATCTATTTCTAGACCAAGATTTTGTAAAAGTTTTAATATAAGTTCAGAGATTGATGAAGAGGTTTTGTTGACGTAGTTTACGGTACCAAAAAAGCTGTTGGTTAGATGACGATCAATATTTATGATATCTCTACCTTGGAACTGTTTTTCATTATCGATATAGACTGATCCTAGGCTATTTAAGGTTGGTGTATCGATCACAATGACAAAATCAAGATTACCTCCCGAATATGAGTATATTACTTGCTTTGGATCTAATTTAGGAAAACCCTGTCGGGGCGTTACAATTAGGCTAAAATTGTTATCTTTGATATTATAGTCAACCTTGTCAATGGCACCATCAGTATAAGGAAAAGAGATAACCAAATTATCTCCGCTTGTGGTCAATTGGGATTGAATTTTATCTGAGGCGGTGAGACTATAGTTTACCTTTGTTGAACAGGCAAGGCTGACGTTTTTACCCATTTTATGAAGTCCTAGATACAGCGCACAAGCAGCCGCAACCGCATCTGGTGTTGGATTTTGGGGAAGCACAATTGCTCCCGAAACGCCTTTTTGAATTAGATCGGTGAGGCGCGGTAGTGTGTTCTGGCTTGTATTGTTCATAATACTACAGGATAGATTTTACCATATCTCCTATACGAATGTCAAGTGGCGGGCTTAAAATTAAACCAGCTTCTTGGTCTTTCTTAACCTCTGAAACGACGTTTGCCCTAATTTTAAGGGAAACAAGTTTGGTTTTTCCTATAAGTTTATCATCTCGATGAACTTCTAGTTGGTCTCCGAGGTTAATTTTTCCTTTAGTGACCTTAATCCCAAAAATTTTTTCTCCTTCAATGATAAAATTTGCAAGAATTTTTGCAGCTCCTTTCAAATTTTTCTCTTTTTGTTTTTTTTCCTTTAGTAACAAAGAAACTTCAGCCAACTCATCAAAGAGTTCATAAATAATATTATAGGTTTTAATGACTATCTTTTCCTGCTTGGCTAAATCCCTGGTTTCCGAAGAAGGATTTACGGCAAACCCAATAATTATTGACTTTGTACTTTTAGCTAAGAAAATATCAGATTTATTTATTTCTCCGACAGCTTGTAATACAATTTCTATATTGTCGTTAGCAGACAGTGTCTGCAAAATAGCCTCAAGTGATCCTTGTGAATCAGCTTTGATAACAAGAGAAAGTTTTTGCTCAACTTTTTTTGGGTTGAGTAAAGATTCTATATCTATCTTTTGGGGAATTATAGATGGAGCTAGCTCTGTCTGGGTTTTTTTGAGTGAATCAGCAAACTCTGATTGCACTGTAATGACGCTACCTATTTCTGGAAATTCATCAAAACCTAACAATTCGAAAGGAGTCGAGGGAATGACCTTTTTTAGAGAATTTCCAAAAACGTCAAGTATAGATCTGATTTTTGTCTTTTTATTATCAGCAACTATTAAATTACCCACCTCCAATTTTCCATCTTTGATGATTGCGCTAATGACATTTCCGCGTCTATCTTTTTTGGTTTCGATGATTATTGCTTTTGGAGCGTTTTCGCTAGAATAATGTAGATTCAGATCAGACCCGATTAAAAGTATTGCTTCCAGTAGCTCATATATTCCTTTTCCTGTTTTGGCAGATATGGGAACAACTGGAATTCCACCTCCTTTTCCTTCAACGAGAACTTCGTACTTCATCAGATCGTTTTTAACTTTTTCTGGATTAGCCTCGGGAAGATCGATTTTGTTAAGAGTGACGATAAATGGTATTTTGGCGGCTTTAATATGAGATATTGATTCTGCTGTTTGAGGCATGACCGAATCTTTCGCATCGATAAGAAGTATCACTAGATCAGCCAGATTCGCTCCCCGAGCTCGCAATTTTGAAAATGCTTCGTGACCTGGAGTATCAATGAAGGTGATTTTGTTTACATCATAGCCTTTAATATCTGTAATAATTTCATAAGCTCCGATTTTTTGAGTGATTCCTCCATGTTCTTTAGCAGCTACGTTCGTTTTCCGAATATAGTCAAGAAGAGTAGTTTTTCCGTGGTCGACGTGACCTAAAATAGTTACAACAGGGGGTCGTGGCAATTGTTTTGGCATTTGAGGAAGGAAAATTTATGACGGCTGTTTTTCTTCAACTTTTTTTTCAGCGGTTTTTTCAGGGTTTTGTATAATATCGATTTCATAGCTTGATAATCTAGCTGCGAGATTTACATTGACTCCTCTTGATCCGATAGCAAGGGGGGCTTGTGCTTCTTCGACAAATACTTTTGCCTTTTTGGTTTCTTGGTCGATCTCTACGCTAGTTATTTTTGCAGGGGATAGGGCAGCGATGATAAATAATTTGTCGTCTTTATTCCACTGAATAATATCTATTTTTTCCAAACCGCCAAGTTCGTCGGTAACCGTCTGGACACGAATGCCTTTTTGTCCGACACAAGCACCCACAGGATCTACTCCTCCTTGTGTGCTAAATACAGCGATCTTTGCTCTTTCTCCGGGCTCTCTGACTGTTTTTTTAATTTGTACTGTGTTGTTGGCTATTTCAGGTACTTCTCTTTTAAAGAGTTCATCAATTAGTTTTGGGTTGCTTCTTGAGATAATAATCCGCGTATTGCCAAAATTATCTTCTGTAATTTCTTTGATATAAACAACTATAGTGTTGTTGACTTCGTAACGTTCATTTTTCATTTGTTCTTCTTTAGGGAGTACTCCTTCGGTTTTACCAATATCTAAGTAAGCATTTCTTCCATCATATCGAAGAATTCTTCCTTTCACTATGTTGCCAATCTGCGTCCGGTAATGAGAGACTACAGTCTTTTTTTCTGCCTCTCTAATTTTTTGCAAAATTACTTGTTTGGCTGTTTGAGCAGCTATTCGGCCAAATCCAGGAGGAGTGATATTGTCTTTTCCTTTAAAAATTTTGGCTTCTCCAGTGTCTCTGCTCACTTTTGCAACAATTTCATCATCTATACTTTTAGGATATTCTTTTTTATAGGCAGCAATAATTGCAGTTTCGATTGACGTTAGGACGTCGTCGACTGAAATGCCTCTCTCAGTAGCTACCTGATTTAAAGCCAAAGCAAATTCTGATTTGACAATTGTCATATGTGTAATTGTATCAAAGCAAGCTTAATTTGCAAAGCAACTTAGAAGAGGTTATTTTTTTCCTTCCGCAGGCTTGCCCTCCGAAGCTTTAGCTAAGGAGGGTTTATTAGCTTCTGAAGATTTTACCACGGTTGGTTTTTTAACTTGTTCGGCAGGTTTTGCGCCGGCTTTAGCTGTAGGTTCACCAGCTGGTGCAGATGTAACCGAGCCTTCTGCAGGCACTTCACCTTCTTCGGGTTTGGCGGTTATGACCTCAGGTGCAGCGGCTTGGGCTGTTTCTGGAGTGATACTTTCTTCTTTGTGTTCGACGACAGAAACGATCACCTTATTTGTTAATTCCTTGATCTCAAACCTCTCTGTTTTTACTAAATCTGAGACTTTAATTTCTTGTTTTATTTCCTTAAGTTGGGAAATATCTACCTCGATATATTTGGGAATATCGCTTGGCAAAGCTTCAACCTGAAGCGTCTCTGATAACGTCAAAAGAACTCCGCCTTTTTGCACAACGGCTTCAGATTGACCAACTATTTTTACAGGAACAGCGGTCTGAATTTTTTGTTTCAAGTCTATTTTTCTAAAGTCGACATGCAGAATATGATCGTTTACCGGGTGATACTGGATATTCTTAATAAGAACAGGTAATTCTTGTTTATCTAATTGGAGGTATACAACGCCTGTTTCTTTGACCACTTTGTAAACCTTAGCAAAATCTTTAAAGCTGACTATTACAGCTTGCGATTTGAAATCAGGGCCATATATATTTGATGGAATATTGCCCTCTTTTCGGATTTTTTTTAATTTTTTACCATAGATTGTCCGAGGTGTTAAGGTTAAAATTAATTTATCCTGACTGTTTATCGATGTTTTATTTGTTTTTGTCATAATAGCTATTCTTTTGTCAATTCTATAAAGAAAATTTTATCTGTAGACAAGGTTGTATTATAAATGATCTGGTTGTTTTTGACAAGAGCAGAAAAATTCTGATTTAGAAGATGAATCGAGGACGGAAAAGATAATCTAATTGATAAATCACTATTTGCCCCCCCCGTTTGTTTTTGAACAATTAGTTGGAAAACATTTTTCCCTTTAGTAATTTTACTATCAAGTTCATAATTTATTTTTAGTTCGCTTTGCGTTTTTGGTTGGACTTCAAAATATAGTCCAACACTGTTATATTGATCATTTTTTTCAACGTAATCTTCAATCAGAACTCCATCTTTTGTAATCCTTTTAATAATTGTATTTTTTGGAAAAAGCGACTGAAAATAATTTTTATATATTCCTCCGAGGAATGTTTCGTTTGGAGAATCGTTAGCAAAGAGGATCGACAAGTTATGATCAATTTTTCCCTCTCGATCGATCGAAATATTTAAATCAAAAGTCCTGCGGACAAAGAAATTTGCCTTATTTACTCCCAGATTGGCTTCGAAGGGAAAGATATAATCTGCAATACAGTCTTCTACATTTTTTGGACATGTAGATTCAATTGCTCTACCTGACCAATATACAGAATCAATTACATCTTGAAATTTAGGATGATCAAAATAAAGGACGATTTGCTTTTCGTCTAATGATTTTTTAAGTTCTGCACCAAGTTTGATAGGCGAAACATTGTCCAAATTCAGGAGGAGATACTGAGTTAAAGAAGCCAAGAAATTTTTTTTTTGAGTTGAGCCAGGGAAAAAATTATTTTCTGAGTATAATTGTGCCTTTAAATAAAAATTCTTCTGATTGATTTTTTCTGCAAAATCAGGAAGATACAGCTCATCGAAGGCTCCAAGTATATTCTGGATTGCCGTAGTGGTGAGTAGCACACCGCCAGAGAAACCTTGCAATCGCATCTCTTTTTCCAAAAAGAACTTTGCCCGGATGTAGTTTTCCAGGAAATCAGGTGAAAACGCTGAGTCTCTTAAAAACCAATGAGGTTGTCCAAGAAAAGTTCGTATCGCTTCGGGCGGTTCGACGTGAGCGATAAGCTGACCATCGGCATCATACACATCATAAATCTTAATTTCTGAAAGAGTATAGTCGCTGATGGTAAGTTCACCGAACGAACCAATAAACCCACCTCCTGGTCTTAACTCCATATTATTGGCAAAAAGTAGGAGATATTTTTTTGTTGTGTTTTTGGCAAAAATTGAATCAAGGTAGGGAAAAACTTGTTTAAGCTGAGAAATTAAATCAATTGTTGTACCAATTTCTTCTTTTAAACTTTTCAAAGAATCAGAACTTTGTGGAATTTTCTGATTGATAATGTTGAGGTTGTCCTCGAGTTCAACAAAGTCTTTTTTCATCCGGTCGAAACGAAGTAAAAGAGTTTTTTTTTCTTCTTGGGATTTACCCTTTTTTAGGATAAGCTGAACGATATTTTTTAAATTCTCTTGAGTGATGAGTGATCTTTGTAAAGATGACGCTGTTTTTTCATTAATTGCAAACAGATCATCTGGTAGCATTGTTAAAGAAAAAGTTGACAGTGTCGATCGGGGAAGAATATAAAGTTTTTTAGCAAGATATAAAGAAGGTTCTCCAAGATTGATGTAGGCTTGTGATTGTGATGCTTTTTCCTGCCTGAAAGAAACAGTCGCCTTATAGAAAAAAAAGGATGATAAAATAAGCGGTATCACAAAAGCTAAATGGCCGAGAATAAATAATTTTAATAAAGAGATGAATAAACTTTTTTTATTAAGGAGTTTTAATTTTGAAAAATTAAAGGTTAATTTTTTTTGTTGTGAACTACTTTGTGTGCGTAATTGAAAAAAAGATTCACTTGTTTGAGAGAATGAAAACCAAAGTATTTTTTCTACATTTTCTTTAGTGATGACATTTCCTGTGATTTGAATGATCTTCGATTTCGTATCTTTTATTTTTTTTAGGGTCGTTTGAACTAAGCTTGTGTTATTAATAAAAATAAAAATAATTTTTTTGTTTTCTTGAAGAAATTCTTTGCTTGGAATTTTTTCCGCGTTAATAAAAAAACAATGGTCGAATTGTTTAAGGTTAAGAGGCAAGGTTGGTGAGATAAAGACTCCTGCACTATATTTTTTAAAATAAAATTTTAACTGTTTGACAAAATCATAATTTTCTTTTGAAATAACAAGTATTGAGGATTTATCTTCTAGGACTTCAGTAACAAGGTTCATTAGTATATTGTATAATGGTTTGGTGAAAAAAATTATTGGATCGGATGAATTAAAGAAATTTGTCCCATTGATTTATTTCAAAAAAAAAGTACTAGTTGGAGGATGTTTTGATATTTTTCACTATGGACACCTTACGTTTCTGAAAAACGCCAGAAAAATTGGCTATTATTTAATTGTCCTACTAGAATGTGATGAATTTATAAAAAAAAATAAAAAAAGAGAACCGATTCATACTCAACAACAAAGAGCCGAAATATTATCATCCATAAAATATGTTGATTTAATTGTCAAATTACCTCTTCTTACCTCAGACAAAAAATATTATGATTTAGTAAAACTGATAAAGCCCAAAATTATTGCTACCACAAAAGGTGATCCGCAATTAGAAAATAAAACAAGACAAGCCAGCAAAGTTGGTGGAGAATTAAAAGTGGTTTCTTCCTTGCTTGAAAGCTATTCAACACAAAAAATTATAAATATTCTGCGTTTTGAGTTATGAGGCTTTTTCTTGCAGTCGACCCTCCCTCAGCTACCAAAAAAAAGCTTGACGAGCAACTTGAAAAATTAAAAAAAGAATATGCTTTTTTTAACTGGGTACCAAGAGAAAATTTTCATATTACTTTGCAGTTCTTTGGAGAGAGAAGTGATACTGATAAAGTAAAAAGAAAAATTGAAGAAGCGATATATGATGTACATGAGCTCCATCTCTATTCTTTTGGTGCAGATCTATTCTTGAGTCATAAAATTCTTTTATTTATTTCTTTTAGGAGAGAAAAAATTCTTGAGGAAATCGTCTACAAAATCAGGTCATCGTTTAGTCTGCAGGATAGAACAAAATATGCGCCTCATCTTACTATTGCGCGTGCACGCGTTCCTTCCAAACAACAGTATTTAAACTTAAAGAAAAAACTATTTCAACTTCCTATACAAATAGATTTTGCAATTCGCAAAATCCACTTATATCAAAGCATTCTTAATGGAAAAAAACCTATTTACAAAAAAATCGCTCCATTTGATCTTATTAAGCGGAACCAATCTTGAACATCGTTGTTCCACAATCTGGACATTTGGCTTTCATTGCAGGTTTTCCATTTTTCATTGTAACTTTTTGAGGATTTGAAACATTTACCTTTTTTCTTTCTTTTACACAGTACATCGATACCATAGATTATTCACCTCCTTAAAACTTAATTATAAAATTTTTAAAATTTCACCAAATTGGCGAAATATTTATTAATCGTAGCAAAATAAATAAGAATTTCAAGCGTAATTATAGTTATTATCATAAATAAACTTTTTTTCAGATCTTGGAAAAAGTAATTGTTACGTGGAAAATCTACAGCCAAGGGTTTTACCTGGCTTATAACAGCGGTCTGTGTTGGTTTATTGGGGGATTCACTGTTTTGTGCCTGCTTCAACCTTCTTCTATATTCAGCTAGCTTTTTCTCTTCTTTTGTTTTTCTTGTCATGTTATCTAAATTATAAACTTATTGACACCTGTTTGTAAAGCGGTTACAATGTGGAAAATGGTGAATTATATTTTTTTTGGGATTTTTTTTATCTGGTCAAGTGTGGTATCATTTATTCTTTACAAAACAAGAAAACACTATTTTCATTTAATATCGCAAACCAGAAAAGAAAAGTTGGATGATATGCTGGATCAGCTTTTACGAAATGATAAAAAATTTTCAGAAGAAATCTATAGACTTAACAAAGAGTTAATAACCACAAGAGAACATTCAAAAGTCGTTTTCCAAAAAATTGGCCTAGTAAGATTTAACCCTTTTGAACGACCTGGAGGAGAACAAAGTTTTGTTCTTGCCCTTCTTAACAATCACAATAGCGGGATTATCATTAATTTTATACATACTCGTGAAGGATTAAGAAGTTATATTAAACAAGTTAAAAATGGAAAAGGTGAAAAATATGAGCTTTCTGAGGAAGAAAATGAAGCGGTAAAACGAAGTAGTTATTATCAGTAGTTGACCTAAATTTATGATAAATAAAAAAATCGCATTTATTATTTTTTTACTTGCTTTTTTTCTTTCGGCTTTTATATCTTATTCAGTCCTTGGAACGTCCGGGGGAAACATTCTGGCTCCACAATCAAAGTATAAACCTCCTTCACAAAATGGGTCAAGGACAGATGACTCGGCTTCACCAAACGAACCAAAAACAGAAGAATGTCCCCTCAACGGTCAACTATTTGGTGAGTCCAAAAAAGAAAGATGGCAAAGAAGAAGGCCGCTTGGAATCATGGTGGAAAATCATACCGAGTCAAGACCTCAATCAGGTTTATCATCAGCAGATGTCATCTATGAGGCGGTGGCTGAAGGAGGGATTACCCGTTTCTTAGCCATTTACTATTGCCAAGACGCTAATATTGTTGGCCCGGTCAGATCTGCTAGAATTTATTTTGTAAAAGCCCTTCAAGAATACGGAGCTTATCCTCTTTATGCGCATGTGGGTGGTGCAAATACTGATGGACCGGCCGATGCATTAGGTGAAATTAATGAGCTTGGGTGGGGCCTTTATAATGATTTAAATCAGTTTGGGGTTCCTTTTCCAAATTTTTGGAGAGATCAAGACCGACTAAAAAATAAAGACGGTACACAAATAGCGACTGAACATACTGTATATACAAATACTTCTAAACTATGGGACTTTGCAAAGACGAAAAGAGATTTAACAAATATTGATAAAAAAGGTAAGTCTTGGGACGCTACATTTGAAAAGTGGAAGTTTAAAGACGATGCAAAATCAAACGAGAGGGGAAAAATTATAAATGTAAGTTTTGGTTTTTGGGATCTTTTTGCTACTGACTATTCGGTTGTCTGGAACTATGATGTTGTGACGAATAGCTATAAAAGAAAAAATGGAGGATCTCCACAATTAGACAAAAATACCGGAAAACAGATGGAGGCAAAAAATGTTGTGATTGTATTTTCCAATGAGACAGCTGTCAATGACGGATACGAAAAAGGTCAGCATCTCTTTTATAAAATTACCGGTTCGGGAAATGGTCTTGTGTTCCAAGATGGAGAAGTTACAAAGGTGACATGGAATAAAAAAAGAGAAGAGGCTCGAATGAAATTTTTTGATGAAAATGGAAAAGAAGTGCAATTTGTCCGTGGAAAAATATTCATCGAAATATTGCCAATAGGAAATAAAGTGACTTATTAATATGTTAGATCATATAATTCCATCCAAAGCAAGAAGAAAGACGTTACAGCTTTTCTTCCAACATCCGAACGAAAGTTTTTATCTTAGGAAAATTGTACGAGATATAGGTGAAGAGGTAAATGCAGTGAAGAGAGAACTTGATATTCTTTCAGAATCGAAGCTATTACATAAAGAGAGAAGGCTTAACAAAATTTTTTATACACTAAATAAAAATTATCTCTTTTACGATGAGTTTTTGAGGATGTTTGTCAAAACCTCCACTTTACCCTCTTTGATCTATAAAAACTTGTCTAGGATTGGAAAAGTCAAATTTGCGGTAATATCGACAAAGTATATAAAACAAATTCCTATTAAAGAAGACGAAATTTATTTTTTAATAATTGGGATCACCGTTGTACCTGAAGTAGCCAGTATCGTGTCAGAAGCTGAAAAGGAATTTGGTCGTGAAATAAATTATACGGTAATGACTGAAGAAGAATTTAATTTCAGGAAGCGAAATAATGACCCATTTATCTGGAGATTTTTGAAGCAACCTAAAGTTATGTTAGTTGGCAATGAGGACGATCTTCTTAAATGAAAATTTTGAAGATTTTAATTTTAATCTTTATATTTGGATTTATAGTTTGGGTTGATTTAGCAGAGACCCTAAAAGCAAAATTTAAATTCATTCCGACCTCTCTCGACTTTAATGTATTTAACTACAAAATAAAAAGACATTTCAAAACACATCTGGGTCTTGATCTAAAAGGAGGAAGTCACCTGGTCTTTGATGCAGACACAACAAAAGTTAAGCCAGAAGATCTAGAAGATGCGTTAAATTCAGTCAGAGATATTGTTGAAAGAAGAGTAAACCTGTTTGGTATATCCGAGCCGTCTGTCCAAACACTAAAATCTGGAGAAATTTACAGGGTATCTATTGATCTTCCGGGCATTACAAGTGTTTCCGATGCGATACGACTTATAGGACAGACTGCGCAGTTATCTTTTAGAGAACAAGCCAGCCCAGAGGCTAAAATAGCAACAGATACACCTGTTTTTTTAATTCTGCAAAAAGAAACTGGTTTGACTGGCAAACATGTAAAAAAGGCGACGGTTACCTTTGATCAACAGAATGGCAAGCCGCAGGTTGCGCTTTCTTTTTCGGGTGAGGGGGCGAAGATTTTTAGTAAGATTACGGCAAGAAACGTAGGTAGACCCGTTGGTATTTTTGTCGATGAGCTTTTGATATCTGCGCCGATTGTCCAGCAAGCCATTACTGATGGAAATGCAGTAATCACTGGGAGTTTTACGGTTGATGAAGCAAAGAAGTTAGCGATTGCGATAAATTCAGGCGCGTTGCCATTGCCTGTAAAACTTGTAGAACAGAGAAATATTGGCCCAACTCTGGGTAAGATTGAGGTTAATAAAAGCGTTGTGGCAGGTGGTGTAGGGCTTTTGATGGTTTTAATTTTTATGATTGGATATTATGGCAAACTTGGACTTATAGCCTCAGCGGGTTTAGTTATATATGGACTTATGACCCTTGCAATTATTAAAATAATTCCCGTAGTATTAACTCTTCCTGGGGTTGCTGGATTTATCCTCTCAATCGGTATGGCTGTAGATTCAAACATACTTATATTTGAACGCATTAAAGAAGAGTTGCGGCGAGGGAATGATCAAGATATTGCCATCAGACTTGGATTTGGACGAGCAATCGACGCCATAAAAGATGCAAATGTTACTACGCTAATAGTTTCATTCATTTTATTTAATCCCTTAAATTGGGATTTTTTACCACAATTTGGTTTAGTTAGAGGATTTGCGTTGACTTTAGCAATTGGTGTAGCCACAAGCTTGTTTACTGGTGTTGTAATAACGAGAAGATTAATCGATTTATTTTATAAAAAAAATGTTTAACTTTTTGAAATATAGATGGCTCTATTTTTTGATTTCCGCAACAGTAATTTGCTTTGGGTTATTCTCAGTCCTTAGGTGGGGTTTTCGTTACTCAATTGATTTTGTTGGAGGGACAAATCTTGAGTATCGTCTTGATAAGAAAGTCGAAACTAATGAAATAAAAAAATTATTTAAAGACAAAAGGGTAGAGTTAATTGATATAAAAGAAAGGGGTAATGATATTTTGATAAGAACTAAAGCTTTAGATGAGCAAAAAGAAGCTCAGATCAAAAAAGACCTCCAAGAAAAATTTGAAATAAAAATTACGGTATTGAGGTCAGAGACTGTTGGCCCAACAATTGGTGAAGAAACACTAAGGAAAACATTAATAGCTTCAGCTATTGCGATAATAGGCATACTTCTCTATATGAGTTTTGCGTTCAAAAGTTTTTATTTTGCGGTTTCTGCCATCTTGGCCATGATTCATGATTTCTTGGTTGTGGTGGGTTTGTATTCTTTAATGTCTCATTTTTTCGGGGCAGAAGTCAATACACTCTTTGTTACTGCGTTATTGACGACGATGTCATTTTCAGTTCATGATACTATTGTCATCTTTGACAAGATAAGAGAATATCGAGTAAATCTTGAGTCTAGTGATGTCGATGATTATGCCAATAAAGCCCTTACTGAAACGTTAGTTCGTTCGCTCAACAACTCGATGACTATTATTTTTATGCTTTTAGCCTTGATACTTCTTGGCGGTTCAACAATTCGCTTTTTTATCATCACACTCCTTATTGGCACAATCACAGGTACATATTCTTCGCCATTTGTCGCAACTCCTATTTTAGTCTGGTTAGAAAAAAGGAAAAGATAAATTCACAACTTTTGAGACGATCGCATGAAAAGTCGTAAAAATACATTGAAGATTATAACATTCTCCTTAGGTCAACTTCAGGCGAACTGTTATTTTTTAGTCCAGGAAGGTGAATGTATAATTATTGACCCTGCTGACGATGCTCCATTTATTTTAGAGGAGCTGCAAAGAAGAAGGTTGAAGTTGGTTGGAATGTTGGCTACTCACGGACATTTTGACCACATCATGGCAGCAGGCGAGATTCAGAAGAGTTTTAACGTTCCGCTTTATATCTTTAAAGAAGATCTGTTCTTAGTTAAACGAATAAACGAGACAGCAGAATATTTTTTAGGTTTCAACCCGCATTCTTTGCAACCAACACACATAAAATATCTTAAGCCTGGAAAATTAGAAATTAGAAACCCGCCTGCCGGCGAGGCAGGTTGGAAATTGGAAATTTTATTTACTACTGGGCATACTCCAGGAAGTTGCTGTTATTACTTTGAGATGGAGAAAGTAATATTTACAGGAGACACATTATTTAAGGGAGCAATTGGGAGATATGATTTTTCTTATAGTAGTAAAGTTGATTTAAATAATTCACTAATGCGGTTATTAAAGTTGCCAGGAGAAGTGATGGTTTACCCAGGTCATGGAGAAAGAACTACAATTAGAAAAGAGAAGTTTATCATTCCGAACTTGTTTCGGAATCTCAATTTAGATCCTGAAGTAAATTCAGGATGACATATTTGCCATTTTTAATTCTTTCAGTTTTATCAACAAGGTATCTCTTTCATTTTTCACCCTCCCCTCCTCGACGTCGTTAAATATAGTTTTGAGAATTTCTCCGACTTTAGGACCTGGTTTTATATTTAAAATCTTCATAACATCATTGCCATCGACTTTTAAATCTGCTATTGAAAAAGGTTTTTTTTGAACTTCAACCAAACGTTTTTTAAACAGTTCATAGCGCCAGGAGGTAGGTTTGGCGCCTGATCCAACTCGGTCTGCATAGCGAAGATCGAGCATATCCATAAGATATTCTTTGCCGAGATTTCGAATAAACCTTCTTACTGCTTTGTCGGTTTGAAGCTCGGTAACAGTAAATTGATGATATTGAACAAGCCTTACGAGTTTTTCTTTTTGCTTATTTGAAAGCCTTAAGCGATCTGCAATTTTCTTTACCATTTGAGTTCCCACAACCTCGTGATTATAAAAAGTTATGAGTCCAGTTTTCTCTTCTCTTTTGAATGTCGTAGATTTACCGACGTCATGAAGAAGGGTTGCAAAGCGTGTTATCACATCATTAGATGGACAATGTTTCAATGCCATAACAAGGTGTGTTCCCACATCGTATATATGATGACGTTTTGGGCTTTTTTGTGGGATGATAAAGCATATGTCAACTTCAGGCAGGATAAAGGTCAAAAGACCGATGCTTCGCATAAAAAGGATTCCTTCCGCAGGGTTTGGCGAGGCTAAAATCTTAAAAAGTTCATCACGTATTCTTTCCCAGGAAATTTTTGTGATAAGTTCAGCATTTTTCTGAATCGACTGTCTAGTTTTGTCTTCAAGCAAAAATCCAAGTTCAGAAGCAAATCGGATCGCCCTCATCAATCTAAGTGCATCCTCATTAAATCGTTTATTTGGTTCACCAACAGCAACAATAAGATTTTGATCAAGATGTTCCTGTCCTTTGAATGGATCGACTATTTTTTCTCCATCATATGCTATTGCATTGATAGTAAAATCTCGCCTCGCAAGATCCTCTTCAATAGTTTTTGCCCACTCGATTTTTTCAGGGTGACGAAGATCTCTGTAGTCTGATTCTTTACGAAAAGGCGTAATTTCGAAAATTACAGAATTGTTGATTGTTGGTTGTTGATTGTTGGTTGTAATCAATACAGTACCGTACTTATTATTATATTTGCCTTTTGGGAATAGTTTGAGAATTTCTTGAGGCGTTGCATCAGTTGCAAAGTCCCAGTTATCTCCAACATTTGTTGGATCTTTATTAAGAAGAATATCTCTCACAGCTCCACCGACCAGGTAGATTTGAAAGTTATTTTTTTTAAACACACTCATGAAGTCTGTTACACTTTTTGGCAATTTAAACATGAAGTAATTATAGCTGAAAAATTATTTTTTCAGTCTTAAGCTTCAGGATCTGGTTCCCACATTTGTGCCACATATTCGCTCGGTTGATCACCGAGATCAATAACAGAATCAGCAGAATTACCACTAACAAAGAGGTGGTGATATCTTTTATTTTTAGCTAAAGCTTCAAAACCTGCCGCATACCAGCCAATTTGATTAGTGGGAAAATATTTAGCTGGATAATATCTCTCTATCCCGGTTCTATAACCAGGAGCGTATTTATCTAATTGAGCATGGCTGTTTATAAAATCAAAAACAGCGTTTTTGGCAGTGTGCCAGTCGATGGCGGGAGTGTTCATTCCTGACTTAGCTTCTGTAAATCCCATTGGCCTATTATAACAAATTAATCGAGCATTTTCTTCAAAATATCCAAATTCCTTTTATCAGGTCCTTGATCGTCAAAACCAGGTGTTTCGATGATAAAAGGAAGATGTTTAGTTTTTGGATGGTTCAAAAGTAATTTAAATGCTTCAAGGGGGATTGTTCCTTTTCCAATATTTTCATGTCGATCGCGGCCAGAGTTAAAAGGATCGCGGCTGTCGTTTGCATGAATAACCTCAAGTTTTTCGAGCCCAATAAGTTTATCAAATGCCAGAAAAAAGGCCTTGAGTTTTTTGGCTGATGAAAGATCGTATCCCGCAGAATAAAGATGACATATATCCAGACAGATCCTTACACGATCATCATTAACTTGTTTGGTAATCGTTGCAATTTCCGTCAAATCCTGGCCAATCTTTCTGTTTCCGGAGTTTTCAATAATGAAGTATGATGAGTTCTGTGATTTACTTAAAATTTCTTTTATATTATTTACAACAACTTTGATACGGCCGTGTAAAAGTTGTGAGCTATTTTTTTCTAATTTTGTTTTAAACGAACCCAAATGTACGATGCTTCCTCTTATTCTTAATTTTGGAGCAATAGATAGTTCGGCTATTAAAGACAGTTTTGAAAGACTACCTATTCTTTCTTCATCAGCTAAGTTAATAAGATAGGAAGCATGAAAATAAACTGGATCGATTTTTAACTCATTTTTTCTTTCAACAAATTCAGTAGCGTCAACTTCGTCTATCTTTGTGAAATTCCAACCCCGAGGCGAAGATGAAAACATTTGTAGACAGTTACCCCCAATATTTTTTATCCGTTTAAGAGCTTTTGTATATCCTCCCTCAATTGATTGATGTGCACCAAGTTTGAGCATGCAATATTTTATATTATTTTCCACTTGACATACATTAGCAGACTTGTTATAGTATTGCTAATGCTTCGACTCCTCAAAAATAAAGAGTCGCTTAGCACAAGTATGGACGATCTTACTCCCAGACAGGTAGATATTCTAAAAGCAATTATTCTAGAATACACAGAAAGTGGTGGCCCAGTTGGGTCTGAAATTTTGGAAAAAAAGTATAAACTTGGTGTTTCTCCTGCAACCGTTCGAAACGAGATGGTCGAGTTAGCAAAAAAAGGACACCTCAAAAAAACCCACTTTTCCTCTGGTAGAATTCCCTCAGCTAAGGGATTTCGTTTTTATATCAAGCATCTTATGAAAACAAAAGACCTCTCAACCACCGATGAAGTTAGTTTTAAAAACAGTATTTGGGATGATAGAACCGAATCACATCGGTTACTTCAGCATGCGACAAAAGCTTTGGCAGAAAAGACAGGACTTCTTTCTCTTTCAGCAACCAACCTGGGTGATGTATATTATTCAGGAGTTGGGAATTTGCTAAATAAACCAGAATTTTTAAATTTGAGCCTTTCAAAAAACATATTCGAACTACTGGATGAGGTGGCCTATTGGGAAACAATTCTAGATAGATTTTATCGGATGGAAGAAGATATAATATATCTTTTGGGAGAAGAGGATTTTAGAGATCCTGTTTTTGAATCTTGTGCAAGCGTCTTTTGCGAATTTGAAGGACAAAAAATTAAGGGGATAATTGGAGTGGTTGGACCCAAGCGAATGTATTATGAAGAAATAAGTCCGCAAATAAAATTTATCTCTAATCTTGTTGAACAGTTAATGAAAGAACAAGGCTTATGAGTGATCAAAAATCCTCCTTCGCTAAAGCTTCGGAGGACAAGGCAAAAAAACAAGCTAGTCAAAAAACAGATGTTGAGAAATTAAAAAAAGAGATTGATGAGTTAAAAAAACAAATTGAGGATTATAAAAATAAATATTTAAGGGCCTTGGCCGACTATCAGAATTATGAGAAAAGGGTTAAAGAGGAAAAAGATATAGTTCAACAGGTTGCAGTTATCAATGTTCTTTTACAATTGCTTCCATTTCTTGATAATCTTGATAAAGCAGAAGTTTTTTTCAAAGATGCAGGTTTGAAAATGGTTAAAGACAGTTTTAATAAAACGTTACAAGAGATTGGATTGGAGGAAATTCAAGTTTTGGATAAGGAATTTGATCCGCATCTGGCGGAAGCAATAGATGTTATAAAGGGAGATAAAGATAATATTGTTAGAGAAGTTTTAAGAAAGGGTTATAAATATAATGGAAAGATTTTGCGAGTTGCGCAAGTGAAGGTAAGTAAAAAAATTATTAATTAATCAATAAATACTATGGCAAAAATTATAGGCATAGATCTTGGAACAACAAATTCATGCGTGGCTGTTATGGAAGGTGGAAAACCAAAAGTCATACATTCTCAAGAGGGTAGAAACGTAATCCCTTCGGTTGTTGATCCAATTAAAAGAATCGTTGGCGACGTTGCAAAAAGGCAGATGGTTATAAATCCGAAAAATACTATCTTTTCTATCAAACGATTGATGGGTAGGCATTTCGACGATGCCTCTGTAGGCTACGACAAAAAATGGTTGCCTTACACGATAAAGGAAGGAAAGGAAGGAAAAGCGGTGGTGGAAGTTGAGGGTAAGACTTTTACACCACAAGAAATCTCTGCAATGATTCTACAAAAGATTAAAACCGATGCCGAGACGTATCTGGGTGAAAAAGTAGAAAAAGCAGTCATAACGGTCCCAGCTTATTTTGATGATTCTCAAAGACAAGCCACCAAACAAGCTGGAGAGATTGCGGGGCTTGAGGTTGTCCGCATTTTAAACGAACCAACAGCAGCTGCTCTGGCTTACGGGCTTGATAAAAAACATTCGCATACGATCGCGGTGTACGATCTGGGTGGAGGTACGTTTGATATCACTGTTCTTGAGTTAGGTGAAGGAGTATTTCAAGTAAAAGCAACTAATGGTGATACACATTTGGGCGGTGATGACTTTGATAAGGTTATACTAGACTATATTGCCGACGAGTTTAAAAAGGAAAATGCTATTGATTTGAGGAAAGACCCACAAGCTTTACAGAGGTTGAGAGATGCCGCAGAAAAAGCTAAGATAGAGCTTTCTACATCAATGGAGACAGAGATAAACCTTCCGTTTATCACGGTTCGAGAAGGTCAACCGCTTCATCTTGTATTAAAACTTACACGCGCTAAGTTAGAGTCACTGGTTGGAGAGTTGATTGAGAAGACGCTAGAACCTTTAAAAGCCTGTTTAAAAGATGCAAAGGTTGATCTTTCAAAGATCGACGAGGTGGTATTGGTTGGAGGAATGACACGCATGCCTAAAGTCATTGAAACAGTAAAGAAATTTTTTGGCAAAGATCCTAATCGATCGGTGAATCCGGACGAAGTTGTAGCAGTAGGAGCAGCAATTCAGGCTGGCGTATTAACAGGTGAAACAAAAGACGTGGTGTTACTTGATGTCACACCGTTGACACTTGGAGTTGAGACACTAGGTGGAGTTATGACCGCTCTTATCCAAAGAAATACCACAGTTCCAACCTCCAAGTCTGAAGTGTTTTCAACTGCAGCAGATAATCAGACTCAAGTTGAGGTACATGTATTGCAAGGAGAAAGACCGCTGGCTAGAGATAACAAATCTTTGGGGAGATTTATTCTTGATGGAATTCCCCCAGCGCCTCGAGGAGTACCCCAGATTGAGGTAACTTTTGATATTGATGCGAATGGTATATTGACTGTTACAGCCAAAGATAAAGCAACAGGTAAATCCCAAGCGATAAAAATTACCGGGTCAACCGGTCTATCAAAAGATGAGATTGAGAAAATGAAGGAAGAAGCTGAAAAAAATGCAGAAAAAGACAGAGAAGAAAAGGAGAAAATAGAAGTAAGAAACAAAGCGGATAACATAATCTATGTAGCTGAAAAGTCTCTGAAGGACGCTGGAGATAAAGCGCCAAAAGACGTTAAGGAAGATGTTGAAAAAAAGATAAAAGTTCTAAAAGACAGCTTAGAAAACGGGACTAAGGAAGAGTTGGAAGAAAAAACCAAAGAACTTTCTGATGCGTTGACCAAGATTGGTCAGAATATGTATGGTAAGCAAAGCCAACAAGGAACCACTCCACCATCAAGAGATAAAGATCAGAAAACAGGAGAAGATAAAAAGGGGAAGAAAGATGTGGAAGAAGGAGAAGTAGTTAGTTAAATTGATTTATTATGGTTGATTATTATGAGGTTCTTGGAGTTAAAAAGGGTGCATCGGAATCTGAACTAAAGGCTGCGTATCGTAAACAAGCTCTCAAGTGGCATCCAGATAGAAATAAATCAGCGGAAGCTACTGGAAAATTCAAAGAAATAAATAAGGCCTTTGAGGTGCTTTCAGACCCGAAAAAAAAAGAAATGTATGATCAGTACGGAGCTGAAGCATTTGAACGTGGCGGGTTTGGTGGAGGAGGCGGTCAGAGTCAAACCTATAGAGAAGGACCATTTACGTATACCTATTCCAGTTCCGGTGGAAATCCATTTGAAGGAGTTGATTTTGGAGGGTTTTCCGACCCATTTGAGATTTTTGAACAGTTTTTTGGATTTCAATCACCTTTTTCAAGAGGGAGGAAACAAGCGCGACGTGATGTCTTTGAATTAGAACTGACATTTGATGAAGCGGTTCACGGGGTTGAAAAAACGACAGTTATAAAAGGGGACAGAAAAAAAATTAAAATTCCGGCCGGTGTGGATGATGGAACTCGCATTCGTTTTTCCGATTTTGATGTTCAAGTATCTGTTCGCCCACATCCTTATTTTAAACGCGAAGGCCAAGATGTTTATTTTGAAAAAGATCTAAGCTATCCACGGGCTGTCTTAGGAGGAGTTATTGAAGTTCCAACAATCGATGGACTGATAAAGTTAAAAATAAGACCTGGAACTCAACCAAATACAGCAATCAGACTTCGTGGGCAAGGTATTCCCTATCCTAATTCTTCACGACGTGGAGATCAGTACGTGGTTTATAGAGTAAAAATTCCCGACAGAATCACTTCTAAAGGAAAAAAATTATTGGAAGAGCTACAAAGAGAACTTTAACGAGAAATTACCCATCCTTGCAGACTAATTCCTCTTAAACCAATAGTAAATTCAAGTTTACTCATTTCAGCTGTGTAGGTAAAGTCAGCTGGGCTATAGCAAGATATGCTAATAATATTGCAGAAGTCACAGATTCGTTCATTTCAGGTCCGCGGCTAACCACTTCTTTATTACATCTAGTGCAAGATATTTTTATTGACATAATAGTGAAGCACTATACTTCTTCTTCTTGTCAAGAGGTTGGGAGTTTGTTAAAATTTTTCTATGGCAAAAACAACTGAAAGATTTTTAAAGGTATTACTTTCTGGAAGACATCCTTTATCTAAAAAATATGCCGGTAAACATGTATTAGTTATAGAAGATTCAGTCATTCCTTTAAGAAAAGGAAAACAAGCGAAGAGAGATATAGAAAAATTAGAAAAAAAATACGGCAGAACTCCTACCGTTGTTTTTATTCCACGCCATGACATTTCTTACATTCTTATTCTATGAAATTAGCTAAATCCCCTTTTTCTTTTATCGGAAGGACAAGGCTGGGAAAGATTTATAGACCTTATGTTGTCGTTTCGTTTTTCTCAAAATTGTTAGACAGATGGTTGCCTATTGAAATGGTTATCGACACTGGAGCTGATTACACACTTCTTCCAAAACGCTATTCAACACTATTAGGCATAAATTTAGACGCAGAGTGTTTTAAGCAAAAAACTCTGGGAGTAGGTGGTGAAGAAATTGTATATCAATATAAAACACTGTCAATGAAACTATATAGTTGGGAAAGAGAGATTCCTGTTGGTTTTTTAAACAGAGACGATGTTCCAGCACTTTTAGGACGCCTGGAATGTTTGGAACGATTAAAGTTGACTCTCGCAAATCTTTCTACTCTCTTGGCGAACTAAATATCAAAATTATCGAGGGAGTTTCTTCAAGAGGGAAAAAGTTATTAGAGGAGCTAGAGAGGGAAGTGGGTTAAATTTACTTACTCAATCGGGATTGAATTTCCGCTTTGATAAATGTTGGTAGATGGTGAGAAGCCTTCAAAACTAATATCTGCCAAATTGGAATTATATAAACTTCATCTGGAAAAACTCGGTCAGCTTGATTAGTAACATCATTTGGGTATTTAATACCTTCATCTAAAAGCAAAGCTAACTTAGCCGCTCTTCTGTGTATATCCCCCAATTTTTCGCCATCAAGAGGCTGAATTTCCATGCACACTATTTTACTTCTTCTTCTTCTTCTTGTCAAGAGGAGCTGGGAATGAGAGAATAGGTGTGTTATTCCTTACAGAATTTGTAAACAGATAAAGTTCGCTACAATTATTTACATAATTGTAGTTTTATTGAAATGTATCGATACATTGTAATTAAATAAAAATGGAAATTAAAACCAAAGTAAACAATCTAAAAAAATACAAAATATATCTCAAAGTAGAACAGGCTGTTCATGAATTTTTGCAAAAAAAAGGCTATCTAAAACTAGAGTTACCTGTTTTATCGCCTGCGTTGATCCCCGAGTCATATCTGGAAATTTTTGAGACAGAGTTTAGATATCTAGTTAAAAAAGAAAAGCTCTACCTTACACCTTCACCTGAACTTTTTATGAAACGACTATTGGTTGCCGGGATAGGTGATTGCTATTATCTTGGCAAGTCGTTTAGAAATAGTGAACCAAATTCTGTTTTTCATTCTCCCGAATTTACCATGCTGGAATATTATAAAACTGATTCAAACTATATGGATATTGCAGATGAGCTACTAAAATTACTTCAGTTCATCAATTCACGAGTTAACGAGTTTAGCGAGTTTAAAAAGAAAAACCAAGTTATTTATCAAACTAACAAAATTTCATTAGAAAAATGGGAAAAATTAACAGTTGAAGAAGCGTTTAAAAAGTATGCAGGAGTTAATTCTAAGGAATTATTTAATCATAAAATATTTTTTATCAAAGCTAGGCAAAAAGGTTATAAGGTTAAATATTTTACTTACGAAGATGTTTGGTCACAAATTTATACGCAGGAAGTTGAACCCCATTTAGGCATGAATGGATATCCAACATTGATCTACGATTATCCTAAAGAGTTTGCGGCTTTGGCGAAATTGAATTCGGGTAGAAAAACAGCTCAACGTTTTGAATTTTACATAGCTGGGGTTGAGTTAGGTGATTGCTATACAGAATTAACTGACTGGAGGGAGCAAGATAAAAGATTTAAGATGGAAGATATCAGACGAAAGAAAAAAGAGAAAGTTGTCCATCCGATTGACAAAGGATTTATTAAAGCATTACAATATGGGCTTAAACCGTGTGCCGGAATAGCGATTGGTTTTGAAAGACTGGCAATGATATTTGCAAATGTTCAATCGATTAATCAATTAAAGTTGATCAATATTGTATGAATACAAATGCAGGTAATCTGAAAAAAGGAGACTTCATTTATTATCAGAATGAAATTTGGCAGGTACAGAAGTCTGAATTTTATTCTCCTGGAAAAGGTTCTGCTTTGATGAAAACTAAAATCAAAAATGTAATTTCTGGGAAGACAATCGATTATACTTTTAAGTCTCAAGAAACGGTTGAGACTCTCGAAGTGGAGAGTAGAGAAATGCAGTATCTTTATAAAGACAATCTAAATCTTCATTTTATGGATGAAAGGAGCTATCAACAATATGAAGTTCCTATTTCTGCTGTTTGGGGAATTTCTAATTTTTTAAAAGAAGGCAATAAATATTTCGTATATATGTATAACGAAAAACCGCTAAGCGTAAGGTCTCCAATGAACGTTAAACTTAAAGTGGCGGAAACAGAAGGCGCAATAAAAGGAGATACCGTAACTGGAGCAAAAAAACCAGCAAAACTTGAAACGGGCATCATCATCCAGGTACCATTATTTGTAAGAGTGGGAGATATTGTTTCAATTAATCCAGAAACAGGTCAATATGTAGAGAGAGTAAAATCATAATATGCTTTCAGTTGGTGAAATTCTTAAAAAAAACAGAGAAAAATTAGGAATAAAGCTCTCAGAAGTTGAAAAACAAATAAGAATAAGGGAGAAGTTCTTAAGGGCGATTGAAGAAAACGACTGGAATATTTTTACTTCAAAAATATATATAAATGGAATCATTAAAAATTATTCTCAATTTTTAGGTTTAGACCCACGAAAGACACTAGCTTTTTTTAGAAGAGATTATGAAAAGAAAGAAACTATAAAGTTTAAGTCAAAAGTCGCAAGTCATTATCTTACGCCAGAGACAAGAAAAGTTGTAATTACGGGATTAATATTGATTACCCTTCTTTTTTTTAGTTATTTTGGATTTCAACTGAAAATATACTTTTCTCCTCCGAGGATAGATATTATTTCTCCAAAAACGAATACGTTTAAAAAGGATACAAAGGTTAAAATAATTGGTAAAACTGAAAAAGACGCAGCTGTGACGATATTTGGTGAAAGGGTTTTTCAAAATAAAGAAGGCGTCTTTCAGTTCGATTTTCCCTTACAGAAAGGAAAAAATGAATTACTCATAGAAGTTGTGGGGGCAAATGGGAAAAAATCTACCTTCAAAACAACGTATATTAGAACTGATTAGAAAAGAGTTTTAAAAATTTTAATATTGGGTACATTTGATGAGGAATAGATTGTTTTGAATCCTAATCTTTTTGCCTCATGTAGGATTTTTTCCTGAAAGTAGATTTTTCTAACTTCTCCAAGGAGTCCAACTTCCCCAATAAAGAGAGACTTATCAGGCAGCGGCAGATTTTTTAAAGAGGAAATTATAGATGCAGTAAGTCCAAGATCTCCCCCAGTTGATTTGATATCGACCCCACCGACAACATTTACATATATATCAAATCTATCTAAGGGATGATTTAAGTATTTTCTAATAACAGCCAACAGAAGTAAAACCTTATTATAATCAAGTCCTTTTACAACCCTTCTTGGGATTGCCAGAACTGTTGGGACGACCAATGTCTGAATTTCAAAAAAAAGTGGTCGTTTGCCTTCGGCTACACTCACGATAGCCTTGCCCACCTCCTGCAAATCTTTATTTTCAAGAAATACTAGCGGATTGATGATCTGAGCCAAACCTTGATGTTTCATTTCAAAGATGCCAATTTCATCTGTTGGACCGAACCTATTTTTACTTGCGCGAAGAATTCTGAAGTTTGAAATCTTTTCTCCTTCAAAACTTAAAACACAATCAACTAGATGCTCCAGACTTTTGGGTCCTGCAATCTCGCCACCTTTTGTAATGTGCCCCACAATAATGACAGCAAGCTTAAGTTTTTTTGCAGCATTAATGAATTTCATAGCTCCTTCTTTCAATTGAGTAATGCTTCCGGGGGGACCATCGATGTTTTTAGAGTAAACTGTTTGAATAGAATCAATAACGATAATATCTATTTTGTTTTCTATACTTTCTAGACCTTCAACAATGCCCTCAATTTGGAGATTATCCGAAAAAAGGAAGCCTTCAAGATTTATTTTTAACCTTTCTGCGCGTTCTTTAATCTGCTCTGCCGACTCTTCTCCTGATATATAAAGCGTGTTTAGTTTAGACAGTGATTGAAGAAGAAGAGTTGATTTTCCGACACCTGGTTCACCTGTAAGAAGAACAACCTCGCCAGGGATAAATCCTCCTCCAAGTACTCTATCAAATTCAAAGATCTCGGACTTTAATCTTTCTTTTTTCAGAGATTGAATTTTTTTGAAAGGTGTAGTCGTTAGTTTTTTTATCTCTTCTTTTTTTGCCGTTCCTTCAAATTCCTTTATATAAGAAGGCGCTTCTTTCAATGTGTTAAACTCACCACAATTTGGGCAACGACCAAGCCATGATTCGGATCCATAACCACACTGAGAACAAATAAAAAAAGTCATCATTACATTTTTTCTACAGTCTTTATTCCTAACAAGTACAATCCATTCTTAATTACCTGTCCAGTTGCACGAGTCAACAATAATCTAAAATTTCTCGTTTTTTCCTCAGACTCCAAGATTTTATGTTTTTGATAAAAAAGATTATATTTTTGTGCAAGATCATAAAGATAATTTGCAATTAAATTTGGTGAAAGATTCTTCGCCGCCTCATAAACAGTCTCAGGATACTGATGAAGGGACCGTAGCAGAGCACTTTCTTCTTTAATAATTTTTGATGGTATAATGTTACGACTTTTTGACGGCCGTCCAACAGTTGTTACTTTATTGAGGACGCTTTGGGTGCGGACATAGGTGTATAAAAGGTAAGGGCCAGAGTTTCCTTCTAAAGAAATTGATTCGTCAAAATCAAAAGCTATTTGAGAAAAAACATTATTTTTAAGAAACGAGTATTTAACCGCTGAAATAGCGATTGTTTCAGCAGTATTTCCATCACATTTAAAATTTTGAATTATCTTTTCTTTAGCTTTATCTATAAGCCAGTCTGCCGCTACTATATTTCCCATCCGTGAAGACATTTTGCCAAGTTTTTTAAGTTTTACCCATTCATAAGCGAGGTGATATTGTTTGTTTTTAAATTTTTTTTCATCCAAAAGTTCCTCGACCTTAAAGGTTACTTTGAAAAAGCTGGTTTGTTCCGGAGTAACAACGTGTATAATTTTGTCGAGTTCGCCGAATTCGGTAGTTTCTTTTTCGGCCAATGCTAACTCTTTTCCTTCATAAGTGGGATAACCGAGGCTATTAATAAAAACCCGTGTATCCAGTCCGTAAGGTTTTCCAACGAAAACTAAAGCCCCTTCACTTTGCTTAAGTATTCCTTTTTTCTCTGCCAGTTTACAGATTTCTATACCTCTTTTTGCAAACTCGCTTTCAGGATAGAGCCGGTCGAATCTGGAATATACTCGTTTATAAATTAAATCAAAATAATCAAAACTCCATTTTTTGGTTTCTTTCCATAAGGGTAGAATATCTTTATCTTGGTTATAAATCATCCCATTTATTTCAACTATTTCTTTTTTTGCTTGTTGGTCTGTATCATATTTAACTTGACCTGCACTATAAGCTTGTCCTAGAAATGAAATTCTCGATTTAAGAGGTGAATTACGTGCATGATCTAATTCATCAGGATTATTTTTGATATACCACAGGCATTTTGCGATATGAAGACCTACATCACCTTGATAGTTTGATCGAATTACCTTATTTCCTGCAACTTCAAATATTCGAACAAGCGACTCGCCAATCGAGATATTTCTGAGATGACCAATGTGAAAAAGTTTATGAGTATTGGGATGTGCAAACTCGATCATTATTTTTTTATTTTTCCCTAAGTGATAAGGAGGATAAGAGAATTTTGCTTGAGCTAAGTCTGGAAGAGTCGAGATGTAATATGACGGAGAAATCCAAAAATTGATAAAACCAGGCTTAATTACTTCTATTTTTTCGATTAAATCATCTTTGGGAAAATTATCTTTAATTTTTTCAGCAACTTGCAGAGGGTTTTGTTTGAGGCTCTTTGCAAGTTTTAGAGCTATACTTGTAGCGTAATCGCCAAAATTTGGATTTGTTGGGCTTTCAATATTTATTTCTTTCTCGTCAACGTTCATTTTTGTTAAAGCAATCTTGAGATTTTCTTGAAGTTTGTCTTTGATCATTTGGTTTATATGATAGCACAGTATGCTTACTTAATGCTAGAATTAGAACAATGAAATATAATCTTCTAGTTTTGGATGTTGACGGGACGATTGTTAGAAACCAGATTACTCCGTTGTCCAAAAACGTAACAAAATCAATCCGAAAAGCAAGTAAAAAAATTAAAATTAGTCTATGTACTGGAAGAACAAAAGGAGCGGTAAAAGATTTAATCAAAAAATTTAAGATAGGAGACTCGTATCATGTCATAGAGGGTGGGACAAAAGTGCTCAATCCTCAGGGAAAGTATGAATATATTAAAAGCCTGTCCTATAATGATGTTTTAGAAATTGTAAAAGTGGCTGGCAATGTTCCTTTTAATTATGGTTTTTGTGTTGATTCGCAATGGGTACCTAACATTGAAGAAGCCAAATATGGAACCATAACCAATGTTTCTTTAAACTCAAATACAAAAAAACAAACAGAAGCAATTCTTATAAAAGTTAAAATCTTAGCAAATAAATATCATATCGCTGTAGGTACCCATATCAATTTACCCAGCGGTAACCATGTCTTACTTACCAAAAAGAATGCATCAAAGGAGTTTGGATTGAAGTATATTCAAAGAAAAACAGGGATAAAAAAGGAAGAGACAATCGGAGTTGGCGATATGCCAAACGATTTACCGATCTTCAAAGCCGTTGGATTCAAAGTTGCGATGGCAAATGGCGACATACAACTCAAGAAGCTTGCGGATTATATTGCGCCTTCGGTCGATAAAGATGGCTTAATAGAAGTTATTGAAAAATTTATCCTGAACGACTAAGTCATTTAATCGTTTAATCGATTAAACGATTAAAGTGTGGTTTATCTTCTTGGAACATTATGATGTTCTCGGCAGCGGGCTTGATAAGAGTCGGCTGCACCGATTTTGACCAGAGGATCAGAGTAGGCCGCGGGTAAGCCGTCAGCAAGAATTCTCTGAGTTCTTGTAGCATTCCATTTTTTGCAAATTGCGCATACGGCTTTAAGCTTGACAACGTCGCCGTCGGCGAGAGCTAACAATTGAGGCACACTTCCAAAGGGCTCGCCACGAAAATTTGTATCAAGGCCGGCGATAATAACATCTACACCTTTTTTAATTAATTTATTGACGGTATCAATAATTTCCTTGTCAAAAAATTGCGCTTCATCAATGATAACAACATCAGTATTAGAATTTATTTTTTGTAATATAATATGAGCTTTGGATACTCCCTTAGCTTTCCATTTTTGCTTTGAATGTGATGCGATTCTATTTGTTGCATATCTGATATCTAGAGCATGATTGAAGATCATTACCTTGAGCCCTGCAATTTTAAATCTGTGTAGACGCTTTATCAATTCCTCGCTTTTTCCCGAAAACATAGGGCCGGTAATCACATGAAGCTTACCCATTAATATATGTTTTCGCATTGTTATCATTGTAAAAAAACATTGTTGAATAATCAATAAAGATTACATAAAATAGTATTATGAAAGGAAAGTTAGTTCTTCTGACGATTTTAATATTGGCATTTGGAATTTTTGTTTTTGTCCGTTTTTTTATTTTAAATAATCAAAATGTATTTGGAAGAATTAAGGTAGTGTCCTCTCCCGTAGCTAGCGTTTTTATTGATAATGTTGCGGTTGGTAAAACTCCATTTGAAGAAAAATATAAAGTAGGAGAATATATCCTAAAATTAATACCGGAAGGCACAGCTACAGATACCGCTTCCTGGCAAGGTAAAGTCAAGATTTTTAAAAACGCTTTGACTTATGTAAACAGAGAGTTGGGCTCGTCCGATGTAACTTCTGCGGGTGAGATATTCACAACGACAAAAATGGAAAAACCTGCAAAAAGTGGAGACTATGGAGAGATTTATGTTGAAACAGAACCACAAGGAGCCATTGCTTATCTTGATAACGATGAGAAAGGCGTGAGCGCCCTCATTTTATCTGATGTTTTAAAGGGCGATCATGAATTATCAGTTTTCATGCCGGGTTTTCTAAGAAGAATACAAAAGATTAATGTTGATCCGGGCTACAGAGTTAACGCCTCATTCAAATTGGCGATAGATCAAACACAGAAAGCTACTGCCTCAGGAGCTACAAAAGTGACAGGAGGTAAAGAATCAACTCTAAGCGCAAAGACTAAAAAAACATTTATCCTTGTGAAGGATACCCCTACAGGTTTTTTACGAGTTAGAGAGGAACCCTCAATAGCAGCTTCAGAATCTGCACAGGTTAAACCGGGTGAGAAATTTTTGCTTTTAGAAGAAAAAGAAGGATGGATGAAAATCAATTATACAGATGACAAAGAAGGTTGGGTCAGCGGACAATATGTCGAGAAACAGGAAGAGTAACCTATTACTATTTCTCTTTCCAAATGAATTTATTATAGAGAATATAAGAATAAGGAATGATTATCAAAATTATTATCAAAATTTTATATATATACCAAAACCTTCTGCCAAAAAAATTTGCCAGCAGTTGAACGGCAACTGTCTGAATTGCAATTGATCCTGAAGATACTACATTGAATTTAATAAAGCTGGGTATATAAGTTCTAAGATTGTTATCTAATTTTTTGTATGCAAAACTCCAGAAATTATTTAGGAAAAAATTAGATATAATAGCCGTTTCTGTACTTATCAATGTGCTAACCCATATAGCAATATTAGCTTTTTCAATCGCCAAATAAGAAATTACAAAATCAACAACAAAACCTATAAATCCCACAATCGCAAATTTAATAAATGACGAATGAAAAAAAATATAAAGAAATATACTTAAAATATATTGAAAAGGTTGAATTTTGGAAACTCCGCTTTTCCTGTCAGCAAATTGAATTGGAATTTCTTTGATAACAGCCTTGTTTTTTACTGCATAATTCAGAAGGGCAATTTGGAACACATAACCAGAATAATTTTTTATGTGACTCATGGAGTTTTTAATCACCCATGTTTTTACTGCTCTATATCCATTTGTCCAATCATGAATATTTAATTTCATGAAACCGAAGCGTATAAATATATTTGCACAGATAGAATACATTTTTCTATGTAATTGCCAGGTTTTAGGAATTGATCCACCTTTGATATATTTTGATCCAACGACAAAATCGGCACCTTTTTCAATTTCTCTCAGAAAATTAAGGATTTCCTTCGGGTCATGAGAAAGATCTGCATCCATTTCAAAAAGAAGATACGGAGACAACTTCTCTATAGCTGCTTGAAATCCAAGCGTATATGCTCTACCTAATCCTTCTTTTTCAATACGAAGTAGGTGCAATTGTGAATATCTGCGCATAAGTTTCTCAACTTTTTCCTCTGTTCCATCCGGTGATTTACTATCCACAACAAGAATATGAATTTCCCAGTTTTTTACATCTTTTACGGTAGAAAAAATTTGAGTTACAACTCTTTCGATATTTCCTACTTCATTGTAAGTTGGTAAAACAATTACTGCTTTTCTCATTGCTGTTTTTTGTAGTATTCAATCATTTTGCCAAGGCCATCTTGTAAGCTTACTTTGGGAATCCAGCCTAATAGTTTTCTGGCCTTTGTAATGTCTGGCTTTCTTTTTTTTGGGTCATCTTCAGGTAATTTTTCACTATACACGATTTCACTCTTCGACCGTAATATCTTTTTTATTAGTTTTGCATACTCAATAACAGTATGTTCTTCACTTGAGCCAAGATTAATAATCTGTCCTTTGGTTTGTGGATAAAACATCAATCTCATAAGACCTTCTACCATATCATCTATGTAACAAAGTGAACGAGTTTGGCTTCCGCCGCCAAAAATTGTGAGCGGTTTATTCTCAAGTCCCTGCGTTATAAAGGCGATAACCATGCGCATATCATCCTTTAGCATTCTTGGACCAAACGTGTTAAAAATTCGTCCGATACGGCCGTCTAAGGTGCGAACTCGAATAAAATAGGAGGTCAGAGTTTCTCCAAATCGTTTCGCTTCATCATAAATGGAGCGTGGACCAGTCGTTGATACATTTCCATAGTATGTTTCTTTTTGTGGATGTTCGAGCGGGTCTCCATACACTTCGGATGAGGAGGCAAAAAGAAATTTGGCTTTATTTTTAAGAGAAAATTTCAATAGTTCGTACGTTCCTTGTGTGTTGACAAGCAAGGTTTCCAAAGGTAAAGCGTGGTAGCTAAGTTTGCTATGATAATTGGGTGAGGCAGGGGAGGCTAAGTGAAAAACAGCATCTGCGGTTATGCTGGAAGGCAATGGTTTTATTATATCTTGTTCAAGCAGCACAAAATTTTTATTTTTGCTGAATTGTTTAAGATTTTCTCTGGTTCCTGTTAAAAAATTATCTACGCAGAGTACCGAATGTTTTTCGTTGAGCAATCTTGCACAAAGATGAGAGCCTATGAAACCAGCTCCTCCAGTTAAGACTATTTTCATACTATTGTTTTTCTTCCTACAGAAAAGTAGGTGAAACCAAGTTTTTTTAAGGTTTGAGGATGATAGATATTTCGACCATCAAAAATCACAGGCTTTTTCATCAGCGATTTGATTTTTTTAAGATCAGCCTGTTTGAATTCATTCCATTCAGTCAAGATTGCAAGTGCTGATTTGTTTTTAACCGCTTCATATGGTCCATCACTGTAGTTTAATTTAGATCCGAAGACTCTTTTAATATTATTTTGGGCTGCGGGATCATATACCGTTATTTTAAAGTTGCGATGAAGCAATTCATCTAAAATAAAAATTGATGATGCTTCTCGAATATCATCGGTATTAGATTTAAATGCCAAACCCCAAACGGCAATATCTTTTTCAGTTTTTGAATTATCAAGTATTTTTTTTACGAAGTTTTGTTTAGCTTGTAGGTTGATATTTTCAACATCAGTGAGAAACGATTTATTAACGTCAAGCTGCTCGCCGATTTTTATCAGGGCTTTTACGTCCTTGGGTAAACATGAACCGCCATAACCAACCCCTGGGTCCATGAAGATTCTCCCAATTCTTTTATCTAGTCCTACTGCATCAAGTACCATCTCGACATCGGCTCCAGTTTTCTCGCAATATAATGCAATAAGATTTGCAAATGAAATTTTGGTTGCCAGCATTGCGTTTGAAGTGTACTTAATGAGCTCTGCAGAAGTTAGATTAGTTATGACTCTTTTACCGTTTATTGATTCATGTAGTTCTAAGAGTAGATCGATGGCTTTTTGCGAATCCGATCCTATAACTACACGATCAGCGTTCACCGTGTCGTAAATTGCACTGCCCTCTCTCAAAAATTCTGGACAGGAGGCGACGGCAACTTGAGAATTTTTAGGTTTATGTTTTAAAAGTATTGCTTCAATTTTTTTATTTGTTCCAACAGGAACGGTACTCTTACAACATACAACGGTTAGGCCAGGCTTTAATTCTTTGGCAATTTTTCTTGAAACTTCAAAGACTATAGATAGGTCTGCTTCCCCATTTTCTTTAGGTGGAGTGCCAACGGCAATAAAGACGATCGCAGAGTCAGAAATTGACTGTTTATAATCTAGCGTAAAGTGGATACGCTTTGTTTTTAAATTTTTTTCGAGGAGCTCTTTTAACCCCGGCTCATAAATGATAGGTTCTCCTTTTTTCAGACGTTCAATTTTTTCTTTAGTGTGTCCGATTACCCATACATCGTTCCCAAAATCAGCAAACACGCAGGCTGTTACAAGTCCCACATATCCATGGCCAATGAATGTAATTGTCATAAGAGATTATTATATCTGTTTTAAGACTTCTTGCAATCCCTCCTCGAAGGTCCTCATTTTATAGAAATGATTCTTCTTACTTCGTATGTCTGAAAATTGAGGGCGAAGAGCTTTACCTTTGGAATATTCTAAAAAAGTCGTTGGTGAAATGAGATGTTTGTCGAGACGAAACGTTTTAGCAATGATTTTCCCCGAATCAAAAGGAGACATAGAATTTTCTCCAACAATATGAAAAACATCTGGGGTGAAATTATTAAATAAATATTTCATCGTATAAGCAATATCATCGATAAATGTGGGAGTCATCAAAGAATCAGTGACAAGAATAGTCTGTTTTTTTTGCTCGAGCAGATTTTTTAACCGTTTTACAAAATCTGGCTTAAAGGGATGTTTTGCTCGATAAGGGTATGAAAATCTGACAATCATTGCTTGCCTATTTACTAAATTTTCTCCCTCGAATTTTGTTTGCGCATAATAACCTAATGGGTTAGCTTTGCTATTTTCATAAAAAGGCGGATTTTTCCCATCAAAAACAAAGTCGGTAGAAACGTAGATAAGTTTTTTCCTTTTTTGCCAAACAGAGTCAGAGATATATTTTGTACCTTCGACGTTTATCTTATATGCTAATTCTTTACCGGGACTTTGTTCAGCTCCATCAACATTTGTATAAGCTGCGAGGTGAAACAGAATGTCGAAATCTAACTGTTTAAGAGCGTTCCAGACGCTGTCTATTTTAGTGATGTCAATTTGACCTTCGATAAGTTCTATAAATTCAAAATCATCCTTGAGAAGTTCGATAATTCTTGAGCCAATAAGACCAGTAGAGCCGGTGATGGCGATTTTAAGCATACTGTTTTTTGTAGTATTCGAGATATTTTCCAGTTTTAACTCGTCTCCACCAGTTTTGATTAGTCTTGTACCATTCAACTGTTAACTTCAATGCTTCAGCAAAATTATGATGAGGTGTCCAGCCAAGTTTTCTATCTATCTTTGTCCAGTCGATTGCATACCGTCTATCATGACCGCGTCTATCTTTGACATACTCAATAAGACTTTCATCTTTATTCATTATTTTTAAAATTTTCTTGATGATTTCTAAATTTGAAATATCTCCTGTCAATCCTCCAATAAAGTATGTTTCGCCCACGTTGCCTTTATGAAGAATTAAATCAATGGCTTCGCAGTGGTCCTCAACATAGAGCCAATCTCGAACATATAATCCGTCTCCGTATACAGGAACTTTTTTTCCTTCTAAAATATTAGTAATTGCTAGCGAGATCAATTTTTCTGGAAACTGATAGGGGCCAAAGTTGTTAGAGCAATTTGAGATTGTAGTAGGTAGTTTGTAGGTTGTAGCATAAGCCCGAACAAGATGATCTGAGGCAGCTTTAGATGCAGAATATGGGCTTCTTGGATCATAGCGAGTATTTTCGTTAAACTTCTCCTTAGTGTTTAGTGGTAGAGCTCCAAACACCTCGTCCGTTGAGATATGATGAAAGCGTTTTATTTTATTTTTTAAAGCAGCCTCGAGCAAGATATATGTTCCCTCAATGTTTGTTTTGATAAACGGGGCAGGATCTAAGATTGAGCGGTCGACGTGAGATTCTGCTGCAAAATGAACTATTGTTTCTATTTTATTGTTGTTTATTAAGGAGTTAACGAGTTGACCATTACAAATATCACCTTGAACAAATTTATAGTTAGGATTTTTTTCTACGCTTTTAAGGTTTTCTAGATTGCCGGCGTAAGTTAATTTATCAAGGTTAATTATCCGATCTTCAGGATATTTCTTGAACCAATATAAAATAAAATTCGAGCCGATAAATCCAGCTCCTCCAGTTACAAGAAGTTTCATATTAGTAAATTTTAGCATACGCATGGTACAATAACGAATTAAGATGCTTATCCCAAATAACTATCAAATTTCTTTTGATGTAGATTTAGAAAAGTTTACTTTTTGGGCAAAAGAAATTCTTACTTTTAAACTAAATTTTCCAACAAAAATAATTGAATTAGATACAGTAGATCTAGAAATTGTTGGTTGTCAATTGTTACTCGATAAAAAAAATATAGTTGTTTCGTTCAAGACTAATCAAAGCGAACAGAAACTTTTTGTACATCTTTCTAGAAATCTAGGGCTAGGCGAATACAAGCTTTTTATCGAGTTTAATGGCATCTTAAATGATAAATTAGCCGGATTTTATCGGAGCAGATATTTAGCTAATGGAAAAGAAAAATATTTAGCGACTACTCAATTTGAAGCTGCAGATGCAAGACGAGCCTTTCCTTGCATTGATCACCCATCGTATAAAGCTACATTTGATGTTTTGTTCATAATCGACAAGCATCTAACTGCAATTTCGAATACTTTACCTATAAAAAGCATAGATCTGGATTATCATGCCAATCTGAAATCAACCTGGCAGGTTAAAGATTGGTTATGGCATGGCGCTAAAAAAGGTAAAAAAATGGCCGTTTTTGAGAAAACACCAGCGATGTCAACGTATCTTCTTTATCTAGGGGTTGGGGAGTTTGAATTTCTTGAAGGAAAATATAAAGATATTCGCTTGAGAGTCGTTACAACTTCAGGAAAAAGCAAATATGGAAAGTTTGCTCTTGAATGCGCCAAGAAAGCACTGAAATATTTTGAAGTATATTTTGATTATACCTATCCTTTGAAAAAATTGGACCTCATTGCTATACCGGATTTTGCATCTGGTGCGATGGAGAATTGGGGAGCGATAACTTTTCGAGAGAATGCGTTACTCTTGTATCCTGGATTAAGCTCGAAAGCCACCAAGCAGCGGATTGCTGAGGTGGTGGCGCATGAGCTAGTCCACCAATGGTTTGGGAATCTTATAACGATGAAATGGTGGGATGATCTCTGGCTTAACGAAAGTTTTGCTACCTATATGGCACATAAAGCAATGAATCATTACTGGCCCGAGTGGAAAGTATGGGATCAGTATGTAACCGATACGGTTTTTGAAGCGATGGGGTTAGACAGTTTAAAATCCTCGCATCCTATCAAGGTCAAAGTTAAGCATATTTCTGAAATTGACGAACTATTTGATGAGATAGCTTACGAAAAAGGAGGGAGTATCTTACGAATGCTAGATCAGTACGTTGGAGAAAATGCTTTTAGAAATGCTCTAAGAGAATATATTAAGTCTAACGCTTATAAAAACACCGAGGCAAGCGATTTATGGAAATCTGTAGAAAAAAAATCTGAAAAACCCGTAATAAAATTGATGCAAAAATATATAACTCAAGTAGGATTTCCTCTCCTTGAGATTAAGATGCAGGACAATAAGCTTTTGCTGAATCAAAGCAGATTTTTATACCATCAAGATCAAAAGAACAAAAGTCAAACATGGATAATACCTTTACAACTTTTGCACGGCCGTACAAGTGTTGTGTATAACTTTTCTGTACCAACTCAGAAAATTGAATTACCCAAAAAATTTGATTTTATTAATGTAAATCATCGGTACAGAAATTTTATGATTACCAACTATCAGAAAGAATTACTGGAATTACTTGGGAAAAATATCCGGCAACTTTCCGATGAAGATAAATTAGGAATGATTCACGATCTCTTTGCTCTAATTTTAGCTGGAAAAAAAGACCTGGTTGAGCTGTATCGATGTATCGATACATTTTTTATTAAAGAGAGGTCTAATATTGTTCTTCATTATTTAATCTCAAAATTGATTGGGATCCATCTTTTAATTAAAGATAAGAATTCAAGGAAATTAGCAACATGGTTCGCAACAGAATCTTTGGAGAAAATTGTTGGTTATTCTCCTCAACAGGAAGAAAACATACTCGAAACGTATCTTCGAGTTGCATGTTTGTCTTCATTGACACTTTTCGGCGATAAAAAAGTAGCAAAATTTCTAGAAGAACAGTTTATGCTTTTTTTGAAAGACGAAAAGTTGCTTCATCCTGACCTGAGGACTGTAACGTATGCCGCAGCAGTATGGTTTGATGAAGTAAATTATCAAGTAGTTAAAAATTTGTATAAAACATCATCGGTACAAGAAGAAAAAGCGAAATTGCTTTCAGCTCTAGGATATACAAAGAAAGAAAATTTGATACAAGAAACGCTCGAGTATACTCTAAGCAAAGATGTCCCATTTTCATTTCTTCCCTATGCGATAAGTTCGATTGCCAGAAATCCATTCGCAAAAGAAATAGCTCTTAATTGGTTAGTGGAATATTGGCCAGAGTTGGTTAACCGGTCTGGTGGTTTGGCTAATATGCTGGTGCGAAGAGTTTTGCAATCAGTCATACCGATCTGCGGAATCGGCAGAGAAAAAGAAGTAGAAAATTTTCTTAAGAAAAATAAAATTAAAGGCTTGGAGAAAACCGTCGATCAAATTTTTGAAGAATTGATAATTAATTCTAGATTTGTCAAGAAATACGGCTCCTAATGTTTCTTCAGATTTGGCTTGTTAATTAATGCGTCAAGAGTCTCCCAGCGTTGTTTTTTAACTTCATGAGGTATATCGTCCTTCAATACTTTAGTTGCGGCTGTCATCGGGCGTTGTGAGTACATTGAGATATAGGCTTTCTGGAATTGGACCAATTTGGCTAATTTGACTGTATTTGAAAACTCTTCATCTGTTTCTCCGCAAAAACCTACAATAATATCTGTACTCAATTTTAAATTTTTAATTTTAAATTTTAAATTCGCGACGAGATTCAAATATTCGTCGCGTGTGTACCAGCGATTCATACGTCTTAACACATCATTGTCTCCGGATTGAATGGGGAGATGAATGAGACGAGTAATATTTTTGTTTCGTTCTATTACTTCAATGAGTTCGTCTGAAAAATCCCACGGATTTGAAGACATAAAGTCAACTTTTTCAAAATCCATACTTGCTACTTTTTCTAGTAAGTAGGGAAATAGCGTTGGTATACGATATCTGCCTAAATGTTTTACATATACAGGTTCAAAATTTCCAATTTCCAATTTCCAATTTCCAAACAATTTTCAATTTTCAATTTTCAAATTACTTAAACTTTTTTGTTTCCTAATTTGGTTATTGGAATTTATTTTGAAGTATGTTTTATCAAGATCTCTCATCACCTGAATATTTTTTTCACCAACAATTAAATCGGCTCCATAAGAGTTAACGTTTTGTCCTAGAAGTGTAACGTTTTTATAACCCTTGAGCTTAAGATGAAGACACTCGGCAATTATATCTTCTATTGGTCTACTTATTTCTCTACCTCTGGTAAACGGTACGACACAAAATGTACAGAAATTATTACAACCATTGGAGATTGGAACCCAAGCGTTCTCGGCATCCTGCCTGATTGGTTGATTATCAAATCCCACCTCTTCTATTGGCATAAATTCATCAACCTCGGGCATAATCTCTCTAATTCTTTTGAGATATTTTCCAGTTTTATCTCTAAAGGCAAGGCCAACCATGCAGCCAGTAACAATCACTTTTAACTTTGAACTTTTAACTTTTAACTTTCCAAGATTATTTATCAAACCATAAACTCTATTTTCGGCCGATTCCCTAACCATACATGTATTGACAACAACATAGTCAGCATCTTTGTAGCCGCGTGCGGGCTTCATACCACGCGCTTTAAATGCTGCAGCTACTCTTTCTGAATCGGCTTTGTTTTGTTGGCAGCCAAAGGTCTTAATAAAATATTTCATATGTTTGTTTTTCCTTTCTTTACTTTTTCAATGATAATTATAAATATAAGAAGAACAATACCGATGGTAATAAAGGCTATAAATTTCTCCAATCCTTTTAGAAATAAAGCTGCAATACCTAAAATAACAGATACGCTCCAATAAAAGACAGCTATTCTCCTTTTTCCCCAGCCCAATTCTAAAAGTCTGTGGTGAAAATGTCCCCAGTCTGCTCTAAATGGGGATTGTTTTTTCTTTATTCTTCTAATTATCGTGTAAATTGCATCAATGGTTGGTATCGCCAAAATCAAGACAGCTGTACCTAATTTTCCAAATGATAAAATCGACAGTACTCCCAACAAAAATCCAGCTAGCGCCCCTCCACCGTAACCTGGCATTATCTTTTGCGGATAAAAGTTAAAAGGTAAAAATCCCAAAAAGGCACCGGCCACTATAAATGAAAGGAGAGTGACTGTCTGTATACTTATGTCGTGGCCAGTAAAACGTTGGGAAAGCAAGCCTAAAAAAAATGCAGTTATGGCTGTAAAACCGGGCAGTTGACCGTCGACGCCCTTACTCCAATTTACCATATTTATAATCCAAGTAAGCCAGATAACAGCTACTATATCAGCAAGAACTAGCACAGAATGGGTTCCCAAAAAATCGAATGTTATCCTCCAGCGATCAAGATGAATGACATCACCAAACGGATTTGAAATAAAAGGGATACCCAGACCAAAACCGATGACGAGCGCTGATATTAAAAGATTTATGAAAAATCGTAAGTATGGTGAAAGATCGAAGTAATCATCAAGTATCCCCGTGAATACTAATAAGAAGCTGGCTAAAAGAATTCCTATGAGAATCTTATTGAGTGGTAAAAAAATAAGTAGTGATATAAGAAAAGAAAGAAATATGGGTATGCCGCCTCCTCGCGGTATCAGTCCGGTATGGGTGTGTGCTGGATGAAATCTTTTTTTAGAATCTGTTACCAAACCAAATCTTTTAGCAAGATAAATAGCCGGTATGGTTAAAATAAAAGAAAGAATTGCAGTTGTAATCAGGACAAGGATATTCATCAAGTAACAACAAAAATTATTTTGATAAAGATTAATGTGAAGCTAGCGGTGATAAAAAGGTTGAGAAAATAAAAAAGATCCTTAATCAATATTTGTTCTTGAAAATATCTACGAAGTAAAAATTTATTGGTGAGATAAAATGCGTTCATAAATAGTGGTAAAAGAACGATCATCCAGATATCAGCTAACTGATCTTCCCCCAAAGCACGGGAATAAAATAGCGGGATTTGAGGCGGTAAACGATTAAACTTAAAAATTATAGCCACAATCATCAAGGCATTGCCAAATATAAGAAGATACAAAGGCCTAAATCTAAACTTCATACGATCAATTATAATTTATTGAGAGAGGAAAAGGAAGAAACAGCTTAATAAGCTGTTTTAATAGGAAATTTCTTACAGAGCTTTTTAACTTCTTGATTTATTTTTTTTAAAATTTTAGTTTCACTGATTATTTGGTTTCGGATTGATCGTTTTTTTTCTTGCTCAATATTTAAGTTGAGCCTTTTTTTTGTTTCACCAATTGCAATTAGTGTTTGATCAATCCACTCAGCAATGAGTCTCATTTCTCTCTCTTTCATTCGTCGGCTTGTTAGCCCTGGCGTTCCCATCCGAATTCCAGAGGGATAAAAGGGTGGATTTGGATCAAACGGGACTTTATTTCTGTTTAAAACGATTCCAGCCTCTTCCAAAGCCTCTGCGGCAGTATTACCAAGTATTTGTTGTTTGCGAAGGTCAATAACCATTACGTGCGTATCTGTACCTCCGCTTTGTAACTCATACCCTTTTTTTAGTAGAGCGTCTGCAAGTGATTTGCCATTTTTTACAATCTGTTTGTTGTAATTGATAAAGCTTTTTTTACTCGCTTCTTTAAATGCAACAGCTAGCGCGGCTGTAACATTGTTATGTGGACCACCCTGGAGTCCTGGTATTATCGCAGAATTTATCTTTTTACCCATCTCTGGATCACGCCTTAAGCCTTTATTTGTGACGAGAATAATGGCTCCTCTTGGTCCTCTTAAAGTTTTATGAGTGGTGGTAGTAACTACATGCGCGTAGGGAACAGGATCAGGGTAAACGCCAGCAATAACCATACCCACAACGTGAGAAATATCAGCCATTAAAAATGCATTAACTTTTTCTGCGATTTTTGCAAAGCGCTTAAAATCCAATTTTCTCGGATAATGAGTAGTTCCTGCAACTATGAGTTTAGGTTTTTCTTTTAATACTAATTTTTCCAGCTGATCATAATCAATCCAGCCGTCTTTGGCTACATCATACTGGACACTGTTGAAATATTTTCCTGAAAAAGTTACTTTTGGAACACCGTGTGTTAGGTGACCTCCGCTTGGTAATGATAGACCTGTTATCTTATCACCGGGATTAAGCAATGCAAAGAATACAGCTGTATTTGCAGGAGATCCAGAGTATGGTTGAATATTAACATACGGTACATTAAATAATTTTTTAGCTCTTTCGATGCATAATGTTTCAATTTGGTCAATTATTTTATTGCCTTGATAGTATCTTGCATTTGAATATCCTTCGGAATATTTATTAGTTAATCTTGTTCCAAGAGCCTGCATCACGGCCTCAGAAGCATAATTCTCAGACGGGATCATCATGAGAGTTTCTTCCTGTCTTTTTTCTTCTAATTTTATGAAGTGTGCAATTTCTGGATCTGTTTTTTGGAGAAATTTCATTGACGAAAAGAATACCATTACACTTTTCATAAATCAATCGTTATTTTGTAAATCAGAATATATCATAAGAGACCGATGTATAATATCATCACACTTCTATGAAGATCCAGACCTTTGCTGACGCAAAAAAGTATCTCTATACTTTCATTCCTCGTGGTATGAAACAGAAATTTCCCGGTGATCTAGGTTTGAGAAGAGCCAAATACTTACTCAAGCTTTTAGGCAATCCTCAAAATCAGATAAAAGTAATTCATGTCGCCGGAACCTCTGGCAAGGGATCAACTTCGTATCTTATCAGTATTCTCCTAAAAGCTTTAGGATTCAGGGTTGGTTTTCATGTTTCGCCATTCATAGCTGATATTCGGGAGAGGTGTCAGATCAACAATAATTTAATTCCAGAAAAAGAATTTTGTAAATATCTTAATGATCTTATTCCCTATATAGATAAAGTAAGAAAAGTCTATATAGATGGACCAACCTACTTTGAAGTCGTGACTGTACTGGCGTACTATATTTTTGCAAAAAAAAAGGTTGATTATGCAGTTATAGAAACTGGGATGGGTGGCTGGTACGATGCTACAAATTGTGTAACAAATGAAAACAAAATAGCAGTTATAACAAGAATTGGCTACGATCACACCAGTATATTGGGAGAGACTTTGGATAAGATCGCTCTGCAAAAAGCGATGATTACTCAAGAAAAAAATACAGTTGTATCGCTTTGGCAAGATTTTAGAGCAAGAAAAGTCATAGAAAAAGTCGCGACAAAAAAACATAGCCAACTTTTCTATATCAAAAAAAACGTTAATTTTAAGAACTTAATAACTTCGGCGGGTGGAACTTCATTTGATTTTAATTTTTTACAAACCGATTTCAAGAATTTAAAGGTAGGTTTAATAGGCACATATCAAGCTGAAAATTGTAGTTTAGCTCTTGCAACAGTTATCTATTTAAGTAAGAAAGAGAATTTTCAGATTAATGAGAAAAAGATAAGATTAAGCTTAAAAGGAGCGAATTTTGCTGCAAGATTTGAGGTTATTAACTACAAGAATAAAAAAATTATTGTCGATGGAGCGCATAATCCACAAAAGATGCTGGCTTTTACTTCCGATCTGAAAAGACTATTCCCAAAACAAAAGTTAAATTTTTTAATAGCCTTTAAAATAGGAAAAGATTATAAAACAATGCTCAAATATATTATTCCTTTAGCAAAAAATATTATCATCACCAATTTCTTTTATGATAGAGAAGACCTCATCCATCTATCTGAGGACCCAAAGGAAATATCTTCAGAACTGAAAAAACTGAGATTTAAGAATAGCAAAATAATGGTTGATCCCAAAAAAGCCTTATCTTACGTTATAAAATCAAACTTTAGATTGATAGTCATTACGGGTTCTTTATATTTAATAGGAAGTATATACGCCGACCTAAAAAAGAAGACTCAATTAGTAAAGCGCTTGAATGTCGTAACTTCCGTTTGATCTTAGTAGAAAAGCTTTTTTTGGATAAAAAGGAAGAGATGAGGCGATTTTTTCTTTTGGAATCAAGACTTTACCAACAAAGTTGGGGATTTCTTTATATGATTTATTATATATATAGACCTTATTCTCATTAAAATAATACTGAGCTATAAAAAAATCTAGCTCGCTTGTCACATATAGTAGGTCATCTTTTTTTGCTAATACTTTTATTTCTCTAACCTTTTTTCGAAGATCGGCTTTTTTTCCTAGCTGTATCTGATTTTTTTGAAAATTAAAACTTATTAAAAAAAGAAGTATTAACATTATTAGAGAAATTAACTTATTTAATCTCTCCATGATATAGATAAGAAGCAATATAAAACCCACAGTAGAAAACAGCAAATAGCGGGGTAAAAAAATCGGTTTGACAAAAGAAATTAAAGCTACGAACATTGGTATGCCAATTGACCATAGGAATAGATAAAGAAAAAGATGCCTGCCTTCTCCAACATTTTGTTTTTTGGCGATTTTGAGTGATAAAACAAAAAATACTAAAAGAATTAGTGAGGTTAAGATTACGCTACTCTCATAACCGGTGAAGATCGTTGCGGGGAGATTAATAAATGTTTTAAGATTTGGCCTATTAACCCAAAATGATGAGGTAAAGAGCTGCCCTTGGCTAAAAACAAATACAACCCAAGGCAAGAATGCAATAAGAGTTTTAATTATGACTTTTTTTATATTTTTGTAATCACGTCTTCCTTTTTGAGTTAAGTAAATAAATATAAACTGGCTGAATACAACAAAAAGCATAAAATAGTGTGTGTAAAGTCCTAAGATTGTAGCTACGAGATATAATTTAAAACTTCTTTTATAAAAAGAATAATAAGATAATGTTGCAAGGAAGGCGAAAAGTGTGTATGCTCTAGCCTCAAACGCATAGTAACTTAAGATAGGATTGAATATAAACAGGATAAAATACAAAAGACTCTTTTTTAAATTTAATTTAAATATATCTTGAAGAAAGTGAGCGCAAACATAAAGTATCGCCCAATAAAAAATAAATGAAAATATCCGCAAACTTATTTCTGTTACGCCAAATATTTTTATCCAAAGATGCAATAAAATGTAATATAGCGGAGGATTAAAGTCTTTTGCGGAAAGGGTTATTATCTGAAGAATGTTTTTTTTGGCTAATAGGTAGGAAAAAGCTTCGTCTCGCCAAAGACTTTGTGTAAGGAATGTTAGCGGTGTGTGAGTAAAAAGAAAATTTAACATTTTACATTTTCTCAGTCACCTTATATTTAATCTTTTTTCCTAATAACAATCTTGTATGTGCTTCGAGCGCGGGAAGAGAAGAAAAGAAAAATGATACCACTGGTAAAAAAAACCATTGTATGAATAAAAAAGGAAGAGCTCTGAATTTCGTTTTTTGGTTGAGTTTTTTCCGAAGATTGTGATCAAGATACACATAAAGAATCAACATCACAGTAGAAAGAGTCAGAATAAATCCCGATAGTTTTGGAAGAAGAAAGCCTAAAACCGTTCTTTTAAAACTTGGATTGATAAGTGGTGGAACAGATGCAGAGATCGTTAAGATAAAAAAAGAAGTTGGCCAGAGAAGATGGGATTCAGCCAAAAATAAAATTCGCTTTAATTTTGCAGATATACTGATATGAGGGGTGGTAAAAAACTTTCTTAATGTATAACCTATATCTGATACTCCCCAAGCCCATCTTTTCTCCTGTTCATATCGATTCTGTGATGTTTTTAGAAGAGCGCCAGAGTAGACTGCATCACCATTGATGATGGTATAAAGTGGAACAGTTTTTATCTTGTCTCCAAATGTAAAAAATGCCTGATAGAAAACATGCCAGTCTTCAGGAATAACATCAACATCCCAGAAATTAATTTTCTTGAGAAGCCACAAATTAGTTGAGTACGTCGAAATCTGAATAAGTTTATCTTTTTGTGATAGGAAGGCTAAACGTAGAATTGACGAGAGCGTAGCTTGTATTCGTACAAAAAAAGATAGACTCCAGAAATTATTATATAAAAGAACTGGAGCCCAGTAAAAATGATACATTCGAGATGAGTCATTAAGAAATTCATAAGTTAAGTAAGAAAAATAATTCTGAGAGATTAAGCTATCTGCGTCGCAGACTGTAATTAGTACATCTTGGCTTTTAATGCCTTTGTTGGTTGCGTATTGGTATATCTTGTTGGCGGCAAAGGTTTGATTGCTTGCTTTTCCTGGCACTTCGTTTGCTTTTAGAGCATGTGATGTGATAAGAATATCCTTAAAAAAATTATTGAATTTATCTTTTAGAATTGTAGCTTTTTGATTTGCCCCAATTTCACGTTTTTCGCAGGCTAAGACTAGATATAAATTTTTATATGGGTAGTCGGCTTGCGTAAGTTTGTGAATAGTTGATTCAAGCTTATGCAGGGGTTCTTTATAATGAGGGATGATAATAAAATGTGTAATTTCCTTTGCTTTGGGTAGCTCTCGGACTTTTAAAGAGAAGGAAATCTTCTGATGATGTAAAATTCGTCGATAGGAAAGAGTAGCAAAATATGCCGTAGAGAGGGCTTTATATAGGAAATAAAGATCAAAGGCAATGATAAAATAAGCTACTATAGCGGGATGAAATGGTGATAACCAGATTGGCATCGTGATGACGAACCAACTTAAAAGAGGAACAATCGCGTCAAAAAATCTTCCCATGAAGGTTGATCTAACAACTTGTTCAGTCATGACAATATTATACAAAATGAAACGAGATTATGTCTCCACTTATTCATTACACAAAATTTTGTATTCACAATTTTGACAAATAGTTCCTCTACTGCATCTAAAATCTGATTTTTCAATTTGACTACGGATTTCTAATAATTCATCAATAGCCTGTGAAAGTTGCTCTTTTGTTCTTGTGGTACTGACTTTTGTTGCATTTTCAAAGAAATAAAAAGACATCGTAACTTGATCTATGTTCTTTCCAAATATTCCAGGATTTGTGGCTGCTAGAGCATAGATAGTCATCTGTAGATTTGTATCGAGTTGCCTTTGTGTGGGAATATTAGCCCCTGTTTTATAATCAATAATTTCAATATTTCCGCCTCCTATATCGTCGGCGCGGTCAATTTTACCTAATATTTTTACCCCAGTACCAGATCTAAGATCGGTACGGGGTAACCCTGAACCGTACTTGTTCTGGTTCAGGGTTAGGCCTGGATCAATTCGAAAATTAAAAGATCTCTCGAGAAACAAGGGTTTGCTGTTTTTGTGAAGTTCTGATTTGAGATACTCCACTAAAAATTTTTTTGCTTTTTGCAGCGATTGTTCCTCATGTTTTTTGCTCGTATAACCAATTTGAACCCAGTTATTTTCAAGAAGTTGTAAGAGTGGTTGCTTTTGGTTTAACAAGTAAAAATCTCTCAAGGCGTAATGTATCGAGTTTCCTAAGGCCTGGGCTGCAGTCGGAGCAGAAGGAATTCTTAATATATGCTTTAATTTGTAATGGAGTGGACAAATTCTAAAGGCTTCGATGGCAGAATAGGAAAGATAGTCGACTATAGTTTTTTCTCTTACTGTTCTTCTTTCGCTTTCATCAATCTCCTCTAGAGTTTTTTTCCATTCAAACAAGGGAATTTGAGATATTTGTGAACTTAACAAAGTTTTTGCTTTACTATCAATTCCTAATGATTCAGTAACAAAAGGCGAAAGCTTTTTTTCTCTTTTTCCCTCTCCATAAAAGTTTGCAGCAGAAAAAACGAGCTTTTGTTCAGCCCGAGTCATGCCTACATAAAATAGTCTCCGCTCTTCTTGCAAGTGATAGTCTCCTTCTGGCAAAACTTCGCGTATTAACTTATCGGGAATCGGAATCTGGTCACGTCGATCTCGGGAGGGGAATCGACCTTCAACCAAGTTGACTAAAAAAACAATTGGAAATTCCAATCCTTTTGCCGAGTGGACAGTAAGAATATTTACAGCATTGTTTTCAGTCCAGTCGATCTCTGCTGCTAAAGGGCTTTCACCCACGGTCATGGCAAGGTCTAGATAGTCTACGACTGCAAAAACGCCCGCATCCTCATGAGTCGCCTCGAAACTTTTAAGCTTGCCAAAAAACTTTGTTATATTTAAAGCCTTTCTTTCTTCAGCCTGAGTCTTATAATTTATTATTTGTTTCATAAGACCACTATCTATAAGATAAAAATAAAGAATCTGCCCTGCGGTTTCTTTATGAATAAGTTTTTGATGACGATGTATCATATCAACAATTTTTTTCAGCTTTATTTTTGAGTCGTCGCTTATATTAAATTTGTCAAGCGGTTGTTCCAACTGTTCAAATAAAGAAATATTGGCTTTTTTTGCTAGATTTAGCAAAGCAATTAAGTCCCGAGGAGAAATTTGCCACAGATCATGAGATAAGACTCTATAAAGACTTACAGAGTCGGTAAAATCGTAAAGGACTTTAAGATAAGCTATCAGATCTTTTACTTCTGGTCTATGAAAGAGCATCCCTGGGCCTAAGAATTGATAAGGGATTCTCGCGCGTTCAAGCGAACGAATGAATGGTTCACCATGATTATTTGCCCGAACCAGTATCGCAAAGTCTTTATAGTCCTTTTTGTTTACAGTTTTATAGTCTCTTATAAAATTGACAACTTTTTCAGCTTCTGCCTCGACTCGATCTGCTTGTATCAATTCAATCTTTTCTCCCCCATAATTTTTATGGGCTATTAAATTTTTACTGATGCCCAATTTTGCCTCCAGTGTGTTTGGGTCATTATATTTAATTAACTTATGAGACGCATTCAAGATGGTTTGCGGACAACGATAACTCGTGTTTAAAATAATTTGTTTAGCCTTTGTATAATCGTTCATAAACGAAAGTATGTTTGATATTGCTGCGCCTCTGAATTTGTAGATAGACTGTGAATCGTCTCCTACAACAGTCAAGTTTGGATTGATTTTGGCTGGAGAGAGGAGTTTAACTAATTGATATTGAGAAAAGTTTGTATCTTGAAATTCATCAACCAATACATATCTAAATTGTTTTTTATATTTTCCCAAAAGGGAAGCTCTTTTTCTGTAAAGTTTGATGACGTTGCCGATAAGATCTGCAAAATCCATAACTCCTTCCTTAATTTTTAGATCTTCATATACCTCATAAGCGTGGACAAGTTCCGAAAGACGATTTGTCTCCTCCTCTTGAGCTTTACTCGCATTTTTCATCTTTTGTTTATGAATAAAAGTTATATAATCTTTTGTATTAATGTCTTCATCTTTTAGCCTGTTGAAGTGCTGGATAAGTCCTTCGATAAATTTGTAAGGATTTCCGCTTGGCCTAAAGTACGCAAGATCGAATTTCCAGAAGTTTTTTTTGACAAAAAGATATGTTTCAGCCTCAGTCATCAATTTGAAATCAGATGGAAGCCCAATATTTAAAGCTTCTTCACGAAGAATTCGGTCACAGAATGAATGGAAAGTAGAAATCCACAGCCCAAAGGTACCATAAGGTAAAGCAACATCCACCCTTTCTTCCATTTCTTTGGCCGCTTTTTCTGTAAAAGTTAGAGCTAAGATTTCCTCAGGCTTTGCCAATCCCTGAACAATAAGATATTTAATCCTCTGTGTTATTACAGTCGTTTTTCCTGTTCCAGCACCAGCAATGATAAGGAGTGGGCCTTTTTCGTATTCCACTGCTTCTTTTTGTTCGCTATTTAGCAAAATATCCTCCGTTTTCATAGGTGAATTTTAGCACAAGAACAGGTAAGAAGAAGACTGCTATTTTTTATTTTTAAGCCTATTGAGGTTGGCGGAGTCATATGCGTAACCCTCATAAACCCCGACGATTGTAAATAAGACAACAAGAAAAAGAAACAACAAAGGAAGAGGATAAGAATTCAAATAAAAAATTCCGTATATGTAATTAATGACAAAGGGTAATGTGACGGAATGTAATGAAATCTGTAGAGTTTTCATAAATCCAGGCTTTATTTTTTTATTCAAGAAGAAGCGATAAAAAATGAAGGTTATACCTGAGGCTATGAGGATATATAATAATGTTGAAACCGATGATACTGCCAGAAGCATCAGCAAAACTAAGACGAATGCAAGTGGATATATGAAAAATAATCCATGATTTATTGCTGAGAGAGTATTTTGAACCTTGACAATAGTTTCTTTTGTAATTATCTGGTTTTTTAAAAATTTAAGATTTATGAGGTTGTAGCCGACATTGCTATTTTCATCCTTAAAAACAATATTATTTCGCGATAAAACTGCGAAAGAGTTGTATTCTTTTATCTTTTGTGGAGAGGCCGTTTCATCGATGACAAACAAAAGATGTTTGGCATTTTTGTAGTCAAGCCAAAAAAAATAAGGACGATCGTAATTTGACGAAAGAGCCCCATTTTTTATATTGATTATTAATTCTGAGGGAAATTTTTCTAAATTGCCAATGAGATTTGTAAGTATCTCATTAATTTGAAGAGGGCTAAATTTCAAAAAAAGAAAAAATGAAAAAAATAAATTCAAAAAAACAGTAAGGATAAAAAAATATTTAACCGAATAACTCACTCGAGCTTTTAAAATTTTTTGGTAGTATGAAGCTTTAGGGATAAGACTATGAGAAAAAATATGAAAAAAGGTCTTGACTTTTGACGTCATACCAATTATGATAGAGTCACATTTGTTAAAAGTCAATCCCGAATACTCGGGATAAATATTTGAATATACATGGCACAAGGCGTTTTTAAGAGAAATAAACCTCATTTAAATATTGGGACTATCGGACACGTTGATCACGGGAAAACAACCCTTACATCAGCTATTCACTATGTCCTCTCCAAAAAAGGTCAAGCTAAATTTTTAAAATACGAAGAGATTGATAAAGCGCCTGAAGAAAGAGCTCGTGGAGTTACGATAAACCTACATCATTCTGAATACGAGACAGACAAAAGACACTATGCCCACATTGACGCGCCAGGTCACGCAGATTATATTAAAAATATGATTACCGGGGCCGCACAAATGGATGGAGCCATTCTTGTAGTTTCTGCTCCAGATGGACCAATGCCTCAGACGAGGGAACATATTTTGCTAGCCAGACAGGTCAACGTTCCGGCGATAGTTGTATTTTTAAACAAAACAGACATGGTCCAAGATAAGGAGCTTCTTGATCTGGTTGAGATGGAAGTGAGAGATCTTCTGAAGAAGTATCAATTTCCGGGAGATAAAATTCCTGTCATTAAAGGGTCTGCATTGAAAGCTCTTCAAGACGACAAAGATGGGCTAAAAGCAATTGAAGATTTGATAAAAGCGGTCGATGAATATGTTCCTGAGCCAGTTAGGCCTCTGGATAAGCCATTTCTCATGCCAATTGAGGACGTATTTACGATTCAAGGGCGCGGGACAGTTGTCACAGGAAGAGTCGGGAGAGGCGTACTTAAATTAAACGAAGAGGTTGAAATTGTTGGACTCAAAGCCACAAAGAAAACAGTCATAACAGGAATAGAAATGTTTAGAAAAACGTTGGATGAAGCCCGGGCTGGCGATAACGTAGGGCTTCTTTTGCGAGGAGTCGAAAAAGAAGACGTACAGCGAGGCCAGGTTTTAGCCAAGCCAGGAACTATAACACCACACACGGATTTTGAAGCTGAAATTTATGTCTTAACTAAAGAGGAAGGCGGACGTCATACGCCCTTTTTTAATGGCTACAGACCACAATTTTATATTAGAACTACAGATGTAACAGGAGAGCTTAAGTTACCTTCTGGAGTAGAAATGGTAATGCCCGGAGATAACGTCAAGATTTCAGCCAAACTTATATACCCTGTTGCTATGGAAGAAGGACTAAAATTTGCTATTCGAGAGGGTGGTCATACGGTTGGAGCAGGAGTTGTGACTAAAATTTCGAAATAAATTTCTTAGCACTTTAATATCATGCCGAAAGGAAGAATTCGCATACGTCTAAAAGCATACGATCATAGATTAATCGACGAGACCTGTCAGAAAATTGTTGATACGGCAATTCGTACAGGAGCTTCAATCGTTGGCCCAATTCCACTGCCTACAAGAACAGAAGTATATGCAGTAAATAAATCTCCCTTTATCGACAAAGACGCTCGTGAACATTTCGGTTTAAAAATCCACAAACGCCTCATCGATATAGTTAACCCGACAAATCAAACCATCGACTCTCTGATGCATCTTGAGCTACCGGCTGGAGTTGAGGTTGAGGTAAAGATGTAAATTTTATATAATCACTTCATATGAAAAAATCCAAAACTCTTACCATTCAAGAGTATGAATTACCTATCCTGATTCAGGAACAACCAGAGGGTGGTTTTTTTGCATCTTGTCCCGACTGGAAAGACTGTTATGCACAAGCAGATACGATAGAAGAAGCAATTAATGAAATATCATATGTTGCGTCGTCTTTAATTGAACTTTATAAGGAGGAAAACTTAATAATTCCTCTAAAACTTATAAAAACTTCACAAAAGTCTGCGATGAACTTAACTTTCAAATTTCCTCTTGTTGTATCAAACTAAATATAATGGTTGAACTAAGACCGTTAAAATATAGAGAAGTGATCAAAAGACTGCGAAAATTTGGATTTGCTTTCAGAAGATCTACCGGAGGGACTCATGAGATATGGTGGAATGAACAAACAAGAAAAACGTGCGTTGTACCTCACCATAAAGAAATTAAAACCGGAACTTTAAAGTCAATTATTCGCCAATCAGGTTTGAGTAAAGAAGAGTTTTTGAAAAATTAATATTGAATTTTGCTGCTAAAAACTGCTTGTTGAGGCATAGGATGAATGTTTGAGTTTTTCAGCTGCAAAATGGAGCACTATCTCAACTGAGCCTTTAGGTAATGAAGGATAAGCTCGATGAATCTCTTGAGAAGATTGTCTAGCTTCTAACAATTCCAAGATCTGCCAAACCATAATTCTTGTACCTCTAGATGTAGGTTTACCGTGGCAAACGTCAGGATCACTAATAATAAGCTTATAGTTTTTCATATAATAATATTTTAACATCTTCTTGACCAAGAGTAAATAGTACTATATAATACATTTCACATGTTACTTTTCCTTGTCCCGCTTTACGGGACTATAGTTCGGGAAAATAGCGGTTAACATTTTCAGATTGGTTCACAGACCATAAAGCCCCAATCTGGGGCTTTTTTGTTTGTGTTAATTGTTTTAGAGTCAATTATGTCAGGGTTTACTCTTGGTGAAAAATCAGAACAGTCACAGACGTTTAACGATAAAGGTGAAAGAATTCCGACAACCTTTATTAAAACCTCTTCTTGTTATGTCATTGATATAAAGACACCATCTAAGCATGGGTATTTTTCTGTCATGCTTGGTTTTGGAAAAACTAAAAATATCAAAAAACCAATGCAGGGAAAATTAGCAAAAGCGGGGATAAAAACCCCGCTCCGTTTTTTAAGGGAATTTCGTCTAGACGCTTCAAGTAGTTTAAAAATTAAAGCTGGAGATGAACTAAAGCCTACGGCCTTTTTTAAAAAAGGCGATCTCATTTCAGTTTCTGGCATTTCCAAGGGAAAAGGATTTCAGGGCGTTGTGAGAAGACATGGATTTAAAGGTGGGCCGAGAACTCATGGTCAATCTGATAGAGAGAGAGCTCCAGGATCAATTGGTCAAACTACAACACCGGGTAGGGTCTTTAAAGGTAAGAGAATGGCAGGAAGAATGGGAAATAGAAGAGTTACAGTCAAGGGACTTCAAGTTATAGACGTCAAGGATGATGGTATTAACGTGAAAGGATTGGTACCCGGAGCAAAGGGAGGACTATTGGAAGTTAGATCAATTTAATAATGCCAAAAACTAGGAAAATTACAAAAAAAGAAGTAGCTAAAAAAACGAGACCAAAATCTGGATTAACTATTCCTGTTTATAATCTCGCTGGTAAAGAGTTGGGGAATATGGAATTACCTAAAGATATTTTTAGTGCTAAAGTAAACCAAAAACTTTTAGCACAATATATACGGGTATATTTTGCTAATCAAAGACAGGGAACCGCATCGACGAAAACGCGCGGTGAAGTTGTTGGATCAACGAGAAAAATCTATCGTCAGAAGGGTACAGGGAGAGCAAGACATGGAGATATTAAGGCCCCCATTTTTGTCGGTGGTGGCGTAGTTGGTGGCCCCCGACCAAAAGATTTTTCTTTAAAAATGAATAAAAAACAAACGAAAAAAGCGTTATTTGCATCATTAACTTTAAAGATAAAGGAAAATAATATTTTAGGAATTAACAGTCAATTTCTAAAGATGGATCCAAAAACAAAATTGTTGGTAAAATTTCTTAAAACATTAAATCTTGCGAAAAAGTCGGTTCTATTCGTATTAGCCAAAGTCGAAAAAAGTAATTTTACGCTAGCAGCCAGAAATTTATCAAATGTGACTATCTTAGATAGTAAATCAGTAAACCCTTTTCAAGTTTTGAAAAGTCAAAAAATCTTTATTACTCAAGACGGGTTACAAGTACTTAGCGGGCATTTCTTAAAAAATGAAAATAAATGAAATTTTGCTAAAGCCGATAATAACTGAAAAAGCGACCAACCTATCACAGAAGAAAGTGTATATGTTCGAGGTGCACATTAAAGCAAACAAGGATCAAATCGGTGAAGCTCTCGAAAAACTTTATCAGGTGGAGGTTAACGATGTGAAAATTATGATACGGAAGGGAAAAGTTCGAAAACTTGGAAGAAGAATGAGTATTAAAAAAATGAAAGATAGAAAGATAGCCTTTGTTAGCCTTAGAAAGGGAGAAATAAATCTATTCCCTCAAGCATAAAATAGTTATTAGTTAGTTTTTAGTTATTAGAAAGAAAGGCCAAAAAATAATGAAATTGATATCAATTTTGAAGAAACATTCTGGTAGGGATGCATCTGGTAAAATCTCTGTGCGACACCAGGGTGGGAGACATAAAAGATACTATCGAATAATCGATTTTAGACGTGACAAGAGAAATATTAAAGCAAAAGTAGAAAAAATTGAGTATGATCCAAACAGAAACGTCAAAATTGCCCTTATAAAATATTCTGACGGTGAAAAAAGGTACATTTTGCATATAAAGGATTTGAATGTAGGTGATAGTATTATCGCCTCTGAAAAGGCAGAGATAAAATTAGGTAATTCACTTCCTCTTAAAAATATTCCGGTTGGCATACAAGTTCATAATGTAGAGTTGTATCCAGGAAAAGGCGGCCAAATAATTAGAACCGCAGGAGGTGCTGCGCAAGTTATTGCGAAAGAAGATAAATATGTACAGCTTAAACTTCCTTCCGGTGAGATAAGGCGTGTATTTGCGCATTGTTATGCGACTATTGGTCAACTAGGAAATGTGGATTTTAAGGACCGAATCATAGGCAAAGCAGGCAGAAAAATACATATGGGTATTCGTCCGACTGTCCGCGGAACAGCTCAAAATCCACGAAGTCATCCACACGGTGGTGGAGAAGGAAAATCAGGCGAGGGGATGCACCCAAAGACCCCTTGGGGTAAACCAGCCAGAGGAAAAAAAACTCGTAAAAAGAATAAATGGAGTAATAAGTTGATTATAAAAAGAAGAAAATAAAAAGAAATGGAATCAAAAACATACTTAAAAAATATAAAGATTTCAGCAAAAAAATTGCGCTTTTTGTTGTCTGAGATAAAGAAATTAAAACCAATAGAAGCGCTAGATTATCTATTGTACACACCTAATAAATCGGCAAGAGTCTTTTATAAAAGTATCAAATCAGCAATAAGTAATGCTAAAAATGTTTTGAAAGTAAACGAAGACTTATTAAAATTCAAATTTATCACAGTAGAAGAAGGGCGAAAGTTAAAGAGGTTTAGGCACGGTGGAAGAGGGACGATGAAGCCTATAATTAAAAGATTTTCGCATATCAAAGTGATCTTGGAAGCAGAACAACCAAAAGTAGAAAAAATTGTTCAACCAGAAGGATTAGAAGTTAGAGCTGAAGTAAAAAATAGAGAAAAATCTAAATAAATATGGGGCAAAAAGTTCATCCTAGAGGATTAAGATTAGGTATTGTATATAATTGGAGCTCACGTTGGTTCTTTTCAAATAAAAAAACCTATAGGCAGGCATTACTTTCTGACAGTAAAATCAGAGACCTACTGATAAATAAATTGAATTATGCATCGGTAACCCAGATTGATATAGAGAGAGCAATTAATAAAATCACTTTAGTGATTTATTCGGTAAAACCAGGCATGATTATTGGTCGCGGCGGAAAGGGTCTTGAGGACGTTAAAAAATTTGTCAATTCTTTTTTGAGTTCAGACAAGGCAGGAAAACTCATCAAATTTGAAATTAAAATTGAACCAGTAAAGAAGCCTTATTTAAATGCCCGCTACGTAGCTCAAACCATTGCAGAAAAATTGATAAGAAATTTCCCACATCGTTCGGTTGTCCATAATGCGATGAATAGAGCTAAAGAGGCTGGCGCAAAAGGTATTAAGATCCAACTTGGAGGGAGAATTGCGGGTGCGGAGATTTCACGTAGAGAAAAATATTTTCTTGGCATGATGCCAAGCTCGACGATTAGGGAGGAAATTGACTTTGCAAGATATCCAGCCTTGACAAAATCTGGATATATAGGAGTTAAAGTGTGGATATGCAAATAGCAAATTAGTCTAATAAGACTTATTAGTCAAATATGCTTGCACCAAAACGTCAAAAATACAGAAAACAATTCAGAGGGACGTGGAGAAGGTTAGCTGTAAAAGGCAACTCTCTCAATTTTGGAAACTACGGTTTAAAAACAATAGATAAAGGATGGATGAAAGATAGAGAGATTGAGGCGGCAAGAGTAGCTTTGGCACGAGCAACAAGAAAAAATGGGAAATTTTGGATCAGAATTTTCCCAGACAAACCTATTACGAAAAAACCTCCAGAGGTTACCATGGGAGCAGGCAAAGGAGACGTTTCACATTTTGTGGCAAGTCTATCTCCTGGCAGGGTATTATTTGAGATCGATGGTTTGTCAGAAAACGAGAGCATGGAAGTATTGAAAAATGTCGCAGCGAAATTATCTTTAAGAACAAAAGTTACTAAGAAGCAAACATGAAAAAAGAAACATCTGAATACAAAGCAAAAACCATAGATATCTTAATTAAAGAAGCCGAGAAATTGAGAACTGATATCGCAAAAGAAACACTTGAATTAAAAGTTAAGCCTTTAAAAGACACAAATTCATTATTAAAAAAAAGAAAAAAGCTTGCGCTTATTTTGACCATACTTACTGAAAAAAAAGATATTGAAAAATTAAAGAAATAAACATTATGCAAAAAATTATAGCCGGGACAGTATTATCAATGAATTTAAAGAAGACGGTTATTGTTAGCGTTGAAAGAAAATTTAGACACCCTCTTTATAAAAAAACTTTGATTCGTCACAAAAAATATAAAGTTCATAATGAAGACATTCCTTTGAAGGAGGGTGACGTCGTAAGAATTAAAGAGTCAAAACCAATATCTAAAGAAAAACACTTTATAGTAATTGAGAAGTTAAGCGCGTAAAAATTATGTTACAACTTAGATCAATTTTAAATGTAGCAGACAACACAGGAGCCAAAAGAGCAATGATGATAGGGTTGCCTGCAAAAGGAAATCATCGATATGGATACGTAGGAGATATCATAAATGTGACGATAAAAGAAGCGCTGCCCTATGCTCAAGTAAAGAAAGGGGAGGTATTACAAGCCGTTATTGTTCGAACTAAAAAGGAAAAGGGAAGAAAAGATGGAAGCTATGTCCGTTTTGATGATAACGCTTGTGTAATTTTATTAGAAAAAAAAAGTAAAGATCCAAAAGGAACCAGAATTTTTGGACCAGTAGCCAAGGAAATAAAAGATGCTGGATTTTCCAAGATTGCAAGTTTAGCAGAGGAAATGTATTAAAAAATATGAAAATAAAAAAGGGTGATAAAGTTAGGGTTATCTACGGGAAAGATGAGGGTAGAGAGGGTGTAGTTGAGAAAGTGTATAGGAAAAGTGGAAAGGTACTAATCCCAGGCATTAATATTTATAAAAAACATATAAAAAAAAATGAAAAGATGCCTCAAGGTGGAGTTGTTGAGGTTCCCAGAGCTCTCCATGTAGCAAAAGTCATGCTAATCTGTCCTAGGTGCAAAAAATTAACACGTGTCGGATTCGAGCTTACGAAGACAAAGAAATTTAGAATTTGCAAAGAATGTAAGAACAGAATTTAATATGAGTTTCAAAGATTTTTACAATCAAGAGATCAAAAAAAAACTCAAAGAAGAACTTAAGTTAAGAAATCTAATGGAAGTACCAAAGGTTATAAAGATTGTAATCAACGTTGGTGCCGGTGAGGCGGTTTCCAATAAGGATGTTCTAGAGAAAGTACAAGAGCAACTAGGTCTTATTACCGCTCAGAAACCAATAGTTACAAAAGCACGAAAGTCTATCTCAGCATTTAAAATTCGAAAGGGGCTGCCAATTGGTGCTAAGGTAACTTTAAGAGGAGAAAAAATGTACGGTTTTTTGGAAAAGCTGACAAAAATAATTATTCCAAGATTGAGAGATTTTAGAGGTATTAGAGAAAGAAGCCTAGATTCATCTGGCAATTTAAATTTAGGCTTTTCTGAACAGACGATCTTTCCAGAGATTGATTTTGACAAAATTGATAAAATGAGAGGTTTGGAAGTTACTGTTGTAACTAATGCAAAAAGTAAAGATGAGGGAAAAAAACTATTTGAAGTTTTAGGAATACCGTTTAAGAAATAATATGGCTAAAACGTCAGGTGAAGTAAAATTTTTAAAAAAGCAAAAATATAAAGTACGCCTAAGAAATAGGTGTCCTTTTTGCGGCAGAGCCAGAGCTTTCATGAGGAGATTTGGAATGTGCAGAATATGTTTTAGAGAAAGGGCATTACAAGGTGAAATTCCTGGAGTTAGAAAAATTTCCTGGTAAATTAGACTTATAAGTCTTAATAAGACCAATATGAGTAGATCATTAAAAAAAGGTCCATACATTGACGAAAATTTGCTCAAAAAAATCTTGAAGCAAAAACAATCAGGCGTAAGAACCGTTATAAAAACTTGGGCTAGGGATTCTCAAGTGTCACCAGATTTTGTTGGCCACAAGATCGCAATTCACAACGGAAGAAAATTTATTGAAATCTTGATATCAGAGACTATGGTCGGACAAAGATTGGGCGAATTTGCCCCAACCAGAACATTTAGAACACATGGAAAAGTTACCAAAAAAGTTATAGAAGCTACTTAAAAAATTAATATATGCAAAACTCAGTAATAGATCTAATTATAGGAATTAAAAATGGCTATATGGCCCGTAAAGAAACTGTTAAAGTAACATTTTCCAATTTTAATGAAGAGGTTCTTAAAAAATTGTTACAACTTAGATTTATAAAAAAATATGAATCGGATGGAAGAAAAATTCAAGTTGATCTATTATACAAAGGCCTAGATCCTGCCGTAATAGATATTAAAATATTTTCTAAACCAGGCAGAAGATATTACACATCTTATAAAGATCTTAGACCGATTTTAGGTGGACTAGGTTGTTCGATTTTATCAACGCCAAGAGGAATTTTGACAAATAAAGAAGCAAGAAAAGAAAAAGTTGGAGGTGAGTTATTATTTGCCATTTGGTAGTCCAGCTAAGCTGGATTTAACCAAGCTAAGCTTGGTAATTATGTCAAAAATCGGTAATAAGCCTATAGATTTAACACCAGCAGTTCAAGTACAAATTGAGGGAAATACAGTCACAATTAAAGGGCGCGAGGGTGAATTAAATTTTCAGATTCCCAAAGTTCTTTCCTTAATTAAGGAAGTGGATAAAATTTATCTTAAACGCAAAAATGAGGAAAAAAAAACAAAATCACTACACGGACTTTTTAGGCAAATCATATTTAATGCGATAAAGGGAGTTGAAATTCCCTGGCAGAGAAAGTTAGAAATAGTTGGTACAGGCTTTAACGTAAAATTACAAGGTGAGGAGTTAATCTTTAAAATTGGTTATTCTCACCCGGTTATTTTTAAAAAGGTTCAAGGCATAAAATTTCAGGTAGAAGGAAGTAATAAAATTATTGTTTCAGGGTCTAATAAAGAACTCGTCGGCCAAGTCGCATATCGAATTAAAATTTTAAAAAAACCTGATGTTTACAAGGGAAAAGGTATTAGGTATCAAGGAGAAATATTAAAACTTAAACCTGGTAAAAAAGTTAAAACAGTTACTGCGGGTTCAGCCTAAATATGGATCTGACTCAAACAAATCGCAAAATAAGGAGAAAAAAGCGCATTAGTAAAAAGATTATTGGTACCAAAGAGAGACCAAGAGTATCGGTGTTTGTATCAAATCGCTATACTTATGCACAAATTATCGACGATGAAGCAAAAAAAACTCTGGTATCTTTTTCAAGTCTAATTCTATCTCGTTCTAAAAATTATAAGAAAGCTAAAAAGCTCGAGGAAGCTAAGAAGATTGGAATAGAACTAGCAAAGGTGGCTCAAGGGAAAAAAATTACAAAAGCCGTATTTGATCGAGCAATATATAGTTATAATGGAAGAGTTAAAGCATTGGCAGAGGGTTTAAGACAGGGAGGTTTAAAAATATGATAGATATTCAACAGTCAAATGAAGAAAAAAAATTTGAAGAAAAAGTTTTAGTTATAAAAAGAGTTTCAAAAAAAACTCCAGGGGGAAACTATGTAACATTTTCCGCTCTTGTGGTTGTTGGAGATAGAAAAGGGAATGTGGGCATTGGGATAGGAAGAGGTCTTGAGGTTCCTCCGGCCATACATAAAGCAATAAATTATGCAAAGAAACACTTGATTAAAGTGCCATTATTTAAAAGCACCATCCCACATGAGATTAAAATCAAATTTAAAGCTGCAAAAATCTTATTAAAGCCTGCACCAGAAGGAAGCGGATTAAAGGTAGGGAGCGTGGCTAGAGTGATCTTAGATTTGGCCGGAATATCAAACGCATCCGGAAAAATTATTGGTTCGAGAAATCAAGTTGCTAATACCTACGCAGTATTAGAAGCGCTTAAAAAATTGAAACCTAGGGTTTAATTATGGAAAACTTTTTAAGTCGTTTACCAAAGATACATAGTAAAAAGAAAAAAAGGCTAGGAAGGGGATTAGGGAGTGGAAAGGGGGCAAAGTCGGGAAGGGGAACCACGAGACATCAAAAAGCTCGTGAAGATATACCTCTTCATTTTGAGGGTGGGCAAGCTAGGATGGTTAAAAAATTCCCGCTTTTGAGAGGAAAAGGAAGAAATAAATCGATTAAAAATAAGCGTAAGTTGTTTAAAATAAGAAAGAAATATGAAAGCAATTAGTGAAAAAATTAAATTATTACTTCGTGATCCGGAATTAAAAAGAAAGACATTATTCACTCTTTTTATATTTTTAGTTTTTCGGATCTTTGCCTTTTTGCCCATACCAGCAATTGATTTACCCAAACTCAGAGAGCTATTTGCTCAAAATCAATTTTTGTCATTACTTGACATATTTTCAGGTGGAACTCTTATCAATTTTTCGATCATGGCTTTAGGTTTGAATCCATATATCAACGCTTCTATTATCGTACAACTTTTGACGTCAATCTTTCCAAAGCTCGAACAATTGAGCAAAGAGGGTGAATACGGAAGGTATAAAATCAATCAATATACTCGTTTTCTAACAGCGCCTCTGACTATAGTTCAAGCAATTGGGATATTTGTACTTCTCAAAAACCAAAAAATTATAGGAGTCTTAAGTCCTTTAGAATTTTTTTCATTTATTTTAACCATGGTTGCGGGGACATTTATTTTGGTTTGGTTTGGAGAGCTTATCTCGGAATTTGGCCTTGGTAACGGAATCTCTCTTTTGATTTTTGCTGGTATTGTTGGAAGAATTCCAGTAGTCCTGGGGAGAACTGTGGCCGTGGTCAATCAAGAACTGGTATTTAATATAATCATATTTTTGCTATTGGCTATATTTGTTATTGGAGCAATAGTATTCATTAACGAAGCGGTAAGAAAAATCCCTGTATATTATGCTAAGCGAATAAGAGGCAATCGAGTATATCAGGGAGCAACCAATTTTTTGCCTTTGAAGCTTAATCAGGCCGGAGTAATTCCAATTATATTTGCAGTTTCGTTTGTTCTTTTTCCTCAGCTCATCGGGAACTTCTTGGTTTATGTAAAAAACCCCGCAATCTCTAGAGCCGCGACATTTTTAGTTCAGTTATTTAATCCTTCGGGATTCTTTTATAATTTTTTCTACTTTATTTTAGTCATAGGATTTACCTATTTTTATACAGTTATAGTTTTTAACCCTCAAAAAATTGCCGAAGAGGTGCAAAAACATGGAGGATTTATTCCAGGAATAAGGCCAGGTCTTGCAACAAAACAATTTTTAGAAAAAATACTCTACAGAATAACAAGTGTGGGAGCAATTTTTTTGGGCGTTATAGCTATATTACCTGCGATCGTATCTAGAATTACCAGTCTGCCAGATTTGGTAATTGGTGGCACGGGTATCTTAATCGTTGTATCTGTAATTTTAGAAACATTTAAGATGATTGAAGCGCAATTAGTCATGAAAAGTTACGATAAGTTTATTCAATAAATATGGCAAAAAAAGGATCAAGAATTTTGGTCGGTTTGGTGTGCGAAGTCTGTAAAAATCAAAATTATGTGGTGGAAAAAAATAAAATCAACACGACGGGAGTTTTAAAGTTGTCAAAGTACTGCAAACATTGTAGAAAACATAGAGTGCATAAAGAGAGGAAAAAATTAGGATAAACACTATGAAACTAGTCTTACTAGGAATCCAAGGATCAGGTAAATCAACTCAGGGCAATTTATTATCAAAACAGCTAAAAATTCCCTATTTATCTACCGGCCATATTTTACGTGAGATTACAAAAGAAAAGACCAGATTAGGAAGACATATTAAAGAAACCATAAATTCGGGTATTCTAGTTCCAGATGAAAAGATGATTCCTATTCTTGAAGACTATCTTGCTCGACCAGAATATAAAAAAGGTTATATTTTAGATGGATTTCCCAGAACGCTTCATCAAGCTAAAAAATTTAAGAATAATCTAGACAAGGTCATATTTCTGGAAATACCTGACAAAGAATCGATCTACAGGCTTGTTTTTCAAAATAATGATGCCCGTCAAGACAAAACATTAACCGCAATAAAAAAACGAATCGAATCATTTCATCAATTCACAAAGCCTGTGTTGACCTACTTTGAACAACAAGGAAAATTAGCCGTTATTGATGGTACAAAGTCAATTAAAGAAGTCAATAAAGAGATTTTGAGAAGTTTAGGAAGACAGCTCATTAAAGATCAAATTAAAATTTGGGAGAAGAAGAAGAAAGCAATTATTGCAATTGTTGGATTAGCTGGATCTGGAAAAACTGAGGCAGCAGAATATTATAAGAGCAAGGGTTTACCGGTTATTGCTTTCGGTAAAATAATTAATGAATATATAGATGAGAATAATCTGAGACACGTTGAGGACACACATAAGAAAATTAGAGAAGATATTAGAAAAAAATATGGTATGGCCGCGATGGCAATTTTAAACGAAAAAAAAATACGAGAAGCTTTGGAAAAAAACTCGATTGTTGTGATAGATGGTTTATATTCTTGGGAAGAATGTCTATATCTTAAGCAAAAGTTTTCAAACGTTAAGGTATACCTTTTAGCTATCTATGCTGACAAACACATAAGGTATACGAGAGCGTCAAAAAGAAGATATAGAAAGGAGTTATACGGTGAAAAAAGAGATATTAATGAACTTATAGGAACGAATAAGGGCCCTGCCATAGCTTTTGCAGATTTTTTTATTAAAAATAATTTCTCTAAAGAAGAATTTCATGACAAATTAGATGCTGCGTATAGATCTGTATATTTTACTTGAACATGATTCATCTAAAGACTAGACAAGAGATTGAAATAATGGGAGAAGGTGGTCGAAGGCTGAGAAAAGTAGTACAAGAGCTTATGCCAAAGATTAAAGAGGGGATGACCACAAGGCAAATTGACAATGAGGCAGAAAGATTAGTCAAAAAAATGAGGGGAGAGCCATCGTTTAAAAGGGTTAAAGGGTACAGATGGAGTACTTGTTTATGCATAAATGAGCAGATAGTCCATACTCCTCCTTCTGAAAGAGTGATAAAAAGTGGTGACATTTTGACGGTCGACATAGGGATGTACTACGAAGGATTTCATACTGATTTTGCAGATACTATTGCCATAGGTGATCTTGATGAGAAGAGTAAGATGTTTTTACAGACTGGAAAGGAAACTTTGAAATATGCGATTGAAAAAGTAAAAGCAGGAAATAGACTTGGAGAAATTTCTCAAACAATACAAAGGAAGATAGAAGAGGCCGGATTCAACATTGTGAAAGAACTGACCGGTCATGGAGTGGGAAGGGACCTTCATGAGGATCCCAACATCCCAGGATTTATAGATAAACCATTAGAAAAAACACAGCTTATTCAACCTGGTTTAGTCGTCGCGGTCGAGGTTATTTATGCAACGGGAGAAGGAGAAATGACTTATGAGAGTCCAGATCAGTGGTCAATTCGCACGAAAGATGGAAGTTTGGCTGGTTGTTTTGAACACACTGTAGCTGTTACTAATACAAACACGCTCATTTTGACTTAGAGTGTGATAAAATATAAAGCTTATGAAAGATAATGTTGTCGTTTTGGAAGGAAGCGTTACTGAAAACCTACCAAATACGCTGTTTAAAGTAAAACTAGATAATTCAGAAAAGGTTATCCTTTGCTATTTATCAGGCAAGATGAGAAAAAACTATATCAAAATATTGCCAGGCGATAGGGTTAAATTAGAATTAACACCGTATGACCTCAACAGAGGAAGAATAATTTATCGCCTATAATGTATTTAATTTTGATATTTGACTTTTAAGTTTTGAGTTTTTATTATGCATGTTCAAGCGTCAATTAAAAGAATTTGTCCGAAATGTAAGCTGGTGAAAAGAAAGGGAAGACTGTACATTACTTGTTCAAATCCTAAGCATAAACAAAGGCAAGGCTGATGGAAATTTTCAATTTTCAATTTTCAATTTTCAATTTGCAAAATGGTTAGATTACTTGGAGTACAGTTACCAGATGACAAGCGTATCCAATACGCTCTTACTTTGCTTTATGGTGTGGGATGGTCAAATGCCAGCAAAATTTTAAACCAGGTAAGCGTTGACAAAAATAAAAAAGTCAAAGATTTGAAAGAGGATGATTTTAAAAAAATAATTGAGGTGATTGAGAAAAACTATAAGATTGAGGGTGATCTTAGGGAAGATTTGGTCGGCAATATCAAGAGATTGAAGGAAATCGGAAGTTACCGAGGATTAAGACATTTGCACAATTTACCAGTCCGTGGACAAAGAACAAGGTCAAACGCCAGAACTAAGAGAGGCAAAAGAAAAACTGTAGGTGCTTTGCGAAAGGAAGTCTGGGCAAAGATGGAACAGCAAAAAACGCAAGGGCAAGATGCTCAAACTACGCCAGTTAAAAATCAATAGTTTTTTGGCGATTAAAAATGAAAAAAAAGGAAAAAAGAATTGTAGAAAAAGGAAAAATTTATATCACAGCGACATTCAATAATACCTTAGTAACAATCACAGATGAGAAGGGAGATACAATCTTAACAGGGTCGTGTGGAATGTATGGTTTTTCGGGCACTAGAAAGCCTACGCCATATGCCGCGACAATAACAACAAGCGCTACTCTAAAGAAAGCTTCTCTGGATCATGGTTTTAGATTCGCTGACATTTTTGTTAAAGGTATAGGGCCAGGAAGAGAAGCAGCCCTTCGCGCAATAAAAGAATCAGATATTGAAGTAAACAGAATTATTGATATTACACCAATACCTCACAATGGCGTTAGACCACCTAAAGTGAGGAGAGTCTAAACCTATGAGATACACTGGTCCAAGAAATAGAATTGCAAGAAGAGATGGACTTGACCTAGGGCTTAAAACTCCTGGATCTAAGTCACATGCTAGACTTCTTAAGAAGTTAACGGTTTTTCCTGGACAGCATGGAACCAGAACAAGGCGCAAGATCTCTGATCATAGAAAGCAATTAAATGAAAAACAAAAACTTCGTCATATGTTTCAAATTACAGAAAAACAACTAAAAAAGTATTACAAAAAAGCTAGCCTTAAAAAAGGTAATACGGCTTATTTTCTAGCCCAATACTTGGAAAAGAGGCTAGATAATATTATTTTTAGAACCGGTTTCTCGCCGACTAGACCCTCTGCTAGACAACTTGTTGTACACGGGCATGTAAAAGTCAATGATAGGGTTGTGAACATTCCATCTTATCAACTAAAAACAAATGATATAATTTCTTTCTCAAAGGATGAGGCGACTAAAATTCCTTACATAGAAAAGATACTAATCAATAAAGATATTTTAATCCCAAAATGGATAGAGAGAAAAGCCACTGTAAGCAAATTGCTTACTGAACCGACAAACGAGGAGATAGAAAAACAAATAAATTTGCGATTAGTGATTGAGTATTATTCTCGTTAACCCCGAGCACTCGGGATAAATTATAATTTTTTATTTAATATATGATTGATCCACATTTTTTTACTCAAAAAGTTGAGGAGAAAGACGATTACGGTAAGTTTATTCTCGAGCCTATTGCAGCAAGTTTTGGGCAGAGTTTGGGAATTTCCCTAAGGCGAATTCTTTTGTCTTCGCTAAAAGGTGCTGCTGTGACAAGTGTGAAAGTTGACGGAGTATCTCATATGTTTTCTACCTTAAAAGGCGTGAAGGAGTCAGTTTTAGATATTGTATTAAACCTGAAGCAGCTAAAATTTAATGCTCAAGGTGAGGGGCCATTCAAGGTTAATTTATCGAGTAAAAAGATGGGAAAAATTTATGGAAAAGATATCGAAGGTGAGATTGAAGTAGTAAATAAAGATCAATATATTGCTGAAATAACACATGAAAAGGGAAAACTGGATGTAGAACTAATCGTGGAATTCGGCATTGGCTATCTTTCTGCAGAAGAGCAAAACAAGCCTGATCCAGGATTTATGTCGGTTGATGCTTTTTTTTCGCCTGTGACGAAGGTAAATTTCAAGGTTGAAGAAGCAAGGGTTGGGAGAAAAAGCAATTTAGACAGGCTTATTTTGGAAATATGGACAGATGGAACAGTTAAACCAACAGATGCCTTGAAAAACTCTGCAGCGCTAGCTTCAGAGTTTTTTAATCATATCTTGTCAGGAAAAGACACTCCTAAGCCAAAAATCGAAGAAACCGAGGAGGCGAAGAAAGAAGTAATCGACCAAAAATTATTCGAAGTGATTATCGATGAGTTAAATTTGCCTTCGAGAGTAATTAACGCTCTTTTGAGGGAAAATATAGAGACGGTAGCTGATCTTGTTAAGGTTGGAAAAGAAACTCTAACTAATATGAAAGGCGTTGGGAAAAAATCCATTGAGCTGATTGAAGAAGAATTAAAAAAAATGGGCATAGAGCTCAAATAATTTTCAATTCTCAATTCTCAATTTTCAAATTCAATCAATGAGACATAGGGTAAAAAAAATAAAGTTAAGCCAAGGCAAAGATGCAAATAAGATGTTGCTTCGTAAATTAGTGGTGAATTTTATAACGCATGGCAAAATTGAGACTACTTTAAACAGAGTTAAAGTTTTAAAAACAGAAATTGAGAAATTGGTTGAAAAAGCAAAAGAAAAAAAGGAAGCAAATAAAAATTATTTACAAAGAATCTTAAACGATCAGCGATTCACAGATAAGATATTTGATCAGATAGGTCAAGCATTAAAAGATAAGGTTGGTGGCTATGTGAGAATAGTGAAGTTGGGTAGGCGTGATTCAGATGGCGCAGAGTTTGCAAAAATGGAATGGGTTTACCCTGTGGTTTTAGATGAGAAAAAGGAACAAATTAAAGAAAAAAAAGTTTTGAAAAAAAATGGTACACCTGACACAATCAACAAAACCGGTTAAAGAAAAAGAAATAAAGAGAAGTTGGCACCTTGTCGATATGAAAGGTGAAGTACTAGGAAGGGCGGTTCCTCGGATTTCGAAGTTTTTGCAAGGTAAACATAAGCGCAATTATGTTGCTTATTTGGATTTTGGTGACTATGTTATTGTGATAAATGCTAGCAAAGTTATGGTAACAGGAAAGAAAAGCGGAGATAAAATATATACTCGATATTCTGGATTTCCGGGCGGATTAAAAAAAATTACATTCGGCGGTCTTTTAGAAAAAAAACCCTCGGAGATTATACGTCACGCAGTTTCAGGTATGTTACCAAAGAACAAGCATAGAGACAGAAGATTGGCGAGGTTATTTGTCTTTCCCGATGAAAATCATCCATACAAAGATAAATTTTAAATTAAAAAAGTATGCCAAAAAAAACTAAAAATTTAAAATACTATGAGGCGGTTGGTAAAAGAAAAGAAGCGGTTGCAAGAGTGAGATTATTTATTGCTGGAAAAGATAAAACAGTCACAGTTAACGGTTTAAAAATAAAAGCGGGAGAAATCTTTGTAAATAAAAAACTTCTGTCTTCAGTTTTTCCATCTTTATCAGAAAAAAACCAGTATCTTTTGCCTCTCAAATTGACACAGAACCTTGATCGTTTTGCAATTGCCATATTAGTTAAAGGTGGTGGAAAGAATGGCCAATTAAATGCTATCACCCATGGACTTTCACGTGCTATCGTAAAGGTAGATAAAGAGAATTATCGCTCAATACTTAAAAAACATGGTCTTCTAACCCGAGATGCAAGAATTAGAGAGAGAAGAAAAGTTGGAACTGGCGGTAAGGCAAGAAGAAAAAAACAATCCCCAAAGAGATAATAGTTCATAGTTAATAGTTCATAGTTAATAGTTAGGTGAAAGTTGACCTTTCAGTTATTATTCTTTCTTACAACACTAAGAGACTAACAGAGGAATGTCTTAGTTCATTACTTAATAGTCTTTCTAAAATTAAGGGTTTAAAAATCGAAATTATTGTGGTTGATAATGGATCAACTGATGGATCGGATGAAATGCTCAAAAATTTCAAATTTAAAAACAGCATTCAATTTAAGTTAATTATCAATAAAACTAATGCTGGATATCCAAAAGGAAATAACCAAGCATTGAAGTTGGCGCAAGGAAAATATGTCTTGTTTCTCAACTCAGATGTACTTATTGATAATGTTAATTTCTCCAATATCATTAATTACTTAGATAAAAATCAAAATATTGGAGTTTTAACTGTTAAAGTATTGTTGTCAAACAAAACTATTGATCCTGCCTCACATCGTGGTTTCCCCACGATTTGGAACTCTATTTGTTATTTTTCTGGACTTGAAGAATTATTCAGAAATATTTTGCGGTTAAATAAAATTTTTGGTGGGTACCATCTTGTTCATCTTAATCTGCAAAAAATTCATGAAATAGATTCACCAACTGGAGCATTCTACTTAACGAGGAAAAAAATTTTAGAAAAACTTGGGGGATTCGACGAGGACTTTTTTATGTACGGAGAAGATCTTGATCTATCGTATAGAATTAAAAAATTAGGTTATATGATAGTTTATTATCCTTTGTATCAAGTCATTCATTTAAAACACGCAAGTGGTCTAGACAAGAAGGATGAAACGACCAGAAATAGAACGAGAGAATATTTCTATGAGGCAATGGAGATTTTTTATAAAAAACATTATGCTGCGAAGCAGATAAAAATAGTTAATAACGGGATCTATCTATTCATAGATGTTTTAAAATATTTGCATGTATAAAGTTGGGATAGACGCGAGATTGTTTAGTCGAACGGGTGTTGGCGTCTATCTTCGCAATCTTCTTTACTATTTGGAGCAAGATGTTGACAACGAAATACTTTTTTATATCTACATCTTAGATGAAGATGATGAGAAAATTAAATTTAAAAACAATGGATTTATAAAAAAGGTGGTGAATCATGGGTGGCACAGCATCTCAGAACAAATAGGTTTTGCAAAAAAACTTTATCAAGACAACCTAGATTTAATGCATTTTACTTATTTTAGCTATCCAGTACTATATAAGAGAAAATTTGTAGCAACTATTCATGATACCACCCCTCTTAACTTCAAGACGGGAAAAGCTTCGACTAAAAATCCTTTACTTTATAAATTGAAACACATAGCATTTAAGTTTGTTATTTCCCAACAAATTAAAAATGCACAGGCGATTATTTCACCAACGAAAACTGTTAAGAAACAACTTTTAAATATATTTGGGAATAAATACGAAAGCAAAATTTTTCCAATCTATGAGGGTATTGACTATGAATTAATGAATTTAAAGAATATTTCTTCTAACGTCAAACATCTAACATCTAACATCCCTTTCTTCATTTATGTTGGGAATTTCTATCCCCACAAGAATGTCGAACGTTTAATTCAGGCTTTTGCAAAAGTAAAAAAAGATATTCGACTTATTCTTCTGGGCCCGGATGATTATTTTTCAAAACGCCTGTTTCAATTAATTAATAGATTAAAGCAAGAAAAGAGAATAGTTTTTTACCATAATCCGTCTCGCGACGATTTAGTTTTTTTCTATAAAAACGCACAAGCTCTGATCCATCCTTCTTTATCTGAAGGATTTGGATTGCCATTGGCTGAGGCCGCTTATTTTAAACTTCCAATTATAGCATCAAATATAGATGTTTTTCGAGAAATTTTAGATGGCAACTACATTTCTTTCAATCCTACAGATGTTAATGATATTGCAGCAAAAATAAAACAATTTTTAAGTCAAAAAATAAAATATAGTTATGACTCAGTTCTCAAAAAATTTTCGTTTAAAGCTATGACAAACAAAACGCTAGAAATATATCAAAAAAACCTTAGGCAAGAGGCAGATATATAGTGAAGGTTGTACCTTTTCCTACCTCAGACTTCACTTTTATTTCACCCTTGTGGAGGGTAACGATCTGTTTAGTGATATATAGGCCTAAGCCAGTACCCGAAGTTCTATTTCCTTTTGATTCTTGCAAGCGACCAAACTTTTTAAACAACTTTGATTGATCTTCTTTTGAGATACCGCGGCCGGTATCTGAGACATTGATTGCGATTCTATCATGTTCTCTAGTGAAGGAAATCGAGATATTTCCTTTCTCTGGCGTGAATTTGAGAGCATTGCCAATGATATTTTGCAATACTTCAGCGAGTTTATCCTTGTCGCCGTTTATTCGAAGTTTTTCAGGATAAGGAACAAAAGTGAAATGCATATTTTTTTCATCAGCCTTAATTTTGAGTTCGTCAAATAGACGTTTTACTAGTTCAACGACATTGACAGGTTCGATGTTTAACTCCAGTCTTTTACCTTCGATACGAGAGATTGTAAGCATATTTTGAACCAATTTGATGAGTCTCTCTGTTTCTTCCAGGCTGATTTCGAGGTTTTTTTTAGTTTCGGAAGCCAGAGGCTGAGGCGATCTGTTTAGCGCAAGCCAGAGATAACTTTTTATCGCAGTCATAGGTGTCCTTAACTCATGTGATGCAAGCGAGACAAATTCATCTTTTAGCTTATCTAATTCCTTTAGTCGAATGTTGGCTTTAGCCAAATTGGTTGTGGCTTGTTTGATTTGTTCTTTCAAAGTGACGTTAAATCTCTGTATTTCCTCGTATGCTAAGGCATTTTTAATCGCAACAGCTGCCTCAGGTACAAAAATTTCAAGAACTCGAATATCTTCTGAAGTGTAAATATCTCCTGAGAGTTTTTCGCCAAGAGTCATAAGGCCAATCTGTTGGCCAGCAGTGCGAAGCGTTATCGAAGTAGAGATATTTAGTTCTCTCATAACTTGTTTCATATTACCCTCGGGTAATTCATCAAAGACGATTGTCGTATATTCCTTGGTTAAAGATAAAACATGCTTTTCATTTAGACTTGGCGTTTCTTTGTAACCCTCGTGAGCGACTTCATAGATGCGGTCCTCGTCGATTAGAATAAATGCTCCCCGAGCCACACGCATCTGCGACAGCAATTCCTTAAGAAGTTGATGGGTTAGATCTTCCAAACGAAGTGTTGAGGCCATGATTACGGTTAAGTCGTATAAAAGCTTATTGGTGTTATAGTGATGTTTATAAAAAATCCTGTCAGTAATTTTTTCCAAATAGCGACGAACTGTTTGGAAAGAAAACGCCATGACTAATGCCAGAATCGTAGAAATTGTTATTGTTTTTGATAGAAGACTTTGTGATAGAAAAAAAATCGAAGAACTTGAAAAGAATAACGCATATAAAAATCCAAATAACCCGATAAGGAGAGTATATGATACCGTTCGTGCAACCACCAATCTTATGTCTAAAAGCCTATGCCTGATAATAGCATAACCGACAATAGCATTAAAAATCAAAAGGTATATTGGAAGTAAAGGCACAAAATTTCCAATTTTTAAAAATACAGCAAATATGAAGTTTAATATAATAATAAATGAAAAAAGTATAAAAAAACCTAAAAATATGAACCGAATTCTATTCTTTTCTAGACCATGACTTCGTCTGTACCGAATAAAGATCCAAAATATTCCTCCACCAATTAAAGCCAGAGTATGAATAAGAAATAAAGGCATCAACAGTCCAGGCACTGGAACAATAATATTTTGGGATACATTTATTTCAGCAAAAATTAAATTTGAGTAAGCCGATAAAAATAGAAAAACAGTCAAAGCTAATAACGAATAGAGGATTGGCTTTGAAAAAGTAATCTTATCTTTAGGAAAAGTGGTTAAAAATAAGAAAACAAAGAGATTAATCCATGATGCAACTGCCATAATTGATCTTGCGAGTAAGAGCTTGAAAGTGTAATTAGTTACTACATATACTTCTGTATTGATGATGAGATAGATTGTAAAAATAAAAATAAGAAGAGAAAATAACCTATTTGTCCAACTTCTTGGATTATTGAAAAAAATAAATAAACTGAGAATAATATTGACTGGTATAAATAAGAAAAGAATGAACTGACTGAGGTTCATAATTTATTTATACTCCTATGAAAACAAATACTCAAGAGAAATATGTTTTTTAAATGAAGATAGGGGTTTACCCAATAAAATGCGTTCTGTAACGTATACAAGGGAAGCAGATAAAAGTAAAGTTGCGACAATAAGTTGAGGATACCCCGTTAGTGTTTTTCCAACATTTAACACAGACTGCAACATTTTGCGGCTATGATATTTTCTACCTATGATATCAATAAAAAGGTTATTTTTTTGCTGGATTGAAGAAAATTGTTTGTAAATCGTTTCTTCGCTGATATTATTGAGAAATAAGTGAATATCAAGTTTTGGATCAATATCATATCGTTCAACTGTAATTAATATACTTTTATCGATATCGAAACCAGAAATGACTGGGACTTTTTTAATTCTTGCCATTTTCCTTAATTTTATTTTCAGGTCGAAATTATCAAATGCATCAATAATAAGATTAACCCCCCGTAGAAACTGGTATGAGTTTTTTTCAGTTAATCCTTCGGAGTATGAATCAATTTTTACAAATGGGTCAATTTCATGCATTCGTTCACGGATGACGTCAGTTTTGTTTTTTTCAAGGTCATACAACGTGTAAAAAGCGCGGTTAATATTAGATAATGCTACTTTATCAGAATCAGCTATTTTATAGTAATTACTAATTCCGTAGCGAAGAAGTGACAATGTAATATTCGATCCAACGCTTAATCCAGCTATACCAATTGTTTTGTTATAAATTTTCATCTGTTCATATTTATTTATTAAATTTCTATTTCTAGCGGTTCTTAAATCTAAATACTTTTGTTGATCTATAAGATGAACTAATTGATTACTCCATTCATGATAAACCCAACAACCTTGTTTTGTGGATAAAAAACTTTTATGAAACTCCTTTTTTTGCACGTCTTTTGATACAAAATAAACCGAGGGATTAGCTACGAGAAAATGCTCAAATATTAGATCACTATAAAAGTCGAAGATAGAATTAATGTGGTTTTTCTTTTTAAAAGCCTCAAATTCATTTTTATTCTTAAAATTGATAATTTGCGGATAATATGTTCTCATTGTTAAAGAAAATAAGTAAGCTTTGTGCCTTTTATATTTTCAAAATTGTCTTTTTTGAATTCAATATTAAATTTCTTCATTTTTGTTTTTTCAAAGATGAGTTTAAAGTCATTATTAACCTCCTTGAGATTTTTAATGATTTCCTTGAGAAAAGATATTTTTTCTTCCCCTGTCATCTGCTCGTTTTGTTTTAGATATACAATTAGTTTCAAACTATATCTCAAGTCTTTAGTTTCTTCCCTTCCATATTTAAACTTACCAGTAAACTTATCACTAAATTGAGAGTTCTCTATGCAATATTTTATATCTTCTATGTAAATATTAGCGGCTAAGAGAACGGCATCACTTCTTCCAAAAACAAAGACATAGTTTTCATCAAGCTTATTTTTACTGGTAATTCCAAAATCATGACATGCCTGTTTTATCTTTTGTTTATGTAAAAGATTTCCTCTGTCATGAATATTGTATCTAATGAGAGGGCTGGGCTGCCTTGCTGTTATGAAAATTTCTCCATCTACAGACTCTAGATACTTAATGTTCGGATCGTAAGTTACGAGTGTTGGTGTATTATTCGCACGAAATAAAGTTTGGCAAAAAAGTTTATTTTTTTTTGCTTGATTTAATAAATCAATGCATAATTTTGTCTCACATCCTATTATTCCGGAATCAGAACATGCGTAAAAGCTCACAACATCATATCGATTTTTATGACTACTTATGCTTTTTACTACAAAATCCCTCCATGTCTCGCTAAATCTATCACCAGTGCACATAACCTTAAGATTGACTCTGGTTAAACTGAATTTTTGCTCTTTAGTGAATTCAATGAAGTCGGTCAAAAAGGGTGGATAGGCAAGAAGTATAACTTGATCGTAAAACTTATAAAGGCGGGCAATATAAGCTAACGTATCTGCGTTATTCATCCCTGGCGTGACTACTGTAAAGTTATGTTTATTTGCCACTCCCCATGAGAGTTTTGCAGTAAGCATTCCACCCGTCCAATTTCCCAAAGCAAAAGAGATGACGCAGAGAGTATTTTTTTTACTAATCTCAAAATGTTCTTCGTACATTTCTTCTTTTTTCTTTTCCAGGTGAGAATCAGTAGTGAAATCCCTAGGCCAAAAAGTAGGTTTACCGGTAGATCCAGAACTGGCAGAAATCATATAATAGTCATACAGTTTTTTACCGCCAAATAAACGATCCTCCAATGGATATTTATTTATATAATTATGTCTATCCGTTATAGGTATTTTTTTGAAATCTGAGACTTTTTTTATATCGTTTGCTCGAACTCCATGTGAGTCGACGAAGTGCTTATAGGCTTTTGAAGTTTGATAAACTTCGTGAAACAAGGCCAAGGCTTTTTCTACAGGAGATTCCATTTTTAAAAATCTTTAAAAACCTTTTTTGTCACGATATCTAATAATTCTCCATTTTTTATTGATTCATATAACATTTCAATTTCTCTATTCAAAGGACGTTCTTTTTTGACAAATTCGACTCTTTTCCTAACGTAATAATATAGAGGTTGAGTATGTGGAGATAGCTTTTCAGCACCGCCACGTAAGTCTACAGCTTGGGTTACTGCCAAGAGATTTTGAGCTGTGGAATAGCGAGCCAATCTAAGATTTTCTAAACCTAATATTCCTGAAGTTAATGCATGTGAAGTAATGTCTTGATTTCCTTCTTCATGGGTGCCAAAAAAGGTGCTGATGGGGATGGAAAGAAGGGAAGAATAGACCTCAAACATTCCCGACTGAATCTGCACTCCTTTAAAACTGCAGTGAGTTAACGCGGCTTTATCAGAGAGATTAGGCGATAATCCATTGTTTTCATTTGGATTAACTAATTTTGCCAGATGACGGTCATTTAACTTTACGATGTGGGTTAAAGTTTTTCTGAGGCTATCCATGATTTCCGCCATATGCATCGCCAAAAAGTTTCCTCCACTCACCCATTGCCATGGTTTTTCTCCTTTATTGACAAATTCAGGGGTTACCCATAAAGGATTATCAGATACAGAATTTGCATTGATATCTATAACCTCAAATGCAGATTTCAATTTTTCTACACTGACTCCATGGTATTGCGCGATCGCTCGCAAGCTATAACCGTCTTGGACTTTCACGCCTTCTGGCCTCCTTTTATGACCGTCCATTTCCTGATAAACAAGCTTGCTTCCTTTTAGAAGATATCTATAAACATCCGCTACTTCTTTCTGTCCTGGGTGAGGTCTTACCTTGGCCAACATGGGGTGAAAAGATCTATCTGAGCCTTTCAGAACCTCTATTGCTATTGCTCCTGTAACGATAGCAATAAGCATGAGTTCTAGTGTGTCGATAGCTAACAAACAAGCCATGGCAGTTGAAAAATTATCGCCATTGACGAATCCCAATCCGGCTTTGGGACGTAGCTTCAAAATAGGTATTTTTTCTTTTCTCAACAGTTTTCTTGCTTCACCTATCTTATCATTCTTGTCCCAAGCTAAAATACCCTTAAGCTGTCGAGCCGCACTTAAAATTCTTCCGTTATGGGCTAGATCTCCAGAGGCGCCAATGCCACCATATTGATTCACCAAAGGCGTGATTTGTTTATTTAGCATCTTACGGTAAATATCTAAATCTTCAATTTTCACAGCACTTACGCCCTGCATAAGCATATTAATTCGAATTAACATAGCTGCTCGTACGACTTCTTTTTCAAATATTGGACCAACGGATACGTCGACATGAACTATGCCTTCTGAAATTTTTCGTGCCAGTTCGATTCTTTCTGATTGTGATCCATAAACTAAAACATGAGAAGCCCTAGCTCCATATCCCGTGTTTGTGCCGTAGACTGGGACTCCTTTTACCACATCTTTCATCATATGATCGTAAGATGCCTCAATTTTTGCAAGGATATTTTTGTCTTCTGTGAATTTTACTTCAGTATTATTTCTGGCAACAGCTATGATTTCTGGAATTGTAAGACTTGTTCCAGTGAGAATGATATTCTCAGGAAGCTTTGAAAATTTTTTGATGATTGATACTAAAGATAAGGAAGAAAATTTTGAGGAAGTCATGTAATCCATTATATCATTGAATTTCCTAGAGATAAGATTTTATCTTTTCCACAAATTTATCCGGAGTTAGATTACTTTTAATGATAAATTCAAAACCCATTTTTTTTATTTCATCAAGTTCCTTGCCTTTTTCCAGATTGGTGAGAAATACTATCTTTTTATTGGGAGTTTGAGGAGGACTGCTTTTCAATTTTCTGACTATATCTAAACCGTTCATCTGCGGAAGAAGCATGTCAAGAAGAACTAAGTTCCAACCTCCTACCTTCATTTTTTCATAGGCTTCCTGGCCTTCAGTAGCTGTTTCAACAATCAACTGTTCTGTTTTTAAAAGGTCAGCGTAAAGTTTGAGAAGTACAGGATCATCCTCAACTAGCAAAATCCGCTTCATGTCCATATAATTATCTGATAATAACTTTTATGGATTTAAAAGTCAAGCAACCAATGTTCACATTAATATATATCCAATACATAAAAATTTTTTTAAATTAACTTTATGATCAAAAAGATACTTATTGTCGTTTTTTTTCTCTTTGTTTCTTTAATCTATCTTCACAATCTGACCCGTGATATATATAGTGGAGACCTTGGAGATTTGGTGACTGCTGCCTATGTTGGAGGAGTTGCACATCCGCCCGGATACCCGCTCTTTACCTTTTTAGGATTAATTTTGTCTCGTTTACCAATCCCAATACCGGTGGTTTCTAAGGTTGGTTTAATTTCTATATTTTCTTCTCTTTTGGCTCTGATTTTCTATTATAAATACACCTTAAAGGTGTCAAAAAGCATATATTTGGGTTTGTTGTGTACATCGATTCTGGCTTTTTCCTACTTCTTTTGGCTTAATGCTGAGATCCCTGAAGTTTTTGCCTTAAACAATTTTTTCATTGTCATTCTTTTATATTTGGCTTTTCAGTTTTTCAAAAGTAAAAAAGTAAAATATCTCTATTTTTTGGCATTTTTTTTAGGCCTTTCCCTAACTCATCACCATACAATAATACTTATTTTTCCTGCGCTCGCTTATCTTATAAGGAAGCATTTGAAAATTATCCTGAAAAAGAAGACCATTTTTTTATGCCTTATGCTTTTCCTTTTAGGTATATCGGTTTACTTATATGTACCGATCGCTGCATCGCGAAATCCGGTAATAAATTGGGACTCTGCCACTAACCTCAAAAATTTTATACATCTTGTTTCAAGAAAGGATTATGGAGTAGTTACTCTAGGTAAATCACAGGGAATAGTTCCCCAATCAACGAAGATGATTATTTTGAAAAACTACCTTCAGACTATTGTATCTACTTATTCATTTCAAGTAGTTTTTGTGTTTTTGCTTGGACTCGTTTATCTCTTTTTTAAAGACAGAAAACTTTTTTTCTCATTATTTGTAGCAAGTTTACTTACTGGACCCTTATTTATTTTTTATTCAGCTTATGTGGCAACGTCTTCAGCGAGTTTAGGCATATTGGAACGATTTTATACTCTTTCAGCCGTAACTTTCATGTTTTTTGTTCCCTTTGGTTTTATTATAATAAAAAATTTCCTCAATAAAAAACTTTCATCGCCTATTTTTAGCTATATTGTATTATCATATTTTTTCATAGTTCCGATTTTTCTTTTTAAATTCAACTTTCCCAAAACAGACCTTTCGAAAACCCAGATCGGAAATGAACTGGCATTGGATGTATTTTCTACTCTGCCTAAAAATTCGGTTTTTTTTGCCACAGGAGATACCATCACTTTCAATACGTGGTACTTGCGATATGTGTTAAAGGAAAGAGCGGATATTGAAATAATAAATCCTCCCGGTGTGGGCAATAACATCTATTTAGATAAGGAGATCAATGAGTATTACAAAAAAAATCCCAAAGTTTCTTTGAGAGATATTGTCTCGAAGACCTTTGAGGTTATACGAAGTAAAAAACCAATTTTCACAACCCAGCAAATTCCAAACGTGTCTAAAGATGCACTACTCATGCCGAAAGGACTGATTTTTGAGCTGGTAGATAAAAAGAACTTACCTTCAGAGGAAGATTATTTGAAGAATATAGAAGATAACCTAAAGAGGCTTCATATCAAAAGGAGGGATAGACTTAATATTTCTGAGTTAAACTTTATCACACCTGAAATTCCCCTAATTTATTCAAACGCATTTGTCAGAGTTGGCGATTTTCTCATCGCGCAGTATAAAGATCCAAAAAAGGCAGAGAATTATTATCGCCAGGCGCTTAATATCGATCCGACCAATCCTACGGCCTATTCAGGTCTTAGTTTAAGTCTGTATGGTGCAAGAAAGGATTGTATGAATTCGATCAAAAATATCAATATTGCTATTTCCTTATATCCTGTTTGGAGAGAATATTATGAACAACTCTATTATCTTTATAACGGTTGCAAGGTTGACAAAAAAAAGCTAGACGAGTTGAAAAGAAAATATTCTGGACTTTTTAAACAGGACATTGATAAATCTATAGAAATAAATCCCGCCCTCAGATTCGGAGGGCGGGTTGAATAAAAGTAAGTTACTTAATTACCTGGTGACTTCAATACTTGCTTGAATCTCTACACCCGGAGCTGCTATAGTGATTCTTCGGTCTGTTGTCGATATCTGTTGGACAGTATAGCCTGTGTCCCATGAAGCTGTACAGTTAGCAGCTTGGACAGGCGTACCATTATTGACAGTTGGATCAACGGGTAAAGCGGCAATATAGAGTGGTATAACATCGGTACAAAGCGTGTTGAATGCCGATGACGCTATTGTCTGTACTGCTGTGCTTATTACTCCGCCTCCAGGAAACGCACCTTTATTATCTGCCATATATTGATTTATGGCATTTAAAATAGTGTTGACGTCACTATTTCTTTTGGTGTCGTTTGATTGGGCGAACTGCCGAGCTGGATTAATAGCTATAAGCGTAATCGCCAGCAAAATTGCTAATATACCGATTACGACCAAAAGTTCGATGAGAGTGAAACCTTTTTTGAAGTGTTTTATCATATAGTTTTTACTTGTTTTTACTTGGATCTTGATTGATAACTTTTAATACCTTAATTATTAGATTAAACGTTCTACAATTTTTTGTCAAGGGCTATTTTGTTGGGGTTGCAGAGGGTGTGCTTGTTTCAGTTGGTTGCGGTTCAATCGTTGGAATATCTACAGATGTTGGTGCTACAATTGTTTTTGGTACCGGGCTTGGTTTTTTGGCTGGTTTTTGGGTAAATTGAAGATATATTATCACTGATAGAATGAAAAAGATGGCAGCTACAGCAACAAGTCCAATGACCTCGTATTTTTTTTTATTTTTTTGCTGAGCATGTGAGTTTCCATTAGTTTTTCCACTTTCTTCGTTAATATTGAAGCCGGTAACATCTTCTACGATGTTTTGTTTTTGTAACTGATCAAACCTCGACAGCGCAAATTTAACCATCTCAAAGTCAAGAGAACTTCGTGTTTTAAAAGCATCTCCTAAGAGAAACAGAGGTATTGCACCGGCCGAAGAAAAACCCAATTTCTCAAAGCCAGCTTTTATTGACAGATATATCTCTCTATTTAATGCCACCACTCTAAACTCACTTCCTAAATTGAATACTTTATAACTTACCATCTCAAAAGGTATATTTTCCAAAAATGTTTGAATTTCCGCGTCTCTGTTATCAACCGGAGAGATGGGAAAGGCTTTTTCAAATAGTATTGAGTCAGCAAAGATAAACAATATATTAGTTGGTAAAAGTTTATTGGTCTCGATGAATGTTTTTATATGATTGGCCAATAGGTCTTTATCAAAAACTTCCAAGTCTTGGATTGTATTTGGTTGAAACGGAAGCTGAAGTATTGAAGGATGCAGTTCATCGTAATAGTAAACTTTGTATTTATCTATGAAAATAATTCCCTTTTTTTTTGTTGACTTTGATTGAGAGGCCATATTTGTAAGTTTAATAAATTTCTCGCCAAGAAATAATGTTCATAATTCCATTATAATTGACTACTGCTTCTAATTTTCTCGTAAAATTCCCATTTACGCCTGTTGCAGTAATTGTATAAGGATTGCTGCCTATGACTGAAATTGAACTACTGCCATCCCCTATGGGAAGATTTGTTTCGCCTGTGTAAGTTGGGTCTCTTAGTAAGCGAAGCAGGGCGTTTTCAATGCCGCTTTCTGCAATCTGAAAGGCAACCGTGCCTGATTCTGCCTTCTGTGCACTGGTTGAGTTTATGATCATAATCGCAACAGCTGCTGAAGTCACAGTAATACCTATGATGATAAATACCAAAAGCATGATTAGAGCTTGTCCTTTTTTCATCGCAGTCCAACGGTTGTCTCAAAATTTCTAACCTCAGGCCCGCCTGATCTTTGTGTGACACTTGAAATTATAAAGTTGAGTTTAATAGTGTCTTTAGGATCATTTAGATTACCTATTCTTTGAAAATTCAAATAAGTAATCGTTGTATTAACACCATTTAGGGGATAAAGATTTCCACCCGTAGTTAATACAAGATTTCCACCCGAAAGATCATAATTGTAAGCTGCGCCCTCTATCGTTAGACCCATACTAATACCAGAGTCTCCGTCGTTTACAGGAGTATTGATCGCAGATGCACGTGCGATATCATAACTTAGGCGCTGAAGAAGATAGTTTCCATCTTGGACTACGCTTGAGGTACTTTCTGACTCTTTTCTCACGTCAAGAATGGTTGAGAAGACTTCGGACACCACGACAAGAAGAACCGAAAGTAGACCCATGAAGATTAGAAGCTCGACTATGGTATAGCTGCGGTTAGAGTTGGTAGTTTGTAGTTGGTAGTTTGTAGTTGGTAGTTTGTAGTTCATAGTTGCTAAGGTGAATAGTTGATCGTCATATCGTTTAAATATGGCGTTTCGTTTGAGGTTTGGGTAGTTAGAATCGCTTTATAGCGAAAGCAACGGCCGGGATGGACGTAATTTCCAATAAGGCTTCCAAAAGGTATAACTCCTTCTATTGTCAGATTATTTCCCGTACTTGAAGTCTCGAAAAAACTCCCGGTATAATCACTGGGATCCGGCCCGATAAATGTATAGTTTGCGTTGTTACAATAGGGAGCCAGTTGGTTGCCTAGTGCTACGGCAACCTGAAGTCGTACTTTAGTGTTGAAAGTTGGTTGGTTGACGGTCGCAGTAAAACGATTAAATGATGCAGGTAGCGGAAACTCATAGGTTTTAGATTCATATGTCCCTTCTGAGGAAAATTCACCTCCTGGTCCTCCTTCAATAATTTGAAGCTCTTTGCCTGAATCTTCTGTAATGATGTAGGAAAACGTTTTTCCTTCGCTAGTTAGAAGTGAAGAGATGCCATTTATTTTTAATCCTTCCACGGTAAGTTTACCGCAAAAATCCAGTTTGTCGTCATTAAGATGTTCAAAAACAATATAGGGATCACCGTCGTAACCAACGGCGATTGCTTTGTATCCAGATACCAGAGAGATTGCTTTAGGATCCATGTTGCCGTTGGCCGAAGTATCATATTTTGCATTACCTCCGTTGGCGATAGACAAATTATCTTTATTGGACGTATCAATGATAAAAATTTCACTGACGTTGGTAGAAGTTGAGACGCTCGTTACCAAATAAGCGCGGTCACCACCAGATCTGGCTACAACGTCTTTACCGCTTTGGTTATTACCAACATTTATCGATCCGGCCGTAGCTAGATCGGACGGATTTGTCGCGTTTATTATCTGCAGTTGGGAAGTGGTTGAATCCATGGCGATAAATACCCAACCATTGTCAACGAAAATATTATTTCCTACACTGGGAAGATTGATTGAATCTTGGAAAGTAGCGCGTGTTCTATCAGATGAGAGCTGATAGGTATGAAGTTTGTTATCGGATGTTGTCACATATAAAATATCGCCTGAAACATAAACGCTTTTTCCGTTAACATTTCCTGAAACGTTGACATTTAAAAGAAGCGAGGGAATGTTGGGAGTAGCATTAAGTATAACTACCTCACGATCATTTCTGTCAGTTGCAAGGTAGGCAAACCTTTGGCTATCATTTACCTCTCCAAATATGTCGTTGGTTTTATGAGATGGTGAGGGATCATATATTTCAACAGGATCTAGAATTTGAGGAGGGTCTACGTTTGGGTCGACTCGTACATTATAGAAGGCCTTCCCCGAGGCGTTTTGACCTGTTCCAACAAAAGCTCTATCTTCATCGGCCACAACTCCTTTGGCTTCTCCTTGCCCAGCTAAATTATACTCGACTTGAGGAGTCTCGGGCGCACACCATTCTTTAGTGCCTCCACCCGATAAAAGAACTTGCCCATCGTCACTACCATTATTGCCTGATGGTGATTCAGCTGTTACCGCAGTTTGAGTGCCTTGATCAAAATCGTTCACAGAGGTTTCGATTATCTGAGCATTGTCAAGGTATCTTGTCAGATAAAAAGTCGAGCTGATTGAGGTGGTGAAGGGTTGATTCCAGGTGATAGTTACATCGACCCTTTTTGTCGATGGATCTATCGTTGCTGGGGTCGGTGTCGGTACGATTCCTCCTGTTGTTGTATCTCTATAGACGTAGCCTATGTCTATTTGTTGTGTGAATCCGTCTGCATTGGCTGGACTTACCCCGGTTTGTAATATCCACTCTGCTCCTGAAATTTCTGTATGATACGTGCCATTTGTAGAGATATTATCCCACTCTCTATTTCTTATGTTTCTTAAGACTTCTTGAGTTTCTCTCAAGAAAGCGACCGCTTTTATCCTTTGAGTTTGCTGGGCTTTCCCTTCTCGGGAGGCAACCAAACCTGTGATAAGTGCTGGTAAAAGGATTGACATGAGGCCAATTGCTAAAAGAAGTTCGATGAGAGATTGACCAAGTTTAGAAAATTTCATTTAATAAATGCTGTCAACTGTGCCAAATTGATTAAATCTTATTGTTTTTGTTTCTTCTGTATGAATATTTTTTAGGGTTACATAATTTAGGAGTGGATCATAGTCTACGATCTCGCCGCTATTTGAGGCGAATAGAACTTGGCTGTTGGGCAAAAAAATATTGGTAAATTGTACCTCTTCGTTTGGTTTGACCTCAAAGTTGAATGGATCAGTTGAGAGATAGGAATTTCCTGTAAGGCCTCCCTGATAGAGAACATAACTGTCTGATTTGAAGTAAATTCCGTGGGCTCGCCTGGTGGATGCGCCTTGCGTATCGGCAACCATTGCTTTAAGCTGTTGTTGGCGAAGATCAGCCAATAACACATCCAAAGATGTATTTAGATTATTTTTATAATATGCACTAAACAAGTTAATAGTCGTAAGGCTGAGTAAAATTCCCATAATTGCTATAACAATCAGCAGTTCTGACAGAGTAAAACCCCGTTTTAATTTGAAATTTTTCATTGTTTTAGTTATCTCCTTCCTACCTGCCCAATCATCTGATAGATCGGGCCTATGATGGCAAGCATCATGCCGCCAACCAATACTCCAACCAACACAAGCATTATCGGTTCCAAAAGGGCCGTCAGCGTCAGTAAAGTATTTGAAACTTGATAGTCAAGATAATCAGAGATGTCTTTGAGCGATTTATCAAGAGAGCCGCTTTTTTCTCCAGCCTCGATGATTTTGATCATGATCGAAGGGATTTTTCCTTTTGATGTTTTTAAACCTTCTGAAAGTTTTTTGCCCGAGACAATCATCTCCTTTGACCTTTTGATAACCTCAGCAATATCTTTGCGCATTACGACGTCCTCTGAAAGTTCGAGGGCGCTTATAATCGTGATTCCAGAAGAAAGAAGATAGTTTAGGCTTCTTGTGAAGCGGACAAGGTCGATCTGTTTGACTAATTCTGACACAAGAGGTAAAGAGAAGACAATACCTAATAATAATTTTCTCTTAGTCTGGTAGAGAAAAATTAAACCAACACAAAATAAGACAATAATGACAACAAAAGGTATAGTATAAGAAAGAATAATGTTGGAGATAAATATCATGATTTTGGTGGGGAGTGGAAGAGTGACGTTTAATCGCGAAAAAACTGTAGAAATTTTTGGAATCACGACGATTAAGATCATCCCTAGAACACCGATAAATACGATAAATATGACTATTGGATAAGTTAATGCAGCTTTAATCTTGTCAACAAACTCATTTTCCTTTCTAATGTTATCTCTCAAATCTTTGAGCGTAGTGTCTAGGGTGCCGGACTCTTCGGCAGCTTTAATGATGCTGACTGTGACTCTGTCAAATACATTGGGAAATTTTGCAAACGATTGATTGATTCGTTTGCCTTGGATCAGGTCTTCACGCAGTGTCTCGAGGACCTTTCTTTGATTGCTTTTAGCATCTTCAAGAAGCGAATCAACTGCCTCAAGTATCGAAATACCGGCCGAGAGCATTGTGGCAAAATTACTAATCATGGTTAGTTTTTCTGCTGTTGAGATATGGACTTTCTTCGGATCAAATTTTTTAATAGGCGCGGCTTGTTTTACAGTCTCCTTTTTCATATTGACTCAATCCTAGTAACTCGTAACACCTCTTCAATCGACGTTGTACCTTTTATCACTTTTTCTAATCCATCATCAAGCATGGTTGACATACCGTCGATAATTGCTTGTTTTCCAATCACATCAGAGTCAGCTTTTCCTGTGATGAGTTTTCTAATCTGATTGGTAACCTCTAGAATTTCAAAAAGACCGACCCTTCCGGTATAGCCTGTGAAATGACAGACTTTACATCCCTGTCCTTTATAAATACGAAGTTCTTTTTTAGCTCCAAAATGCTTTCGTATAGACTCAGCGGGAAGATTTTTCATAAGGTCATTTTGTGTCACATCTATTGAAGTCCTACACATATCACAGATCTTTCTCACAAGTCGCTGTGCAACGATGATGTTGACTGTGGAGGCCACCAAGAAAGGCTCCACCTTCATATCTGTCAAACGAGGTAGGGTGGTCGCGGCATCATTTGTATGCAGCGTTGATAAAACAAGATGACCGGTGAGGGCTGCATTCACAGCGATGCCTGCGGTTTCTATGTCTCGGATCTCTCCGACGAATATTACATTTGGGTCTTGTCTAAGGATGGATCGAAGTCCAGCTGCAAAAGTAAGGTTTGTTTTTGGGTTGACTTGAATTTGATTGATGCCTTTTATTTTGTACTCAACAGGATCTTCGATGGTGGTTATATTTTTATCTCTTGTATTAATGATTTTTAGAATAGAGTAGATAGTTGTGGATTTACCTGATCCTGTAGGCCCAGTTGACAATATCATTCCAAATGATCTGTTAAAAGCACGGGTAACTTTGTCAAGATCGGCCTGATTCATGCCAAGATCAATGAGTGAGAGCTGTCTTGATTTTGAAGAAAGAAGTCTTAAAACCACCTTTTCCCCATCAGCTATTGGGATGATAGATACGCGTATGTCAAGAGTTTCTTCCTCAAGTTTTATTCTCATTTTTCCGTCTTGTGCACTAAGGTGCTCATCTGTGCGAAGGCGAGACAGAACTTTGATTCTGGAAATAACTCGGTCCTGAAGGTCCTTTGGGAGTGTGAGCATATCATGAAGGACGCCATCTATACGAAATCTCACGAGGGAATTTGCCTCCTGTGGTTCTATATGAATATCTGAGGCTTTGTCTTGATATGCATAATTTATTAAAAGGTCGACGATTTTAATAATGGGTACTTCTTCGATATTTTTCCCATGAGTTTCTTTCGCTATTAATTCGTCAAAAGTCTTTTGCAGATCTTTCCTGTAGATTTGAAAGGTATTATTTATGTCTTTTATAGTTGCGAGATAGGGAAAAATTCTTTCTCCTGTTTTTTTTGAGATGAGTTGAAGTAGTTCTGTCTTACGTGGGTCAGCCATCGCTACCTTTATCCCTTCTTTTGAGCGGGCAAAAGCGATGACTTTGTGCTTACGAGCAATTCTTTCTGGCACAATGCGAAAAACCTCCGGAGGAATTGAGGTTTTTGTCAGAACGATAAAAGGTAGTTTCAAAGAGTCTGAAATCAGAAGTCCCAGATTTTCGTCTGATACAAGATTGTTTTCAACGAGTGCATCGGCGAGTGACACTTCTGAATTTTTGGCATACTTGATCATCTTCTCAAGTCCTTTTTCATCAATCAGTTTAGTTTTTAAGAGAAGCGCTTTCAGTTGGTCGTCAGAAATTACCATAGTTACTTTTTTGTCAGCGTATTTATCTTTACTATTAAATCATTAAAATCAAAAAGACTTTTGTTGACATAGTCGACCGCACCCAATTTTTTTGCCTTATCAATATCTGCTTCCTGCCCAAGCGTTGAAAAAACTAATATGGGTATTTTTTTAAGGACTATATCATTTTGTACCTCGCTTAGTAGTTCAAAGCCGTCTTTATTGGGCATAATGATATCCAGAACAACAAGATCAGGTTTAAAACTTTTCATCTTTTCCAAACCCTGTACGCCATCGTCTGCCTCTCCTATCTCAAATCCCTTTTCTTTGAGTTTTTCGACGTAAAATTTTCTAAAAAACTTGTCGTCTTCTACGAGTAATATCCGCATATCCACATTTAATTATTAACTTCAGTTAGTATTTTCTTTAATTTATCAGTATTTTCAGAGAGGTCAAGCTCTATATTGTTTTGATTAATCTGATTGACAGATTGCTCAATATTACTTATTGCATCTAAGATGACATTATTTAAATTATTACTATACAATCTTTTTTTATCATTAATCTCATGGAAATAATCCTCGAGCACTGTGCAGAATTCAGCAGTTTTCATGTAGTCCATCGCATAACTCTGACTCTTTAGTGAATGTGCTCCGCGAAACATCTCATAGACAGCCTCTTTTTTTTGCTGATCAATATTTAAAATTTGCAGGTTTTTCTTCATCAAATAGATAAATTCTCGCGCACTCTCGACGAACAAATTTTTATACGAAGAGATATCAACATTGGTCATATATTTGATATTAGCAGAATTGAAGAAGGCTATTCAAGTTTAGTTTATTTTAGTAGAAAATTTCCCATATGTCATGGTTTTTTTATGCTCTTGCGACTCCTGCTTTATACAGTGTGACTAATTTCATAGATAAATTCCTCATAGAGAAAAAAATAAAAGAGCCCATACTCTTGACAATATTTGGTGGATTTACCGTGTTCGTTTTAGGAATATGTATCCTGCTTATTCGAGGATTTAAAATTTTTGATATAAAGGAGCTCGGCATTATACTTCTTGCTGGAGTTTTTTTAGAATTATATATACTTCCTTATTATAAGGCGCTTAAGCTTGATGATACTTCTAGGGTGGTACCATTATTTCAGTTCATTCCCATTTTCGCCTTAGTTTTGTCTGCTCTTTTTCTCGGAGAAACAGTACATCTAAAACAATTAGTAGGTATTTTGTTTATAGTTAGCGGAGGATTCATTTTGTCAGCAGAAAAATTAAGTGGTGGAATATTTAAACCAAGAAAATCTTTGTGGTATATGCTTTTGTCCGGTTTACTATACACGATGGTTGGGATAATTTTCAGATTTGTAGTGAAATCAAAAGATTTTTGGACCACATTAGGCTGGGAATATATTGGAATAGGTATTGGTGCTCTAATATTACTTATGTTAACATCTAAAAGAAAACAAATTCCTTATGAATTGAAACGAATTAAATCTTCGTTGCCTTTGATAACAATAAACAATAGTTTAGCAATTGTTGCTCAAATCTCTGAATCATATGCCGTTTCTCTAGCTGCAGTACCTTTAGTAAGTAGTGTAGGTGGAACTCAACCTCTGTTTGTCCTTATATACGGATTAATTCTTACTAAACTATTTCCGAGATTCATTAAAGAAGATATACGGAGGCAAGTTTTGCTAATAAAAGTTGTATCGATAGTAGTAATTTTTGCCGGCTTGTATCTTATTTATTTCTAAAATAATCAACGAAGAAAAAATCCATATCGAGCCTTTTTGCTGCTTTTTCATCAGAATCACTATCTCCTATAAAAAGATAATTGTTTGTCGAAATTGAAGGCTTATTAATTAACTCAAAGCCTTCAATTTCAGGCTTTATGAGATCAACATCAAGCCTGGTAACAATTTTTTGAAATTTATTAAATATTTTGTATTGATCTAATATTTTATTAATTACGACAGAGGTATTAGAAGACCAAATAAAAAGTTTATATTCTTTGTTGGTCAGAATAAATTCTAATAATTCTTTATTTAGTAATACTCCTTTAAGCTGTTTTGTTTCAAACTGAGTATTATTACTGTAGATCAGTTTTTTTACTCTCTGGCCATACTTTGAGATATATGCATTTTGAGTCTCACTCAAATTTAGTCTTTTTTCCTCAAAGTCTCTTAAAATATTTTTGTCTAATTTTTTAAGTTCTTCTTGAATGTAATCCAAGCAATGGTCCCAAGGTAAAATCAATTTAAATAATGTTTCGTCAAAATCAAAGATAAGATACGTCTTACGTTCTGATTTGAGGTAATCAGTTAATTGCATCTGCTTATTCTATAATATGGAGATGACTAATAAAAGAATTGCGATTGTTTACGACTGGATTGATAAGTGGGGAGGAGTGGAGAGAATTCTTTTAATATTGCATGAAATGTTTCCGCAAGCTGAATTTTTTACGTCTTATTATGATCGAGATAAAGCCCCTTGGGTTAAAGATCTAAAGATTAAAACTTCATTCATTCAAAAATTTCCGGATTTTATTAAAAAGAGTAGAATACTTTCATTTACTTTATATCCTTACGCTTTTGAAGCGTTCGATTTTCGAGGTTACGATCTTGTGATATCGGTGACTTCATCTTTCGCAAAAGCGATTATTACACGTCCAGAAACTAAACATATTTGTTATCTTTTGACTCCGACGAGGTATCTTTGGGTTAGTCCAGATTTGTACTTGAATAAGCCAATTAAATTTCTTCTGTCGAGCTATTTAACAAAGTTACGTGAGTGGGATTTTGTTGCTGCTTGGCGTCCAGATAATATTATTTCAATTTCAAAAACTGTTGCTGATCGCTGCAAAAAGTATTACAAAAGAGATTCTAGAGTAATATATCCACCCTTTGACCAAATGTATTGGTTATATATCAAAGATCAAATATTAAAGATCAAAACTACAAATCAAAAATTAAAAATATCGAGAGAAAAACCATTCTATCTAGTTGTTTCGCGTTTAGAACCCTACAAAAAAGTAGAGCTTGTGCTTCAATATGTTAATAAATTAAAGCAAAATGTCGTTGTGGTCGGTGAAGGAAGTGAGTTGCAGAGATTAAAAGAATTAGCTCGTGAGAATGTTTCATTCTTTTCCAAATTGACCGACGAAGAGCTCGGATATTTATATACTAATGCAGAAGCGTTGATTATGCCAGAGGAGGAGGATTTTGGTTATGTCTCTTTAGAAGCACAATTCTTTGGTTGCCCAATAATTGCCTACAAAAAGGGAGGAGCGACAGAGACGATAATTGAAGGAAAAACGGGATTATTTTTTGATTCACAAACGGAACAAAGCCTGCGTGAAGCTTTAAAGAGATTTAATATGATAAAATATGCGTTAAAGCGTAGTATCGTTAGGTTTGGACAAGTGAATGTTGAAAAATTTTCGAAGGAGAAGTTTGTTCAAGATTTTGAGGAGTTAATAAAATCAAAGATCAAAACTTAATATGAAGGCTATAATATTCGCGGGTGGTACTGGCACAAGGCTTTGGCCATTGTCCCGAAAAAAATCCCCAAAGCAGTTTGAAAAAATTGTTGGAGATAAATCAACATTACAGCTTGCTGTTGAGCGTCTTTTTCCAGATTTTAGACTCGAGGATATTTATATTTCGACAAATATTGCATATAAAGGTGCAATTAGAGAACAACTTCCTAAGATCCCAGAAAAAAATTTGATTTTTGAGCCAGTAAAAAAAGACGTGGGACCTGCAATTGCTCTTGTCATGGGCATGTTTGAAAAACTTCAGCCACATGAACCAGTAGCAATACTTTGGAGCGATCATCTAGTAAAAAGAGTAGCTCTTTTCAAAAAGATATTAAAAGCAGCGGGAGAATTTATTAGAAAAAACCCAAACAAGATAGTTTTCATCGGACATAAACCTCGCTATCCCAGCACCAATCTGGGCTACATTCACTTTGGGGGAAAACTTCATAGCAAAGGAAAAGTGAATTTTTATGAGTTTAAAGGTTTAAAGTATAGACCAGATCAAGAAACCGCAAAACAGTTTTTCCATTCCGAAGCATATGCGTGGAACCTTGGCTACTTTGTCACCACTGCAGAATTTATTTATAAGTCATTTCGGCGGTTTGCCCCAAATATATATCACAATACGGAAAAAATCCTAACCCACCTCAATAAGCCTGCTTTTGAAAAAGAATTGATGAAACAGTACGGCAAAGTTGAAAGTATAAACTTCGACAATGCCATTTTAGAAAACTTTGCAAAAGAAGATGCCTTCGTAGTCGTTGAAGATATAGGATGGACTGATCTTGGAGCTTGGGAAGCTCTCAAAGAAGCCCTTGAGAGTCACCCATACGAAAATGTTATAAGAGGCAAAGTGTTTGTAGAACACGTAAGAGACAGTCTTATCTATAACTATCAAGATAAAAAGTTGATCGTCGGGATTGATTTAGACGAGTTGGTAGTAGTTAACACCGACGATGTGTTGCTTTTGGCCAAAAAATCGTCAGTTTCTAAAATTAAAACCTTGGTTGAAAACTTCGAAGGTACAGAACACGAAAAACTTACGTAAAAAAATTTGCTAGAATATCCTTCATGGCCAGTGCTTTTTCTATCTTTAGAGGTAAATACTATAGAAAGTACCTAAAAAGAATCGTAGATATCGTTGGGGCGCTGATTCTTATAATCGTTTTTTCTCCCGTTTACGTCTTAGCTGCGATAGCAATTAAAGTAGATTCTGAAGGTCCAATTCTTGCTGATGTGCCAGAAAGGGTGGGCGAGCACGGAAGAAAATTCAAAATGTTTAAATTTAGGTCGATGATTGTAAACGCACACCACCTTTTACGTACCGATCCAAGATTTCAAAAACTTTATCAAGAATATAAAATCGGAAGTTATAAGTTGAGAAAGGATCCCCGCATAACAAAAGTCGGTAAATTTACACGTAGGCATTCGATCGATGAAATTCCACAATTGGTAAACGTAATTCATGGAGAAATGAGTTTGGTTGGTCCGCGTGCATATTACCCAGATGAGCTGGAGAATCAACAAAAAAAATTCCCCCAAACACAAAAACTTGTATCAAAAGTATTGTCTGTGAAGCCGGGAATCACGGGTCTATGGCAAGTGTCTGGAAGGTCAGAGGTTAACTTTGACAAACGAATTTCAATCGACGCTTCCTACGTAGACTCCATGTCTTTCTGGTTGGATTTAAAGGTAATCCTTAAGACTCCCATAGTCATGATGAGTGGGCAGGGTGCTGTATAATTTTTATTATTCCATGAATAAGAAATTACACGTTCTTCTTCTCGTTTTTATTGGTTTCACACTATATCTTAATTCGTTGACAAATGGGTTTGTTGGTGATGATTTTCAACAAATTGTTAACAATTCGAAAATCACCTCTGTCAAAAATATCCCAACCTTTTTCCTCGGAAGCACATATCAAAGTGGAGGAAATCGGCTGAAGGGGTTGTACTATCGACCAATAATGCTTTCTGTATTTTCTTTTATTAATCAAATATTTGGATCCGATGCTTTATTTTTTCACCTGCTGCAGATTATTTTACACATAGCAAATGCTTTGTTAATTTATTACCTTTTAAATAATTTTTTCAAAAGATTTGCCTCATTCCTCATATCTACCATATTTCTAGTCCATCCTCTCAACAACGAAGCGGTTGTCTATATTGCCAATCTTCAGGAAGAGTTATTTTTCTTTTTTGGTATGCTGGCTTTATTATTACTACTGAAGAGAAAAATCAACTATATAGCTTTTTTTATTTTTTCTCTTCTGTCGTTATTTTCAAAAGAATCAGGAATCTTATTTCTCATAGCGTCAAATGCTTATAGTTACCTTTTTAAGCAAAAACAAGCTAGAAAGGTTTTATTGATAACAGTTGTTGCATTATTGATTTATCTATTCTTTCGCTATCCTATCGCAAAAATGCATCTGGCTCAAGGGTCGGTCGGGCCGGTTTACCAAGCCGCTCTTTTGGGAAGATTAATGAATATCCCAGCAATACTATTTTATTATCTGCAAAGATTTTTTTTTCCTCTTCAGATCAGTTCTCACCATTTTTGGATCATTACCTCATTTAATCTGAATGATTTTTTTCTACCGCTGATTTTTTTGGTTTTCTTTTTTACCATTTTGATCATAGGAATTAAATCTGTTAGTCTGAAAAAAAAAGATAATGCTAAAATTTACACATTTTTTTTAATCTGGATTTTAGCAGGATTGAGCTTGCATTTGCAGATACTGCCCTTGGATGCAACGGTTGCGGATCGATGGTTTTATTTTCCAATGACTGGAATTCTTGCCTTGATTGCCCTTCTGGTTTCTGATGTAGATTACCTATTAAATTTTTTTAAAAAACATCGTTTACCATCATATTTAATTTTGACAACAATAATTCTGTTACTTTTTATTAGAACTTGGTTGAGAAATTTTGACTGGAAAAATGATCTAACTCTTTACAGCCATGATATAAAATATACAAAAAAAAATTTTGTCCTTGATAATAGTCTTGGAGCTGCTTTAATTTCCTTGGGACATTATAGGGAGGCTAAACCATATATCTTATCATCGATGAAGTCTTACCGCTACTATGCAAATTTAAACAATTTGGCCATCATTTATACCCACGAAAAAAATTATAAACAGGCAAAAGAATATTTAAACCTAGCCATAAAAGATAGTAACAATGAGCAGGCATATGAAAATTATGCAAACTTTCTTTTGCATTATGACGATATCAAAGAAGCAGAAGCATTCACCAAAAAAGCATTAATAATTTTTCCAAAAGATGCAAATTTGTGGTTAACGTTAAAAAAAATTGAAAACCAGATCGAAAAAACGAATGAAAAACTTTGACGATTTTAGTATACTTTGCTTTCTATAGATGGATTTAGCATATTATGAAACAGTTTAACTTTGCAGCAAGAAATAGGAAAAAACGCTTTTTTATTTTTCTTACAATATTATTGCTCATATTTGCTGGATTTGTTCTTTACGGATTCATCACATTCAAAAACATATCTTCAAAAGGGAAAGTTCTAATCACCTCGGCAAAGGAATTAAAACAGGCCTTCTCCCAAAATGACATTGATTTGGTAAACAATAAGCTTCAGGATCTCACAGTCAAATATTCTGATTTTGAAAAAGTTGCTCAATCTACTTACTGGGCATCTTTTATCCCATATGTTTCTGACTTCAAAAACGCAGTAGAAGCAGGTGATTATCTTTTAAAAGCCGGTAAAGAGTCTATAAAAGCAATAATGCCATATGCAGATCTTATTGGATTTAAAAAAGGACAAAGTTCTTTTGTAGAAAAGTCTGCCGAGGATAGGCTTCAAACCGCGATATTGACTCTTGATAAGGTACTTAATAAAGTGGATCCAATTTCAGAAGATATAAGACAAGCCGAAGTCAGGATTGAGAAAATTGATCCTAAGCGCTACCCAGAAAAAATTGGTTCAAGAAAAATCCGTCAAGAGATAGCGAATATAAAAGAACAGTTTGCTGGACTGGCTTCATTATTTGTTGACGCAAAACCTTTGCTGAAAAAATTACCCGAAATATTTGGCAGCGATAAAGAAAAAACTTATCTAGTACTTTTTCAAAATGATAAAGAATTAAGAGCGACAGGAGGATTTCTTACTGCATATGCGGTTTTTAAAATAAGGAATGGAAAGATGACGATCCAGAGATCAAAAGATATATATACATTAGACAACAGCATCTCACCTCATCCTAAAGCGCCAAACGAAATATTTACTTACCATAAAGGAGTAAACAGTTTTTTTATTCGCGACAGCAACCTTTCGCCCGACCTACCTTCATCAATCGATCTTTTTAATAGCCTATATGAAAAAAGCAACGAAAAGGTAGATTATGATGGCGTAATCATTCTTGATACTAATGTATTAGTTGATATGTTGACAATTTTTGGTGACACCGAGGCTCGAGGAATCAAGTTTTCGGCAACGATCGATAAACGCTGTGATTGTCCACAAGTGATCTACACGCTTCTTGACGAAATTGATAGACCGGTAGGTTTCATTAAGGAAGACAGAAAGGGTATTTTGGGAGATCTCATGTATCAACTTTTTTATAAAGCGATAGGTTTTTCGCCATCAAAATACTGGGGGACTCTGATCCAAGAAATGTTTGAGAATCTCCAAGAAAAGCACATTTTACTTTATTTTACTGATGGGGAACTTCAGAAATCTATCGAAAAACTTAATTTTGCAGGAAGAATAAAAGAGAATGATGGGGACTACTTACATGTCAATAATGTCAATTTCGCAGGTGCAAAGGCCAATTTGTTTACCTCACAAGCTATAGGTTCGAAGACAAAATTGAATGATAATGGAAAGATTACTAGAGAAGTTAGCCTAGAGTTTCGCAATCCTTATCCCCACTCAGATTGTAATCTTGAACGAGGTGGTTTGTGTATAAATGCAACGTTGAGAAACTGGATAAGATTGTATGTGCCAAAAGGTTCGAAGCTTATAAGTTTTGAAGGATCAAAGAAAAAAGTCCAAACCTACGATGATCTAGGAAAGAGGGTATTTGAAGGATATTTGGAGGTAACACCCTTAGGAAAAGCTCAGGTGATCGTCAAGTACAGTCTACCCAGTGATATTAGCTCAAAAGACTACAAACTCCTTATCCAAAAGCAACCTGGCACTTATGAAGACAAATTGAACGTTGAAATTGACGGTAAAAAATTATACGATGGAGTTTTGGATATGGATAAAGAGATAAAGATGAAATGAAAAGAACTCTAAAAACCGAGGCGATTGTTTTGAGGAAAAGGTCGTTGCCTAATCAAGATAAAATAGTGACGCTTTTTACGAAAGAATTGGGAAAACTCAATGTTTTTGCCAAAGGAATCAAAAAAATCACAAGTAGAAGGCTTCCTCATGTCCAGACTGCAAATTTGATCAATACTGTCCTCTACAAAAAAGACGATCGATTTTATCTCCAAGAGACAACGCTTCTTTCAGGTTTTAGCCAAATTAAAAAAGATAAGTTTAAAATTAATCTTTTATATAAGTACATATTTGTCCTTGAACGTTTACTACCTGATAGCCAAATTGAAACGGCCGTGTATAAGTTGCTAAAAATATTTTTGGTTGAATTATCGCGAAAAGATCAATTAGATAATGCTATGATAGCTAATTATTTAAATAAGACTTTAAGGTTACTAGGTTATTCCAAAGAGGATAAATCACTCAATGAGTTGACCTCAACAATAGAAGAAATTATTCATGAAAAAATGCCTTATATTGAATTCTTTACAGAGGGAGATTAGAATATAAATATGAAAACTTCCAATAAAAATAAGAATATTTCAAGTGAATTTGATTTTTTTCTTACAAATCCGTTGACTCAATTTGAAGGTCAATATGTTGCCATTTTAGGTAAAAAAGTAATTAGTCACGGTAGTTCGGCTAAAAAAGTTTGGGAACAAGCCAAAAAGAAGTATCCAAAATCGTTACCCACGATTGCAAAAATTCCTAAAAAAGAGATTCTTATCATGATATGGAAGTAGAATTTGATTTTCGTGAAGAGAAAAGTGGTATTTTTGGTTCCATATATCGCCCGATAGCCAAGATAGTTTTGATCAATAAAAAAATTCAGATCCCAGAGATTTTTTATGTCGATTCTGGAGCTGATGTAACGCTTATTCCTTATTCTGTAGGAGAATTGTTGCTTCTAAACAATCCGAGTTCTTCTGAAACTATCAATATTAAAGGTATTGGTAAAAAAGGGGTACCTATTGTTATAAGAGAAATCAGAATGATGTTTAATGACTTAACAATAAAAGCAAGAGTGGGATGGTGTCTTTTAGAAGATGTGCCTATGCTTCTTGGGAGGGAGGATGTTTTTAAATACTTCAATATAATCTTTTCTAAAAACATGCGCAGTATTTTTAAAGCTAACTTCTAAAATTCAAGTTTGAATTCACAAGGGCGATACTGTATACTACTTTGGAATTTTGTAGCGATGATAGCAATGGCATGCTGGAGCTACATAATAAATTAAGTGGGTAAGTTCAATGGAATATCATAACTTACCAAGTAGGGTGGAACCGCGAAAGTGAAATACACTTCCGTCCCTAAAATTATTTAATTTTAGAGAGGAGGTGTTTTTTTATGTCTTTAGAACAAGGTGTAAATGGGGAAATTTCAATGTATGAAGAGATAATAAGGAGGATGCGGTCAGATAGTCTGGATATATTAAATAAAGCCGGGAATAGGCCACAAAATGATTCTAGATTCGTAATTATAAGAGCGCTTAAGAAAGTATTCATTCCTAAAGATTTTGCAGAGTTTAATTCAATTCACGACACTAAGTTACAACGTTTTACAAGGGAAATATTACAAAGTGAATTTACTCCAATAGTATATTTATCAGCACAAAATGTAAGAGTATCTGAGTCATCAGTCAATATAATGATGTCTGCGCTTGACCCGGAAAAAGAAATATATAAAAAAGTAATAACGGTAAATTTACCTAAACATTCTAATAGCCCTTTTGATACGAAAGTTATACTGTGGTCGTTAGTTCCATTAATCACTGGTTTTAGAATGTGCAATTTTATGCAAACAGATTACAAGGATCTTTTCTATTTTGTTAATTCTGCAATTGCATATACTAATAATTATTTGTCGAAACCTAGAGCATCTTAATTAATTTTGTATAATAAAAAACATGATGGATAAAATAGTCGCGCTTTGTAAAAGAAGAGGATTTGTGTATGCGTCTTCTGATATCTATGGAGGTTTAGCTAATGCCTATGACTATGGCCCTCTTGGCGCTGAACTCTTGAGAAATATTCGAAACGTATGGTGGAAAGAATTCATTCACAAAAGAGGCGATATGGTTGGAATCGATACACAAATCATTCTTCACCCCCAAACATGGATTGCATCCGGCCATGTTGGCTTTTTCAACGATCCATTGGTTGAAGATACTGTTTCACACAAGCGTTATCGAGCAGATCACATTATTGAGGCATGGCTTGATAGTAGAGGCAAGGATACAAATATTATTGTAGAAGATCTAACTATTGAGCAGATGGGAAAATTCATTGATGAACATAATATTAAAAGTCCAGATGGCAACAAACTTTCTGCACCAAAAAAATTTAATCTTCTTTTTGAAACATTCTTAGGAGTTATTGCTGGAGAAAAATCCAAAGTGTATCTTCGTGGAGAGACTGCTCAAGGAATTTTTTCACATTTTAAGAATGTTATCGATACGTACAGGATAAAACTTCCTTTTGGAATAGGTCAGATAGGTAAAAGTTTCAGAAACGAGATTACAACGGGCCAATTTATCTTTCGCACATTTGAGATGGAGCAGGCAGAGATAGAATATTTTTTTGATCCGGATATTACTGACTGGAAAAAACTTTTTAAAGACTGGCAGGAAGCAATGTGGAGCTTTATCACGAAAAGTCTTGGAGTTGACGATAAAAATCTTAAATGGCGAAAACATACTGATAAAGAAAGAAGCCATTATAGTAAAGAGACGTATGATTTAGACTACAAATTTCCTTTCGGATTCAAAGAATTGTGGGGGATTGCCTATAGAACCGACTATGATTTAAAACAACATGCGAAATTCTCAGGGAAAGACCTATCATACGTTTATGCACAAACCGGAAAAAAAATTATTCCCCATGTGATCGAGCCAGCAGTTGGCGTCAACAGGTTGTTTTTTATGCTGCTTGTTGACGCATACAGAGAAGAAGAAGTAAATGGAAAGTTGAGAACGTATCTTAAGATCAGTCCCAGATTAGCCCCTGTTAAAGTCGCCGTGTTCCCACTGCAAAAAGATGATACATTAAAGAGTGTGGCGAGATCAGTCTATAAAGATTTAAAAAAATCTTATACTGTTGAGTTTGATGACGCTGGAAATATTGGTAAGATGTATAGAAGACAAGATGAGATAGGCACACCATATTGTATTACTGTCGATTATGATAGTTTAAAAGATAAAGCGGTGACCGTTAGGGACAGAGATACGATGAAACAGGAAAGAGTAAAGACTGATAATCTAAACGATTATCTTAAAAATAAACTATTAATTTGAAAAATTTATGAAAATAGAGAGAAACAGATTAATTATTGGTGGGGTGGCAATTGGTATATTATTATTGCTAGGAGTTGTGATGATTTCAGGTAGAGGTGGATCTAAATCAAATGATAAAACTGAAGAATTGTTGCCAACAGAGGTAGTCATCCCAACCGTCGATGAAAGCGTCAAGGTAGATCTAGTTGTTTCTTCCGCCGGTAGAGAAGTTGTACTGCAAATTAAAAGTATTCCCACAGGTACTGAATCAATTGACTACGAACTCTCATATCAAACTAAACAGCAAGGTTTGCAGGGAGTTATAGGAACAGTTGAGCTAACCAAACAAGAATCAGAAGTCGACAAAACGCTTACACTAGGTACATGTTCCTCAGGGACATGCATTTATCATCAAGTGGTGGGAAATATCAAATTAAATTTGAAATTTAATGGAGATTATGGAGAAAAGGTATTTGATAAAGAGTATGAGATTTAATATTTCCTACGAAATTACTAATAATGCATACGAATATACGAATAAAATCAGAATTAGTAAATTCGTATAGATTCGTAATTCGTAGTATAGGAAGGAGGTTGTGATCTATGCCTATAATAAAATCAGCCAAGAAAAAATTGAGACAGGACAAAAAAAGAACAAAACGGAATAAAAAATATGAATTGGCCTATAAAAAAGCTATTGATGAGGTAAAAAAACATAAAAAAGGTGTAAAGGCCGCAGACCTTTTAAAAAAAGCCTACAGAGCGATTGATAAAGCTATCAAACAAAAAATAATTCATAAAAATAAAGGAAGCAGGTTAAAATCTATGGCTTCCGCAGTATTACATAAATGAAATACAACATCAATTTACTAACGCTGAAAAAAGAGAAGCCTTTAGATAAAGTAATCTATTTTACTCTTAACTATTTACGTTATATTCTTGTCATTACTCAAATTGTGGTCATCGGAGTATTTTTGTATCGATTCAGGGTAGACCAAGAGATAGTGGATTTAGAAGATTCTCTTAATCAGAAAAGAGAAATAATTGAGGTTTCTCAACCGCTCATAAAAGAAGCAAAAACCATCGCTTTTAAACTCGATCAAGTAGAGTCAATTACCAACAACCAACAAACGTTTATTTCCCAAACTGATTATATATTATCTTTATTTCCCGAAAATTTTTTTCTAAAAAAATTACAGATTTCTAAAGATGGTTTATCGATGACGGGATACACTGGAGATTTTCAATCTATTAAATTCTTCTTATCGCGTTTAAAAAAAGAAGAGAAATTTGAAAAAATTGAGTTGAAATATGTTAAAAAAAGCGATATCGGATTAGAATTTTCATTTGAATTTAATAAATTCAAAAAAAGTTAATGGAAAAATCTTCCTTACTTAAAAAACTATTTACAAAAAAAACAAAGGATTATGGCTATGCAATTGCTTTCTTTTTTATTTTTTCATTTTTTATTTATTTTGTTATTCGACCAAACCTTCTTTCAGTGTTTGAGGCGAACAGGAAAATAGAGGAGCTTAAGAAGACAAATGCTTTATATGAAGAGCAGATAGATAAAATTATAGATACACAAACAATCTTAGAATCAAATAGGGAAGGTTTTATTTTATTAGGAGAAGCTATTGCTAAAAAACCTGAAGTAAATAAAGTACTAAGCGATATCAATGTTTCTAGTGATGAAGGGAAATTGTTGGCTAACAGAGTCGAAGTTTCTGATATAAACTTAAAAGAGACTGGAACGCTAAAAAAAATAAAGTCATTCATAGTCAATATGAATCTTAAAGGAACGTTTGAGGAAACGCTGCTTTTTGTTAAAAAAATGTATGAACAAAGACGATTAAAACTTATCCCAGATTTGCAATTTTCTAGGGAGGAGAGTGAGTCGTCTCAAAGCTCAACTTTAAATATTAAATTGCAGGTAGAAGGATATTATCTATGAGCCAAAAGGAATTATTTTGGATTTCGCTTACTGTATTTTTGACAATTTTAGCCTGGATGTTGCTGGATATTTATAGAATTAAAACGCGTACATCTTTCGAGAATAGTCTTCAGTCTCTCGAAACAATAGATTTTAAAATCAATCAAAAGGTATTAAATACCCTAGAAGGAAGAACACCGTGATATGACTTACTCGAAATATTTTTTTCCCAGGCAAACGAAAATACCAACACCTCTGTTAATCGTTTTTCTTATTTTGATAATCTTTAGCATCGCTAAATTTTTTAGTTTGTTTTCTATTCCTTCAAAAGCCAATAAAAAAACTGTTGAGCAGTTTGCAACAGTGAACCTCGCGCAAAATCAGGCTGGTGTTTTTTGGCAAACCACAGAAAAAGAGCTGGGATGGGTAATTTTTGGTGAGAGTGAAAGCAACTTAAGCAAGATATCACAAGATGAAAGAGACCTTCAAGATAAAAAAAATCACTTTTATAATCACTACGTAATCTTAAGAAATCTACAGCCGGGCACGACTTATTTCTACAAAATAGTAAGTGATAATCAAATAGTTGAAAGTTCTGAACAAAAACCTTTTTCATTTAAGACGCCAACCATTCTTTCAGCGAATGCAGATCTTAGACCAGCATATGGAAGGTTAATCAATAGCAATGGAATACCTCTTGAAAATGCAGTGATTAGGCTTTTTTTCGAAAACTCGATTCCCCTTCTTGCGTTATCAAAACAGACTGGCGAATGGTTAATCCCTCTTAACTTTATCATCGATAATGATAGTTTACAGATCAAAAACATTGATCTTAATGATTTAGTCAAGCTCGAAATCAAAAGTGAGGAAAAAGAGAAAACCTCGATCTCTCTTCGTGTAAAAGATTTAAGTCCCCTGCCTCAAACGATCATAATAGGCAAAGACTACAATTTCGAAAACAGTGAAGATGTGTTATCGGTATCCTCAGGAAAAAAACTACTTGAAAATGATAGAGTTCAGATACTTTACCCAAAGGACGGAGCAATCATCCCAGGTGACAGTCCATTAATTAAGGGTACTGCCATTCCAGGCGAAGAGGTAATGGTGGTTATTAAATCAGAAACTAGTAATGAATATAGGGCTAAGGTAGATAAAGATGGTATTTGGAGGGTATTAGTTACGCGTGAACTATTGCCCGGAGAACACATAATTACGATTACAACAAAAGATCAGGCAGGAAAAAAAATTCAACTGGTAAGAAAATTTACCATAGCAAAATCGGGTGAACAGGTGTTGGGAGAAGCAACAGCAGAAGCAACCCCCACCTTAACTTTAGCTCCGACTGTATATTCAACACCCATCTCAACTCCCACAGTATCATACTCTCCATATATTACTCAACCTGCAACATTTACAGTTACACCGCCAACCAGCGGGTTGAATTTATTTCCGTTGGGTATCGCAAGTATGAGCTTAGTAGTTATAGGACTAGGCATTCTTATTGCATTTTAGTTCTTCTTTGACTTAAAATGGAATTATGGATATTGTAGAATTTTTGTCTTCAGTGAATAAAGTTGGGTTGGTTGCGTTTTTAGTAACGCTTGGATTTTTAATCTACGAGATTTATTTATTAAAGAAATCAAGTAAATCACCAGCTCCACCAACTATTCCTCAATTTGAAGAGGTTGGGTCCAATATCACCTCCCCTTCACAAGTTGTTCAACCCGAAAAGCCACCACAGCAAAGGAAAAATGTAATTATTCTTTCAGTCTTAATAATTTTGTTAGTTGTTTTTGGCGCTATTACGCTTTTAGGTTATATCAACTTGAAATCAACCTCTGAAAAAAAAAGCAATGTTTTACCAAGTCCTAAAAAGTCACCCATTACAGCAAACGTTACAACTATTCCTACAGAAAAAATACCTTCTGTTGAACCAACCATTTTTCCAACAGTAGAGGAGACTATTTTCCCAACACAAATAGTTGAGCCATCTTTAGAACCTTCGCCTTCGCCAACTGAGGTAATATTGACTGCGATAAGCCCGACTAATTATGAGATATTTCAACCTACGTCTGCTCTTAACTTATCACCAACAACTATAAGTCAGCTTCCTGAAACAGGTTATTTAAGAAATACGCTTATCATATTTTCAGTTGCAGGCTTGGTTATCTTTTTCTCCTTTTTGTTTTAGGCAGCTAATGTAGTGGTGTATTTTATTGTAATTACCATCTTTGGGAATAAGGACATAATGTCCGTCATAGTAAGTTGGGTCAGGTACGCTAAAAAAGTTCTGACTCAAATTGATCTGTTTTTGAGAAAAATTTCTTGAAAGCAGAATATTTCTTGCGATTAAGGCAATCTGTTGATTTTCGATATCGCGAATTATCAATTTGTCAATTACTTTATATAGACTATTCAGATATGATAGATCGAGAGTTTTAACCTTTGAAAAAAGTTTATTTTTTATAGCCTCAAGGATTTTTTGTTGCCTTTTATTTCTAGCAAAATCGCTGCCTTCTTCACCAGTAGCATTTCGTGAACGGACGAATTTTAAAGCAGTTACACCATCCATATGAATTTTGCCTTTAGTAAACGACACAGTTTCATAACGGCAGAGATACTCGAGGTCACCGCCGCATTCATCATTTTCTCGCCCTTGGATAGGAAATCTTTTGTCTTCAAATGAACGCTCGATGTTAACGTCGATTCCGTCGATAAAATCTATGAGTTCTTTAAACTTATCAAAATCTATGACCGCAGCATAATGGATTGGCATTCCAACCACAGCTTCAATTTCAGCTTTTGCCAATTTAAGACCTCCATGTGTTTGTTTTGCTTCGCCATAAGAATAGGCTGTATTGATCTTATCTTTGAGAGTATCGCTCCAGATGTCTCGGGGTAGTGATATAGTTATAAGCTTATGAGAGCGAAGATCATAGTTGATTACAATGATTGAGTCAGAGAGATTTGGACCCTCATGATTGCCTCCTGAGATACCCAAAATTAAAATTGCAACTTGGTCATCATATGATCTTAAAGAACCTAGGGAAAATAAAGTTTTCAGAGGGGAAATTCGTAATGTTTTAGTTAAAAATAGATAGTGGGGTTTGAGCAAAAAAAATAATAAAATGAAAGAAACTATGAGGAAAATGATGATCTTTGTTTTAAATGAGCCAAACATTCTATTTTATACTTTTTTTACTACTGCAAAAAATTCTTCTGGATCTAAAGAAGCCGTTCCAACTAAAAACCCATCAATCTGCAAAGTAGTCAGATAAGACTCAACGTTGTTTTTGTCGACACTTCCGCCGTATAGGAAAAATTTTCCCTCGTCTAACTTTAAACTTTTTTTTACTTTCAATACTATTTCTGGTGATTCATTATCGCCTGTTCCTATGGCATAGACTGGTTCATATGTGACAATGTTTACTTCTTGAGGAATTTTGTCTTCTACTCCCCTGATGCAAAAAATTGGCTCGATATCATATTTTTTTGCTAGTAGAACCTTTTTAGAAAGAGTATCATAATCTTCATTAAAGTATTTTCGACGCTCACTGTGTCCAACTATGGAATAATCGACTAGCCCTTTAAGCGTTTTGGCTGTGATTTCTCCTGTGTATTTTCCTTCTTCAAATTGTGAGATGTCCTGAGCACCAAGTTCAATATTACTGTTTTTTATTCTCTCTTTCAGCGGATAAAGGAGCGGACTGGGTGGGCATATCACAACTTTTACACGGCCGTTGTTAAGTTGTAATTTTATAAATGTATCAATCCATTGAAATGCTTCATTTAGATCTTTATTTGCTTTCCAGTTGGCGATGAAATACCTCATATATGTAATACGAATGATGCGAATTTCTATGCGAATCTACCAATGTGCTAATAATAGCTTTAAAATCTGAATTAGCACATTCGCATCATTTGCATATTATTTGTAGATTCGTATTATATTGATGTTTATAATTATAGTCTATGTCTAAAGATTTATTTAAAGATTTGAATAAGCAACAAATTGAGGCAGTACAACATGTTCAAGGCCCATCTATTATTCTGGCTGGAGCTGGTTCAGGAAAAACAAGAGTTTTGGTTTACAAAGTTCTCAATTTGATTCAAAATCATAAGGTGACTCCAATTGAAATTGTGATGATCACCTTTACCAATAAGGCTGCAAATGAGATGAAGGAGCGGATGGGGTTAAAAAAGCTAGGCTATATAGGCACATTCCATTCATTTTGTTGTTACATTTTAAGGCGCGATGGCTACCATGTGGGGGTTGACCCTCAGTTTACAATCTACGATGACGACGACCAATTCAGTTTGATGAAAAAAATAATCAAAAAGCTTAATAGCAAAAAATTTACGCCGTCATTTTTTCTTAATCGCATTTCAGCGGCAAAAAATCAATATATCACGCCTGATCGTTATCTTGAACTTTTTGCAGATTATAGCGCCCCACTTGTTGCAGAAGTTTATGTAGAATATGAAAAGGAGTTGCAAAAAAACAACGCTCTTGATTTTGATGATCTAATCCTCGAGATAGTAAAGCTTTTTTTGCAGCATGAGAATGTGTTAGACAGATACCAAAACAGATATCGCTATTTTTTGGTTGATGAGTTTCAGGACACAAACTACATCCAGTATCTTCTGACAAAACTCCTTGCGCAAAAATATAGAAATATTACCGGGGTTGGAGATTTTTCCCAAAGTATCTATTCATGGAGAGGGGCTGACATGAGGAATCTTGAGAAATTTAGAGAAGACTTTCCCGATACAAAAATTTTCCATCTAGAGGAGAACTACCGTTCGACCCAAACCATCCTGGACTTTGCTTATAATGTCATCTCAAAAAATCAAACACATCCTGTCTTAAATCTATTTACTAAGAATGGAAAGGGTGAGGAAGTTGAGTACTATGAGGCAGAAAATGAGGAGGAAGAGGCGGTATTTATAGCCAATAAGATAAAAGACTTAAATGATAGGCTGGTTCTTCCTTCTTTTGCGGTTCTCTATCGGACCAATGCTCAGTCTCGCGTCATCGAGGAAGCATTTTTACACTATAGTCTTCCCTACGTTTTAGTCGGAGGGACGAGATTCTATGAGCGAAAAGAGATAAAAGATGTACTGTCCTATTTGCGTATGATTGCAAATCCACAGGATGGGATATCTCAAGACCGCATCAGGAAACTGGGTAAAAAACGCTTTACTCAATTCATTGATTTTATTAAAAAAAAGAAGTCGTTAAATGAAATTGAAACTGCAGATCTCATGGAAAAGATTTTTAAAGAAACGCGCTATCTTGAATTTTATAATCCAGATGACGAGGAGGATTTTGCCCGTCTCGAAAATATAAAGGAGCTTAAATCCGTGGCGATGCGTTTTCCCAAATTGACTGAATTTTTGGAACAGGTGGCTCTGGTTGAGTCTGAGTATTTTGAAGGAGAGAAACGATCTAAGGGAAAAGAAGGAATCAGACTCATGACGCTTCACCAGGCAAAAGGGCTAGAATTTCCGGTTGTGTTTATAGTTGGCGTAGAGGAGGGGATTTTACCCCATTCTAGATCTGTAGACGATGTCCATTCGCTTGAAGAAGAACGAAGGCTTTTTTATGTAGGAATCACACGTGCAAAGGAGAGACTATATATTACCTATACTAACAGGCGATTCATCTTCGGTAGAGCAAACTTTAGTGTTAAATCCAGATTTATCGAAAGCGAAGAGAATGATACAATTAATTTTTAGATGAAAAATAATTTAGCGTATGTTATTGGAGGCATTGTAATTGTTGTTGGATTTTTTTTTATCATTATAAATAAAAATAAATCATCTAAATCTTCGCAACAGCCTGAAGGAAAGAAACAATTAGAAAGCAAAAAGATTAATACAGAATCAATTCCCAAAATGTCAATCGATAAAAGCAAAACATATACGGCAACTCTTAAAACAGAAAAAGGAGATATTGTTATTTCTTTAAGTGTGGACAAAACTCCCATTACCGTAAATAATTTTGTCACATTAGCTAAAAAAGGATTTTATGACAACACTATTTTTCATAGGGTAATAAGTGGTTTTATGATCCAAGGTGGTGATCCCAAAGGTGATGGAACCGGAGGACCAGGATACCGATTTGACGACGAGCCGTTTGAAGGAGAATATACTAGAGGCACAATTGCTATGGCAAATGCTGGACCAAACACTAACGGCAGCCAATTCTTCATCATGCACAAAGACTACGATCTCCCCAAAAATTATGTGATTTTTGGTAAGGTGACAAGCGGACTGGATGCCGTTGATGCGATCGCAGAATCAGAAGTCAAAGAAAGCCCTTCTGGCGAAAAATCATCTCCAGTTACACCGGTAAAAGTACTTTCCGTAGAAATAGTGGAAAAATAAATGTCAATCCTATAGAATGTTTCTGTTGACACAGAGTAAATAGTCGGGTATTATAAACCTGATGAAGAAAGATATTACGCCCAGACAAAGAGAATTACTTCAAATTATCTACGACTACATCAAAAATGAGGGTTATCCACCGACTTTTGACGAGATGAGAAATAAACTTAACGTTGTATCAAATCAATCAGTCATTGATCTTTTGAATAAACTTGAAAAAAGTAGATTTATTAAAAGAAACGAAAATATTGCAAGAAGCGCTGCTATTCTTCCTTTTGGATATAAAGCGCTAGGAAAACCATTACTTGCTCCTTTTCTTGGAGCCACAACTGCAGGGACACCTGTTGAACCGATTGAGATTGCGGGAGATTGGCAAGAGATATCTGGTGAAATTTCTCGTTCCACAGATAAAGTATTTTTACTTAAAATCCACGGCGATTCTATGATTAATGCAGGCATAAATGATGGGGACGTGGTACTTGTTAAAAGCGAAAAAGAATTTGCCTCCGGGGATATCGTATTGGCAGAAATTAAAGGAGAATCAACCATAAAACGCTTCATCTCAGAAGATAAACCACCGTACCTGTATCTAAAACCAGAAAATCCTAAATATGAAATTATCTATTTCACAGAAGAAGTTGTCTTGAAAGGCAAAGTATTATCATTTTTTAAAAGAGGAATGTGGATGGGTTTAAAATAAGTTAGATTAAATAAGAAATTATGATAAATAAGCTTAAAGGAAAAGATAAATCTATTACTTGGAAACATCCAGGCGGGAAAATGGAACGACTAGGTCCAGAAACACTCACTGACGCGGAGGTGTTGGCAATAATAATATCATCAGGAATTCCTGGAAAATCAGCAGAAAAAATAGCAGAAGAAATTATAAGTAAATTCGGATCATTTAGAGGAATTGCAGGCCAACCTTATGAAAAATTTCTTGAAATAGAAGGCATAGGTAAAGTAAAAACTCACCGACTGGCGGCGGCCTTCGAAATAGCAACCCGAATCGTTGACGACGTTTTAAAAGAATATAATATTAAACTGAAAGAAAAAAGAACATGAGAAAAATATTCATCGTAACTGCAAGTGGGCCAGAGGCCTATATCCATTATCAAGACACAATAAAGAGAAAACGTTTTCTTAAGGAAATAGCTCAATTTATATCGACAGATGATTCTAGAAAACTAGATAATATTTATCACGGAAGAGGTTTTGCAGTTTGGGGAGCTACTCCAGGTCCTGGAAATATAAACACATGGTCCAGAATGTACCCAGGAGATTATGTTGTTTTTTATCAGCAAGGAAATTTAATTCTCATCGGTGAGGTCGCATATAAGCTAAAAAACCGTGAGTTGGCAAATTTCTTGTGGGGTACTAACAAAATTGGAGAAACATGGGAAAACATTTACTTTATTATTAACGAAAAAGAAATAAAAATTCCGCTTGAGAAATTTAATACATACCTTGATTATCGTTCGAACTTTACTCCTCAAGGTTTTGGTGCGATTGAAAGTGAAAGACAAAAAAAATTTGAAGAGAAATATGGAGACTTTTACGGACTTATACTTCGAGTCAATGAAGGCAAAACAAATGAAATTAAAGAACTCGGCAAAGAAGTTTTACAACACCAGGTTGAAGTCCTTGAAGAAGAACATGAAAAAGAGCCAACAGAGCATGATGAAATGCAGTGGCGGCTAATCAGATTAGGCAAAGCTGCAGGAAATGATGTTTGGGTTCCAAAATCTGATCAAAATAAAAAATATAAAGGTTTTAATTTTAGAGAATTTGTTCTTAAGCAATTCGAGCCAGGATTGGATATCCCTAAAGCTGTACAAAATATTGATTGTGTTTGGAGATATGGATTTCAAATTAAATCGGCATTTGAAATCGAACATTCTACTGCAATTTATTCAGGAATTTTACGTTTAGCAGATTTGAGAAGTGTCGCTCCAAACTCTAATTATCCTTTAATAATCGTTGCCAAAAGAGATCTTAAACCAAGAATTTTAGATCAGGTAAGAAGACCTACTTTTTCTAATCCGTATCTAAAGTTAAATGAAGCGCTAAAGTTTCTATCTTATGAAAAAATAAGAGAGCTCGACCAAAAATTTTCAGATATTTCTTCCGGAATTTCTACGGAGATGGTTCTTAATACCGCAGAAATAATAAACAATCTTAACTAGTTAAAAGAGAGTTTAAGCTATGAATCGTATGAATATCAAAAGAGAGTGGAATTTTATAGTTGGCGCGACTCATAATCGAAAACCTTATGATAAAAATTATTTGCCACGAGAGATCTTATTAATTTTGGAGGTTTTATTAAGCAAGATCGAAGTAGAAAAAACTTATTCTCGAATACTCTTCTTAAAACAAATCTATTTCAAAACAAAATATTTTTATTTAACTCCTCAGAAAAACTCTAATTATGCCAGCAATCAAAAATAAATTTTACCTATCTGCTCATGATCTCACTAGTTGCCCAAGAGGAGTTTATTATAAAAAGAAAAAGACTCCACTGCCTCTCGTCGATCCAAAAATAGCAGAAATAATGCAGTTATTTGGAAAATTGATGGAAATGGGACAACAAATCCAAAAAATGGTGACAAGAGAATGGTTGGATAAAAATATTTTGGTAAGTCCCGAAAGATTCATACCATGGAATGATTATGGTATTACTGGTAAATATGACGGAATCGTCAGAATAAATGGACAATTTATTCTTTATGAAGTAAAAGGAGGAGGGAAGCAAATTTTTGATAATGATTTTGAGGAGCCAGAACCTTTTGATGAACACCGATTACAAGTCGCTATATATCATTATTTTTTGAAGAAAAATTATCCAGATTTAAAAACATATATTTTATATGTAGAAAGATCAGGAAGTAGAAGACTTGAAATTCCAATAGAATATGAGGAAAAAGAAATGTTAGCAATCATTAATAAAGTAAAATTACTGCAAGAGTCATTGGAAAAAAATATACTTCCAGATCCTGCTCAGACAATTGCCTGGAATAAATTTCAAAAGAAAGATGACATTAATATGGCTGCGTTAACATGCAAATATCATGCTTTATGTTTGCAAGATGATTATTGGTATCCAAAAGCACTTGTAGAGCTAAAACAAAAACAGTAAAAAACCTTTAAATGAACATATATGAAAGCGAATGATTTTGAGTTACCTGACCAAAATGGGAAGATGGTTAGGCTTTCTGATTTTTTAGGAAAATGGTAGTGTTGTATTTGAAAAAACATATAATCTCAACTTTCTCATTTTAAAAACACTCCTGGAGTGAAAGATACAAGGTGCCAATTTTTAGCTCTAAAAATTAATGTTGAAGTTATTTTATCCTATTTTTTAAATCGTAGACGATTTTTTGGTAATCACAATATTTCTGTCTTCTTTTTTTATGTTTTTTACCCTCTCGCAAGTTGATGAGTATAAAATTTAAATATTTCCAGCAAGTCGTTTTTTGATATATCTAAATAAGGATAATCTCTTTTAAAATCTTTGATTTTGTATCCTTTAATATATAGCGCAATAACACGGGCTACAGGTATTCTTGTCCCTTTAATAACGGGTTCTCCTCCTAAGACTTTTGGATTAACTTGAATAATATCTGGCATACTTTATTAGTGACATACAAAACTTTTAATGTCAATAGGAGTTTGATTATATCACTTAAAAATAATAAATTTAAAAGAAAATAATATAATTAAAAGTACAATGAAAGCTTCGGACTTTGAATTGCCTGATCAAAATGGAAAGGTGCGAAGACTTTCTGAATTCCTAGGCAAGTGGGTAGTACTATATTTCTATCCCAGAGATAATACTCCTGGTTGTACCAAAGAAGCCTGCGGATTCAGAGATTCAGTTAAAGAATTTGAAAAGCGAGGTGTAGTCATTATAGGTGTTTCAAAAGATTCGGTTGAATCTCACCAAAAATTTGCCAAAAAATATAACCTTAATTTTCCTATCTTAAGCGATCCAGATAGAAAAGTACTCAAAGCATATAATGCTTGGGGAAAGAAATCATTTTTAGGGAAGATATTCGAAGGGACCTTGAGAAAAACCTATATTATAGACCCTGAAGGAAAAATAAGAAAAACATATGAAAAAGTCATACCTCTTAACCATGCTCAAGAAATTCTTAATGATCTGAAGAAAATGTAACTGGAAGACTTTTAGGTTATAATATTATCAGTTCAAAATATGGAAGATAAGACAGGAAAGCAGCTAACATTTTTTCAAATAATGAATAAATTGATCAATCGAGTCAAAAATATTCTTCTTGAGTTTCAAGTGTTTTTGCTCCACTTAATTGGTTATATACCTTTCCATCATGTAAGAAGGGTTTATTATAGATTAGCTGGGATAAGTATTGGCAAAGGGTCAACCATTCATATGGGTGCACGATTTTACGATCCACAAAATGTCTCGATTGGCGAGGATACTGTAGTTGGCGAAAGTGCGGTTTTGGACGGAAGAGATAGATTATTTATAGGCAATCACGTAGCTGTGGCAACGGGGGTTATGATTTTCAATGCTCAACACGAGATTGAAGATGAATTTTTTTCACCAAGTACTGCACCAGTCGTTATCGAGGACTATGTTTTTGTAGGTCCCCGGGTGATTATTCAACCTGGAGTGAAAGTTGGAAAGGGCGCTATTATAGCTGCCGGAGCAGTTGTTACTAAAGATGTGCCACCTTTTGCTATTGTTGGAGGAGTTCCTGCTAAAATAATAGGAGAACGAAAGCTAAAAGACTTGCATTATAAAATTGGTAGAGCACGTTGGTTTAGATAACTTTATAGTAACTCCCTTTTGTTTTTCCAATTTTTACGATGAGATTTTGATCAATTAGTTTTTTTAGATCATAACGCAGTGTTCTTTCGGGAACTTTCAAGAACCGACGGCGAATGAAATCAAATGAAATCATCGGATGATCTTTGATGATTTGATAAATTTCTTCCTGTCGAGGGGGGAGCAGAATTTTTTTTCCTTGTTCAATAATGATGTGTTCTTTCATTTTTTCAACTTGGTTTAGGTAAGCCTCAAGCATGAAAATTAAGTATTCCTCAGTTTCTTTTAATCCAATGTCTAGATAATGATAATAGTCACTTTTATGTTGATCTAGATATTCTTCAAAAGCTACAAAAAATCCAAAGTCATAATTCAACGATTTACAAATAGCGTAAATCAAGAGTCTTCCAACCCGTCCATTCCCATCGATAAATGGATGAATCTTTTCAAAAACGAGATGCGCTATGAAAGCTTTGATTAAGGGAAACTTTTCACTTTGATCATCTATGTATTCAATCAGCTTGTTTAAAAGCTCGCTCATATAGAGAGGTGGAGGAGCTACATATACTGCTACACCGGCCTGATTAAAAATAGCACTTGATTCTTTTCTGAAAAATCCTGCATCACTTCTTAGGCTATGCATCAAAACTGAATGGATTTTCAAAATGATTTGTTTTGTCAACTTGTTAGTATTATTAATATTTTTTTCTATATATTTAGCGGCTAATTCAATATTGAGAACTTCCATTTTTTTTTCTTTATCAGTTGTGAAATCAATATTTTCCATCGTCAACGGATTTCCCTCAATTCTTGCAGAAAAAAGTGAGCTTTTGAGTAAGCTAACTCTTTGAATGTTTTGTTTCAATTGGGTTGACAGAGGAAATGATAAAAAAAATAGCCGAAGGGCATCAATTTTTATTATGAGTTCCTGAATCTCAGATGTTATTTCGTAAGGCGGAGGAATTTTCATGAAGTAATACTAGCATATTTTGCCAAATGTTGCCGAATATTACCTAATCTTGCCAGATCTTGCCGAATATTTTCAAATTAAAGAAGCTAGTGTGATCATGGTAAACTCAACCAGAGAATTTATTCCTCCTTTATTGAAGTGTTTTATGATGTCATCTGCCGGCGCCTTTTTGTCTTTGAGCCTTTTAAACAGAGGTTCTAAGAAAATTTCTTCTCCATGATTCCGTTTTTTTAATCCCTCTTTTGCTATGGTTAAAACATCTTTTGAAAGAACATAATGATCATGATTTTCAAGTCTACTTATGAGAGCTGTTCTTCTTAATTTTTTCCAAAAGAGAAAGTTTTTTTTCTTAATAAGTTTATTTGATTTTTTTAAGTTAGAGATTAATCCAAGAGTAAGTGCAGAAATAGCCAATGGTTCTGATGGTAATTGCTGACAACATATTCTAGATTCCACTGTGCCATAACTTGTAATTCGAGCATTATGCCAAGCAAAACCACCAACAAAACAGATATCATCAAGTTTTATTTCAATATCTATTTTTTCTCCTTTTACTGTCTTTGCTGTAACATTTTTTTTAACTAGTAGGTCAGCGAATGTTTTTGTTGTATTCAAAAGTGAAAAGTATTCATAACCTCGTTTGACCATTTGAGGTTTAAATGATGCGAGATGATTAATATATGCTTCGAAATTCTTTATTGGTTTTAGCATCCCAATCTGGTTTGGACGTGTTGGCCAACCAACTTCCCAAAGCCATTCGCGGATCGCGCGGATTCCTTTGGAATGAATATCACCCTGCCAAATGGGAGAATTAGCCCCTAAGAAAAGAAAAACACCAGACAGAGCATTCAATACATTCATGGCGTTGATAGCATTGTTTCTATCTACTTGAATATGAGTTTGTGAAGCAGTGGGTAAGGTAAAAACATGCAAGTCTACCCCTTGTTTTTTCGGTACGAATGTATTGCCGCTGTCTTGTTCAAGGAAAATATATCTTCCTTTATTTGCCATAAGATTTTTGTGAGGTTGTTCTTTAGGAAGAATTCCATATCCAAGCAAATATGTATCGTGTTTATTAAAAAATTTTACAATTGGTTTTAATATTTTAGATCTGTAACGAAGCGCATCAAAAAGTGTTTTTGCAGGTGGAAGAGCGACTTCGATAATTCTATCGCCAACATCAGTTCCGAAAGCAACATCAAATCCATTTATTCGTTTTGTTACCCCAACTATTTGTTTTGTTCCTGAATCAATGACAGCCTTCCAGCCTTTCTTTTTAAAATGATTGAAAGCTTTTACGACGATTTCTTTGAGTGCAGCATTCCCTTCTTTATCTACCAAAGGAAACTCAGACTCAATTCCAATAAGAGCAGATTCAAGTCCCACACGGCGAAGGAATTTTGCTTTGAAGGCTTGCGTGCATTGTTGCAAGACTTTTCTTTTTAAATCTGACCGACTCTGTAAGTATTTGATATGTAGGTAATTCTAACATCTGAAAACCAAAAGTCAAAAAGCAATGATATTTATTCAGCGGTTCCGACAAGATATACAGATTGCCAGGGGCGGTAGACAGAGAGGAATTTTTTTTCAAAGGTAGTCTGATTATTATTAGTAACTTTATAATCAAAGACTGCTTTTGCTCCCCAGGCAGGAAAGTCAACTTGTCTGACGACCCCCTTTTTTAGAGTTGGATCATCCTGGCGGATTTCCGGAAGTGGTGGGGTTGCATCATAGACAGTAACCTGGGATATCTCTACTTTTCTTGCATCTTTTTTTCCATAAAATCGGAAAAATAGGAGACTTTTGTCTTGATCAACTTCAGTCTGGACCAGTATAGAAGCCAATGTGTCATTCTTTATTTTTAAATCAGGAGAAGGAGCATAGACGGTTGCATCAAATCCCGGTTTTGAATCATTCTCATAATAGCCGACTCTATAGGCATGAGCAGTCCGTTCGACGATTGGTAAGCCGGCATTAAGAGCCGCGCGAAATAAAGTTGTTGAGACCTGACAGACTCCCCCTCCATCTCCCAATACAGTCTTGCCTGATTTTATTATGTAGGCGAGTTGATATCCGGTTAAAGAAGAAATATCACCGACAGCTTCATTAAAAGAAAAAACTTTACCTTTTGGAATAAGAATGCCATTAAATTTAGAAGCAGCAAGAACAATATTATGGATACGGCCTGGAATTGAGTGACTGAAATCAGATTTACCTTCGGCTATAAGCTCTTCAATCCCAAAATCGTTTGCCTTGGCTAAAGTAATTTCTGGTTGAATTGTTTGTAAGGATAAAGAAATAGTTCTATCCTCAACTCTTTTTTCGAGATTTGATATGATACCGTCAAAATCAGACAAAAATTTAGTCTTTTCAATTTCCTGACCGCTTTCTTCTTGCCTAAAGCTTACTACACGCCCATTTTCAAAATTAAATAATGCGTTTTTAGCTGGTTTATCATATTTTTCTTTAAAGTCCAAGATAAATTCATGTACAGGAGTTCTATCATAGTCGACTCCTATCGAGAACTTATATTTTTGCCAGTTTAAGACTGACGAGATTTTCTGATAAACTCGAGATGTGAGATTGGAAGATCTGCCAATCAAATAAGCTCTGTCAGCAATTCCTTTTGCATCATATCCTAAACCCAGTTGTGTGCCTGAAAAGGTCGCCACAGGGTCATTTTGATAGAAAACGATGATTGAGATTTTATGAAAATTACTATTAAGATTTTCAAAATATTTTTCGACTTCAGATTTTTGTTCTCGACCAAAATTGATATTATTGACGATAACGTTTGGATATATTTTTCCCTCAAGCGATCTTTCTTCCTGCACGATTTTTGCAAAAGTAAAAACAGAGAGAAAAAAAATTATCGCTGATGCTAAAATGACAACCTTTACGAGCTTATGATTTGATATCATAATTGTTATGGATGATGATAAAAAAAATCCAGATGAAAATCAACCGAGACCGATCTTTGAATCGGTTCCTGAGGAGGAATTGAAGCCAGAAGAAGTAGCTCCTGAGATCGTTGCAGCGACAGGTGAAGAAGTCAAGCCAGTTAGCTCTGAAATTCCACCTGAGATGCCGCCTGTTGTCTACGAAGAAAGTAGAACTAAATACTTTATCATTGGTGGCGGTGTGATTTTTTTCCTGGTAATCCTGTTTTTTTTGCTTCGATTATTATTTAGAGCAGGTCCTTCCAAAGAAGTAAAGCTTATCTATTGGGGTTTGTGGGAGGAGAAAGAAATAATAGCCCCTATCCTTGAGGAGTACCAGCGTAAAAACCAAAATGTGAAAATAGACTATCAAAAAATGGTTTCTACGCAGTACAGAGAGAAGCTTCTGGCTCGAAGCAAAAACGGCCAGGGGCCAGACATTTTTCGTTTTCACAATACCTGGCTTCCTGAAATAAAGGACGTCGTCTCTGCTTTACCACAAAAAATAATGAGCAATAGTGAATTTGAAAAAACTTTTTATCCTATTCATCAGAAAGACTTAAAGATCGGAGAATCATACTATGGAATACCGCTTTATATCGACGGGCTTGTCCTAATTTATAACGACGGACTTTTCAAAAAAGCTGGAATAGTGTCACCTCCTTCGACCTGGGATGACTTGACCGACGCAGTTACAAAACTAACGGTAAAAAATACAGATGGTCAATTGGTGACTTCAGGAATAGCCCTTGGTTTAGCTTCTAACGTAGATCACTTTTCCGATATTTTAGGTTTGATGCTGCTCCAAAATGGCGCCGATCTTAAAAGTCTTAATCAACCGGAAGCTGCGGGAGCATTGGAAAGCTTTCGCAAATTTGCTGAACCACCAAATAACTTCTGGGACGAAACTATGCCAAATTCAGTGAGTAGTTTTATTCAAGAAAAAGTTGCTATGATTTTTGTTCCTTCTTGGGAGATACTTGTGATAAAAAATGCAAACCCGGACTTGCAGTTAAAAGTAGCACCTGTACCAAATGTTCCAGAAGCAGCTCAAATATCAATCGCAAATTATTGGGCTGAGGGTGTATCTCGATACAGCAAAAATCAGATAGAAGCTTGGAAACTTGTTCGTTACCTGGTTGAAAAAGACGTTCTTACAAAACTTTATGAAAATGAAGCAAAAGTTCGCCTTTTTGGTGAACCCTATTCTCGAGTTGACTTAGGATCGCTTTTGTCACAAAATGAATATGTTGGCGCAGTGATAAAACAAGCAAATTCATACACCTCACTGCCAGTAATTTCTAGAACTTTTGACAATGGCCTCAATGATGAAATCATACAGTACCTAGAAAATGCCGTGAATGCCACAGTTGAAGGGATTTCCTATTCAGACGCACTAAATACAGCATCTCATGGCGTAAGTCAGATATTTGAAAAATATAAGATTCAATAATATGCAGTTTCCATTCTTTTCTAAACAAGAGAGACAAAGCAAAATTTTTTTTGGCCTTTTTTTAAAGGAAAAAGAAGGAATTGGAATAGCGATAAAGATGGTAGATTCGCGGTTAGTCTTAGTTGATGAAGAAAAATTTTCTTATTCCAATAGTTGGGACAATCTGACAGAAGACGTTGATGAACTAATTCTTAAATTAGAGGGACGGACAAAAGTTCATCTTGATGAAACAATATTTTTTGTCTATTCCCATTTTATCGATGAAAAGTCAAAAGAGATTAAAAAAATGTATCTCCACACGGTTAAGAATCTGGTTAAAAAACTAGAGCTTAAAGCTCTGGGATACATTGAGTGCTATGAAGCTGTGGTAAATTATCTTGAGAAAAAGGAAGAGCTTCCGCTTACCGCCGTTTTGATCGAACTAAATTCAGCGGACCTGTCGGTTTTTATTTACAAACGTGGAACTTTAGCATATTCCAAAATTATAGCCCACACCGATAATCTTATCGATGATTTAGTAATGTGTTTTCAGGAAGTAAAAGGTAAGTTTTTATTGCCTTCCCGTATCATTTTATACAATTCAAAAGATCTAGAAGATGAAGCCACCCAAATTGTTACCCACAGATGGAGTGAAGAATTATTTATTCAGCTCCCCCGCGTGCAGATAGTTAAAGAGCATGAGATAATTCAAGGGTTATTGAGCGTCTTTGGCGAACAGTTTAGCAAAAAGAAAACCAATGTCGAATTTGAGGAGAAAAAGTCGCCACAAAACGTTTTGGGTTTTGTAATCGGTGAAGAAATAGGTGAAAAAACGTTTGATTCAAATCGGGCAGCCAAGCCGTCGATGCAGATCTCATTTTCTTTCATGAGACAGGGACTATCATCCTTTATTGATAAATTAAGTTTAATTCCGCGAATAGTTTCTAAAAAATTAATAATTCTTTTGGGTTTGGCTTTTGTTGTCATAGGGTTGTTTCTCAATGAACTGCTTCTTCATAAAGCTAAATTAACAATATTTCTTCCATCTCAAACGATAAAAAAGGATGTAGGTTTGACAGAGAGGGACGTAACTCTAAAAACATTCACAAAGACATTCGAATTTTCCGAGTCTCAAAATACCACAGGTAAAAAAGAAGTAGGAGAGAAAGCTCGCGGCACAGTAACGGTTCATAACTTTGATGATAAAGAAAAAGCATTTTCTAAAGGAATAATTCTCGACTCAGCTGGTATAAAATTTATTCTTGATCAGGAAGTCAAAGTGGCTTCAGCTAGCGTGGTGACCATAAATGGAGGTCTAGTAAAACAGCCTGGAAAAACAAAGACAAACGCAACCGCGCAACTCATAGGGCCTCAGGCTAATCTTAGCAGCGGTAAACAGTTTAAAATCGAAGATTTTCCAACCGGTCTTTATTTTGCCATAAATGAAAGCTCATTAACTGGCGGGACTAAAAAAGATTTAAAAACAGTCGCAAAAAAAGATGCCGACGATCTAAAGAATAAAATAATAGAAAAAGCAAAGCGACAAAAGGTAGATTTACAGAAGGAGAATATGGCTAATGTGAAAATTATTGACGAATTAACAAAAGCAAGTTTTACCGATACAAAGTTTAATAAAGAAATAGGAGAGGAGGCGAGTTTACTCACCCTTGAGGCGAAAGTCAAAGAAACGATTTACTTTTATCAAACAGATGAACTGGATAGTTATCTGGCTAAAATTCTTTCAGATAGTCTCCAAAAAGGATTCACTTTGCAAAAAGATAAATTAACATATGAGATAAGCAAGATAGAACAACAGGATAATAAGACAAATATACAAATTAAAGCGCAGGGAAAATCGCTTCAAGAAATAGCAAAAAAAGATGTCGTTAAGCTGGTGAAAGGTAGAAATAAGAATTCATTGGAAAATCTGCTCAAGAATAGTTTCAATGCAGAAGGATTTGAGCTTGAGATAGAACCAGAACTGCCTGTTTTTGGTAATATGATGCCATTTTTTGAAAAAAATATCACACTAAAAATTTCAAGCCTTTAATATGTCTCTCTATGTATATAAAAAGGAAAAATACTCTCAGCAAAAAAGAATAATACATTATTTTTCTTACGCCTCTCTTACCGTAGGCACTTTGCTTTTATTTTGGTCGTTCTATCCAGTTGTATCATTTGAAATATACTCACGAATTTTTATTCAGCAGCATCTGTTCAGCCCTATTCCCCGATCGCACATAGTAAGTTCTTTGAGTGAAGCAAACTCTGTTTTAGGTAATTATAATATATTCTCCAACAACCTAAGAGATTTTACTCAAGTCAGTCTCTGGTTTCCCGCAAAGCCGCAAAAAGGATTAGCCGGCGATATCAAAGTAAAAGAATATTCCCTTTCTATACCCAAACTTAACATCAAAGACGCCAAGGTTATCGTAGGTGGAGAAGATTTAAAAAAAAGCTTGGTACATTATTTACCTCAATCGCTTCCCGGCGAATATGGGAATGTTGTGATTTTTGGACATTCTACTTTACCCCAGCTTTATAATACAAAAAATTACACTACAATATTTACTTACCTTCCCTCTTTAGAAAAAGGAGATAAAATACGAGTAAAAGTAGAAGAAGAAGAATATGAGTATGAGACATTTGAGACCTTTGTGGTTAACCCTGATCAAATTTCTGTATTAGAGCAAATGAATGATGCATCTTACCTTACATTGATTACCTGTGTACCCCCAGGTACCTACTGGAAACGACTCGTTTTAAGGGCAAAATTGACAAAATTACCCGGAAAATTGTAAGCCTAAATGTCATTGTCTTAACCTGTAGTATATGTTAAAATAATGGCCATGAAAAAAGGCAGGCTAAAGTGGTTTGGGCTTTTACTACAGTCACTATCTGATATTTTCTTTCAAATTGCGTATCTTTTGATTAATTTTTTTATTCTTGTGGGTGAAACTACCCGAGGAATTGTCTCAGGATTTTTGATGCTAGTTGGAAGAGTCAGTCTAAATATATATAAATACATAAAACATATATATAAGTCATTCAGATTGATCAAGATTAAACTTCCACAAATAAAACTACCATCCTCTGTACCCCTAAAATTTAAAGTCAACTTAAATTTCTTCGAATCATTGAGCCTTAAGTTAAAATACCTAGTTTTAGGATCTCTAATTACGCTGAGTTCGATTTTTTTCTATCAGTCTTATATTTTTGTCAAAAATCTTCCCTCACCGCAAAATATTGGTAAAATCAATTATGCTCTCTCGACACATATATTCGACAGGAATGGAAAGCTTTTATACGAAATCTATCGTGATCAAAACAGAACACCTATTCGCATCCAAGATGTTCCCCTATATGTAACTCAGGCGACCATCGCTATAGAAGACAAGGAATTTTATCGTCATAATGGAATCTCAATTGTTGGGGGAATTTTTAGAGCATTAAAAGAGACGCTGATAAAAGGTGACCTGCAGGGAGGCTCAACAATCACACAACAACTAGTAAAATCTTCATTACTGACTCCTGATAGGACTTTTGAACGTAAAATAAAAGAGATAATTTTAGCCTTATGGACAGAGAGACTTTTTAGTAAAGACCAAATATTAGAAATGTACCTGAATCAAGTGCCCTATGGTGGCTCTTCCTATGGTATTGAGGAAGCGTCAAAAACATATTTTGGTAAACAAGCAAAGGAATTGACTCTAGCTGAAGCAGCGCTTCTAGCCGGACTTCCTCAGGCGCCTACACTTTATTCCCCATACACTAATCCAGCTTTGGCGATCGCCAGGCGCAATGAGGTGTTGTCTCTTATGCGGCAACTTAAATTCATTAGCCAAGATGAAGAATTGAAGGCACAACTTGCGGGATTAAATGTCAATCCGCTTGCCACTAGAATCTCAGCGCCTCACTTCGTTTTCTATGTGAAATCGCAATTAGAAAATATCTATGGTATCAAACAGGTAGAAGAGGGTGGACTAAAAGTAACCACAACACTTGATTTAGGCTTGCAGCTTGAAGCCGAAAAAATCCTCAAAGAAGAAATTGAGAAAATAAAACCTCTCAACGTATCAAATGGGGCAATTCTTGTGACCAGACCCCAAACAGGTGAAATTCTTGCCATGGTAGGATCTGTCGACTACTTTGCTTCTCCCTCTGGTTCTTTCAATGTTACAACTGCATTGAGACAACCCGGAAGCTCAATAAAACCTATAATGTATTCAACGGCGCTTGAAAGGAATTATACAGCGGCGACAATAATCGATGATTCGGCGATTACGTTTCATATTCCCGGCAGCCAGCCGTATTCACCCGTTAATTATGACGGCCGTTTTCACGGAAGAATTCCTGTTCGTTTGGCGCTTGCAAGCTCTTTTAATGTACCTGCGGTAAAGGTTCTAAATACCATAGGCGTAGACAGCTTTATCAGACAAGCGCAAAAGATGGGTGTCACTACTTGGGATGATACTTCACGTTTTGGCCTATCTCTGACTTTGGGAGGAGGCGAAGTCAAGATGATAGATATGGCAACCGCCTATGGTTCTTTGGCCAATCTGGGATACAAAGTTTCACCCAATTATATTGTCCAACTTGAAAATACTCACGGAGATAAAATTGGTGAGTTATCGCCTTCGCGAACAAAAGTTGTTAACGAAGGAATTGCCTTTATCCTAAGCGATATATTGTCTGATAACTTTGCTCGTCAACTTGCTTTTGGTCAGAGATCTCTTTTAGAAATACCGGGTTATAAGGTCGCAGTAAAGACCGGTACGACAGATCAAAAAAAAGATAACTGGACAATTGGCTATACTCCAGAATTCTTAGTGGTCGTCTGGGTTGGGAATAATGACAATACGCCCATGAATGGAAGTTTAACCTCTGGAATCACAGGTGCAGCCCCTATCTGGAATAGGATGATAACTCACATACTTAAAACATATGGAAATGGCAGCGCGTGGTATTCAAAGCCAGAGAATGTCGTTGAGAAGATATGTTATTTTGGTAGAACTGAATATTTTTTGAGTGGTACAGAAAATACAACCTTATGCAAAGATTTACTCTTTAAACCAACACCTAGTTCCACTCCCTAATAAATCCTTAAACTATTCTATCAAACGAAGTCAGTGGTTGGAGTACTTTTGGAACCACTATTGAGCCATCTTTTTGTTGGTAATTTTCGAGGATGGCAATAAGAATTCTGGGTGAAGCAAGCGCCGTATTGTTAAGCGAATAGCAATAATTTGTTTTCCCATCTTTGGTTCTATATTTTATATTAAGTCTTCTTGTCTGAAAATCGCCCATTATTGAGTTGGACATAGTCTCTCCATATGCGTTTCTTGATGGCATCCAGGTTTCAGTATCGTATTTTTTTATCTGCGGTTCACCCATATCTCCTGTGCACATTAAGAGAACTCGATAGGGGAGTTTAAGATCCTGTAGAATCTCTTCAGAGTTTTTCTGAAGTTCTTCATGAAGTTTGCGCGCCTCATCAACATTATTTTTTCCGATAATGACCTGTTCAACTTTCCAAAATTCATGGAGTCGATAAAGCCCCTTTGTGTCCTTTCCATATGCTCCAGCCTCTTTTCTAAAACAGGGGGAAAATGCGACAAATTTTTTGGGCAAATCTTTTTCGTTGAGGATTTCATTTGCATAGTAAGCAGTGACTGGTTGTTCTGCTGTTCCGGCAAGATAGGTATCATCATCGAGTTTGTAAACGTCTGGTTCACCCCAAGGAAACTGTCCCGAACCAAACAGTGTGAATCCTTTAATAACTGCAGGAGCGATGATTGGCGTATAGCCTTTGCTAACAAGTTTATTAAATACAAAAAATAGCAGAGCAAAATGCAATTGAGCTAACTCATTTTTCAAAAAATACCCCCTAAAACCAGAAATTTTTGCCCCTCGTTCAAGGTCGACAAGATCAAGCGATTTGCCAAGCTCAAGATGCGATTTTGCTTTGAAATCCATCTTAGGAATATCTCCCCACTTTCTAAGTTCCCTGTTTCCGGTAGAATCTTTGCCGATTGGCACCTCATCAAGTGGAACGTTCGGGACAAATGAGACTAATTTGTCTAATTCGAGTTCAGTAGTCTTTAATTGTTCCTCGAGTTTCTTGAGTTCTTCTTTAACAATCTTGCCTCGTTGAATTGTTTTTTCATCAGGTTTTTGATGGCCAGCTTTATTTCTCTCCTCACGAAGTTTTTGAATTTTATGAATAAGATCTAGTCGTTGATCGTCAAGCTTTATGATTTGATCAATATCTATCTCGCGGTTTTTATTTCTCGCAGCATCTATGACTTTTTGTTTGTTCTGACGAATGAAATCTAGAGATAACATTAAAACTTATTCTATCAAATATTCTCGAATCCGTTTGACCAATCTTTTTAATGCCTTTAACCGGTGGTTTTCTTTTTCGTGCTCTGAGGAAGTGAGTTCGTCATAGTATTTATTATATTTTTTAACAATAAACAAAGCACGAAATGGATAACCGTACGTTGGAATATCAAGTGGCTTTTCAGCTATGAATCCTGCAATTTTTTCCTCTTCGCAAAAGGTTTTTCTAGTTTTCGGATCATAAAAACAAAGACAGGTTTGCAAAAAAGCTAATCTATCCTTTTTTTGCACACCCCCGAGGTGTGCAAGAGTGTAATTTATGAGTTCTCGGTCGCTTGCTTCATAACCAGGCCATCTGCGTGATTTTACTCCTGGTTCGTTGTTTAAATAAGGAATAATCAGACCACCGTCGTCTGCAATTGTAGGTAAGCCACTAAGATTGCCATAAAACTTTGCTTTAAGCCTGGCATTTTCCTCAAAAGTCTGTCCCTTTTCATCAGGAGCCACACTTACTTTCACATCAAAAAGCGAAACGATATTTATATGATTTTTGAGAAAAGATTTTAATCCTCTATTAATCTCATCAAGTTTTGCTTTATTGTGGGTTGCGATCAGGATTGTTTTCATGGCTGAAATTATATAATCTTATTTATTTATATCATTTTAAATACACTTGACATTTTTATTGATGGTGATAGAATTTTACAAATGCTCCAAGTTTTTGGAGCTTTTTTTAGGGATAAACTATGAAGAATGTTCAAGATGTGATTCAACTTTTTTTATAAAGAAATTGCCCCGCCGATGGCGGGGTTTTTTTTAGAACTCAAATGTTAAATAAAAAAACTCCCATACAAAAGATAAACGGTCAATTTAAAGGAAAAGATATCGTAAGTCTTGACCAGTTTGATAGAAAATCTATCAAAATGCTATTTAAAACTACTAACAGGGTTTTAAGATTGATGAAAAAAAATCGACATATAAATATTCTTCGAGGTACGGTATCAACACTTCTTTTTTACGAGCCATCGTCTCGAACTCTAGCTTCATTTTCAGGCGCAATCAAACGATTAGGAGGGGAAACGATTAGTTACCAAGATCCACTAGAGACATCTTCTGCAATTAAAGGTGAAACATATGAGGACTCGATGAAAGTTTTTGAAAGCTATTCTGATCTTCTTATCATTCGACATTTTGAATTTGGGATGGGTGAACGAGCCGCAACCGCTGCGCTCTATAAACCGGTTATTAACGCTGGTGACGGAACAAATGAACATCCTACACAGGGATTGTTAGATCTTTATACAATTGATAAAAATATAGGAAGCCTTGACAATTTAACCGGCCTTATCGCAGGTGATCTTTTATACGGCCGCACGCTTCACTCGCTTCTCAAAGGACTTTCACTTTTCAAAAATAATACCATTTATCTCCTTTCCCCAAGATCACTGCGCTTGCCAATTGATCGTATAGAGTTTTTGCGAAAAAGAGGAATGAAGCTTGTTGAGGTAAATTCAGTTAATGATATTCCAAAGAACTGTGCATTTTGGTACTGGACTCGAGTTCAAAAAGAACGGTTTAAAAATTTAAATGAATATGCAAAAGTAAAAAACAAATTTATTCTTACACCTTCACTTGTGAAAAAAAAAGGTAATAAAAATATGATATTAATGCATCCTTTGCCTCGCGTTGGGGAGATTGATACTGCAGTTGATAGTGATCCAAGAGCTATATATTTAGGTGACCAGATCCGCAATGGTTTATATACTCGTATGGCACTGGTTAGTTTAATCTTAGGTAGAATATGAAGGCTATTTTAAAACTCAAAGATGGAAGTGAATTTGAAGGTGAAAGTTTTGGTTACCCTAAGTCTGTTGCCGGCGAAGTAGTTTTCTCAACGGGAATGGTCGGATATCCAGAAAGTCTTACTGACCCTTCATACATCGGTCAAATTCTTATTCTTACCTACCCATTGATTGGCAACTATGGAGTACCCGATAAAGAATTTTGGGAATCTGACAAAATGCAGATTTCAGGCCTTATCGTTTCTGACTATATAGATACTCCTTCACATTTTCACAGTCAGATGAGCCTTTCTGCTTGGCTAAAGAAAGAAAAAGTTCCAGCAATTGAGATTAAAGATACGAGATTTCTCACCAAAAAGATTCGCCAACAGGGAGCAATGCTAGGCAAAATTATTTTCAATAAGGATATACAATGGTATGATCCCAATATCGAAAATCTTCTTCTCAGATCAACTCCTGATAAAGTGACAGACGAACAATTGAATGGCTCGGCCAAAAAAACAGTTGTTCTTGTGGATTGCGGTGGTAAGCGAAATGTGAAAAGAAATTTATTAGAAAGAGGTATACGAGTTATTACCGTCCCATGGAATTATGATCCGTTTCAAAGCGATTTAACATTTGATGCACTCATTGTATCAAATGGTCCAGGAGATCCTAAAATGGCTGATAAGACTATAGAGGTTGTAAAAAAGGCTATAGAAAATAAAATTCCAACATTTGGAATTTGTTTGGGACATCAAATACTTGCTCTTGCCGCTGGCGGTGATACGTATAAATTAAAGTATGGTCATCGTGGACAAAATCAACCATGTATTCTTGAAAATAGTCCTCGCTGTTATTTAACAACTCAGAATCATGGATTTGCTGTTGGAGAAATTCCTAAAGGATTCAAACCTTGGTTCACCAACGCAAACGACCAGACAAACGAAGGAATTATTCACACAAAATATCCATTTATGTCAGTCCAGTTTCACCCCGAAGTGACACCAGGACCCATGGATACCGAATGGCTGTTTGATTATTTTCTGGAAAGAATATGAAAAAGGTATTGATTTTAGGCTCCGGTGCACTCAAAATTGGTGAGGCGGGAGAGTTTGACTATTCTGGATCTCAAGCGATTAAAGCGCTAAAAGAAGAGAAAATAAGGACCATTCTTATCAATCCAAATATTGCCACCATTCAAACCTCTGAATTTTTGGCAGATGAGGTGTACTTTCTGCCGGTTACTCCCTATTTTGTTGAAAAAGTCATTCAAAAAGAAAAACCTGATGGGATTATGATTTCGTTCGGAGGGCAAACCGCATTAAACTGTGGAATTGATTTATATAAAAAAGGAATACTTAAAAAAAATAGTGTACAGATTTTGGGAACTTCCATAGAGTCAGTCATTATTTCCGAAGACAGAGAACTTTTCGCAAAGCATCTCCATAAAATTAATGTTTCTATACCCAAAAGCGAAGCCGTAAAAAATATCAATGATGCAGTGAAAGTTGTTCATAATCTTTCGTTTCCTGTGATGATTCGGGCAGCATATGCGCTCGGCGGCCAAAAATCCGGAATTGCTCGTAGCGAAAAAGAACTCAAAAGAATTGTAAATGATGCGCTATCGTTTTCTCCCCAGGTCCTCGTTGAAAAATATTTGCATCATTATAAAGAGATCGAGTATGAGGTGGTGAGAGATCAGTTCGATAACAGCATAACTGTGTGCAACATGGAGAATATGGATCCTCTAGGAATTCATACAGGCGAATCAATTGTCGTTGCTCCTAGCCAAACGTTGACCAATTATGAGTATCATTTTTTACGCATAGAGGCAATTAAGATAGTAAGAAGTTTAAATATTATAGGTGAGTGCAATGTCCAGTTTGCATTAAATCCAAGCCCAAAATTACACCTTAAAGGTGAAAATCAACCGTTAGAATATTATGTTATAGAATTAAATGCTCGGCTATCTCGTTCATCAGCTCTTGCTTCCAAAGCAACAGGTTACCCTCTTGCCTATGTAGCAGCAAAACTTGCGCTTGGTAAAAAAATATCTGATATCAAAAATCAAGTAACACAAGTAACTCAATCCTTCTTTGAACCAGCTCTCGACTATATCGTTGTTAAAATTCCTAGATGGGATTTGGAAAAATTTCACGGTGTTGAGGAAGAGATTGGGAGCAGCATGAAATCAGTTGGAGAAGTCATGGCGATTGGAAGGACGTTTGAAGAGGCGATTCAAAAGGCTGTGCGTATGCTTGATATTGGAGCTCATGGGGTGACAGAAAATATGTTTCTGGATGGAGAAAATTTGATGAAATATATTGAAATGGCTACGCCTCGAAGACTATTTGCAATAGTTGAAGGACTGCGTAAAAATATTTCTATAGAGCAAATATATAAACTAACGGGAATTGACCCATGGTATTTATCTCGTTTAAAAGAAATAGTAGATACAGAAAAAAAACTAAAACATAATCCAGAAATGCATAAAAAGCCTCATGAACTTTTAAAGCTTAAACAACTAGGTTTTTCAGACAAAACTATAGGAGATCTCACAGGAAAGAGTGAAACAGAAATAAGATTAATTCGTAAGAAATTAGGAGTAAGACCCTCTGTATTTCAAATAGATACACTTGCGGGAGAGGCGCCAGCAAAAACAAATTATTTATATATGACTTACAATGGAAATCATCATGACGTTAGCGCTCTCAAAAAAAATTCAGTTATAGTACTTGGATCTGGGCCATATCGCATAGGATCTTCTGTTGAATTTGACTGGTCATGCGTCAATACTGCAAGATTCCTAAAAACATACGATAAAAAATCAATCATCATAAATTGTAATCCGGAAACGGTATCTACTGATTATGATATTTCTGATCGATTATATTTTGAAGAACTAACATATGAGCGGGTCGCAGATATTTACGAATTTGAAAATCCTGGTGGCATTATTATATCTGTTGGTGGTCAGACACCCAATAATCTTGCATCGAGATTGAATGAAAATAATGTAAGAATTTTAGGTACCAGAGCTGAAGATATAGATCGCGCAGAAGATAGGAGTAAATTTTCTGCTCTCCTTGATAAATTAGGTATTCCCCAGCCGTCATGGAATAAGTTTAGCAGTCTTCAATCTGCGGTTCGGTTTGCGAAGAACGTAGGTTATCCAGTCTTAGTTCGTCCGTCCTATGTTCTATCAGGTAGGGCTATGAGCGTTTGTTATAACGAAGAAGAACTCACATTGTTTGTAAAAAAAGCGTCTGTTATTAACAAAAAATATCCGATTACCGTTTCAAAATTCTTGAGCGATGCAAAAGAAATAGAATTAGATGCAGTGGCACAGAAAGGAAAAATAAAAGTTTTTGCAGTTTCAGAACATGTCGAACATGGTGGAGTTCATTCTGGTGACGCGACTATAGTCTATCCTCCTCAGAAAATGTATATTCTGACAGAAAAAAAGGTGATAGATATTGCTAATAAATTAGCGATAGAATTAAATATCACTGGACCATTTAATATTCAATATTTAGCAATTGAAAATAATGTGTATGTGATTGAAATCAATCTTCGTGCTTCAAGAACATTTCCATTTATATCTAAGGCAACGAGAGTAAATTTTGCCAGACTTTTTGTCGATTGTTTATTTGGGAAACCAAAAAAAATTGATTTAGTTTACCCTGACTTTACTATCGTTAAGGCACCTCAATTTTCATTTTCCAGGCTTTCCGGAGCAGATCCCATCTTGCGCGTTGAGATGTCTTCGACCGGTGAAGTGGCCTGCTTTGGAGACTCCTATGAGGAAGCCTTTTTAAAAGCGATATTCTCAACCGGCATCCGAATCACACAAAAAAGTGCGTTATTGACAATTGGTGGAATAGTTAATAAAAAGAAATTTTTGGAATCGGCATTGCTCCTTGAGCAGATGGAATACAAACTATATGCCACTCGTAAAACGAGTAATTTCCTTTATGAAAACGGTGTGAAATCAGAATTTGTCTACAAAGCATATGAGGGAAAAAATCCCACTGTTGTAAATCTAATAAATAATAAAGAAGTAGGCCTTGTTGTAAATATAAGTGAGGTGGAAGAAGGTGAAGGAAGAAGTTTTACCAAGCAGCTTACAGATGGCTACACCATAAGACGTGCTACTATAGATAATAATATACCTCTTCTTACTGATCTCAATAAAGCCATGATGTATGTAAATTCTTTATATGAGGTTAGTAAAGAGGATATGAAGATAAAGTCATGGGATGAATATGTTTAAAAACAAGAAATTTGAAATTACAAAAACCGATCTTTTAATTATTGGCGCAGGTGGTGCAGGATTGCGGGCCGCAATCGAAGCAAAAAGAAGAGGCGCGGATGTCATTTTATTAGGTAAAGAAGTATTAGGTTGCGCCCACACTGGGATGGCGATGGGCGGGATGAATGCCGCTTTAGTTGCCCCAGCGACTCCAGAATTTCACTATCAAATCACTCTTGAAGGAGGGTATTTCATTAATAATTATCCTCTGGTTAAAGCATTTACCGATGAGATGCCTGCCCGCGTCTATGATCTGGAACGCTATGGAGTCATTTTCGATCGCACAGACTACGGCCAGTTCTATGTCTGGGCTGGACCTAAACAAAAATATCCTTTAAATGTTTGCGTTGGTGATTATACCGGTCGGGAAATGATGCAAGGACTGGTTGATGAGGCTAGGAAACTAAAGATTAAATATTCTGATGAATTTTTCATAAGTAAAATCTTGACAAAAAACAACATTATCACCGGAGCAGTTGGAATAAATCTTAAAACAGGTCAGTTTGTAGTTTTTAAAACAAAGGCAATTATTTTGGCAACAGGAGGAGCTGGTCGAATGTATGAGGTCACCACCAATGCGGCTTCAAACACAGGAGATGGGTATGCAATGGCTCTTGATGTGGGAGCAGATCTTGTGGATATGGAGATGACTCAGTTTCACCCAACAGGAATGGCTTATCCAGACTCAGTTAGAGGAGTATTGGTAACTGAGAAAGTGAGAGCTCATGGGGGGATTTTGCGAAATATAAAAGGCGAGCGGTTCATGAAAAAGTATTATCCAAAAGAGATGGAGCTTGCAAAGCGAGATGAAGTGAGTCGTTCTATTTATCAAGAGGTGGCAAAAGGATTGGGGACAAAACATCACGGGGTATATCTTCATGTCAACCATTGGTCGAAAGAGAAGTTACTTGAGCTTATTCCCGATGTATATGAACAATACAAAAATACAGGAGTCGATATTACAAAAGATCCAATGGAAATATATCCATCGATGCATCATATGATGGGGGGAGTGAGAATCAATGAATGGTGTGAGACAGGAGTTGAAGGATTATATGCATGCGGAGAGGTGGCAGGCGGGATGCATGGTGCAAATCGCTTAGGTGGCAACTCAATAGCTGAGGGACAAGTTTTTGGGAGACGAGCAGCCATTGCTTCTTTAAAGTACATCAAAAAAACTAAAAAAGTCAATCAATCAAAAGATGATATTCATGAAGAGTTGGAAAGAATAGGCGGTTTTATGAAAAGAAAAAAAGGAATACCACCGCATGAAATAGAAAATCGCATAAAAAAAATTATGTGGAAAAAGGTAGGCATTTTTAGAGACGAGAAAGGTTTACAAAAAGCAAAGAAAGTGGTTGAGGATCTTTTGGAAGAATCAAAATTAATGAAGGTGCGAACTATCGTCAGGGAACGCAATCGTGATCTTCAGGATTGTTTGGAAGTTGTCAACATGCTCAAAACTGCTCAAACTGTGATCGAAGCAGCACTTGCTCGTAAAGAAAGTCGCGGTGCTCATAGTCGAACAGACTATCCAGAGACAAAAAAGGAATGGGAAAAAAATATTCTCGTAAAAAAAATAAATAATGAGATTGTGACTGAAGCAAAACCAGTTATAGCATTATGACAAAATAACATGAAACTTAAAGTTTTCATCAATCGTTTTAATTCTATAGGAAAGAAAAAACAGTTTGTCGATGAATTTCTATTAACATATCAAAAAGGTATGACTGTTCTTGACGTTATTATGCAGATCCAACAAAATCGCGATCCAACTCTTGCATTTAGATATGAATGTAGACAGGGAATATGTGGCACATGTGGAGTGATGCTCAATGGAAAACCAGTTCTTTCCTGTTCAACCCAAATTAGTCCAAGCCTGAAAAAAAACATTATTGAGCCTTTGGCAAATTTTCCAGTTGAAAAAGATTTGATAGTAAATTTAAAACCAATTTTAAAAAAGTTTTTAGATATTAAGCCATTTATTGATAGGATTCAAAAAGTAAAGCTCACTAAAAAAATTGCAAACAAGTCAAAACCATTTCGCAAATGCATAGAGTGCGGATGTTGTATCGCAGGATCTGCCACAGTTTCCAAAAATTCTAATATCATTGACCCAATGGATCTGGTTAAGCTCGCACGTTATTTTACCGATCCTCGAGATGGAATAAATCGTATAAAAATTGCACAAAAAGGTGGAATAAAACATTATTCAATTGAGGAAGGCGAAAAATTAGCTACAATTTGCCCAAGAGGAATTCCCATTGATCAAGCTATAAAGTTACTCAACGAAAAATATGAATAATAAATCACCAGATTCTGCCAGTCCTTATGCTGGCCAAAATGTATATGATTTGGATAAAACTCAATACTTAAAAACTCTTGCTGAATTATTTACTTACAAACCTATTGCTTTAAAGATGTTTGCTCAGGGAGTTCATGTTGGTGATCGAGTTTTTGATGCGGGTTGCGGTCCTGGTATAGACTTGCCAAAGCTTAGCGGAATGGTTGGTCCGAAAGGTCAAGTTATTGGCATGGATTATGATAATGAATTACTAAAAGAGGCAGACGATCTTTGTACTCGCGAAGGTCTTAAAAATGTTAGGTTGATTCAAGGCGACCTTCAAAGTATTGATATTCCTGATAGTTATTTCAACGCAGTACGATGTGATAGAGTGCTTCAACATGTCGAAGACCCGCGAAAAGTAGTCATAGAACTCTCCAGAGTTTTAAAACCTGGAGGCGCTCTTGTCGTAAGTGATCCATTGTGGCGAACGTGGAGCATTGAGCCTAATTCTGAAATTGCGCAGAAAGTTATTTCATATAAACAAAATAAAAATATTCGTAATCCAAATTTCCCTGATGAAGTAGCTCAATTACTACGGTCGTTGAAATTCAAAAATATTGAAAGTAAAGATACAAATGAAGTCACAAATAATTTCGAAATCTTTGATGACTTCTTCTATATTCACAAGTTACTTCAAGTCATGATGAAAAATGATCAATTGTCTGAGAGTCAGGCTCAAAAATGGCTTCATGATATAGAGAATGTGAGTTTAGAGCACAGGGGTGAATTCAAATCGCAGTATACAATTAGAACATTCAAAGGTTTTAAACATGCTTAAGACAACAAAATCATATCTCAACATAGGTTATCATGACCTATATTATGAGGCCACAGGAAATGGATTGCCAATTATTTTTGCTCATGGCTTGGGCGGCAACTATTTATCTTGGTGGCAGCAAATTCCTTATTTTTCACAAAATTACAGCTGTATCAGTTTTTCTCACCAAGGTTATTTTCGCTCTAAAAAGATTCCAAATAGAGTTGACCCTTCAGAATTTGCAAACGATCTATCAGCTCTCATCGATCATCTGAAATTAGAAAAAGTAATACTTGTTGGTCAATCGATGGGAGGGTGGACAGTAATTAATTATGCCTTGCAAAATCCAGCCCGCGTTACTGCAATTATTATGGCTTCAACAGTTGGACCGCTCACTCATCCAAAGATAGAACCACTACTAGAAAATTATTTAAAAGTAAAAAAAACTGACGCTCTAAAAAATATCCACCTCGCAGCAGGCATACGAATGGCCAAGGAGCAACCATCTCTCCATTTTCTCTACCAGGAGATCGACTCCCTTAATACAGGTGTAAATAAAGATGAATTGAGATCTTTACTTTTGGCATCAAGAAATGTGCCTCTCGAAAAGTTTACTAAGTTGCATATTCCTACTCTTTTTCTAACCGGAGTTGAAGATGTTATTGTAAATCCAAAAGCAGTTTCTGTTTTATCCAGTTTAATCCCCAACTCAAAATTTCTGTCTGTTCGTAAGACAGGTCATTCAGTATATTTTGAGCGAGCGCAGTTATTTAACTCAATGGTGAAAAGTTTTCTTAGGAAATGAAAAAAATAATTAAAAACGGAAAGATTTTGACACCTTCAAAAATTATCGAGGGAAATATTGTTATTAATGAAAAAGGGAAAATAGAAGATATTGACAAACATAAATTAAATGGATTTGAGGGTGAAGTGTTTGATGCAAAAGGAAACTATATTTTACCCGGTCTTATTGAGGTGCATGGACATCTGCGAGAGCCGGGGATGAGTCAGAAGGAGGATGTTCCCCATGGTACAAGAGCGGCTCTCGCTGGTGGATATACAACAATCATTGATATGCCAAACACCAAGCCGCCAACTGTAACCGTTGATCTGCTTAAGGAAAAAATAAACTCAATTTACCCAGGTCGAGCATACACTGACTACGCATTTTTTATGGGCGCCTCAAGAGATTCTTTGGACGAATTGAAAAAAGTTGATAAAAATATGATTGTAGGAGTCAAAGTTTTTATGGCAGGCCACGAGACAACTCCCACAACAATTCCAGATGACGTGACATTGGGTAAGATATTTCAGATCGCCTCACAACGAAAATTACTGTTAGCGGTTCACGCAGAAGATCAGTCGCTTATCAATTATTATGCACAAAAATATAAAAATGGTCAAGCACAAGATCCATCGATTTGGTCCAAGATAAGACCTAAAGAAGTGATTGTTGCGGCGGTCGCACGGGCGATTTCGCTTGCTGAACAATATGGTACTTCTTTATATTTACTTCATCTTTCGACTCCTGAAGAGTTTGCATTGGTTATGGGGGCAAAACAAAGAGGAACAAAAGTATACGGAGAACTCGTAGGTTATCAGCTCGTCTTTACCATTGATGACTATAAAAGATTAGGAAACAAGATCAAGGTAGCGCCTGCTTTACGGACTCGAGAAGATCAAGATGAGATGTGGAAACTGGTAAGAGAGGAAAAAATCGATGTGATTTGTTCAGAGCACACTCCTCATGAGTGGGAAACAAAAAACCAGCTAGATGTGTGGACTGCTCAATCAGGCACTCCAGGCCTGCAGGAAACACTTCCAGCACTCATTACTAAATGGCTAAAACGTTTTGGCAGCAAGACATTGGAAGAGGGATTGATGAAATTGACAAAGCTTATGTCTCTTAATCCAGCCAGAATATTTGGATTCAAGTCGAAAGGTGCGATTGAAAAAGGAAAAGATGCAGATCTGACGATTATTGATATAAAAAAAGTTTGGACAGTAAAAAAAGAAAACTTATTTAGTAAATGCGGCTGGTCAGCTTACGAGGGAATGAAACTTGTGGGTAGACCAGTTATGACTTTTTTGCGAGGAAATCTTATGTATCGTGAAGGAGAAATTATCCAGTTAGGACAGTGGCTAAAAAATAATCAATGAAATACTGGGGCAAACAAACAAAACAAGCTTTAGAAAATTTTCCATTTCCAGTTCCTCCTGTTCATCTTGAGTTGATTTATGCTATGACAGAGATCAAAAAAGCTGCTGCATTTGCGAATTTGAAGGCCGGAGATTTATCAAAAGATAGTGCATCAGCGATAGTCGTAGCAGCAGATGAAATAATACGAGGAAAACATGATGATCAATTTATCTTACCCAGTATTCAAGGAGGTGCGGGGACTTCGATCAATATGAATGTGAATGAGGTCTTGGCCTCAAGAGCTACGGCGATTCTTAAAAAGAAAAAGATTTCTGTCCATCCAAACGACCACGTGAATATGTCTCAGTCAACAAACGATGTCAATCCTTCTGCATTAAAACTCGCCTTGATGCGCTTAACACATGAATTGCTTACAGCGACAGATACGCTCATAGATGCTTTTGCTAAAAAAGCGGATGAATATAAAAACATAAGAAAACTTGCGCGTACTCATCTGCAGGATGCGATTCCGACTACGGCTGGTGCTGAGTTCGACTCGTATAAAGAGACCATAATAAGAGATAAAAAAAGAATTGTTGATGCAACGACGTATTTATATGATCTGAATTTGGGAGGAACAGCCATAGGCAATGCCGCTAACGCATCTTCCCTATATATTGCGCATGTGTATCGAGAGCTAAAGAAACAAACGAAGATCCCTTTTCGAAAAGCCACAAATTTAATGTCTCAAACGAGCAGTTCTTCGGATTTCTGTCATTTGAGTGCGGTTATAACTATTTTGAGTATGGATATCTCCAAAATAGCAACTGATTTGCGAATTCTTTCGAGTGGACCACACGGTGGAATCGGAGAAATAATCTTGGAAGCTCTTCAGCCAGGCTCCTCTATTATGCCGGGAAAAGTTAATCCAGTTGCACCCGAAAGTATGAATCAGATCTATTATGTTATTTCAGGGAAAAATCTAACCATTCATCAGGCAGCTGAGGCAAGCTGTCTTGAGCTTGCCATCATGTTTCCAGTGATCGCTGATTCTCTCATTACTTCGATAAAACTCTTGATAAGCGGGATAGAGGTTTTTGCGAAAAAATGTATTTTGACTTTGAAAGTAAATAAGGAGCGTTGTAAAGAAAATCTTGAGAGATCAACTGCATATGCAACCTTATTGACACCAAAGTTTGGGTATGATAAAGTAAGCAGACTTGTTCAAAAGGCACTTAAAGAAAACAAAACATTACGAGAGGTCATCCTGGAAGAAGATATTTTGAGCGAAAAAGAGTTTGATCATATAACTCAATTATAAATTTTTTATTTTATTTATGGATAATCCAGTAGACATACTAAAAAAGCTAGGTGGTATCATCACAGATAGTCACATTGTATATACTTCCGGAAAGCACGGAAGCGCTTATTTGAACAAAGATGCAATTTACCCCCATCCTGCAGAAACTGCAAAAATAGGCAAAATGTTTGCTGCAAAATTTAAAAAAAAGAATATTCATGTTGTGGCTGCTCCAGCTATTGGTGGTACGTTATTATCTCAATGGACAGCCTACTATTTGTCAAAATTAAAACACAAAGATATTTTGGCTGTCTATACAGAAAAAAATAAAGGCACCACTGCAACTGCAGCTGAAAGTGAACAGATATTTAGAAGAGGATATGATAAATATCTTAAGGGTAAAAATGTATTAGTTTTGGAAGACTTAACCACAACTGGCCTTTCAGTAAAAAAAACTATTGAGGCAGTAAAGAAGGCTGGAGGAAAGGTAGTCGCAGTGGGTGTGATGTTTAACAGAGATCCAAAACATATAGACTCTGATTTCATAGGAGCTCCTTTTACCGCTCTACAGGATTTTGTGGCGAAGGCATATTCTCCCGAAGATTGCCCGCTATGTAAAAAAGGAGTTCCAATCAACACTAAAGTTGGCCACGGAAAAGAATTTTTGGAACATAAAAAAAGCTAAAAGTTATTTCTTCTTGCAGAAGTAAAACTAGATTGTTATAATCCAGAAATTATGTTATTTGAAGTACCCCGTTATGATGCTGAGATAGCTAGTAGACCTGCATTAGTCAAAACTCCAGACACTTGGTCAAACCTTACAGTTTTTAGATCTGATCTTCCAGGTGATGATATGAATATAGTGTTTCAGGCGTCAAATATAGGAAAAAGATTCAATGAAAAGATCGCTCCTCATTTAAATGCTGAATTGGCCGGAAGGACAGAGATATTATTTAGTTCAGTTCTTGGTTTAAGAGATTGGAGACTATCTCAAGGAGAAACGGGATTGCAAGTTCCAGACGCCGACTTAATTCAGGGATGGGTTTTGCAGCAGATTCAACCTCCTGAGTTTCCTCAGTTAGTTCCTCCTGCTTTTACTGATTGGGCAGAAAGACTTGCGGGTAACAGAGTTCCTCATATAGCTCAAGCAAACCGATGGATTGCAGAGAGGGTTGCTGGTCACTTCACAGAATATAGATATCACGCTGTTGATGCAGCAGATTTAGGGGCTGGCACTGGTTCTACAATGCTCTCATTGGCTGAACAGTTTGATAGTCAAGATATTAATGCAAATATAATTGGTGTTGACTTAACTCCTTTTCTGATTCAAATTGCTCGAGAGAAAACCGGAAGAACTATAGTTGAAGGAAATGCTCTCGAATGGCTAGAAAAACAAGAGAAAGGAACTTTGGATTTAATCACAATGGTGTATGCAATCCATCATTTGAGTTACGAGGACCAAGTGAAACTTCAGAAGTTAGCATTTAGTGTACTAAAAGATGGAGGGGTTTTAGCTATTGCTGATCCTACTGGGCGATCAAAGTTTAATCTTGAAAATTTGGATGTGAATGAGCCTGAAGCTGTTATAGCCTGTTTCAATCCAAGTGTAGCTGTTGTGGCAGAAAAACTCGCAGAAATTGGATTTACAGTTCCTCAAGATGGTAATGAGCAAAAAATAATTAAATACGATGAGTCTGACGTCGAAAGCACACAAATTGGCGGTGGTATCCTTGATCAAGGAACTTTGGGTTATGCATTAATAGTAATCAAAGAATAAAATATCCCATATTTTTATATACTTAATCCTAATGAAATTTAAAATAGGGATTTTTGGTTCGGCTGCGGATAATAAAAACGAAGTTCTACAGAAAGCCCACGAGGTGGGCGAAGTACTTTCAAAGTACAAAAATAAAATAATTCTTATTACCGGAGTTGCTGATGGATTGCCTCATAAAGTTGTTGAGGTCGCTTCGAAAAATGGTGTTGAGGTGTGGGGATTTTCAGCGGGAATTAATTTAAAAAGTCAGAAGGAAATCTCACCAAATCATGACCTCTCAATTTATAAGAAGATTTTCTATGTTCCTGCTAACTATCCTTTTGCAAAACAAGTGGACGTTTGTCGAAAGTATCGCAATGTCAGCTCAACTGCCACCTGTGATGCAGGCATTATAATTTCTGGCAGATGGGGGACGATGAATGAATTCACCAATCTTCACGATTTGGGAAAAGTCATCGGAGTATTCACAGGTACAGGTGGAATTGCAGACGAACTCCCTAGACTCATGAAAAAAATTCACAAAAAAAGCAAAGCTGTGGTTATTTTTGCCAGTTCACCTAACAAATTAATTTCAAAAGTTATAAATCTAGTTGAGATTAGAGCTTAACCATAACCCAATTTGAACCTGGCAGGTTCAAATTAGATTGGCATAACAATCTTAAAACATATGAATTTTCAGAAGAAATTAGATAAGATTATTAAGAAAAATAATTCGCTTGTTTGTGTGGGGTTGGATAGTGAGTATGAAAAGATACCCGAGCGATTTAACCCTGCTTCGTTAAAGCTAAGAAGGGCAAGGAATCCTCAGTTTGAATTTAATAAATGGATCATAGACCAAACGCATGACTTGGTGTGTGCATATAAACCTAATTCTGCATTTTATGAGGGTGTAGGAATTGATGGGATAAAAGCTTTAAAACAAACCTGCGATTATATTCGACTAACTCACCCTGAAATTTGCATAATTCTAGATGCAAAAAGAGGAGATATTGGGAATACGAACAAAGGTTATGTCAAATTTGCTTTTGATTATCTAGGAGCCGATGCCATAACAGTCATGCCTTATATGGGAATAGAAGCATTGCAAGCTTTTTTGGCTAGAAAAGAGAAAGGTATCATCATCGGCTGCCGTTCATCAAATCCTGGCGCAAAAGAATTTCAAGATTTAGTAGTTGCGGGAACACCTCTGTATTTGAGAATCACTCAAGATGTTGTAACAAAATGGAATAAGAATAAAAATTGTCTCTTGTTTGTCGGAGCTACTTACCCGCAGGAGATGAGTAAAATACGAAAGATCGTGGGAGACCTTACTCTTTTGACGCCTGGTATCAACGTCCAAGGCGGAGATGTGGAAAAAATAGTAAAAGCAGGGCTCAATTCTAAAAAAACCGGATTGATCGTCAACTCTTCACGAGGAATTATTTTTTCTGAAGATCCACGAAAAGAGACGAAAAAACTTCGGGATGAGATACATAGATATAGAAAATAAATACAATCTTAATTCTTTTTTGTGACAATATATGGAGATTTTAGATTTTTTATAAATCTTTCTGGAGTCACTATCTTTGTATTGCTAATTTTCTTGAGAACTAGAAGATCTTTATCTCCTGTAATAATGTAATCAATGTTATGTAGCTTTGCCAATTGAAGATATATATTATCATTTAAGTCTCTTGACACTGATGAAATTCTTGATGAAGGAAGAGAAATAAATGTTGTGCTATATTTATACCAAGCGATAAATTGAGCTATTAGGCGTGGTTTATAGCTGGAAAATTTTTTAACCTTATCCAAATGAATTGTATTTTGCAATTCCCAGAATATCTCCTTGCACGTTATTATGTTAATTCTTTGATCCTTAGCTAATTTGATTATTTCGGTAAGATTACTTTTTCCTTTAGAAAGTAGAAAAGCAATAATAATAGAAGTGTCTAAAACAATCTTCATGAAAATTATTTATTGAAGGGTTTATTTTTATTCCACCATTGAAAAAATTCTTTTTCTGTCATACCTTCGTCTCTTGACTCAATCTCATCAAGTATTTTATCTATGGAATAGTCTAGATACTCTTTTGCAGTAGTTTGTTTCGCTAAAGTATTTAAAGCCAATCTGATAATGCTGGCTTTATCTAAGGCTTGATATTCTTGTTCTAAGAGCAACCAGGTTTTTTTTAGTCCCTCATCTAAAGCTAATTTGAATTGAAGATTTGGAGCTTTTGCTTTTTTCATATTTCCATTATGCAGTATAAGTAAGCAAAAGTCAAACGAATTTTTTATTCCCACTCCATAGTTGCTGGAGGTTTGGTGGTGATGTCGTAAACGACTCTTGAGACTCTAGGCACTTCGTTTACGATTCGGGTAGAAATTCTTTGTAAGACTTCGTAGGGAATCTTCGCCCAGTCTGTAGACATGACATCTTTAGATTCGATAATCCGCAAAGCAATAACCTCTAGAAGTTTGCGAGCATCGCCTTTTATGCATGTGCTCACAGTATTAGTCATAATCGGAAAACTCATATAAACTTTTTTGTAAAAATTTGCTCTTGTGATTTCCTCAAGCACAATTTGATCTGCTTTTTGCTGCTGAGTAAGTCTGTCGAAGGTGACTTCACCTATGATTCTAATGGCCTGGCCTGGTCCTGGGAAAACTTGTTTATTTACAACATCGTTTGGAAGTCCTAACATTTTACCTATTTTTCTCACTTCATCCTTATAAAAATATCTGAGTGGTTCAATTAGTTTTAAATTCATTTTTTCTGGGAGTCCACCGACATTGTGATGCGACTTAATTTTGTCTGCTTTTCTTGTTCCTTTGCTTTCAATAACATCTGAATAAATTGTTCCCTGCATCAGATGGGTTACTCCTTTTATTTTTTTGCTTTCCTTTTCAAAAAGTTCAATATAAAGTTTACCTATGATTTTTCTTTTTGTTTCGGCATCCTCAACTCCTTTCAAACGTTTTAGAAATTCTTTTTTAACCTCAACAATGATTGGATTAATCCCAAAATTTTTTTTAAAGTTTTTTATAACTTCTTCTTTTGTTCCTATTCTCATCAATCCGCTTTCTACATAGATCGGATGAAGTTTTTTTCCAACTGCTTTGGCGATGAGAGTTGCGGCAACAGTAGAGTCAACACCCCCAGACACTGCGCCTATCACCTGACCATTTCCAACCTCTTTTTTAATAGAGGAAATAATTTCTTTAATATTTAGTTCATATTTTTTTGGTTTTAAACTACAAATTTTAAGTACAAAATTTTTCAGAAGTTCAACGCCATATACTGTATGTTCAATCTCAGGATGAAACTGAATTCCATAAATTTTTTTGGACAGGTTTGCTGCTGCAGCAAATGAAACATCTCCAGTTTCAGCCAGACTTACAAAACCTCTTGGTAATGAATAAACTGTATCACCGTGACTTACCCACACTCTTGAATAGCTTTCAATATTTGAAAGTAAAGAATTGTTTTTATTTATTTTTAAATTTGCTGGCCCATATTCTTTTTTTCCCGATTTTACATCCCCACCTAAAAGGTGTGAAGTAAGCTGCCAACCATAGCATATTCCTAAGATAGGAATTCCCAGATCAAAAACATTTTTAGTTATTGTGGGAGCATTTTTTTCGTAGACTGATGCAGGGCCGCCTGAAAAAATGAGCCCTTTTGGTTTATGTAATTCTATTTCACTTAGAATATTTTCAGGATCGACGATGATGTTTTCAATTCCTAAATCGCGAAGTCTGCGTGAAATGAGGTGACACGTCTGTGATCCAAAATCAACCACAAGTATCATTAGTGATGATTATAATTTATTTTTACCGAGTAAATGAAAGTATTATTTTGATATAGAAATAGCCGTTGAATTTTTTTAGTCGATTGTTAGACTAAATAAAATGCTCCAGATTTGGAGTATTTTTTTAGGATAAAAATGAGAAATTCCTTGGGAAAACCGACCAGAAACGTAATTCTTTTCACAGCTCCATCCTCAGGAGGCAAAAGCAGATATTTAAGTCGAACAAGGGACCTTCTCAATGGAAACATGAGTGTAGTTGAAATTAATGACTCTGGAAAAATAAGTGCGGCTGCAAATCACGATCATAAAACACGCGGTGGGAGAAATCATATTCACCCGACTCATGTGACCGGTCCTGATGGTGATCAGATTGACATCAATGAATTATATGGAGTAGTAGCCCATCGTGACGGACATAAACACGAAAGAGGCGCGGCAGTTCCAGAGCATCATTTTCCATTTATAGTGGTCGGCCCAGAAATTCCCCGCTGGCAATTTTCTTGGTTTTGGAGAGATATTATAAATGCGACTCGCGACGGAGTAGTTCTAGCCGAACTAGCTTGTGGTCGGAACGTAAATGACAGGAGACGCCCTGAAGGCAAAGCAGACTATTCGTATACGACTATGGCAGCCAATTTTCATAAGGGAACTTATCCAGCTCAAGCGCTTGATCGTATACTTACAGTATTTCATTTAATAACAGATTTAGATGTAAGACTAGATAGAACACACTTAAGAGGTGGAGATAGGGACGATACGGTTACGCGTATTTTTGGAGACGACGATTTTTATGCTGGTTTTGCCCAGCTTTTAGAGCAACAAGGCGCTAGAATTGTTGATATAGACAATAATCAACCCAAGAATGAAGGAGATATTACGACAGAACTTCGCGAACATTTATTAGATGGGAGCGGGATTGGGGAAAGAGTGTTTACTAAGGGTGAAAGATTCTTTTAGCCGCTCAGATTGAAACGCCGAAAAAATTTTTTACATCATTTAACATCCAATAATAATATATTAAACCGTACTTGTTTTTTCCAGAGAACATATGATCCGCTTTGTTGATGCGAACTAGAGATGCATATCTAGGATTTTTAAGAGCAGAGATAATTTCAATTTGGTCATCAAATGGTACAATTTTTTCGTTATATCCTTGGTAAAGTTTTATATAGTTTTTAAATTTTGACGCCCGATTGAGTATCCAATTTTTTGCTGGATAGCCAATCAAAACTGGCAGATTGGGTCTTTTTGTCGAGATGGCTGACCCGAGCAGGCAGATTTTTTTTATTTGCTTAAAAGTCGAAGAAAGAATGAGGCCAAAAGTTCCGCCTAAAGAAAAACCAACAACGTAAATGGTATCTAAATGAAACTTTTTTTCGGCCAATAAAAATTCGTAAACTTTCCTGACGTCAGACAGCTCGTGTTGAAATGTTTTTCCTTTAAAAATCCTTATCCAATAGTTTTCAATCGTTTCCGATTTTGATTTGCCAACGTCTGCGAGTCTACTTGTTTGATAGGCAATAATTGTTGGTTTGCTGTTTAAATTTTTCTGCAGCCAGAGGAGAATATATTTATATCTGTTGTTGTCTCCCCAAGCTTCTTCGAACGCGCCAGGATTAATTATTAGTCCTACTTTTGATCGTTTATCTGACTCTTTAACGAAAATTTTGACTGGCAGATTCTTGAATTTGCTTCGCAGAATAAATTTCTGAAATTTATGGGTCATAATCTGTTGGGAAGATAATCAAATTGTCTGCCATTATAGTATAGTTGCGGATGGAATTCACCCAGTTCATTTGTTTTTAGTTTAAATAGTAAATAGGAAAGGAAGTCGGGTGGCCCCCCAATTTCCCTAAGGGATTCAATACCGGTGAACCATTTTGTCATTCCAGCAAGATTGAAATCATGAGTTACTCCCACAATAAGCAATTGTTTTCCGTTTGGGAGAACCGATAAAGTTCTTTTTAATTTCTGTAAATATTCATGAGCGGTAGCTGAATAGGCCTGAGCTTCATCAGAGTCGAGGAATCTGTCGTAGAGAGCTGTTGTAATTGATATTGCTTCTTGAAGTGCTACCGGTTCGGGTAGATGACGCGATAGTGCTGTAAGGATTTTTCCACTATCATGATTTAGCCCGTCGAAAATCTCTGCGATAGCTGCTTCATAAAACTCTTGTTTGCCGTGTGCCGTGAGTGATTCAAAAACTTTTTGCTCTATACCTGGTTTGATGGCTTGAACAGCAGTCTCAATTTTTAGGTTATTCCAAGGTTTTCCACCGGGTTGTAGACGAAGCAGATTATCTTGATCTTGTCCTGATTTTGTAGGAAACCGTTCTCTTACTGTAGTATTTGGAACAAACTTTGCACCACGCCTAATTTCTCTTGCAGTTTGGTGGGTTCTAGCGATGCTCGTACCTGTGAAAAACACTGAACTATATTGATCCGCGGCAAAAATATCCGAGCCGAGAACAACGTTGCCGAATTCTCTTGAAGCTTGGATTCCTCTCTCTGTTAATGGGGGTGACCAGCCTTGTTTAATCCGTTCGGGGTCGATCGCCTCTCTCGCAGCGTGTCGCACAAAAACAACATCGATCCCTACATTAGATCCTCTCAGCGGCTCCTTTCTTGTCGGTGATTCTGGCATCGCGATATTATACACGACTTTTATATAGCAATTTGCACTTGAAATTTTGAAATGAGTGGTCCATAATATTTCATGGAGAAACAAGTTTCTTATTTTTTAAATTAACCCGCGCAAAGCGCGGGCTTTTTTGTTATGGTAGAAAGAGGACAATTCGGAGGTTCTGAAGTTGGGCAAGCCGCTTATGAACTGATTTTACAAGGAGAAGGCTGCGCTGCAATCATAGGTGGAGAACGGTGCGGAAAACAGGCAAGATTAACAGTGGAATTTGATGTTTTAGGTAATCCAGAGTCCCTTGGAGCATGCAGTAATTTTCATGCTCAAGTAATTCAAAATCAAATTAGCAGCGATTTAGCCCTATATAATAAGTGGACATGGTTTGGCAACAACGGAAGGGGTAGAGAAAAGTCAAATTCGTAATTATTTAATAGTTTCTATAGCTTCTATATCTATAAGTTTTTGCTCGAGTTCTTTTTTAACCTGCTCGACAGATTTACCTTTGGTATCAATAACTATATTATAAAGTACATTTCGCCATTCACGATCGGATGGATTTCTTGGATCAAGAGAAAGATTTTCTTGCAGAATTGGATGAGTTTTTCTGTATTGCTCTAGATCGAGGTTCTCGCGATCTAATGTTTGGCTATCTGAATCCTCTTCCCTCAAATCAGGTTTTTTTTGCCTGTCCCGACGCCATACTCTATCCAGTCTTTCTCCTTGATCACTACATATTAGTAAAACTGAAAAAACATTTTCAAGACTCTCTCCTGCTAATTTGAGTTCATAGGCATCTAGTGCGGCCAGATGCGCTTCCAAAAGAAAGGGAGGCTCTTTAGGATGAGTGATTTTTTCTTTAATGAGGTTATCAAAATCGATGTCATCTTGTTCTTCTCTAGATAAATATCCTAAAGTATCTTGTCCAAATTTCTCTCTATATCGTTGTCTTTGCCTCTCGCCAATCTTCTCATATTGTTCTGGAGTTAAATGTAGATCTAAACCCATTTGATTGATGAGTTCTGTTTTACCTGTTCCGGCTAATCCTGAAATCAAGATTTTTGACTTAAGAGTTAATTGTGGTTCTTGTTCTCTATGGGGTAGATGTAAAAAAGAACTAAATCTTTGTCCAGTTGAAAATAAGGCCTCTTTAACTTGAAGCATGCTGATATTATAAGCTATGTCTCCGTTTTTTGAAAGTGTAAAATCTTTTTTTTGCTTTTTCAATTCCCATCTGCAAAATCAACTCAGCTGCTTTGGGCAGAAATGATGCTATTTTGAAATGATTTTTTTTGCATAACTTTCTACTTCTTGAGTCAGGAAATTTTTAATTTCATCTTGAGTGTATGATTTATCTGTAAATACGAGATTAAATTCGGTTAGATCGTCGTAGTAGGTAAGTTGGCTTAAGAATTGTTCGGCCGAAAATTCAACTCCAAACTTTTTCCTAGCATTCTTGAGGATTTCCTCGACAGAATAAAATTTGTTTTTAAGAATATAAAATAGATCAAAGTAGTCTCTCCATGTGGCGCGTCGACCAACTGTATGGGCTTTATCTAAAGCAATGTCTTTGAAATCATACATATATAAAGATCCAGCATCTATCAAAGAATAAAGTGGTTTAAACCAATGTTTGAGTTGAAGAGAAAGAGAAGTTCCTCCAGCTAAAATAGATTTTTTTTTTGAAAACAGCAAGACTCTTAAATACTTCAAGCTGGTTTTTGCCTAATAATTCGAGGTGTATTGACGACATAGTACTCTTTGGTAAAATGCCAGTTTTTTAATCCTAGAATGACTTTGGCAAGAGAAAATCTTTGTGGTAGATAAATCTTGGCTGGTTTTTTTAGAAAGACAGAAATTATTGTATCAAAAGGATACGTTTTAAATAGCCATTTCATATCGTTAATTCCTCCTATTGATAATATTTGGTGAATAATGTAGTTTTTATCTTCCTGAATATCTAAAGCATTAGTATCTACAGACCATAAAGTTGCTTGGAGTTTTTTTGGAGGATGACTAGACATGCTAAAATTATACCACTTTTACCAGACGTTTCATGGCATTTTCAAGGCCAATTTCCAAGACCAGATCAGAGGCTTTGGGGCCGAAGTCATTACCGGTTAAAGCTTGATAAAATGCCTTAAAAGCTTCTTTGGGTTTGAGGCCACTTTGCTTAACTGAATCAAAAATAACTTTTTGGATCTGCTCACGGTGTTCAGATGCACTCTCTAAATTATCTGCTAACTGTTTTAGGAATTTAATTTGTTTCTCAGACAAATGAGTCTTATAAGTCTTATTCGAAGAAACTATTTTTTCTTCTGCATAGTTTTTCAGATAGATCTGAGCATACAGTAGTCGTTCTTCAAGAACTGCTTTTTCTTCAGGTTTTAATTTTTTAGCCTGTTGTTTTTCAAAAAAGGTAGTTAAATCTGTTTTATTTTTCACTAAATTCACAATGGTTCTAAAACGTGGAAGAAATATCCGTTTTTTTGGCAGAGGTTTTACAGCAGATAACTCCATTATTCTTGCAAAATCTGATAAAACTTCTCCGGGTTTTCCTTTGGGAATTTTCTTTTCCAATCTGCCAAAATACGCATTCATACATCTATCATAGTCGTCAAACAGATTCAAAATCGTATCCCCGAAGGGATTAAAGTCAAGGTGGGTATTTAAATGTGTGCGAACAATGAGAAATCTAAAGACGCCAGCCGGTAAAATCTGTGCAACTTCCTTTGCCGATGCTCCAACTCCTTTTGAAGAGGACATTTTCCGTCCCCCAATCGTAAACCACTCATAAGGAATAGGAAACGGCACAGGATAATGAAGAACCTCTTTGCATACAGCACTTGCTACGTCGTGCGAGCCTCCTTTAGACATGTGATCCTTTCCAGCTCCCTCAACGGTTACTCCGATGACCTTCCATTTAGCTGCCCACTCGATTTTCCAGGGAATCTTCCCATTCCCGTTAAAAGGAGAAATTTTGTCATTATGGCCGCACCCCGTTGTCCATTCAACCCCGTGTGGAAGGCATTTGTAATAAACATATTTTCCGTCCCACTTATAGACTTTTGTCGTACCGACTTTTTTACATTTTTGGCATACAGTAGTAAACGGATACCAATCTTCAGGTTTTTCCTTTTCATAGATTTTTTTATAAATCTCTCTAATTTTTTGAGTACCATCCAGCACTTCATTTATGACACTATTCATCCTTCCGCTGTTATACAACTCTGATGTCCAGATAATTTCTGGATAGCAGTTAATAGACTCGAATACTTTCTGAAACTCTTTTGCATAGAATTGGGCAAAACTCTTATAGCCTTTTTCAGGTGAAGGAATTCTATAGAGCTGCATACCCATGTACTTTTGCCATTTTTGTTTCTCAAGATAAGCTGGAAGCGCATCCATCGGATCATGATCATCAAATACGTAGGTATATTTAGCTTTTACATTATTTTCAACTAAAGATTTATAGACGAGGTCATGAATCACTACTCCGCGAAGTGCACCAACATGAATGCGTCCTGATGGTGTTTTCATGTCGTCTACCCATTCAAGTTTTAGATTACGTTCTTTTATTTTTTTTACTTCTCGATCGACCCAGATCATAAATGATAGAACTTAGAACATGTAACGTGGAACATTATAAATGTATTATAACTTATGCAGTCTGGAGATTAAGAAGAAGTCTTATTTGATTTCAAGAATTTTATATTTTATTTTCCCGTCCGGTACTTCGATCTCTACCTCTTGATTCACGGTTTTATTGATGAGAGCTTGACCAAGCGGTGAGGTGGAAGATAGCTTTTTATTCAAAGGATCTGCTTCAAACTCGCCCACTATTTCTAATTCATCTTTATTACCGTTTGATTCTACCCTTACTTTGCTTCCCAGAGTCACTGTGTTGGTGTGATTATGATTCACAACAACTTCAACATTTTTTAGCATCTCATCGATCTCCTGAATTCTTCCTTCGACAAAAGCCAATTCATCTTTGGCTGCAGAATATTCACTATTTTCAGAGAGATCTCCCATCGCGCGAGCAGTTTTTAATCTCTCAACTGCTTTGGGTCGTTTTATACGAGTAAACTCATCGTATTCTTTTCGTAAATTCTCCAAACCATGTTTTGTAAGTTGAATTTTTTTCATTTGATATAAATGTAATTATCCTCCACATCTTACTTCAAAACTTAACTCTTCGCTATTCGCTCGACGTTTTGAAGAGCGATGTTAGGAGGATTTAACTATCGCTAATCTTCACTTCGTTTAGAAAGCGATAGTAAAAAAATAACCCCCTCTTTCTGTACAATCTTGTACTGTTAGGGGATTGATGCTAAAATAGTACTAAATCTCGGCTCTAAAGTCAAATAACCGCACATTCAAATACATATTTGTTGTGTATAGGCGCGTTCGTCTAGCGGCCTAGGACAGGACGTTCTCAACGTTCAGATCACCGGTTCGAATCCGGTACGCGCCACTCAAGGGTTCGCCACAGTACCAGAACAGAGTTCGGTACGTGGCGTCCTGAACTGAACTTCGTTCTAGTTCATGGACGATTCCCCTTGGCGGCACAAATTGTTTCAAAGGCAAAAATAACTTAATAGTGCAATTACTTGAGTGTTTATGGGAGTTGAACAAGGACCAGATCGATTTATTCCTTTTCTCACGGGTTCTTCAACCTACATTGTTAGTAAGCATCAGGCATATGATGGATGTGTTCAAGTTAAATTTGGAACTCCTGATGGACCTATAATCCTGTACGGGCCGCCCTGGGAATTTGCGCAACACAATCCAGACGATGTTATAGATGAGATTCTTAGACTTCAAATGAGTCTCTATGAAGGAGCAAGATATGATCGAAGTGGAAGACTATTTATCAAAAGATTAGTGCGCTTTAGAAGTGAAGTCAAAACTGTAATTAATGGTGTTCCTACAGTACAAGATTTTATCGATCAAATTCGTAATCAGGGCTATGATATTAATGCTCATTATTTTGATAAACCTACCAATAAAGATCGTATACGAGATATCAGGTATACGTATAGAAGATAATGCTATGGAAAAAGAAATCATTATTTATTCTGTGCGAGGAAGTTGTCTAGGTTTTGTTTGAGGTTTTCGTAAGGAAGAGCACCTTCGACAAGAAGCGTCTTACCAGTCTTTAGATCATAGATAACTCCAGTTGGTGTGGCCTGTACGCCTGCTTTTGTTCCTTCTGCCTGTTGATCTTTAACTTTTTTTTCAAATTTACCGCTGTCTAAGCAATCTTTCAACGTTGTTGCGTCAAGGCCAACCTCAGAAGCAAGCGATGGTAACTGTGAAAGCTCCAAATCCGGCATTTTTTCAAAGATGGCGTCGTTTAATTTCCAAAATGCCTCGTCTCCACCCTGATCATGCGCGCATTCAACGGCCTCACCGGATTTTTGCGCCTTTGGGTGAAATGCTAATGGAAAATGTCTAAATACCCAGGCTACTTTGTCCTTATATCCATCCATAAGTTTGATCAAGTCAGGATGTATCCTTTTGCAAAACGGACATTCAAGATCAGAGTATTCGACCCAGACATAACGCACATCTTTTGATCCTCTCCAGTGTTCATCGGCTTCTGGTTTTTTGATTTTGAGTTCTGTGGGTCTTTGCGGTGGTTGCTCTGCTTGTTGTTGAGTTGTTCCAGTAGCCTTTCCTTGCTCTAGGCTGCGTACTCTAAAAAAAAGATAGCCGGCTAAAAAAGATACGGCAATAAGTAAAACTATCAAAAGATTTGATGGACCTTTTGGAGTTGGTGGATAATATTGCTGTGTTGGATTTTGAACGTCAGAATCTGATATTTGATTTGTTGGAGTCGATTTCTTTTTTGGCATACCTAGAAACTATAGATGAAAGATAGAATCTTGTCAACCCTATTTTGCGTAGATTCGATAAAGGTTTGAACCGATTTTTTCGAATTTATATATTTGAATTTTGCGGATTTCCTTTGTATTTTTTACATGTGGTCCTCCGCAGAATTCTTTAGAATAATCACCTATAAAATAAATCTTAACTTTTTCAGGATATTTTTCTCTAAAAAAAGCCCTAGCCCCAATTTTATAAGCGTCGTCTTTGTTCATTATTTTAAAGGAAACATCAATTTTTTCTTTTATTTTTTTATTAATAATAAGTTCAACCTCTCTCAGCTCTTCGGGACTCATTTTTTTAGGTGCTGAGAAATCAAATCTCAATCTTTCGGCAGTAATATTTGATCCCTCCTGTCGTACACTGTCTCCCAAAACGTCAAATAATGCCTGGTGGAGAAGATGGGTTGCGGTATGGTATTTCAGTACCTGATCGCTATGATCTGCTAAGCCACCTTTAAACATTCCTGAAGATGAAGTGCGAGATTTACTTTGATGTTCAATTTTCTTTTTATTATAATTTTTTATTAAGATTTGGGTATCAAGCCCAACTTCTTCTGCAATTGATCTTGATGTGTCAAAAGGAATTCCAAATGTGCTCTGATAGTTGAATGTAATTGGTCCAGCAATTGTCGAAGCAGTACTAATGGGATACTTTTTAAGTAATGATTGGAATTCACTTCGTTCTTTTTCCAAATGAACAAATACATTTTGGTACTTATTTAATTCTTCTTCTATTACATCATAACTATTTAAATTCAATTTATAAGTATTTTTATATTTCGCTATGAAATATGTAATTACCGATTTCCATATGGATTTTATCAATATTCTATCCCCCTGAAATAAGATATTTAACTGGTCATCAGATCTTCTAATCAATCTTCTAAGTACATAATCTCTTTCATTTTTACCGGGCTTTACATTATCTTTAATCAAGAATAAAATTGCTCTTGTGTGATCAAGAAATATTCTTAATCTCCTTACTCTAACATCAGTTGTTTCTTTACCAATTTTTTTATGTAATTCATCATAAATCCCACTAAAAATATCAGTTTTAAATACATCGGGATTATTATTCAATGCAGCAAGAATTCTTTCCAAACCTCCTCCAAAATCGACATTCTTTTTGGGGAGTTCCTTAAATGATCCATCTTTTTGTTTTTGATACTGCATGAAGACAGAATTACCAATTTCCAAAAATTTTCCACAGTCGCAGTTTGGGTGACACTTTGAGCCATACTTTGGATTATGTGCCACTTGAGTAAATTCATGGAATATTTCAGAATCAGGCCCGCCCGGCTCACCGACTGGCATCTTATCAGGGATTCCGGCTCTTGACCACCAGTTTTTTTCAGGTCCGTAATAAAAAATATGATTCTCTTTGACACCTAATTTTTTCCAAATAGATGCTGATTCGTTATCTCTAGGAATTGTCTTTGTGCCCGAAAAAACAGTCACATATAGTTTATGTTTAGGAATATCAAGCTCATCAGTAAAAAAATCCCACACCCACTCCAATTGCTCTTCTTTGAAATAGGTACCCAGTGACCAGTTACCCATCATTTCAAAAAATGTTGTATGGCGGTTATCACCAACTTCATCTATATCTTGTGAGCGAAAACAAGGTTGAATGTTATATAATCTTTTTCCTAAGGGATGTGGTTCACCAAGCAGATAGGGGACGAGCTGTTGCATACCAGATCCTGTAAATAAGGTAGTTGGGTCATCCTTTGGAACAAGAGGAATAGGCGGAATTTCTTTGTGATCTTTTGAACTCCAGAATTTGGAAAATTTTTCACGAAGCTTCCTATGGCCTACTATCATAGTGTAAAATTATATCAGATATGATCATTAAAACCTCAGATATTACAGTATGACAAATGAAATTGTTAAAAGAATGATTATGAGTGTTGAATCTCGTAAATCTCCTTTGGTTTATCCTAGACATTCTCTTGTAATCTTACGTGATGGTGTTAATACGCATGAAAACGATTTAATAGCAAATTTGAAATATAAACATCAAGCTATTTTGTATAAGAATGGGCAAGCAGTTTTTGTAACAACAGATGACTTTTTTGCTTTAGCTTATAAAGAAGAATATATCAGAGATTACTATGATGCTACCAAGTTTCCAATCAATTTTATTGAGGAAGCGCTTAGTGAAGATGCTTATAGAGGAAAAGGAATAACGACTGTCGCAAGAAGAATACTACATTGGGCCGAGCTTCATAAGAGTGATCGAGATAGATTAATAAAGCCTCCTTTTATAAAAGGCCCAGAAATATTTACATTTCTAGGATGGTCTCAAAAAGTAGCTGAATTAATCTACAAATAGGATTTGATGCTTAAATTATTTATTTATTTTGATTATAATTATTCGAAAAATAATATGACGACAATTATTAACACTTCTAATGGAAAAGCTGTAAGAGCTTTTTTAAAATATATTCATATTCCAAAACCTAACTCTCACAAAGGTCAAAACGGTAAGGCGCTGGTGATAGGTGGGTCATCGCTTTTTCACTCTGCTTCTATCTGGGCCGCAGAGATCGCTTCTCATCTTGTCGATATGGTTCATTATTCTTCGACTCAAGAAAATAATGAAATTTTCTTATCTTTAAAAAAAAAGTTCAGAAATGGAATGGTTGTTCGACAAGAAGAGCTGTTGGAGTATGTGAAGGAGGATGATGTAATATTGGTTGGGCCGGGGATGATGCGAGGAAAAATTACAAATGACAAATTACAAATGACAAATTTTAAGGACATTTTAAAAACTCAGGATGAGCCAACATATACCTACCATCTGACGAAATATCTACTTGAACATTTTCCTGATAAAAAATTCGTTATCGATGCAGGAGCATTACAGGTGATAAAACCAGAGTGGTTATTGAGACGGAAAGTTAAAACGATCATTACGCCACATCAAGGTGAGTTTAAAAAACTATTTAATATTGATCTATCTGACAAAAATGATCAACAAAAAAGTGAGATTGTAGCCGAGTACGCAAAAAAATTTGACTGTCTTATTCTTTTAAAAGCCATAAAAGATTTCATTTCAGATGGAGCAGAAGGCGCTGTTGTAGAAGGAGGCAATTCTGGTTTGACCAAAGGAGGTACGGGAGATATACTAGCAGGACTCACCGCTTCTTTTTATGCCAAAAGCGGTCCGTTTGAATCGGCGATTCTCTCTTCATTTCTTTTAAAAAGAACTGCCGATGAGCTTTTCTTAAAGAAAGGATATTGGTATAATATTAGCGATATAATAGAATCATTACCTTCCATCCTTAACACGATTATTTTTAAAAGATGAAAAAAGAAACAATCATAGCTATTTTTTTTGGGATTATTTTTGGAGCAGTAGTTGCATTACTTATTCTAGTAAAGAATAAAGAAATTCAACTGACAAAGACAAAAACATTAGCTCCAAATCAAAAAATTAGTCAGCTTTCAAAAACTACACAAAAAAGCGCAACCCCCCTAGCAATCGATGAACCGCAAAATGGAGCGGTGTTTAATAAAGATGAAGTAGCACTTAAAGGAAATGCAGAAAAAAATGCACTAATTATCATGCAATCTCCTATAAAAGAAATAATTTTTAAAAATGAAAAAGAAAAATTTTCAGTAAATTTCCCTCTATCTCTTGGTGAAAATGTGATTACCGTTACATCGCACACAAGTGGCGATCTAGCAAGAACGTTTGAGAAAGAGTTACGTATTTATTATCTCCCAGAACAACTATGAAAAGAAGATCAAAGATCAAAGATAAAAGATCAAAGTTAAATGTAGTAAAAGGTTTATTTATTATAGCTGTGTTAACATCTGTTATACCTTTATATAAAGTTTCTGCTCAGACTAAGATCGCGTCACCGTCACAGGTATTAGTTTTGCCGACTAAATCTGCTGAAGATAATGAAATTCAGTCACTGAAAGAAAAAATTGCAACCAAAGTCGCCGAACTTAGACAGAAAAATAGCAAGGCCGTAAGCGGTCATGTGGAAGAGAAAACCGATAAAAAAATAAAAATTAGATCGTACAATGACCAACTATATGAAATATCAGTAGATTCTGATTTGACGAAATATTATCAAATTGTTGGAACAACCAGAAAAGAGATTAAGTTGAGCGATATTAAGAAAGGATCTTATATCATAGTAACCGGAGTAATGAATAATAATAAAATTGAGGCAAATGCTATTTATCTTGATGAATTTTTCTTGATTGTTTCTGGAAAAGTCTCAGAGGTTAATAAGCAGGAATTTTTTATAAGGGCTGTTACCAGCGATAAGGAAAATTATACACTCGATGTTGAAACCTTTACAAAACAACAAATGATCAATGTTAAAACTCTTGTTTTAGAAAAAGTGGGGTTCTCAAAAATCAAGGAGGGAGATACTATTCATTTTGTTATCAAGAAATCCGGGACAGAAAAAGAATCGAATCGCTTCGCTGCCCAAAAGATTTTAATCATACCGCAAGAATATTTTATAAAATAGAATATGGTTCTTGAATGCGTCTTTTCGTTTATGCATCAAGCTAGTAAGCGATTTCTGTTTTTGTAATTAGCACCCACGCGTGCCATAAACTCAAATTCGCATTCTGCGAACTAATAACACATATGCTAAATTTTTTTAAAAAATTTTTTGATTACAATCAGCGGGAAATCAATAGGCTTAAAGAAAAAGTTGAGCAAATAAACTCTCTTGAAGATAAGGCGAGGAAGTTAAAGGATACAGATTTTAAGAAAGAAACTAATAAACTTCGTGAGGGTGTTGGGGGAGATGGGGGTAAATTAGACGAGGTACTTGTTTGGTCATTTGCGCTGGTTCGCGAAGCTGCGCGGCGAGTTTTGGGACAGAGGCATTTTGATGTCCAGCTCATGGCGGGAATCGCCCTGCATGAAGGAAAGATTGCAGAGCAAAAAACAGGCGAAGGTAAGACGCTTTCTGCTATCACTGCGCTTTATCTAAATGCGTTGACCGGTAACGGCTCACATCTAGTGACGGTTAATGATTATCTGGCTAGACGCGATGCAGGTTGGATGGGAGGAGTATTTCATTTTTTAGGCCTTTCAACCGCAGCCATCATCTCAGATAAATCATTTATATATGACCCGAAATACAAAGACAAAGAAGCTCAGGATTGGAGGTTAGCTCAGCTGCGTTCAATCACCAGAAAAGAAGCTTACTCTGCCGATATTACGTATGGGATTAACAGCGAATTCGGTTTTGACTATCTTCGCGATAATATGGCTGGATCGTCGGCTGATTTGGTGCAAAAAGGCTTTAATTTTGCCGTCATCGATGAGGCAGACTCGATTCTGATCGACGAAGCACGAACGCCCCATATTATTTCAGCTCCTTATGAGGAGGATACATCAAAATATTATTCATACGCTCAGACCGTCAAACGACTTGATGCAAAAACCGATTACGTTATCGATGAGAAACTCCGCACAGCAAATTTGACAGAAGAGGGAATAAAGAAGATCGAGTCTATGCTTGGTGTATCTAATATTTATGAAAAAGATTTTGATACGCTTTTTCATATCGAAGCTGCGCTGAAGGCAAATACTTTATTTAAACCAGATAAAGAATATATCGTAAAAGACGGCGAAGTAATCATAGTTGATGAATTTACCGGTCGCTTACTATACGGAAGAAGATTTTCAGAAGGACTCCATCAGGCAATAGAAGCGAAAGAAAACGTATCAATTCAGCGTGAGTCAAAAACTCTGGCTACAGTATCTCTGCAGAACTATTTTCGTATGTACAAAAAACTTGCCGGAATGACGGGTACAGCGGCCACAGAAGCAGAAGAGTTTCATAAAATCTACAAGAACGACGTTGTTGTCGTTCCCACGCATTTGACCATGATCAGGAAGGATCATTCGGACATGATCTATAAAACAGAGCGGGGGAAATTTAATGCCGTAGTCGAGGAAATTATTCAAAATTATAAAAAAGGAAGGCCGGTCTTGGTTGGTACCACGTCAATTGAGAAAAATGAACTGCTCTCGAGACTTCTCAAGCAAAAAGGAATAACGCACGAGCTTTTAAACGCAAAAAATCATGAAAGAGAGGCGATGATTATTTCCAATGCGGGAAAAAAGGGATCTATTACCGTTGCTACAAATATGGCTGGGCGCGGCGTAGACATCATTCTTGGCGGAGAGATGTCAGGTGAAAAACAAATGAAAGATTGGCAAAAAAGTCACGACGAGGTGGTAAATCTAGGTGGCTTGTATGTTATCGGCACAGAAAGACATGAGTCAAGAAGAATAGATAATCAGTTAAGAGGGCGATCGGGCCGTCAGGGTGACCCGGGTGCATCAAGATTTTTTGTTTCGCTGGAAGACGATCTGATGCGGATATTTGGTGGTGAACAGATATCTAAACTAATGACATTTTTAAAGTTTCCCGAAGACCAACCATTGACACATTCAATGGTTTCTAAAGCCATAGAGCAAGCACAAGTTAAAGTGGAGGGATTTAACTTTGACATCAGAAAGCACTTGGTTGAGTATGATGACGTTTTGAATAAGCAAAGGGACATCATCTACACATTGAGGAGGAAAATTCTGACTCTTCAGGAAAAGAGTGAAACTGAATTTCGTCAAACCATACTTGACACATTTGAAGAAGAGATAAACCTATTGGTCAATGTTTTTTTTGGCACAGGCGAGATTATTTCCAAAGATAGCCTCAAGAATCTCCATAAAGAAGTCAATTTGATTGTGCCAGTAGACTTTGAGCTGCTGGAAAAAAATTCAAAGGGAAGTGATACTGGAGGATTGATTGACCATATTATGAAATTAATAAAAGAAGAGTTATCTCGCAAAGAAAAAAAGGTAGGCAAAAAAATTTGGAATGAAGTTGCCAGAATTATCTTTATTACAACAATCGATAAATATTGGACAGAGCATCTGACAGCTATCGAAGACCTGCGTGAAGGGATTAATCTGCGTGGTTATGCACAACAAGATCCACTAGTCGCCTATAAAAATGAAGCATTTTCGATGTTTGAGAAGTTGATAGGTGATATCAATTTTGAGGTTACAAGAAGATTATTCAAGATAGAGATAGGGAATATATCTGCACAACAAGATTCTCAAAAAGAACCGCAGAAGGTGTTTAAATCTGCCTCTAAGATTGATCCGTTTTCTCAAGCACAAAAACAGCAAGAAACCGTTGCTTCACAACCTCCAGCGTCTCAGCCCATATTACAATCAATGCAAAATCAACCACAGCCCCAAGATAATTCTGCACAGATGGGTTTTAAAATTATTCCTCCGGGACAATCCAACAAAAAACCCGGCCGCAATGATCCCTGCTGGTGTGGTTCTGGCAAGAAGTATAAGAAGTGTCATTATCCAAATTAGATTGATACAATAACTTATTATTAAGTCTTGACATTAAGTTCTTTGATATAATACACTTGTATTATGAAAGATCTTCGACTTCCTCAGACAATTAAAGTGAAAATTAAAAAATTAGCGAAAGGAAAGTTTTTTGCTGAATTAGTTGAATACGGTGTATTTACTGAGGCAGAGAATCAGGAAGAATTATTTTCTTTAATAAATGATTTAATTTATACGTACTTTGATGTCTCAAAAGAACTTCAAAAAGAGTTTCATTATAGACCTAGGGAAGATAAAGACTTTGAGAAAGCTAAGCCTTTCATTATATTTTCTACGCCAAACTTTTTTAAGAGATATTTAAGTTCATGAAAAAGCTTTTCGGTTCGGTTGACTTATGTCATGCGCTTATTAAACTGGGTTTTAATGCTGATAATCAACACGGAACTAGTCATTTAAAATTTCATCCTCCGTCAAGTCATAAAATTCCTTTAGGTATTAGGCCATTCATGATAGTTTAGTTAAATAAAAAACAATTTGGCCATCACACTTGTAGTAGATATATTACAGAGCTTGTTAGGATGGGTTTTAACAGATCAAAAGTTCTTGCCTGCTTGGAAGAATGATAACTCTATTACAGTACTTTTGATTGATAGGTAGGTGGCAACAAGTGTAAAAAATTCAGTACTTAAACTAATATGATCTCATTTGTCTATTTTGATTTAGGAGGAGTCGTAACACTCGATTTTAACGAAACTGATAAGTGGCAGGAACTGAAAAGGGAGCTTGGAATTCCGTCTGAAAAATATAAAGAATTCGATGTGTTTTTCCAACATTACGAAGGAGAAGTGTGTGTGGGTCGTGACGTCGAATCCCTTATTCCACTTATAAAGAAAAAATTTAAGGTCAAAGTTACTGAAGGATACTCTCTTCTTATAGATGGTTTTATTAAGCGCTTTGAAAAAAACAAATCAATCTGGCCTGTGATTGATGAGATACGGAAACATTGTGAGGTTGGACTTCTTACGAATCAGTATCCTCATATGTTTGAATCGCTTAAAAAACGCAGAATTATTCCTGATGTTGCGTGGGATGTAATAGTTGATTCGAGCATGGTTGGTTTAAAAAAACCCGATCTTGCTATATTTAAATTGGCAGAAAAAGAAGCTGGAGTTAGCGGAAGCAAGATTTTGTTTATCGAAAATAGCAAAAGTCATATAGTAGCCACGGAAGCTTTCGGCTGGAGAACGTTTTGGTATCATTCTAGCAACCCAGAAAGGTCTAGCTTCAAACTTAAAGAGTTTTTTCACAGAAGCAATAATTCCTTGCTATAATTGGTTTCGTTAATGAGTGAAAAAGAACCTCAATATAATCCGATTGATACTTTTGATCCGATTTCACATTTGGGTTTAATTAGAGATTATCTTATTGATCTAGCTAAGCCTCTACAAATTAACTTAGTCGCACCTCAAGAATTTGTTTCCCAAGACTTAATCACCAAGTTTAATCAAATCATCCAAAATAAAGCTTCAACTCAGATGTCAGCAACTGTCGATGAGGTTGTAAGATATCGGCCTCTTGACGATGACCCGAGAGTTTTTCCTTATGAAAGGGGTGAGCGGATTACACGACCGGAATATATGGCCTTTGAAATGAAAATGAAAGATCCTGAAAGTATAGATAAAGAGTTGGGCGTGCTTGCTGAAGAAGTAAGAGTTGAGCAATTAACAGCATATAATAGCCTTCTTCAGGGAACTGATTTAACTAATCAACAATTTGAAGCTTTTTGTTACCTGGCACTGAGAAGTTTCCAGATACATCTTATGGATATGGGTTTTACTTTTCCTTCGATTGATCATATCGGTATTTTACCTTTGGGAGGACGTGTCAATAATTTTTATAAAGAAAAAGAGTCAAATTATCTTGCTTACTTTGATGGCTATGATCCAATTGTTTACCTCCATCAACCAGAAATCCAAAAACAGGTTGACCTCTTATCAACACATTCTCAATTTAGAAATAAATCGCGTAAGGAAATTTATTTGATAGTGTTAATGAACCTGATCGCTCATGAATATACTCACATGATCAGTGTTCTCAACTATAAGGAAACTGCGCCTAAAGATGAGGATAAGTTCGACCTTCCTAAAGTTTCTGCCGCTAGAGTGGGATATGCTTTTCATAAACCTCATGAAAGTAATGATGTCGTTGGAGAAAAACTAACTGGTGGTCATTTTAATGAAGGAGCTACCCAACTTTTGGTGAATGATTGGTTTAATTTAGTTGCTGGCTTCCAAATGCCTACCTACAGATATGAGACACAGGTCGTTAATTCGATTGTTCATTTAATATCACATCAGGAACACGGAATCAAAAATGCTTTTAATACTATAGCACAAGGATTATTCGATCGGTCGTACTTGCTTACGGTGGCAAAATCTTTATCAGGGAGAGAAAATAAAGATGGAAAAGTAAAGTATAAAAGACCGCGTTTTTTAAGAAATATCTTCTATTTCATGGACCTAGATAATAAAATTTCAGAAAAAAACCAAAGAGAAGTCATATATGACTCAACAAATGCTTATCTAACGTATGCATTTTCAACAGGCGTGACACAAAGAGTTACAAAGATTCTATTTCCAAAACTTGTAAAAGTTGCAGAAGATTATGTTGCAGGAAAACCAAATGCATGGATTACATTTTTTGGTTTTCTATCAACTTTGAACAAGCGGAAAAACGGTTTTATCAATAAAAACAGCCAACAGCCTTCTGTTGAGAATAAGGAGTAATAGATAATCTATAAGATTTCTTCCGCCGCTTGATATAATTTATCTGAATGGATGTTTTCCCCCAAATGATAATAGTTTTTCTTCTCATTTTGCTTAATGGGTTTTTTGCTGCTTCAGAGTATGCCATCGTTGCCGTACGCAAGACTTGGATAGATGAGTTGGTCAAAAAGGGAGACACGCTTGCTAGATTAGTACAAAAAGCATTAGAAAATCGTGAGGAGTTCATTTCGACTACACAAATAGGGACGACCGTTGTTAGCCTGATACTCGGATGGATTGGCGAACCAGTATTTGCAAAGATTTTTTTAACTCTATTTACCTTTTTACCCAAAGGGATTGCTTTGGTTGTAGCACATAGCCTCTCAATTGTTTTCGCCTTATTAAGTCTGACATTTTTATCTATACTTTTAGGTGAACTTGTACCTAAAATTATTGCCTTAAACAGAGCCGAGTTAGTCTCACTTACTGTTATCACGCCGATTTCATTTTTTGCCAGAGTATTTCGGCCGTTCATCAGGTTATTAAATATTTTTGCTAACCTGTCGTTAAAATTTCTGGGTTTTACAGCACCAAGAGGCGAACAACTTATATATTCCAAAGAAGAATTAAAGATGATTTTGGATCAAATTGGTCAAAGTGGGGAAATTGGTAAAGACGAAATTGCCATCATCAAAAATGTTTTCAGAATCGCTGATAAACCAATTAATCAGCTGATCACAGCTCGAAGTGAAATCGTCGCTTATCCAGCTGATATTACACTCAAAAAATTGATTGAGAACATTGATGAGAGTTACAGCAGATTTCCAGTGTATAAAAAATCATTAGACGACACTATGGGTTTTATTCATGTAAAAGATATCTATAAATTGATGATAAGAGATGGCGGAGATAAAAAGTTATCTCAAACCAATTTGATAAGGAAGGCGATAAGTGTGCCAGAAACAAAGAAGGCTGATGAAGTTCTTTTAGATATGAGAAAGAAACATGTACATATGGCGGTTGTATATGATGAATTTGGTTTAATGGTTGGAATAGTGACACTTGAAGATATCATAGAAAGCATGATTGGTGATATCCAGGATGAATTTGATAAACCGATTAAGGGTATAAAGAGAAATTCAGATGGCAGTTATTTGTTAGATGGCACAGTACCTTTAGAACGCTTTCAAAAAAGATTTCGTCTTGGAATTAAAGGTCAAAATTATACAACTGTTGGCGGACTGGTATTTGGACTTTTGGGTCGAGAACCGCGTAAGGGTGATAATGTATCCATTGGCCATTTTGTCTTTGAAATAATTTCCGTCTCCGGAAAAAGGATTCAGAGTCTGTCGATGCACAGGGATCTAAAAAAAACAAGAATATGAATAAAATAAATGTTGAAATGAAAAAAGAAAAAGGGAAATAAAATTTTGTTTTTCAAAGAAGCTTTGATCGATGAGTGAGAATATTGCCCCAGGTCATCATTGTCTCCGCCCAATAAATTGAATTTGATTTAGAAGGATTAGCTGCTTCGAGTTTTTTATATTCAGCAAGAAACTTCAGGAAAGTTTTCTGAAATTGCTTTGAAAGTTTTTCAGAATCGACTGCTTCAATATATTGAGCAGTTTGATTCAAGAATAAAGAAATTCTTTTTTGTTTTTTTTCAAAATCGTCTGCCGCCCAGTTGCCGATGCGATTTAAGTTCATTGCTATATCTAGAATTTTTGCTTTTGTATCCATATTAGAGAAGTAACTTCTTTACTATCTTATCAAACCGTTTTCTTATTTGTGATGAAAGGATATCTCTACTTGGGTTATTTTGTCGAGTTCGAAGATTGATAATAGAATTATAGTCAATTTCTTTTGTTTCCAAATCCAGTCCTCCGCCCCAAAGATTTTCTTGTTTTGATCCGTCTTGCAAAAGTTTTTGTTCTCCAGCAAAATGTCGTTCTCCACCGGCGGCTAATATTTCTCGTTCGATATCGACGACAACTTTTACATATCCATCAAAATCCTTAGAGGCCTTTATAAGTTCATCTTTTGTTGCTTTTTCTCTAATTATTAAGAGCATTTTATATTATATCTATTTTACCGTCACGCTTTTGGCGAGATTACGAGGTTTGTCGGGGTCGTGGCGACGGGCTAGTGTCAGATGGTAACCCAAAAGTTGAGCAACAACGACATTGGGTATGATCGTTGCTTCTTCACAGTACCCAACTTTTATCCATTCATCGTAAGCTGGACTCGATTTATCAGATAGTCCAATCACATATGCCCCTCGTGCCTTGACTTCGTAAGCTGAGGAAAGAGTATCTTCATAAGTTTCGTCATGTGGGTTGTAAACAAAAACAGGTGTACCTTTTTCGATAAGTGCGATGACGCCGTGCTTAAGCTCACCTCCCGCGAAAGCCTCCGCATGGATATATGATCCCTCTTTCATCTTAAGAGCCGATTCAAGTGCGGTTGGGTATGACAGTCCTCTTCCCAAAACAAAAATATGCTCTCTATTTTTAAATTTTTTGGCTAGATTTTGTATTTTTTTCATTCTAAGAATTTTTTCGATTTCGACCACTGCTTTTTTTAATTGAGTTGCTCCTTTAGCAAAACCTCCATTGAGCGAATGAGCAAGAAGATGAAGAAGTGCAATTTTTGCCGTAAATGCTTTTGTAGAAAGCACACATTTTTCCGGTCCTGCTCCCAGAAGGATTTTATAATCTGACATACGATAAAGAGTTGATCCTAAAACATTCGTCAAAGCTGCTATTTTTACGTTTTTTTCTTTTGCCTTTTTTAAAGGGGCTATGATGTCGATCGTCTCTCCTGATTGAGAGAGAGCAAGGATGAGGCTTTTAGGAGTTAAAAAATCCTCAAGATAGGAAAATTCTGAGCCTATGCTTGCATTGGTATGACGTTTGGCAATTTTAGAGAAAAGATAAGTACCTGCAAGACACGCGTAATAAGCAGTACCACATCCAACAAGATATGTACCGTATGCGTGCTTGAATTTTTGAGCTAAATCTTCAATTGTTCGTTGATATGTATTAACAATATTGGAAATTACTTTGGGCTGTTCGCTAATTTCTTTTATCATGTAGTGGGGGAATGATCCAAGAGCTAGCGTTGTTCGATTAATCTTGAAAGTTGTGAATGTGATTGGTTTTTTTCTTCCTGACGAATCAAAGAGTTGATGACCAGGGCGGTCAATTGATAAAAGTTGGTTGTCTTCCAGGTAATAGAGTTTATCGGTATGTTGAAGAATACCCGCGTAGTCAGAAGAAAGATAGTATTCTTTTGTTTTTTCATTATGGCCGAATACAAGCGGCGAGCTATTTTTTATAGCAAAAAACTCTTGAGTCTTTGGAATAAATACTATTATCGCATTCAAACCTTTAAGTGTTTTAAAAACGTCAAGAATAGTAACAACTTTAAGACGGCCGTCTAAAAGTGGTAACTTTTTATCTTCTAACAGGTGTGAGATTACTTCGGTATCGGTTTGAGATCTAAACGTGTGACCCTTTTTTATTAACGCTTTTTTCAATTCTTCAAAGTTTTCAACTATGCCGTTGTGAACAACAAATATTTCGTTATTACAGTCCGCATGGGGATGTGCGTTTTGTTCAGTAACACCCCCGTGAGTAGCCCATCGAGTGTGGCCGATTGCTATCTTGGATTTCATCGGGGGCAACTCCGCATCGCCTATTTTTCCAGGATGTTTTTCCACATAAGTTTTACCATTAGACAGTTTTATTGCTACACCCCATGAATCATAGCCTCGATACTCAAGCGATTTTAGACCTTCAAGTACTATATTACCGGCGTCTGTCTTGGGACCCAAATAAGCAAATATTCCACACATAGATATAGACTATTAGATAATTAGTTCTTAGCTTATTAGAACGAAACGCATAGAACTAACAATTTATAAGAAGCTCAATAAGAATAAAATAGGAGTTGGTTGATAGTTTATTCTCTCAGTTTGAAATTGCTTTCAAGGTTTAAAATAAACAGCTACAACTAAGCTTGAGGGTTTCCGCTGATCCTTCGACTCACTTCGTCCTTCAACAGCATTCAGGATTATAATTCGCTCAGGACTATAGTCCTTCGAATTAGTGAATTCGAGTCCGATTCCCTGAACCCAACGTAGTTCATGGGCCCTCTCCTCGTCACCCACCGAATCTTACTTCAAGACTAAAATCAACGCTACCTGCCTGCCGGCAGGTTCGTCGACGTCTTGAAGAGCGATTTCTGGCGGGCCATGCGCTTTAAAATACAAAACTCCTTTTTCTCAATGAGCAAAGACTATCATACCAAAGTATTTAATATATTGCAAACAAATTATTTGTTTTTCTTTCCGAGCTTAAAGGCTGCAAAGATCACAGCAGCAAATATCAGTAGCCATCCAACTATGTAGAAAAGGATTGGAAAAATCTCGGCTATGGTGATATCTATAAGTTTTTGAAGTCGGTAGTGTGGTGTTTCTGTTATTAACGATTTCATCGTTTGTTCTCGGAAGGGCACTATAAGATGCTTATCATACTCAAATGAAAATAAAAGGACAATAAACCCAATCAAAATGAGAGTAGCAAAACGTGAAGGCTTTAAGATCGCAAGAGTTGCAGAGATGATGACACCCATCAGGTAGACAAAGGCAATATAATTATGAGAGAAGAGTAGATATAAAGTTACAGCTAAATTTTGTTTTAGATCAGGAGCCATCTGCTAAAATTATACTATGTTTGATCAACTTATCGAGAAGTTCTCACTTCGTGGGAACTGGATTGATCTAATGTTTATTGTTCTTCTTGTATATTTCGTCTTAACTCAAAAGGGCTTTATATACACATTTCTTGAGGCGATAGCATTCATTTTTTCCCTCATTTTCTCCTATAAATTTTATAGTTTGTTCGGGCTATTTTTGACTACAAATTTTTCCTTGCCAAAAGGGATGGCTCAAGCTGCTGGTTTTTTCCTCGCCTGGTTTTTGGCGGAGTTAATTTTTTCAGTAGTGGCTCTTAGATTTCTGGCAAAATTATTTGATAAATTTCAGAAACATCCACTGAATGTCTCTTTAGGTATTGTTGCAGCAATAATACAGGCTTCGACAATTTTTTTATTTTTTGTTAGTCTAATCTTTGTATTTCCGGTTCGTGGAGATATTAAAAAAGCTCTCCTAGATTCAAGATCAGGCCCTTTTTTTGTGGATTTATCTCGCTCAATAGAAAAACAAATCAAAAATGTATTTGGCGAAGCTGTCAACGAAACGCTTAATTTTTTAACCATCCGACCCGAATCTAACGAAAGAGTTGATCTAGGTATCAAGCCTCAAGAAAAACAACTTACCTATGATGTTCAGACAGAGTCTATTATGTTTGATAAAGTCAATCAAGAGAGAGCAACAATAGGGGCAAAGCAACTTACACTGGATACTCAACTTCGTGACGTTGCAAGAGCCTATGCTATGGAAATGTTTACGCATGGGTTTTTTTCACATATTTCCTCGGTTGATGGTTCGTCTCCAGCCGACAGAGTAGATCGAGCAGGAATTAATTATTTTGTTATAGGTGAGAATCTGGCTTTTGCTCCTGATGTATATATCGCTCACGAAGGTTTGATGAATTCTGAAGGTCATAGGAGAAATATCCTATCACAAGACTTTGGTCGTATTGGAATCGGAGTAGTCGATGGAGGAATCTACGGTAAGATGTTTGTCCAGGAGTTTGCTAATTAAAACAACCCCATTTGATTTTCATTTTTCTTTTCCTTGCGCTTTGTAGCTTTACTCGGCCTTCGTAGCGACTTCGGCGAAGGAGGCGCAGAGGAGGGTTCTTTAAATAGCCTTCCCACTAGAGATTTCATTTGATACTGCAAAAAATAATCTTTTAAGTCTTGATTAAATTTTTCAAAGCGAGTTTTTTCGATTTCAAACTTTATGTCTACATCGGTTATTATTTTTGCCAGTTTTTTTGACATAAAAACATCATCTCGATCTTTTATGAGGATGCTTTTGATCTTCGGTTCAAGTTTTTCAAGGTTAGTATAAAGATTTTCTATCGTCTTATATTCTTGTAACAATTTTGCAGCAGTTTTAGGCCCGATTCCTTTAGCGCCGGGATAATTGTCTGATGGATCACCCATCAAGGCTTTTAAATCAGGTATCTGTTGTGGAACTAGTCCATATTTTTTTTGCACCTCTGAAACGTCATAGATTTTAAGGTTGGAGAGGCCCAGTTGAGGAGTGATGACGAAGACATTATGATCAACCAGTTGTAAAATGTCTCTGTCGCCAGACAAAATCAAGACTTTAATACCGTTGCTTTTAAATTTATGGGCAATGGTTCCTATCAGATCATCGGCTTCAAAGCCATCTTTTTCCAGATGAACAACGGCGGCTTTATCAAGGGCCTCCTTGACTATTGGAATCTGGACGATAAAATCATTATCAATTTGAGGTCTTTGAGCTTGATATTTTTTAAACATTTTATTTCTAAATGTCTGAACAGGGGTGTCAAAACACACAACGACGTGGTCAGGTCGATAGTCGTTTATTGATTTATGAAGCATCGTAAAAAATCCATAAACAACATGGGTAGGTATGCCTTCTTTAGTTTTAAAAGGGGGAAGCGCATGGAAAGCTCGATGCATGATGGCGTTGCCGTCGATTAAAAGTAAAGTATCCATTAGTTGTTTTTTTGTTTTGCTCCTACGATCTTTTCAAACTCCTCCTGATCCAGACTTTCGGTTTTGGTCAAAACCTCGGCAACTTTATCCAATGAGCTTCTTTTATCCTTTAGTAATTTAATGGCAGCTTGATATCGATCCATAATGATTTTTTTTACTTCAGCATCGATTTTTCCTAGCATTTCTTGAGAGACTGTGTTTTGTTCCCAATAAGTTTTACCCCATTCGGTGACATCCATCGTCGGCCCAAAATTGATTGGACCTAGTTCACTCATTCCATACTCGACAACCATAGCTTTTGCAATTTGAGTTGCCTGGTCAAAATCATTTGCGGCGCCTGTGGTAATTTCTTTGAAAACCATCTCTTCGGCAGCACGACCACCCATCATCACGGTTATTTGCTCCATCAGATGGGTTTTTGTCTCATGAAGTTTATCCTTTACAGGCGGTATTAAAGTAAAACCCAATGCCATTCCTCTTGAAACAATTGAGATTCTATGAACTGGGTCAGTATTGGGCAAAAAGTGAGAGACAATGGCGTGACCAGCCTCATGGTAAGCTGTCAATTTTTTATCTAGATCTGACTGGAGTCTTTTCTTTTCAGGCCCAAGTTTTACTTTGGTTGCAGCCTCTTCCAGATCTTCCATCGTAATTTTATCCCTACCCTGTCTTGCGGCAAAAATAGCAGCTTCATTGAGCATGTTTTCAAGATCTGCTCCAGAAAAGCCCACGGTTCGCTTGGCAACTTTTTCCCATTCGACTCCTTCGACAAACGGTTTGCCTCTTGTGTATATTTTGACGATAGCTTTTCTACCTTCGAGGTCGGGATAATCTACAATGATTCGTCTATCAAAACGTCCAGGACGAAGAAGTGCAGTGTCAAGCAAGTCGCCTCTATTGGTTGCCGCAACGACCACAACTTGCTCGTTGGGATTGAAGCCATCCATCTCGACTAAGATTTGATTAAGAGTCTGTTCTCGCTCATCATGAGACGGCATCACACCGACAGAGCGAGCTCTTCCTATCGCGTCAATTTCATCGATGAAAATAATCGCCGGTGCACTTTTTTTTGCTGTTGCAAAAAGATCTCTAACCCTCGCTGCTCCTATCCCGACTAACATCTCCATGAATTCAGAACCCGCAATGGAAAAGAATGGTACGTTTGCTTCACCAGCAACTGCTTTGGCAAGAAGCGTTTTTCCACAGCCGGCTGGACCGATAAGAATAACTCCCTTGGGCGTCCTTGCTCCTAATTTTTTATACTTTTCCGGATGTTTTAAAAAATCGACTATTTCTTCGAGTTCTTTTTTTGCTTCGTCAACTCCAGCCACATTGTTAAAAGTAATTTTAGGTAGATCTTTTGTGAAACGCTTGGCTTTTGATTGTCCGAATGAAAATACTGATTCTTGAGCTCCCTTAGCCTGACGAAAGAGAAAAATAAAAAATGCAACCATCAGTACAGTCGGAATAATATTGCTCAAAAAATTGATCAGTCCGACTGAGCCTTGCGTATCCTTGATGACTATATTTACGGAAGAAGGATCAATATTGGCATCTTTAAGCGTCTTAAGGAAACTCTCACCTTGTTCTTTATATGAAATTGCGAGTTTTTCGTTTTTATAATAGACAAGTAATTTATTGTCTATAATTTCTAGTTTATTTATCTTACCATCCTTTATTTCTTTAACGACAGATGTAATGGATTTTTCAGGAAGAGTTTGTTTGATCTCTTTAGAGATGGATGAAAATAAATAATAGACAAAAATGGCAACAAAAGAGATGATGAAGAGCGTTTTTAGGTCAAATTTGAAGTTAAATTCGGCAATTTTTTTTATCGGACTGTTATTTTTTTTTGAATTTTTTCCGTTAGCCATCCATTAATTCTAGCAGATTTTTGTTACAATTGATAGATATGAAGATAATATCGTTGGAGAGAGCTAAAGTCGCGACAATTTCTGAAAGGTTAAGAAATGGCGAAATGATTGTTTCTCCGACAGATACTGTCTACGGACTGTTGGTTGAGGCTACAAATGAGAAAGCTGTTAAAAAGCTCATAGCATTTAAGAAACGCCCGTTGGGAAAAGCAATTTCTGTATTTTTAGCCAATTTTGAGATGTTAAAAAAGAATGTTTTTTTTCGTAAACCGCAAGAAAAAATTTTACGAGAATTATTACCAGGGCCGTTTACAATAGTTTTACCATCCAAGCATAAAGTATCGAACTTGCTAGAATCTGAGAAAGGGACGCTAGGTGTAAGAATTCCTGACTATAAATTTATAAACGATCTTTGCCAAAAATTTGGCAAGCCGATCACTGCTACATCTGCGAATCTTTCAGGTCGCTCGCCACATTATTCGGTTGATACTTTACTCAATGAGTTAACAGAGTCAAAAAAACAATCAGTTGATTTAATCATCGATGCGGGAAAACTTCCGAGAAACAAACCATCAACCATTATTGATTTAACTACTCCAAGTTTAAAGATATTAAGATATGGCGACCTTGTTTGTAAAGATGAACAAACGCTTGTTTCCGATTCTCCAACTCAAACAAAAAAAATCGCGCAATTTGTATTAAAAAAAGTAGTCAAGGGTCTTTACCGGTCCCAGCAGAATCCAATTATTTTTATCATTCAAGGCGATCTAGGCGTTGGGAAAACAGTATTTGTAAAAGGAATTGGCGAGATGCTAGGAATAAAAAATATTATCTCACCAACATATGTAGTTTATTATGAGTATAGTGTATCGATGTATCGATACATCGATATGCTTGTTCATATAGATTTATACAATGTTCAGGACTCTGAGGAATTTAAGTATTTACATTTAGAGAAATATTTAAAAAAAGGAAACATTCTTTGTATCGAGTGGGGAGAGAAGGCAGGAGAAATTATGGAGGTGCTTAAAAATAAAGGAAAGATAGTATTTGTCAATATGAGGTATGTTGATGAGAAAAGAAGAGAAATAGAAATCAGTTATTAGTTCATAATTTAAAGTTCATAGAAGTGAAAATATTGGCGATTGAAACGTCTGCTGATGAAACTGCTGCTGCAGTTACAGATGGAAGAAAAGTTTTATCAAATGTTATTTTTTCTCAAATCTCAACTCACACGAAGTGGGGAGGGATTTATCCGGCTTTAGCAAAGAGAGCTCATGAGGAGAGGATTGATTGGGTTGTAGAAGAATGTCTGAGAAAACTTGCTCGAAGCCAAAATTTACTTGCGAGTGAACTCGTATCCCGACGTACGTCGGGACCAGTCGCTCCTAGCTCATCCTTGGAATCCAAGGGATCGCTTCGTCGCTCCCTTACTCAAACATCCACTCGCGGCGTAAATTTGTCTTCTTTGCTTTTGAATTCTATCGATTATATCGCCGTTACCTACGGTCCTGGTTTAGCGGTAGCCTTAGAAGTTGGTATAAAAAAAGCAAAAGAATTAGCCCAACAATATAACAAAAAACTAATAGCAGTCAATCATTTAGAAGGACATATTTACTCATCATTCATTCAAAATAGCAAAGGAAATCCCCGGCGAGACTTTCACTTTCCTTATCTTGTTTTGATTGTGTCAGGCGGCCACACAGAAATAGTTTTGTGGAAAGATCATTTGAAGTACGAAATCTTAGGAGAAACACGAGATGACGCTGCAGGAGAGGCGCTTGATAAAGCTACAAAGATGTTAGGATTGGGATATCCCGGAGGACCGGTAATCGAGCGTTTAGCTTCAGAAGTGGGCAATAAAGATTTTTACAACTTTCCTCGGCCAATGATTAAATCCAAGAATTTGGACTTTTCATTTTCCGGGCTAAAAACTTCATTCTATTATTTTACGAGCAAAATGACTGAAAAAGAAAGAACTTCAAAAATCCGCGAATTAGCAAGTTCATTTCAAATTGCTATCTTTGATACGATCGTGATCAAGATAGATATGGCTATTAAACAAACTGGGATTAACAGGTTGGTTGTTGGCGGTGGAGTCATTGCAAATCTTTATCTGAGAAAACTCTTGAGAAATTTAGTCTCCAAACATAAAGGTCAAGTTTATTTCCCTCCTTACAAATATTTAACTGGAGATAATGCAGCAATGATCGGTGTGGTCGCTTTTTACAAAGCAGAGAAAGAAATGTTTATTGAAAATATAGAAAGACTTGATCGAGTTCCGAGATTGTCACTTTAAAACTCTTGACAAAAAGCATTTTTCGTGTAAACTATAAATACTTATAAATTTCCTAAAAAATACATACTTATGGCAACAATGAAAATGACTTTTACTATTCCTGAAGAAACGTATAAACAGTTAATTTCAACTATACCAGAAAGAAAAAGAAGCAAGTTCATTTCTATTTCTATTGAAAAAGAAATCGCTAGAAATGAAAGGTTTGAAGCATTTCAAAAAGCAAGAGGAATATTGAAAGGTAAATACAAAATGTTTTCAACACCTGAAAAAATTTCCAAGTGGGTGAGGAAACAGAGAGCTACTTTCGATAGAAAATATGAGTAGTTATTTTTTAGATTCTGATGTCATTATTGATTACCTTAATAATATAGAGAAGTCTGCGACATTTATCGATAAGATCATTCTTGAATCAGAAGTCGTCTGTGTTTCAGTCATCACCGTTGCCGAAGTTTATAGCATACCGTTAAATAAGACCGAAAAAGAAAAAATTGAAAGAATCTTTGAAAAGATTACGATTATTGTTGATGATTATAATATTGCTGTGTTAGCAGGAAGTTATAGGCAAAGAACCAGAAGAGGACTTGCTGACTGCATGATAGCCGCTTCAGTAAAACTCAAAAACTCAATTCTAGTTACTAGAAATAAGAAAGATTTTGGAGTTTTGTCAATAAAAATAATTTCTCCTTTTTAAAGCAGTTAAGGGAATGTTTGCAAAAAACTTTGAGAAGCTTGATCGAATTCCCAGACTTTCGCCTTTATCGCATACTTAATTGAAGTATAATACTTATCCGTACTTCTAATGCCACTTCGCTATCAAACACAAACTTTGATAGCTTCGAGGTATTATATGATTAGATTGTCAATGTAGGTAATACCTAACGAAGCTGTCATTGAATTTTATTGATAGATGACAGCGTAGTGGTATAACAATGTTAAAGATCAAAAACCTTACAGTGAAGATTGGTAAAAAAGTTATTTTGGAAGATATTAATTATCACTTTGGGAAAAACAAGGTATATGCTGTGATGGGTCCGAATGGATCGGGAAAATCGACACTAGCTTTTGCAATTGCTGGACACCCAAGCTACAAGTTAGAAGGTGGAAGTTTGAAGTTAGACGGAAAGGAAATTTCGGAGCTGAGTGCGGATAAAAGAGCAAAGTTGGGAATATTTTTATCGTTTCAAAGTCCCTTATCGTTATCGGGTGTGACCGTTTTTCAGCTGTTACGACTTGCGTTGTCAAAAAAAAAAGATCCATTGGCGGTGAAAAAAGAAATGGATGTTGTCGCCAGAAAATTAGGAATTAAAAAGGAGCTTTTGGAGAGATCTTTAAACGAAGGCGCATCCGGAGGTGAAAAGAAAAAACTTGAAATGCTTCAGGCGGCGGTACTTGATCCCAAACTTCTCATTTTTGATGAGATTGATACTGGTGTCGATGTTGACGCCCTACGAACAATTGCAAAGTTTATCAATGAAAATAAAAAAGGCAAAACATACATTCTTATAACCCACTATAATAGAATACTCCATTACATAAAACCTGATAAAGTATTAATATTAATTAATGGGGAGTTGGTAAAAGTAGGGAGTGCGAAGCTGGCAGAGGAGATTGAGAGGAAAGGATACGAGAATATAATTATGAAAGCTTGACACATGTTTTTTAGCTCCAGTGGGACCCCCGCGTCAAACGCGGCATCCCAAGTCGCACAAAACATGTGTCTTCACTTTTCAAATTTTAAATATGCAACAACCATCAACTCTAGATTTCGAATATAAATACGGATTCTCGATGCCACAAAATTATTCCTTTAGGTCTAAAAAGGGACTTGATCAAGATGTGGTGCTAAATATTTCTTCCATAAAACAGGAACCGAAATGGATGACAGATTTTAGATTAAAATCATATGATATTTTCAAAGGAAAGAAAATGCCTGTCTGGGGGGCCGATCTCTCAAAGATCAATTTTGACGATATTTATTATTACATCAAACCAACTGATAAACAGGTTGATTCTTGGGAAAAATTACCAAAGGAGATAAAAGATACATATGACCGGATCGGTGTGCCTGAGGCCGAAAAAAAATTTCTCTCTGGGGTTTCAGCGCAGTATGAGTCAGAAGTCGTGTATGAAAGTATCAGCAAAGAGCTCAAAAAAATAGGGGTGGTTTTTTGCGACATGGATACAGGGTTAAGGAAATATCCCAATATTGTCAAAAAATATTTTGGAACATTGATTCCTTCTCATGACAATAAATTTGCAGCCTTAAATTCTGCTGTTTGGTCCGGCGGCTCCTTTGTTTATGTACCTAAAGGGGTAAGAGTACCAATGCCGCTGCAAGCTTATTTTCGCATCAATTCAGAGCGGTTTGGTCAGTTTGAAAGAACGCTGATCATAGCTGAGGAAGGAAGTTATGTGCATTATATTGAAGGGTGCACTGCTCCAATCTATACAACAGCTTCTATCCACTCCGCAGTCGTTGAGATTTTCGTACATAAGAACGCCAGAGTTCGTTACACAACAGTTCAGAACTGGAGTCATAATGTTTACAATCTGGTGACTAAAAGAGCAAAAGCAATGGAAAACGCTGTGATGGAGTGGGTTGACTGTAATATTGGCAGTAAAGTAACAATGAAGTATCCAAGCGTCTATCTCATGGGTGAAGGGGCAAGAGGTGAGGTCTTGTCCATCGCTTTTGCCGGAAAAAATCAGCATCAAGACGCTGGTGCTAAGATGCTCCATTTTGCTCCACGAACCTCCTCGCGAATTATTTCCAAATCAATCTCTAAAAATGGAGGTAGAACATCCTATCGTGGTCTCGTCCAGGTAATGCCAAAAGCCAAAAAATCATCTGTATTTGTCTCATGTGATGCGTTAATTCTCGATGAACAATCACGCTCCGATACATATCCATACATGAAAATAAAAGAAAATGATGTGATGGTTCAGCATGAGGCAACCGTTGAAAAAATTGGAGAAGAAAAACTATTTTATCTTACGTCGAAAGGAATCTCGCGGATAGAAGCAGAAGGCTTACTTGTCAATGGTTTTATCGATCCAGTTGTGAAGGAAATACCTTTGGAATATTCAATTGAATTAAATAGATTAATAAGTTTAGAGATGTCTGGTTCGGTTGGATAATCTCATAAAACATTTAACATGAAACATGTAACATTTATAAATCTAAATCAGGAAAAAAAACAACAATATTCTTTCGATAGGCTAGGCAAATACATAGTTTTTTTCAAGAATCTTTCTGGAAAATTTATTTTTGAACTGAAAGAGAAAGGAATTGAATTGGATATTTACGGATTGTTTATAGGTAAAAAAAATGACATCTTTAAAATTGAGACAATACAGAGTCATGTGGCTCCAGGATCAACTTCAAATCTCTTAATTAAAGGAGTTTTCTATGACGAATCAAAGTTCATTTACCAAGGATTGATTCGAATAGAAAAAAAAGCTCAAAAATCGCACGCGTATCAAAAAAATCAAAACTTAATAATGTCAGATAAATGTTTCGTTGACTCGAGGCCATTTCTTGAGATTTTAGCCAATGATGTATTTTGCACACATGGGTCAACAACTGGAAAATTGAATAGCGATCAAAGATACTATCTGGAAACAAGAGGTTTAGACAAAAAAATAGCCGAAAATCTGCTTATTGATGGATTTATCCGAGAGATTCCTGCTAAAATAGAGGAGTATGGATATAATGTCTCTTAAAGGTGATTTTCCAATCTTCAAAAATATAGCTTCTTTGGTCTATCTTGATTCTACAGCAACTTCTTTAAAGCCTAAATCTGTGATTGAAAAGGAGGTAGAATACTATGAAAAATATTCTGCAAATGTGTTTAGGGGAGTCTATAAAATTTCTGAAAAAGCAACCGAAGAATATGAAAAGACAAGAGAAATTGTAGCGAAATTTATAAGTGCAAAAAAGCCAGAAGAAGTTATTTTTACGCGTAGCACAACAGAGTGTTTAAATCTCGTCGCCTATTCTATGGGAAGAAAGATAGTAGAGGCTGGAGATGAGATTGTGACGACTATCATGGAGCATCATTCCAACTTTGTTCCTTGGCAACAATTGGCTTTGGAGAATGGGGCTACCTTTAAAGTTATAGATGTGACTGATGAAGGGTACTTGCAAATCGGTAACCTCGATCAAATAATCACAAAAAAAACGAAAATATTAACATTGACTTATGTTTCCAACGTTTTAGGAACAATAAATCCACTTAAAGAAATAGTAAAAACAGTAAAGTCTATAAATCCAAAGGTCATTGTGGTCGTTGATGCGGCTCAGGCAGTCCCACATATGAAAGTCAATGTTCAAGAATTGGGTTGTGATTTTCTTGCTTTTTCATCGCATAAAATGCTGGGGCCAACAGGTGTGGGTGTTCTGTGGGGAAGATATGAGTTGTTAGAGGAAATGTTTCCCTTTAATTATGGTGGTGAGATGATACAAGAAGTTTATATCGATAGAACAGTTTTCAAGTTACCACCGCATAAATTTGAAGCAGGGACGCCGCATATTGCAGGAATTGTGGCACTAAAAGAGGCAATAAATTATTTGGAAAAAATTGGTATGGAACGAATTCGAAAACATGAAATAGAGATATTAGAATACGCACTAAATCACTTGCTTAGCCAGTTTAAAGGTATGATACAAATTTTAGGTCCAAATGAAGCCAGAAAAAAAAGTGGAATCATTGCATTCACATTTGATAAATTTCACCCACATGACGTCGCCCAGATTTTGGATGAAGATGATATTTGCATCCGAGTCGGACATCATTGTGCCATGCCGCTTCATGAACGATTGACAATCAATGCTTCATGCAGAGCCAGTTTTTACATTTATAATTCCAAAGATGACGTTGATAAATTGATTAAAGGATTACATAAAGTAAAAAAAACACTTTCATAGCAATGTCTATATACCGAGAGATTATTTTAGACCACTATAAAAATCCGCACAATTTTGGAACGCTCAAAAACTCCTCAAAAAATACTTCTGTTTCAAATCCACTCTGTGGCGATAAGATTGAGATGGACATTTTTTTCGAAAAGAATAAAGTTAATGACGTTTCATTTAGAGCACAAGGATGCGCTATATCTCAAGCTTCAGCTTCTCTTTTGACCGACTATACCAAAGGTAAAACAAAGGAAGAATTGAAAAAGCTCGACAAAGACTTTATGATTAAATTGTTGGGTGTAGAACTTGGTGTAAACAGAGTTAAGTGCGCGCTTTTGCCTTTGGAAGCATTGCATAAGTTGTTATAACGGTTATAAAGATTATAAAAATTATATGGGGGATCAAAATCTCAAAGATTCTCAAAATCCGTCGGGTCCTGTGCAGGTTAGAAATTTAAAAGTGCATGTAGATAGGGATCTATGTATCGGAGCCGCAACCTGTGTTGCGATCGCGCCAAAGACATTTATTCTTGATTCTGAAGCAAAGGCGGTGATTTTAAATACCATAGAGCAAGATCCAGATAATGTGATAATTGATGCTGCAAGAGGTTGTCCGGTTGCGGCGATAATCATAGAAGATGATAAAGGAAATAAAGTCTTCCCTACATAAATACTATGAGATTCACTTGGAAAATTGGTGGAGAAGCGGGATTTGGAATTCTGACATCGGGATTAGTATTCTCGAAAATTGCTAATCGTTTGGGTTATTTCACTTTTGATTATATTGAGTATCCATCGCTTATCCGTGGAGGACACAATGCTTTGGAAATAATAGTTTCCGATGAAGAAGTGCATGCATTGAAAGAAGATATTGATTACTTAGTCTGCCTAAATCAAGATACTTATAACCATCATAAAACTCGACTTACACCAACTAGCTATGTTTTATACGATTCAGACGATTTTTCTATCGCGGAGGAAAAGGTAATAAAAATATCTGTTCCCTTAAAAAAAATTCTCGCGGATTTGAAGGGTCAACCCGTGATGAAAAATACTATAGCCATGGGTGCAACAATGGCGATGATGGGATCTGATTTAGCCGTTTTGAATAACATTATTGAGGAGCAGTTTGGCAGAAAAGGACAGGAGATAGTTGATTTCAATAAAAAGCTTGCAGAGCTAGGTTATGACCACGTGAATAAGGATCATGTTTCCTATATAAAACCTCATTTACAAAAACGTGAATCAGAACAAAAACTTGTGGTTTCTGGAAACGATGCCTTTTGTTTGGGATCCATCATAGGTGATTGTCGAATGTATTGTGCTTATCCGATGACACCATCATCAACCGTTCTCACAACAATGGCTTCATGGCAGCAAAAGGCAGGGATTGTTGTCCGCCATGCGGAAGATGAAATCTCGGTTATTAATACAGCTCTTGGTTCTTCCTTTGCTGGTATTAGATCGGCTGTTGGAACATCCGGGGGAGGTTTTGCCCTCATGGTTGAGTCGGTCTCATTTGCGGGAATTGCAGAAATGCCCATAGTCATATTTCTTGCCCAAAGAGCAGGGCCAGCAACAGGCATGCCCACATGGACAGAGCAAGGCGATCTACTGTTTGCTTGTCACGCCGGCCATGGTGAATTTCCTAAGATTGTGTTAGCTCCTGGAGACGTGAATGAGATGGTTGAACTGACTGCAAAAGCATTCAACCTTGCAGACATTTACCAAACTCCGGTTATCGTAATGTCTGACATGTTTCTTTCTGAGTCACATAAATCATTGGCAAAAAAATCATTAGACGGAGTAGTTACAAATTATAAAATTAATAGAGGAAAAACAGTGACGATGCCAACTGAGGCAAAATATCTAAGGTATAAAGTAACTCCTGATGGAATTTCTGAACGACTAATCCCAGGAGCAAAAGGATTTTTTTATCAAGCTAATTCTTACGAACATATCGAGGATGGCCATACAACCGAAGAAAGTGAGCTACGTAAACAGCAGGTAGAAAAGAGAAATAGAAAGTGGGATACTTATCTCGCGAATGATTTTCAGCCGGCAAAAGTATATGGAGACATAGATAAAAGCGATGTGGTATTTGTTTCCTGGGGCAGTATGAAAGGACCAATCCTTGAATCACAAAAAATGTTGAAGGGAAAAGAAGTTGAGACAGCATTTATCCATTTCAATCACCTGTATCCTCTAGACAAAGAAAAGATAGCACCCCTGTTTAAAAGTAACAAGCGCTATATATTAGTGGAAAACAATTCTCATGCACAATTTGGAAAACTTTTACTAATGGAGACGGGGATTGAGATAAAAGAAAAACTGTTAAAATATGATGGAAGGCCATTCTGGCCAGAAGAGATAGTAAACAAAGTATGAGCACAATTCAAGATTTTACCGGTTATACTCCCACTTGGTGTCCAGGTTGTGGTGATTGGGGAATAGGGATTGCAATAAAAAGCGCCTTTACCCAGATGGGATTGGATCCTTCATCTGTATTTGCGATTTTTGGAATTGGGTGTTCCGGAAACATGAATGATTTTCTCAACGCTTATGCAGTTCATGCATTACATGGTAGAGCCCTACCCAACGCGATAGGGGCAAAAATTGCAAATCAAAAAATGCCAGTTGTTGCAATTGTGGGAGACGGAGATTGTTATGGTGAGGGAGGCAATCATTTCATCCACGCCTGCCGAGGTAATCATGACATTACGGTTATCGTTCATGATAACGGCGTGTATGGATTGACCACAGGTCAAGTTGCTCCAACAGCCCAAAAAGGTTTTAAATCAAAGTCGACGCCCTCTGGGATTATTGAGATTCCAATAAATCCTTTGTCGTTAGCACTATCACAAGGGGCAACATTTGTTGCTCAAACATTTGCTGGCAATGTCAATCATGTAATCGAGATGATTAAAGAAGGAATAAAACACAAAGGATTTTCTCTCGTCAATGTTTTGCAACCATGCGTAACATTTAACAAGATTAACACCTATCAATATTACATACAACATACATACAAATTACCCCCGGAATACAAAAAAGATAACTTTAATGAGTCTATGAATAAAGCTCTTGAGATGTCAGAAGAAAAATTTCCGCTCGGAATAATATACCAAGCTATTAGACCTACTTTTACCGATCAACTGCAACAACTAGGTCAAACTACACTTATTGAAAAGGCGCGATTTATGAACTTTGAAACTTTGATAAGCGATTTTACATAATGTTTATATAATATATTTGATCAATAATCTAACTTTAGATTATTTGGACAGCCTAAAAATACTATAGGTTGACAATTAGCAATTGGTATGTTATACTGCTAAAAGATATGACAATTTTGAGTAGCGCGTCAGGACAATCCGTTTACCCAGTTGTTGCAGTGAGAGATGCAATAGTCTTCCCAGGAACGGAAAACGTCTTAGTTTTTGGCAGACCAAAAAGTTTATCTGGCATAGAAGAGGGTATTAAAAAAGGTAATAAGGTCGTATTGATAATGCAAAAAAACTCTTCAGTTGATGATCCAAAAAAAGAAGACCTTTTCAATATTGGAATTCTTGCTTCTATTGAAAAAACAGTTGCCGGTGAAAAGGGAGAGATGAATGCCTTGGTAAAAGGTAAGGAAAAAGTAAAAATTATTGAATATACAAAGGATTCTCCCTATTTGGAGGCGAAAGTTGAGATATTAAAAGATGATACGGTTGAAGATGAGGAAGCTCATGCGATGGTTCGACATCTTTCTTCACAAGTAAAAAGAGCAATTAATTTGGGTAAAACTGTAGATTTTGTCTTTCTTATGAATATACTTAACATCACAAATCCACAAGACTTTTCTTATCAGATTGCGGTTGTACTGGACATAAAAACAGACGAGCGGCAGAGTCTTCTTGAAGAGACAAATCTTAAAAATAGACTGAAACAAGAAGTTGAATATATAAACCGAGAAATAAAGATTCTGGAAATTGAAAAAAATATTTCTTCAAAGACTCAGCAAAAATTTGAGCAGGGCATGAGAGAAACTTTTTTGAGAGAAAAGATGAAAACGATAGAGGAAGAGTTGGGAGGCAAGGGGGAAGATAGAGATATAGCCGAATATAGGGAAAAAATTAGTAAAGCAAAGATGCCTAAGAATGTCGAAGAAAAGTCAATAAAAGAACTAAAAAGATTATCACAGATGTCCCAATTTAACCCAGAGTCTTCATACATCCGTACATTTTTAGATTGGTTAGTTGAATTACCTTGGTCGGTTGCATCATCAAATAACGTCGATATTAAAATGGCCGACACGATTTTAAATGAGGATCACTTTGGATTGAAAAAAATTAAAGAAAGAATATTAGAATATCTTGCAATTATAGAGTTAAGAAAAATAAAAGAAGCGAAAATAAACAGTGGAAAAATGGCAGACGAGAAAAAACAATATCAACCGACAATTCTTTGCTTCGTGGGGCCACCAGGAGTGGGAAAAACATCGCTTGGTAAATCAATTGCCCGAGCATTAGGTAGAAAATTTGTCAAAATCTCTCTGGGTGGCATAAGAGATGAAGCAGAAATTAGAGGGCACAGGAGAACATACGTTGGTGCTCTTCCTGGTAGGATGATCCAAGGGATAAAACAAGCAGGTACAAAGAACCCTGTATTTATGTTAGATGAAATTGATAAGGTGGGTCGCGATTATAGAGGAGACCCTTCGGCAGCACTTCTTGAGGCTCTAGATCCAGAACAGAACCATTCTTTTTCTGACCACTATCTTGAGGTTTCATTTGATTTGTCAGATGTATTTTTCATAACAACGGCCAATATTTTGGATACAGTCCCCGATGCGCTTCTTGATAGACTTGAAGTAATTCATTTTCCAGGATATACAGAAGATGAAAAATTTCATATAGCAAGACAGCATCTTATCAAAAAGCAACTTGAAGCACACAGTATCACAAAAGAAAATGTTGGCTTGACCGATAATGCTTTAAAGACAATGATCAGACGATATACTCGGGAGGCTGGTGTGCGAGAACTTGAACGGCAGATCGCCGCGATCTTTAGAAAGGTGGGGCGTGAAATTATAGAAAAGAAAGTTGAATCAAAAGTAGTTGGATCTATAGATATCACCAAGTACCTGGGACCTTATAAATATTCTTCACAGATGATTGAAGAAAAGGATACGATTGGAATATCAACCGGACTTGCTTGGACACAAGCTGGAGGCGATGTTCTATTTATAGAAGTTGCGGTTATGCCAGGAAAAGGTGGGTTGACTTTGACAGGACATTTAGGAGAGGTGATGAAAGAGTCATGTCAAGCAGCGCTTTCCTACATCAGGGCACGATGGGATCTATTTGGACTTTCAAAGGATTTCTTCAACAAAATTGACATTCATGTTCATGTACCAGAAGGCGCTGTACCTAAAGATGGACCTTCAGCTGGTATTGCTATAGCAACTGCAATGGTTTCAGCACTCACAAAAATTCCAGTACGTCGAGATGTTGGTATGACTGGGGAGATAACCCTAAGAGGAAGGGCGCTTGAAATAGGAGGTGTTAAAGAAAAAGTCATTGCTGCACACAGAGCTCAGATTAAAACAGTGGTGATGCCTAAAGATAATAGGAAGGATCTGGAAGATATACCAAAATATGTGTTAGACCAGCTGCGGTTTATATTTGTTTCACATGTTGATGAAGTTTTGAAGGTAGCTCTTGCTTTACCAAAAAACCATCAAGGCTTCCCAATTTTACCCAAAAAAGACTTTGTCCATCTGCAAAAAACTCCCGATGAAGAAAAAAAATTAAATTAATCGTTTTAGAGCCAGAAAATTATTTCTCAATATATCAACAATATTATAAAGTTGGTAAAGGAGAGGATTAATAACCAGATCATAACTTCCGACAAATTCTACGAACTTTCCTCCATATCCTTCTTTGAATTTTGTAAATCCTGACCATGGATCATTTACATCATAGTCTGGTTGTAAAGATCCCCACAAGTCAAACTTTTTCGCAGCCAATTTTTTTCCAATTTTGACCGCTTCCCACATCAATAAGTTAGAAGCCATAAAATTGCGGTATTGAAGTGAGGTTCCTCCATAAGGATAGTAGAGTGTGTCATTGAAATGAAACAGTTCGTAGACGGCAAGCGGTGTAGAGTTGTAAAAAGCGATCAGGATATGGGCAATACTATGTTTTAGCTTATTCCAAAGAATTTTATGATATTTTTCGCTATGTCCGAAATATTTTTGCCTTCTGCAGGTCTCAAAATATAGTTTCGAGAATATTTTAAAACCTTCATCGTTGGAAATCTCTTTTACGTAGACACCTTTTTTTTCAGCCAGATGAATGTTATACCGGGTTTTCGACTTCATATTTTTAAGAAGCTCATCTTCTGATTTAGTAAGATCAATTATTTGTGTCCAGTTGGGGAAGAGGCGGTGAGGAGATTTAATTAATTTGAAATTTGAAATTTGAAATTTGAAATTTTCAACATAAGGTTCGATTTTTATAAAAATTACATTATTCTTCTTTCCATAATCGTAGAGAAACTCAAGAATTTGTTTGGAGGGAAATTTAGAACGTGGAAGATATCCTATTTTAAGATTGGTGTAGGGAATTTTGTGGAAAGTTAATTGAAATACATTAATAATTTGATTATTTGTATATTCGGCTATTCTAAGGATTTTAATCCCCATTTCCTTCCTACCTTCTCCCCATTGCCAAGATTGAAGGGGATGAGGCGCCTTTTGATTAAACGTAACTTTATCAAGTTTTTCATTCAAAATTGTGATGTTCATATTGTTGTGCCAAGCTATAAATAACCTGACAGGTTAAATCTAAGTTGTTGGCATGTTACGAAAAGAAGCATTTTTGAGAATTTGCAATGTTTGTTCTGCGCACTTCTGCCAGGAAAATTGTTTTATTCTAACTTTCCCTTTTTCGATAAGTTGTTTCCGGAGTTCTTTATTATCCTTAAGGTTAGTCAGTTTTTCAGCCAGCTCGCTTGGGCTTTTTGGATCAAAATATAGCGAAGCATCGCCTCCCACTTCAGGCAAGCTCGAAGCAAATGAACTTATGACTGGACATCCATAACCCATCGCCTCCAAAACAGGGATTCCAAATCCCTCGTAGAATGAAGGAAGGACAAAAGAGAAAGCATTTTTATACAGATTTCCAAGTTCGTCATCAGTCACGTAACCCCGGTATATAACGTCTCTTTTTAGTTTGAAATCTTCAATAAGTTTGAATATATGGTCGTATAGCCAACCTTTTTTGCCCACGATTATTAATTTAAAACTAGGGTTTTGTTTTTTGAAATAACCAAATGCCTCGATTAATGTGTCGATATTTTTTCTTGGTTGCAATGTACCTACGAATAAGATGTATTTGTTTTTTTCCAGTTTTAACTTTTGAGTTGTAGCTTTGACATTTGAGTTTTGAGCCTTGAGGTTTTTCTCGTATCCGTTATAAATAACTTCTATTTTTTTATCGTCTATACCATAAAACTTGATGACATCCTTTTTTGTGGTGTTTGATACCGCGATAACTTTCTTTGCCTTTTCTACAGAATATTTTGTCCAACTTTTTAGTTGATGCAAATCTTTTTTTAAAAATTCCGCTGGATAATAAAAATAGGAAAGATCATGAATAGTTACCACAAATGGAATAGGACAAAAACGTGGAGCATAGTGCGCAGGCGAGAAAAATAGATCAATCTTTTGGCCAAAGACTCGTCTTCTATAAAGTTCGATTGGAAGAAAAGTCTGCGACCACAAGAAATTACCTGGTACATGTTGATATTTATAAAATTGATTTTCATTAGGCAAGTCATCACTAGGTTTATATTTAAGAAAGACTATGAATTGCAAATTTTTATTGGCGCTTTTTTGAAAATGCTCAAGTTGTTTAAGCGTGTAAACCGACACACCGACTTTTTCCTTAACATTGGCTTCATTACCGTCAATTCCGACAATCATACATTAGTTCATGGTTTATTGTTCGTAGTTCATGGCTGAGATACGATGAACAATGAACAAACTAACTAATAACTAGCTAGCGCTTTTATCATTTTTTGATAGTAATTCTCCCACGTAAATATTTTACTTCTTTCTAAACCTTTTCTACTTAATTCTTTTCTCAGTCTTTCATCGTGTATCAATGTATCGATACATCGATATATATCGTCTGAATCGAGGGGATTAAATAACAAAGTTACGTCATCAGCAATTTCCTTTAACGACGAAGTCTTAGATGTGCCAACGGGGGCGCCCAATCTCATAGCCTCAATAACCGGATAGCCAAACCCTTCCCAAATTGATGGGTAGATGAAGAATAGACAACTGCTGTAAAGTGAATAGAGAGATTCATCATCAACGTATCCTAATAATCGTATTCTAGAATGTTTAATTGTTATATTGCTATATTGTTGATTGCTGATCCAGCCTTTTGTTCCAGCAACGACTAGTTCTAGATTTGAGTCTTTAAGTCTACTAAATGCATCAATTAACCTTTCTACGTTCTTTCTTGGTTCTAATTTTCCGGCTGTTAAAATAAATGGTTTGGTCAGACTGTATTTTTTTAAGGTTTGATTGATATGTTGAACCGTTGGTTTTTTAATTTCAAGACCTGGATAATTGACAAATATTTTTTTTGGTTCAATTTTCAAAATATCAATAAGATCTTGTTTAGTTGAAATAGAATCGGCGAAAATAATCTGTGATTCTTTCTTCACCCACGAAAGCCTTTTTTGCTGGGTGCGTAAGATTTTTTTATCAACAGTATCTGGATATCTTAGATAAACCAGGTCGTGAACAATAGCTGCTTTTTTTATTGGCAATGAAGGCTCTGTCCAATCGGAAGTGATAAACCAATCTAATAATTTGAAATTTGAAATTTGAAATTTGAAATTTGAGTGTAGGTCATTCCATAAAAAAGATAATAATGTTGGAGGTATTTTCCATTTAATCAGTGCATAACCTTTCGATTTAATTCTGTGTTCCATTTGGCGATTCAGGTCTCTTCTTAACGATGAAAAAAAGAACGTCCAGTCATTCTGCCTATCATATTGAAGTACCGCGTTTACTAATCCATTTGTAAATCTAGCTACACCAGTACCTTCGTAAACAATTTGAGAAATATCAATCCCTATCTTCATATTAACTTAGGGAGTAAGACTCCCCTTTATTTTTTTATAAATAATCTCTAATTTTTGTGAAATTTTTTTCCAATTATATATTTCATTGACTAATTTATAGGCATTTGTTCTTAGTTTTTCGTACAAATTCCTATCGTTGAGTAACATCTTAGTTTTATCTACAAAATCAACTTTAGAGGTTGCTATAAGAACATTGAAACCATCCTTAACCAACAATCCTGTTACTCCAGTTTTGGTTGATATTACAGGCAATCCAGTTGCCATTGCCCCTAAAATTTTTAACCTTGTCCCTCCCGGTCCAAATATTGGTGCGATAAACAGAGTGGCATGTGCATACATTTTTTTAACAAGTTCCAAATCGTCAGTAGCGATATTAACGACTTCTACGTTTTTACTTTCTGGAATGCTTAACTTATCAGTAGCTCTTTGTCCCGCAATTATCAATTTACTTTTTGGAATTGCTTTTAACAATTTGGAGAAAATATTTTGATATAAATAATTTGCCGCTTCGGTATTCTGCAACCAAGCAAAGTTGCCGACGAAAAGTGCGACCGGATGAGTAAGATCTTTCTTTGTCAATTTGTAAGCTATAAGCTCGTCTCCTGCCCCGTTTGGGACGACAACAGGGTGTATAAGCGGTTCAACTTTGTTTATCAGTTTTTTATCTGTCTCGGAAACTGCCCCAACTAAAAAAGCTCTTTTCCAATAGTATCTTTCCCAATATTTTAGTTTTAAAATGTCAAAATAAAAAAAATAACGAAGGTAAAAAGGTAAAGAGTTGACAAAATGTTGATAGACTTCATACTCTATAGTCTGTTCCAAGAGAAATATAGGTGTAGAGGTTTGGGGGATATGTGGCATGATATAGAAGGTCTCGGCGTGGATAACATCAAAGTATTCCTCCAAAAGGAGTTTTTCAACAATTTTTTTGGCCTCTGATGAGAAATTTCGAACAATCAAAAAAGGGAGCGGAGAAAAAATAGATTTCAAAATGTTTCCAATCTGCCAAGGTTTTTCAGCCCGTTTGCAAAGGTAAATTTTCTTACAATAAGACTGAAGATATTGGGCGTATGATTTTTCCTCATCATTTTTATAAAGCGCGATCAGAGTTATTTCATTATTCTTACTAAGATACTTAAGCAAATTGAGTGTGCGAATTTGTCCTCCTGATGCGGGCGGATAGGGAAGATAGGGAGTTAGCATCAATATCTTCATAATGTAAACAGCGCAAAATTGTCGTCCTCAAAGACAGTAGTGAACTGTTTTGATTTTAAATCCTTAATATAGTTTTTGTTAAAAATAACCATATGAGAATATCCTAACTCTTTTAATGTTTGGGGATCTTTATATAAAGCAGGCGCACCCTTTCGCTTCGAAAGGTAAAGGAGCGTGCTATCACCGGTTGTATCGGTGACTACCTTTTCACTTTCTTTTGTCAATGTTTCGATTATTTTGGCTATTTTTGCTAGATCGCGCGGATAATTATAATAATCCCTAACTCGATAATATGAAAAGAAAAAAGAGGAAATAAAAATAACCCCAGCAATAATATGTGCAGAGTACGGGTAGAAAAAATTGGCTAGTTTTTTATTAAAAATAAACTCTATCCCAATGCCGGAAAATATCGCAAGCGCGGGTAAAATGATTGTTTGATAGTATTCATGTTGAACATTACCACCCTGGAAAGTAAAAAGATATGCAAGACTGGCAATTAAAAAAAAGTGGAAAAAAAAAGTTTTTGATTTTTTGCTAATCCCAAGAACGAAGAAAAATGAGGCGAATCCGCCAAAAATTATATTATTTATTCTCTCAAAGAAAATCCAGCGAAAGAATGCAGGACGAAGAAATATATTTTTTAATCCTTCGTATGTGTTGACACTTGTTATAAGCCAGTCGCTAACTGGAACGCCTTCAGGGAAGTTTCGAATATAAATTCGCCAGATAATAAATGGTATTGCCGCTCCAATAAAATACACATAGAATGAAAATTTTTTTGGGATATTAAATCCATACTTCCTGAAAAAAAGATAAAAGAGAACAATTCCATAGAATATCACTGTGGGTTTGACCAGAATGCCGAGGCTAAAGAGAACCAGGGATAAGAATAAAGACATTATACTTTTTAATCTAGATATGTTTTTGCGAGAATAAATGTATAGGAAAAAGATCGAGAGAAAGGTAAATCCCAGGGCAGTAGTTTCAGGCAGAATTACTCTAGAAAAAAAAACAAAAAACGGGAAAACAGCATAGAGTAAGCTTGCTCCCATAGCGGCCAATCTATTAACTTCACTCTTCAATAAATAATATATGACCGTAATTATTAAAAGTGAGAATGCTACTGATGTCATTCGGCCGTAAATCTCTAACGGCAGAATAGGCAAAATTTTATATGAAAATGCTATGATCGCGTTGTATATGGGAAACTCGACCATACGATAGCCATTAGGATTTTCCCTACCAGATTCCCTGCCAGAAAGATCGTCATAGCGAGGATGTAGAAGATCGATTCCATCCTTTACAAAGTTTCGAGCTACAGCAGCGGTGTCAGCTTGACGCCATGAATGAAAATCAGCTAAAGGTGTACCTATTTTGTATAGTCGAAAAAGTAGGGCGATAAAAAGTATAAAAGAAAGTATAACTACATCTTTTAGCTGAAATTGAGGTTTCATCATATTTAAGATCTGGACACTGTACTTTGTTTTAAAGACAAAAACCCAATTATAATTGCGCTGACAGTCCAAAACGTATATGCAACCTTTGATGCTTCAAAAATATCAAAATAGGAGGCATAAATAAGCAACGCTAAAAGCCCAAAAAGATAGCCAAAAAAGATATAGCTATCGCTTTTTTCTATTTTCTTGGCTTCCTTATAAACAAAGCTTATAAAAGAAAAAAGAATAAATAAAAATATTGAAGTTCCGACCAGTCCAAACTCTCCCAGCCAACGAAGGTAGTCATTGTCTGTTGATTCTGTGATTGTCGATGCGCCTTTGCCAAAAATAGGATTTTTTAGAAAAGCATTTATTGCTCTTGGCCATTCTACTTGGATACGAGTAGCGAAGGATATGTCTGAGATGACAGTATTGACGGGTTTTAAACCAGCTGAATAGGTAGCTAAGAGTTGTGCTTCTTCTGAGGCAGTCAGTATTATCTTAGATTTTTTTGCCTCGTCCCGGATACTAGCAAGTATTGTTTCCTTAAGAATTTTCTTTTCCTGAGCGGTTTCAGGTTCGACGGGCTTTTTTATTTCTAAAAAAAGTGACCCAGCGGGTAATTCTTTTATGGAGGATTTTTGAGGAATTACCACTTGGCCAGTTAATTCATTTACATAAATTTGTTTAACGCGAAGCGACTGTGCAAATCTTGATGAAAGATTGTTAGATAAAAGGCTTAAAACAAGTGAGATGGTAAGGACTAAAGCAAGCAGCTTAAATCGCCTGATATAAACTAAAAATGCAGTTATCGCCACTGGATAAGCGATGAAGGCGCTTCGAGAGGCCGTGAGAACTAGTGTGCAGAGTGAGATCAGGTACAGAATAAAATATTTTATACGGTTTCGACTCAAAAAAAGCCCGAGGGTAATGGGTAGTAGAAAGATAAGATAAGCCGCAAGATCATAATGGCCTCCAAATGTGGACGAGACTCTTGCTTCCGGCGTAAGATAAAGGATGTGCCCTTTTGCAAATTCTGGATTCATAGTTTGGACTGCGGGCCAGCCCAAAAATTTTTGTCCAATGCCGTAAACAGAAACAATTACTAAGGTGATAATTACAGAATAGAAATAAAGTAGAAAATCCTTTTTTGCTCGAATTGTTGAAGTTATAATAAAAAAAATGATTGAATATTCGATTCTACGGATCGAGTGTAAAAAGCCGAGGTGCTTATAGATGACTGTTTTTTGTATATATGCGTCCCAAAGAAAAGAGATCATTACAGCTGCCCAAAAGGATAGAATTAGCCAGAGAAATGTTTTGTTCAAGGTTACTTTCTTGCGAATGAGCTGGATTGCAAAAAGGATCGTTAATCCGGCTATATAAAGGTCCTCGAGTCTGATGGCTATATAGGTATAATCGATAAATTTAAGGGGAAACTTAGGATACAAAGGTGCCAAAAAAACAAAACCAACAGCAAGTATTTTTATTATGTTGCTGTCAAACCAGTTTAACCAATTTAAAAGCTTTCGCATAAGTTTCCTTCAGGTAAGAGTTATTAAAAATATATCCTAATATCAAGCCAATCGATGCTTTTAATTTTAGCATAATTTTGAGTAAAAATTGGTCGAGCTTGGAATGATGTTTATTGTAAAAATAAATTAAACCGTTAAATACGTGAATTATTGGATATTTTCTACTACTGCTTGAGGCTGATCCTAGGTGAATAAATTTTGCTTCAGGATAAAAAAAGATGTGATACCCTTGTTTTTTTGCCCTGTGTAGTAGGTCAATCTCATCCATGTACATAAAAATATTTTCGTCAAACCCTCCAATTTTCTCCAGATATTCTTTTTTAGTCAAAATACATGCGCCAGAGACCCAGTCAACTTGCTTCAGGCTGTCTGGGGAATATCTTGTCAGTCCCCAGTAATCACCCCGCAAAAAAAGATGTGCAGCTACCATCGGCAGCGAATAGGCCGGGCCGCAGGATGGTTGAGGCGTCATATCTTGATTAAGAAGTTTTCCGCCCAGAAACTGCATTTTTTTCTCATTATTTCTATAAAAATCATAAAGTTTCTCAATTGAGTTGTCTAAAACGACTATATCTGAATTTAAGAATAAGATGTAGTCTGATTGCGCAAGTTTTAATCCCTGATTATTTGCCTTCCCAAAACCTAAATTATGAGTGTTTTCATGTAATTTGATTGAAATATTAGATTTTTGATATGTAGTTTTGATATTTGATATTTGATATTTGATATTTTCAGATGTTCCATCCTTTGATCCATTGTCAACCACTATAACTTGACAACTGAGATTTTTTACAGATTTTATTATGGACTCAAGGCAGTTTTGTGTAATCTTTTTCGTGTTATGAGAAACGATTATTATGGAAAGATCCGGTTTGGCCATGTAGTATAATTATAACAACAATGCCAACGTAGCTCACCGGTAGAGCAGTCGTTTCATAAGCGATTGGTAGGAGGTTCGATTCCTCCCGTTGGCACTTAAAAAAAGTGATACCAAAGCTTTTATTAACTTCCCAAGGAATTCCAAAAGAGCTTAAAGCTGTCTTTCTATCTCTTCTAGCCAAACCTCCAGAAGAAATCAAACTAGCGTTTGTCACGACCGCTGCATATGGTGATTACGATAATCCAACATGGTTAGAGGTCTATAGGAAACAGTTAAGAGGGTATGGAATAACTAAGACTGAAGATCTAGACATTAGAAATAAAAATAAAGAGGAATTAGGCGAAATTGTCAGAGATAAAGACATTATTCTTGTCAATGGAGGTAATACTTTTTTTCTTTTGAAATGGATGAGAAAAAGTGGCTTTGACAGCATTGTTCGAAAGCATATAAAAAAAGGAAAACTTTATATCGGTATTAGCGCAGGAAGCTATATCGCATGTCCTACAATTGAACAGGGTTTGTGGAATCAAAAATTCAGAGATATCAAAACATTCGGAATGAAAAATCTTAGGGGTTTAAATTTAGTTCCTTTTTGGATTGTTGCTCATTTTGAAGAAAAATGGAGAAAAGACATCGAAATTGCAGCAAAGAGAACAAAGTATCCGATTATTGCTTTAAACGACACTCAAGCTGTTTTGATAGAGGGGAAAAAGTGGGGGGTTGTTGGCAAAGGAAAAAAAGTAATATTCAATTCTGACAAAATTCAGTGATAAGTTAAAATGTCAAGTTTGTTTTCAATCGTTTAATCGATTAATCAATTGAATGTTTAAGGTATTATTTTTCATGGGTTTTTTACTCTAAAATAATCTGGAAGTAACAAATTTCCTACGAGATCTTTTGAGTTTGCCTGAGATTGAGGAGCTTGCAAATAGATTAGAAATAGCTCGACTCCTTCTTAAGGGTGGTTCCTATCAGAGGATTGCTAAACAAACAGGAGTTTCAACAACAACTGTAACTCGAGTTGCTCACTGGTTATTTAAGGGTTGTGGTGGTTATCAAAAGGTTTTAAAGTTGCTTCGCTAAATTAATTTCGAGAAAAGCCAATCGAGAGAAAATGTCTTCTTGAGATTTGCCGCGGTCTCATAACTAGAGGAACAGGTGCTTCTAAATATTCTTTACCATCAAAAATATCTTTTGTAAAATCATAAAGACTATTAACCTGAGTCGTTTCGAACACCTTAGAGTAGTTTTGGTAAAATACAGGTTTTCCCTTAACATAGTTTTGTCCCAGCACAGCAATAAATTCAACTGGAGTGTCAACAGAAACAGCGCTTGGTTTATCAGGAGGTATGCGTTTTCCTAATCCCGATAGGAAATAAGTATAAAATCTTTCAATCTCTGATGCTTTTTCATATTCGTCCCAATTAAAACGTGGATAATGGGTGTCTTGTATTTTTTTTATAAAACCTTCTTGTTTTGCAAGGAGACTGTCATACAGCTTCTCCCTTACGCTTAGAAAATCACCACCTAGTATTGATTCAAGAGGTTTAAAATATGGAGAATTTATACCAACATCAATGATAGCGGTCAACTGAGATGCTCGGTGCGTCGCCTCATGGGCTAACACTTCCAAAGATATGTCTCTTCTACTTGGATTGAACGGAACAATATTTAAACCTATAATATCATTATTTATTCCGTTGATTGTGGTGCATTCACAGTAGCCATCGTTAGAGGTTGACGTAAGATGTATTCTTAATTTTTTATCTGCAAATTTGGGACGATAAAAAGATTCTGGTAACAAACCTAAAAATTTATCCAACATTGCTAATCTTTCTCTATCCCATTTATCATAGCCATCTGGCTTATCTAATAAGGATATTCCATGGGTATCCTGTATGTTCAATCTGAGTTCCTCTTCAAATAATTGTCTTTGGAAAATGGGTAGATTGTTGCATGCAGCAAACAAGGAAGCTAATCCAAAATAGGTACTGATTCTAAGAAATGCTCTCCTTTCCATGGAGATGAATTATAACACAAAATATATCTTATAGTAAGTAGTTAGTTGATCTATTTCCAATCTGGTTTGTAATATTTTCTTCCTCTTAAATTTTTCGGCATATATTCTTGGTTAACCTTTTGTCCGGTTTCTTGTTCCACTTGCCAAGGATAGCGAGTATGACCTTTGCCATAACCGAAGGATTTCATGACTTTATTGACGGGATTTCTTAAGTGAAGCGGTATTGGATCAAGATTTTCTTCATCAATATCTGAAAGTGCAGCGGTTATTCCATCAGTTGAAGCTATTGATTTTTTAGCTGTGGCAAGATAGGTTGCGGTCTGAGCAAGAATTAAACTGGCTTCTGGCATGCCAATCATATGGACAGCCTGCATGCAAGATGTTGCAACGACAAGTGCAGTCGGTTGGGCATTGCTAATGTCTTCTGAAGCAAAAATAAGCATCCGACGTGCAATGAAAACAGGATCTTCTCCGGCCTTGATCATTCGCGCAAGATAGTGAAGAGTTGCATCTGGTTGACTTCCGCGCATACTTTTAATGAATGCTGAAATCGTATCATAATGCCAGTCACCTTTTTTGTCGTAATAAATTGCTTTCCTCTGGATTGCTTCTTCTGCGACTTCAAGAGTAATATTGTTGTTAATTGATGCGGCTAACTCAACAGCATTGATCGCGGTTCTTCCATCCCCATTTGAGTTTTTGATGAAATGCTTAATTGCGTCTTTATTCCATTTATGTTTTGGATATCGCTCAATGGCTGACTCAACTATTTTTTTTATTTCGTCATCATTCAATGCGTATAACACATACACCTGACTTCGTGAAATTAGAGGAGCATTTACTTCAAACCCCGGATTTTCTGTGGTTGCGCCGATTAACACGATTGTCCCGTCTTCAACATGTGGTAAAAAAGCATCTTGTTGAGCTTTGTTAAAGCGATGGATTTCATCAACAAAAAGAACAGTATCTTGTTTAAACATTTTTTTTCTCTCTTTTGCGCGTTGGATGGTTTCTCTAACTTCCTTAACACCGCTAGTTACTGCGGAAAACGCTATAAAATCGGCATTAACATATTTAGCAATAAGTCTAGCAAGAGTAGTCTTACCACACCCAGGAGGCCCCCACAATATCATCGAAGTTACCTGACCATTTTCAAGCATTTTTCTAATCGGTCCGTGTTTACCAACAAGATGTTCTTGTCCTACGAATTCTTCGAGAGTTTTCGGTCTAAGTTGTTCGGCAAGAGGAATCATTTTCTAATTGTAGCACATTATTGAACTATCGATCAACAGATACGACTTTTAGACGGCCGTCCAAAAGTTGTTACTAATTTTAAGCAACGCCATAACGGATATTTGTAGTCCCATTTTGGACAGTAATATGAGCGATCCAGATTTTGCCGATTTCTTTGGTGTTTTTGACCTGAACTCCTCCGTCAGCCATTGCAGGAAAGCCGTCAATCTTTATTATTCTTAGAGGTTTGTTTCTGGGGAGATTGGGAGTTAAAAATTGCGTTTCCTTGGCAAGTTCATCATAGGATACAAACTTTGTAATAATAGCCAATCCTTTTTGAAGAACTTTATTGACTTCAGCCTCTAATTTTTCTTTGATAGATGGGTCTATCTCTCCTTTATATTCGATAAATGCTTTCTTGCCGTGACCACCTTTAATCGGTGTCAGATTTTTTGTCATCGACATGAGAACGTCGTGTAATAAATGGCCACCAGAGTGGATTTTCATATGGCGATATCTCCAATCCCAATCAATTATTCCTTTTACTACTTCGTCCTTTGAAATATTTCCTTTCACTTGATGAATTATTTCCCCATTGATAAATCTTACGTACGCGACCTTAGTATTTCCTAAAGTTCCTCTATCAGATGGTTGGCCGCCTCCTTCTGGGTAGAAAATAGTTTGATCAAGTATGATGTTTGTTAAATGCAGTCCCGGTTTAATAGAAAGGACTTTTGAATCTAATTCTTTTTTATATGGATCATCATAGTAAATTTGCTTAGTTTGCATATTAGAGAAGTCCCATTTTTTGTCGGACTTCTTTTACGGTTTGAGAGGCAATGGCGCGGGCTTTTTCGGCGCCCTCCTTGATTACTTTGTCGACGTAGGCTTGGTCAGATTCAATTTTTTTTCTTTTTTCTTGAAATGGTTGCAGTTCTTTATAGATTGCATCTGATACAGCATCTTTTAGTTCAATGAATTTGAATGAACGATCTTTCATGTATTTTTGCCGTAAAGTATAGAAGAGTGAAGTAGTATTGCCTTCTTCATGAGTTAAAATCCTCAAGAACTCAAACAAAGTATTTATCCCACTTGATTTATCAAGTTGTTTTCCACTTGCAATCGTTTCTGTTTGCACAGATCTTATCTTTTTTCTTATCTCATCTTCAGTGTCAGTAAGGTTGATGTAGCTTCCTTCAACGGATTTCCCCATTTTACCCTCACCCTTAAGAGAAGGGACATATTCGCCTTTTGTTGCAAACCTTTTTGGTTCTGGAAAATCTGTCCCATATAATTGATTCATTTTTCTTGCAATTTCCCGTGCCACTTCAAGGTGGGGTTCCTGATCAATCCCAACTGGAACGAGTCCTGCTTTATAAACGAGAATATCTGAAGCCATTAATATTGGATAGTTGAGAAGAGCCATAGTTGAATGGCCAGGATGCAGCTTTACCTTTTCTTTGAACGTTGGCAAGTGTTGCATACGGGCAATAGAAACAACTGATGAAAAATAAAATGCTAACTCAATATGTTCGCTCACATTTGCTTGCTGAAAAATAGTACTTGTTTCCGGATCAAGTCCGGCTGCGAGATAATCGATGATAACCTCGCGTCTATTTTTTCTCAGTTCTTCTATCTTATATGGAGTAGTAACTGTATGAGCGTCAGCAACCATATACAGCGTTTCGTATTCAGAATTATTCTGAAGCTCAAGCATCCCTTTGACAGCGCCCAGATAATTACCAAGATGTAGTCTTCCTGTTGCTCTTATTCCCGATAAAACTCGCTTTTTCATATTGACATTTTTGATTTATTTGCTAAACTGATAATATTACGATGAGAGGACAACCGAAGGCTTTCATGCCTACGTGACGCCTCTCATTTTTTTTGTCTTTTTTTCCTTTCTAACTTAGCCTTAAGATTGTTCATAAAGGCTAAGTAAGGATTAAATTTCCAGAAAAGTTGCGAATATTTTTTCCTATTAGGGATGATTACTTTAAGAAGTTTACGTTTCATTTGTAAATGTTCAACTAAACAGTGAAAGTCACCGTCTCCTGTGACAATAATTGCTTTTTCATAATTTGGATACTCGATCATTGCATGTAAAACTAACTCGGCATCTACGTTTCCTTTAATTACAACTTTTTTGCCTTTGGAAATTTCTAAAATAGGTTTAAAAATTACTATATACCCAGATATCTGTAAATAAGTATATAGTTCTTGATTACCAGGAAGAAAACCAATAAATAAAAAGGCTTTTTCGACATTATATTTGTGTCTGAGGTAGACTCTAAATCTCTGAAAATCAAGTTTCCAACCTTGATTTAATACGCCAAGGTTTAGGTTTTGGCTATCGATGAAGGCGTAGATGATTTGCTTTTGTTTGTTCTTCATACTTTTCGTTTAACTTATCTTATCAAACTTTTAATTATTTTGTTCTTAATTTAGGTCTGCCTCTTGCTGAGTCATATAAAGTAATAGGTGCAAGTTTATCTTGTTTTCTTGCGCTTTTACATCCATCTTCACCTGGCATCGTTTCAGCACAAATCTCAGGTCTTCCAGCGTCCTTGTAGACTGAACATAAACCTTGTACTAACAAACCACATGCGCCATTCATGATGTAAGTTTTCTTACCGTCCGGATGTTCAGCGAATGCTCCAGACGAATACATGCCATAGCTTACAAAGCGCGTATCACGTTCTAAATCTGTTCCTGCACTTATAAGAAATTCATATTCCTTGTCAGTCAAGCGTATTCGAACATCATGACAGCATGATGAACAGTTATTATCTAAGCAAGGATTTGTCTCTTTCATAAAAAAACCCTCCTTTCGGAGGGTTAAGTTTTCTTAAATTAGAAATTTTAAATTTTTATTTCATAAAAATTACCACCCTCCACAAAAGAGGAATACCAGTGATACCAAACAGTTTGAGTGGTAATTTTTAGCATAAGTGAATTATATCACTATTTTTAAAAATCAATTTAGCAAATTCACTAATTAATTTTTTTTCCTTCCCCTGCGCTTTGGTTTTTCTGCAGGATCATTGGTTTGGGCTGTTGGTGTGATGACCGCAGCAGCAATTTGAGTTGTCTGAAGTTGAGCTTGAGGAGTTGGGAGTGGAGTTGGTTGGGGAAAATCTGGAGTGCAATCAAGGCAATACGTCGAAAATTTATCTTTGATAACCATTTTTTCTTTCATCTCGTGGGCTGGATCGTCGACTGTGGTCATCTTACCCGTCTCTTTATTCACCGGTATTACAGTTTTTTCAATAGAGCCAACGCTAGGCATATTTTCAGTGCCTTTTACAAAGTATTCGAATCTAGCCTTGCAACTTTCCGACCCATCCGGATTTTTATTCATAACGTTTCCTGAGTCCCAGCATACCTGTCTGCCAACAATATTGGCAGGACGAACTGGCCAAAGGTCTGGTTGATTTTTTAAAATGAAGGTCATCACTTTGTTCCAAATGGGGGCTGCGCCGGTAATGCCTGAGGTTAAATATGGGTGCATTGGTTTATTGTCATTGTTGCCGACCCACACCGTTGCTAGAAAATTAGGAGTATAACCAATCGTCCAGTTATCTTTTTTATCGTCGGTTGTTCCTGTTTTGACCGATACGGCATGATTTGGTACGACAAGATATGATGAAGATCCAAATGCCGCTGATCTAGCATTGTTATCCAAAAGAATATGGGAGATGATAAAGGCTGTCTCTGGTGATATTGCCCTTTTTCCAGTTATGGAAAAATAATTTGGTGCCTTAAGGGACTTTCGAACGTCACTTTCAAAGTTTGGATCTTTAAACTTATACAACGATTTACCATTTTTATTTTTAATCTCAAGAATCGAATTCAATTTTCTTGGAATTCCGCGATTGGGAAAAGATGAAAATGCTTGAGCCATCTCGGTCATCTTTACTTCACCGCCTCCTAAAGTAAGCGACAGACCGTAGTTTTTTGGATCTTTAAATGAGGTTATGGTGAAAGCTGACGAGGAGGCGACAAAATTTTCAACACCATTGATTGCAAGCATTTTGACAGCTGGAATATTGTAAGAGTTACCTAACGCAAAACGAAGCTGAGCGGCGCCGTGAAACTGTCCGTCATAATTGTTGGGACAATATTTGACTGGCTGGCCCGCGGCAAAAAAACAGGTGGGGATATCTAAAAATGTTGTTGCTGCAGTCACAAGTTTGCGTTCAATGCCAATTGCATAATTGATAGGTTTTATAGAGCTTCCGGGTTGTCTTAGGGCAGTTGTGACATTAAATGCTCCAGAAGGTGAAGCAAAATAATCGGCAGAACCAACCATGGCAATTATTTCACCAGTTGGTGGTCGTGTTATAAGTATCGCTCCATTTGACACATTCAGATTTTTTATTTTTTCAAGCTCTTCTCCAAGGATTTTTTCTGACTCTTCCTGGATATCGAGGTCGATAGTCGTTTTTACTCTTAGCCCACCCTCTTCAACTTGTTTGATACCATAGAGTTCCTCTAACTGCGCTTTGACGTAAAACACAAAATGTGCTGCTTTGATATCTTGTTTTGGTGGTTGAACTAAGAGTTTCTCATCAATCGACTTTTCATAAGTTTTTTTGTCAATATATTTTTCCTCATACATCGCCTTAAGTACGTCATTTCTTCTTCTTTTAGCAAGATCTGGATTGAGATGTGGAGAATATAACGTTGGAGCTTGGGGAAGACCGGCAAGAAGAGCGGCTTCAGTTAATTTTAGATCTTTAGCTGGCTTGCTATAATATTCTTGTGAGGCTTCTTCTATACCATAGGCTGCGCCGCCATAAGGTATCTGATTGAGATACAGTTCTAAAATTTCATCTTTGCTAAAAATGGCCTCTGTCCATAAGGCAAGCACAATCTCTCTCAATTTTCTTCGTATCGTTCTTTCAGGAGTGAGAAGAGCACCCTTAACTAACTGCTGTGTAATTGTAGATCCTCCCTGGACTTTTTGCCGAAGCAGCGTATCTTTTGTCGCTCTTAAAATACCGCCGATTAGCGATACTCCAGCATGTTGATAAAAATCCTTATCCTCGATTGCTATTGTTGATTGTTTTACCAGACTGGGAAGATCTTTTAATTTTATTGGCGTACGCTTTTCCTCGCGATATATCTCATAAAGTAATTTGCCCTTACGATCTAAAATATGGGTTGAAAGCGGAATCGCTTTGTAGTCTTTTAAACTAGTAGGAGAGGGTAATTTATAAAAAATATAAAAATAGACAAATAAACAAAAAAACAAAACCGGAATAATATATAGCGATAAATAAATTATTCTTTTGTGTTTTGACGCATTTATTTTTTTTCTCAGGGTATGATGAATATGTTTGATTCTTCGTTTCATAAAGATATATTGTAACAGAGGTGACAGGTTAGTTGGTTAGTTAGTTTATGGTTAGTTCGTTAGACGGGGAAAAAGTGGAGGAATTTTTTTAATTTTACCTTGTGTTGAACCGATAATTTTTTCTGCGGTTTCGGGCATAAACGGTTTCAGTTCAAAGGCGATAGACTTCAATCGATTAATCGATTGAAGTAAGAATTTTTTCCTTTCTTTAACAGACTTTTTCCAAGGAGCAAAATCATCGATCTCTTTATTTAATGTTTTAATTTGTTTCCAAATGTTCTCAAGCGCCTTATTAAATTCAAAGTTTTCCAATAATGGATTAGATTTATTTGTCATATAAGACTGATTAGATGAAATAATCAAACCGTCATTTTCAGCAAGATTGGTCAATCGGAGCACAAGATTACCGAGTTCATTGGCTAGATCTGAGTTGTAAATTTCGACCATTCTTGAATGAGAAAAATCTCCATCATCAAACGGTGGCAACTCTTTAAGTAAGTAATAACGAACAGCATCCACACCATATTGTTCAATTAATCCATAGGGATCTATTACATTACCGAGACTTTTACTAATTTTTTTTCCTTCTGATGTAATAAATCCATGTATGAAAATTTGCGTCGTATTGGGTATACCAGCTGACATTAACATCGCCTGCCAAATTGCAGATTGCTGTCTTAGATTGTCTTTTCCAGCTGCCTGAACTCCCGGCCAAAATTTTTGATATTCGGCCAATTTAACTGGCCAGCCTAGAGTAGAAATATAATAAACTAAAGCATCAAACCAAACATACATGACATGGTCAGGATCATTTGGGACGTCGACCCCCCAAGGCATCTTTGACTTTAATCTTGAAATGCTAAAGTCCTGCAACCCTTTTTTTACAAACTCCACAATTTCAGTGAGGCGATGTTTGGGGACTACAAAATCAGGATTCTTTTTATAGAATTCAAGAAGCTTTTTTTGATACTTAGAAAATCTAAAAAAATAATTTTCCTCCTCATATTGTTCTATTTTTAAATTGGGGTGAATCGGACAAACTCCATTTTCCAACTCAGAATCTGTTTTTTCCAACTCACAACCATAACAGTATTTAATTCTATAATTTTTTTTATAAATATCGTCGTTTGCACGGCATCGATTCCAAAATTCCTGCGCAGCTTTGACATGAAATGGATTGGTTGAGCGCATAAAATGAGTGCTGCTCAAATTTAAAAGCTTTTTTAAGCCTATGAATTTATTGACTTTTTCGTCACAATATTCCTGTGGACTTTTATGTGCTTCCGATGCTTTTTTATAAATTTTTAACCCATGTTCATCTGAACCATAGCCAAAAGCCACTTCATAACCCGATTGTTTTTTAAATCTTGCTATCACATCGGCTTGAATTAATTCCAATGCAAAACCAATGTGCGGATCCGCATTGACGTAAGATGAAGTGGTAGTAATATAAAAATTCTTTTTAGTCATGGACAATATAGTACCAAACAAGATAAAAAGTTGCCATTCACTTAAATATCATTTTTTCTAACTTTTTAGTTTGATCAAGAAAAAATTGCTCCATTTTTTTTGGACCAAACGGGACCAGCATCTTAGGATAATCATGAACGTCTTTTACTGTTGGAAGCCTACTAAGAAGGGATATTTTGTCAAATCCAGCTTGATATTTTTCTTCAACAGCTCGAATGAGCTGGTCAATATCACAACCTACCTCGTTCATCCCGAAATAGAGATCAACAAAATCTCGGGCATTTAATCGATGGAAAATTGTATAGACTTTGTCTACGACTATATCCCAAAGGCTGGCAATTCGAAGTTTTTTATATTTTTTTCCCGATTCGAGTTGTTGGTAGGGCTGATTGACGAAGTCGATTTTCAGCACTTCTCCCTTTTTAAAATTGAGTGTGCATATCGCGTGACCCATGATCGTTTTTTTACTTATTGTAGCATCTAATTTTTTGGCCACCAATCCGACGAAATCATCCACAATCTCATCGTGGATTTTGTCTTGGCTAAAAAAATCCAAGTCTTCCGAATATCTGTGATGAAGGTAAAACTCCGATAGAGCTGTGCCTCCTGTGAAATAAAACCAGTCTGTTATGGAGTCTTCTTCGGCGGCCATGTCCAAAACGAAATGTTGGGTGGGAGTGAGTATATTTTGCCCCATATAAGATATTCTATCAGACGAGCCTTATACGGATCGATTTCGTGTTTGATTTTTGGCCAGGCTTTTTTAACTTCTTCCTTATCTAGTTTTTCTCCCTCATCCAGTCCGTAATTAATTTTAAATGCCAGTTTCCATAAACGATATTCCTCGGGATAATCCTTTTTAAATTTCTCTTCATCAACAGACCAATGTTTCTGCATACACTAACATTGTAACAAATTTGAAAGTGGAGAGGATTTGATTAAATTCTTGCATTATATCTAAAACTATTTCAAGAGGATTAAAATGCCGATAAAAAGGCTTATAAGAAGAGCTAAATTTACACCGTCCAACAACTCAAAATACCTCAACAACAAAACAAGAAAAATAAAAAAAGATAAAAGGTAACTAGACTTATTGGGAATAAAAATCTTGATAAGAGAAAAAATTGTCAGACTTAGCAGTGAGATAAATAAAAGTACAATAAAAATATTTGTTGGTGGCAGAGAAAATGCAACTGAGATTGTTAGAATAATAAATAACAGAGGAAATAATGGGTAGAGATTAATTCGTCGTCTTTTCATTTCGCTTGAAAGATATCTATATCTTTATTATAATTCTAATCTATGGCGAAAACGAAAACTACTAAAGCAACGAAAACGTCTAAAGCTTCGGAAAAAGTTTCTCTACCAGATGACAAGCAGAAAATTATTGAGGAATATGCCCAAAAAACTGGTGATACTGGCTCTCCCGAGGTACAGGTTGCGCTTTTGACTCATAAAATCTACAAGCTAACGGAACATTTAGATATCAATAAAAAAGACAATCACTCAAGGCGCGGGCTTTTGAAAGTAATTGCCAAAAGACGAAGAATTCTTAATTACTTACAAAAACTAGACGAGAAAAGGTATAAAAAATTGATAACTAAGCTAGGACTTAAAAAATGAATATTATTGAAGACTCCATTGAGATCGATGGACAAAAATTAACTCTCCAAACAGGAAAACTTGCAAATCAAGCAACAACCTCGATTTTTGCACGCCTTGGCGATACGTGTGTGTTGGTCACTGTGACTGTGGGAAACGAGAGGGAAGACATTGATTATTTTCCTCTCCAGGTCGAATATGTAGAAAAGCTCTATGCAGGAGGTAGAATTAAAGGATCAAGGTGGGTAAAAAGAGAGGGAAGGCCTTCTGATGATGCTGTCTTAAAAGCTCGACTGATCGATCGATCGATCAGGCCTCTATTTCCTCCAGGATATAGAAAAGAAGTACAAGTGATAATAACATTAATGTCGGTTGATGGAGTAAACTCTCCAGAAATACTCTCGGCAATTGCAACATCAGCAGCACTTCACGTATCTCCCATTCCCTGGTTGGGACCTTTGAGTACTCTTCGTATCGGTTATGTTAAAGGAGAAGGAAAAGGAAATTTCTTAATTAATCCAACACAGGAGGAAGAAATCTATTCATTATTAGATCTCATTGTCTCTTCGACTAAAGATAAAGTTGTCATGATTGAGACCGAAGCTGAGGAGCTGACAGAGGATGTAGTTTATGAGGCGATTCAGCTGGCAAAAAAAGAGAATAAAACAATCATAAAGTTTATCGAAAAACTCGCTGAAAAGGTAGGAAATACCAAGGAGGTTGCCCCTGAGTTTCCAATTGAAGATAAACTAATTAAAATCCTTAAAAATGATTATAAGAAAAATATAAACGATCTCATTTTGAAAAAAGCAGAGAAAGAATTTGATGACGGAGAAGCGCTTGAAGTTGTCGTTGAGGAGATTTTGGAAAAATATAAAACAGAATATGATAGAAAAGAGATAACTAAAGCGGTAGATTATCTGAGCAAGCAGAAAATAAAAGAAAACCTCCTAAAAACAAAAAAAAGAATCGATGGGCGAGGACCTGATGATATTCGTGAACTCTCCTCTGAGGTATCGGTGTTACCAAGGACTCATGGATCAGCCATATTTCAGCGCGGCGACACACAGGTGTTGTCTATCGTCACTCTTGGCGCGCCAAGTCTTGAACAGCTGATAGAAAGTCCAGAAGGTGAAGAAGCGAAAAGATATATACACCATTATTACATGCCGCCTTACTCAGTCGGTGAGACTGGTAGGGTCGGGTTCCCCTCAAGGCGCGAGATCGGTCACGGAGCTTTAGCAGAGAAGTCAATTGAACCCGTATTGCCTTCAGATAAAGACTTTCCCTATACGGTAAGAGTCGTTTCTGAAGTTCTATCCTCAAATGGTTCGACTTCTATGGCATCGGCCTGTGGTTCAACACTAGCTTTAATGGACGCAGGAGTCCCAATAAAGGCACCAGTTGCAGGAATAGCTATGGGACTTATGTCTAAATCCGATGGTGATTACGTTATTTTGACTGACATCGCAGGCGTTGAGGATTTTTCAGGCGAGATGGATTTTAAGGTTGCCGGAACAACTAATGGTATAACTGGAATACAGCTCGATGTAAAAAATGCAGGGCTTACCGATCAAATGATCAAGGAGACCCTCGAAAAAGCTAAAAAAGCCAGACTTCTGATACTGGATTCGATGAAAAAAGCCATCGAAAAGCCAAGGAAAGAACTATCTCAATTTGCTCCTAAGGTTGTTGTTTTAACACCGCCTCAAGATAAGATAGGTGAAATCATAGGTCCGGGTGGCAAAAACATTAGAGGTATGATTGCCAAAACGCAGACAGATATCAACGTCACCGACGATGGAAAGGTAACCATAACCGGCTTCGACAAGATTAAAGTCGATGAAGCTGTCGCGATGGTTGAAAACATCACGAGGATAGTTGAGGTAGGTGAGGAGTTTGAGGGAGAAGTGAAAAGAATTTTGCCTTTTGGGGCGTTTGTTGAATTTTTACCCGGAAAAGAAGGCATGGTGCACGTTTCTAAAATGGGTAAGGGTTTTGTCAAAGACCCACATGAGGTTGTTCAGATAGGGCAAAAAGTCAAGGTTAAAGTCTATCAAATCGATAATCAAGGCAGAATAAATCTCCAGATGATTCACTAGTGATAGGTTGATTTTGATGACGATTAAAGTTACAATCTTCATATGGCAAGAAGACGGTCATTGATTAAAATCCCCTTCTTTAAATTCAAAATAAACAAGCAAACTATTTTTAACGTCTTTGGTTTTATCCTGATTGGTATTGGCTTGGTTTTTTTAATTTCTTATCTTAAAAATATCACAGGTGATTCTGATGGAAGAATATTACATAGGATAAATAATGTTTTGATCAGCAGATTTGGGGGACTAGCTATCTTCTTGCCCTTTATTTTAATTTTGCTATCGGGTCACTTTTTTAATACGAAAAAACTCAATTTTGTCAAACCAAATATGAGTGGCGGTCTCATCCTTTTATTTATTTCGCTTCTGGGAATATTTCAATCAGGCCAATTTGGAGACATTATTTTTAGAAACTTAAGCCTTGATTTTTCCTTGATGGGAGCTATTGCAATATTAGGAGTAATATTTTTTGTCGGATTGATACTATTCTTGGATACCTCTATCGACGTATTTGTAATATTTCTTCTGAATGTGGCTAAGTCTATTTTTGATTTTTCAAAGGCGTATCTTTTCCGTTCGGCTGGTGATAAATCGCTTCGAGGAGATAAAAAAGACGAAAAAAGTCAGGAATTCTATAAAACAGAGACAGTAGCTGATAAAAAGATAGAGCCAGTTAACATAGCAAATAAGCAATTGACCATAAAACCGTTGAGTCCAATTTCAAAAACTGCCTGGGTATATCCGCCGCTATCACTATTGATTGATTTGGCACAAAAGGAAGCAGATAGGGGAGACGTAAAGAAAAATGCAGATGTTATAGAAAAAACGCTCGATAGCTTTGGGATGAGGGCACGGGTAGCCGAGATTAATTATGGACCAGCTGTAACTCAATATGCATTGGAAATCACAATGGGAACGAAGCTATCGAGAATTACGGCTTTAGGAAACGATATGGCCCTTGCTTTGGCCGCTCCCACAGGCCAGGTGAGAATAGAGGCGCCAATACCCGGAAGATCATTGGTTGGCATAGAGATCCCAAACAGAAAACCTGAAATTGTGACTTTAAAGAAATTGCTATCCTCACCGTTATTTAGCAACAACCTCGACCCTCTCCTTGTTCCTCTAGGGTTGGATGTTTCTGGTCAACCTCAGGCAACTTCGATCAACAAGATGCCCCACGTTCTTATAGCCGGTGCGACAGGGTCGGGAAAATCTGTACTTTTAAATTCATGGATAACCACATTTTTGTTTCGAACCAAGCCAGAAGACCTACGGGTAATTTTGGTTGATCCTAAGCGCGTTGAATTGACGCTCTATAATGGCATTCCTCACCTTTTAACCGAGGTTATAGTAGAACCCGATCGAATCATATCGGCGCTTAAATGGACTGTTGGCGAAATGGAAAGTCGCTACAAAGACTTTTCTAAAGCCGGTGTGAGAAATCTAGACGGTTTCAATAGTTTGGAAGGGGTCGTCAAGAAACCGTACATCCTTTTTGTCATCGATGAATTAGCCGATCTGATGATTTTCGCCCCAGGTGATGCTGAGGATTTAATTACAAGAATTGCACAGATGGCCAGGGCTACAGGGATTCATTTAATTTTAGCAACACAGAGACCTTCGGTTGATGTGATCACTGGACTCATGAAAGCGAATATTCCGACTCGTATTGCGTTTAACGTATCTTCAATGATCGATTCTCGGGTGATCATCGATATGCCCGGCGCCGAGAAACTTTTGGGAAAAGGAGATATGCTTTTTTTACCGCCTGATCAAGCCAAGCCGCGCCGTATCCAAGGGCCATTTCTGACGGAAAAGGAGGTAAATCAGCTTGTCAAGTTTCTCAAAGCCCAGGTCCCAGATGTTAATTATACCGAGGAGATCACACAGCAGCAGGTGTACATCGGAGGGCGTGGGGGGACGATGGTCGTAGATGGAGAGCAAAGAGATCCCTTATTTAATCAAGCAATTGAGTTGATAGCGCAGATGGATCATGCCTCAGCTTCTCTTTTGCAAAGAAAATTTAGTATAGGGTATGCCCGAGCCGCCCGAATTCTTGATCAGCTAGAGGCATCTGGATACGTTAGCCCAGCAGAGGGATCAAAGCCCAGAGAAGTAATCAAGAGATCGATGCAAGGCGAAAATCAATAATCTGAGTCTCATTTTGCAAACGCAACCATCAAGCCAAAGATGGTGAAAAGAATGGAGATGATCCAAAGCCGCATAACTATCTTAGGCTCTCCCCAACCTTTCATTTGCAGCCAGAGGTGAAGAGGGGCAACCGGAAAAATCTTTCTACCAAGAAATTTTTTACCCAGGAGTTGAATAAGTGAACTTGCTATCTCGATGATAAATACTCCCCCTACGATTGGAAGAGCAAACGCTTTGCCCAAAATAAGACCAATGACCGCGAATGTTGCTCCAAAAGACAAAGCCCCCGCATCGCCTAAAAAAATTCTCGCCGGATAAATGTTGAAATATAAAAAGGCGATAAGTCCACCAAGCCAGGTTGCGATAAACAAACTGGTGGGTACATCTAAAATGGCTCTTGATACAACCCAAAAACTAGCCAGAGTAAAAAGCAGGATCCCAGACGCAAGGCCATCTAACCCATCTGTAATATTGACGGCATTTGCAAATGCCACAATCACGAAGGTAGAGAATATAACATAAAACCAGGAAATTTGAAAAACTCCTAAAAAAGGGATATGGATGATATCAATCTTAAAATCTACAAACAGCCAATAAGAGATAACCAAAGCAAGAAGTATCTCAACAATGAGCTTATGTCTTAAGCGCAGACCAAAGAATTGTTCTTTTTGCCAAAAAAATATTTTATTTAGATCATCGTATAATCCAAGAAAGCCAAAGGAAAAAAAAGTAAAAAGAAGGATTTTTATTTCGGCTACAGCAGAAGGAAAATTAGAGATTATTTTTTTATTAAACAAAAAAAAGAGGATAAGAAAGGTAAAAAAAAGCAACATTGTTGAGAAGATAACCAAAATACCTCCTCCGACGGGCGTACCTTTTTTATGTCTGTGAAATTTGTCAAAAATCGGAGTGGGTTTGTTAAACGCATCTTTAGTTTGTTGTTCTGCTCTCTGAAATTTTTTTCTATAGAGAAAATTGATAAAAGGAATAATGAGAATAAAGTTAAGTAAAAAAGAGATAAAAACAATAAACAGATAAACGGACATAAAATAATAGTTAATAGTTAATAGTTAATAGTTAATAGTTAATAGTTAATAGTTTCAAGATTCTAGGAACAAATATAATACAAGCAATTATGAAGGCAGTGAGTGAGAAGATTAACATCGCAGCTGCAGAGACGTCTTTTGCGACTTTAATCTCTTCGCTCCAGTCTTTATGAATGGCGTCAATTGCTTCTTCAATTGCTGTATTTACAGCTTCGATCGCGAGTCCAATTCCGATAAGAGTTATGATGACGAGAAATTCTAGATACGAAATTTGAAAAATAAAACCGCCAATTAGAGCAAATAAAGAAAGCAGTAGCTGTATCTTAAAATTTGTCTGGGTTTTAAAAGCCCACCTAAGTCCAGCAAGCGCATTCTTAAAGGAGAAAACATGTTTTTTTATCATAAGATAAGATTTTTCAGTACACTTGCCAATTTTGTCGAATCATGTCTTAAAATGCTTCTTGTTAGTTTGTCTGCGAAAGCTTTTTCAATTCTGTGGGAATCAATAAGATCACCTACTATTATCTGTCCTTTGTATCCATCGTTGACAAGATCGTTTTCTACGACTTTTTCATTATTGTCTTTATACCATTGTAGGATTTCGGGAAGAATTTTTCCAGAGTTTAGTATAACAACCTGAGGTTCTTTTCCTAAATATTTTGACAGATCACATACGTGATTTGATGCCTTATAGTTATTGGTCTGACCTGATTTAGTCATCAAATTCATAATGAAAATAATCTTTGCTTTAGTGTTTTGAAGAGTCTCTTTTACTTTATTTACCAGTAGCACTGGGATAATACTCGTATAAAGATCACCTGGACCAATTATGACTGTATCTGATTCTTTCAATCTGTTAATGGCTCCATTGTTTGGTTTGGCAGGTGGACTTAAATAGGCTTTTTTGATGGGTGTTGATTCGTGAATATTTTCTTCAATATTATGCTCACCTACGACAGTTTTTCCGCCTTCATACTCAACACAAAGGTGCGTCTTATCAAATGTTACAGGGATTACTTTGCCTTTAGTTTTAAGTACATAGGCTGCAGTATTCATAACCTCGTCATAATTTGAAGAGACTTTTTCTAAAGCAGAAAGAAAAAGATTGCCGAAGTTATGGCCGGCAAAATCGCCAGACTCAAAGCGATATAAAAATAACTTTCTCCAAAGGATTGGAGCTTCGGAGAGGGCGACAAGACACTGTCTTAAATCTCCAGGCGGTAATACACCAAGTTGATCTCGAAGTCTGCCGGTTGAGCCACCAGAATCCATCATGGTTACGATCGCTCCAAGATCAATCGGATACTTCTTCAGTCCAGAGAGGACGACAAAAGTACCCGTTCCTCCACCTATAACCGTAACAATTTTCATGATTTATTTCTAACTTTTTTCTTGTGAAAAATAAACATGTTATCTTCGACATCTTCAGCGATTGTATAACCGGGAGCTATAAAAGTATTGGAACCAATTTTAACTCCTGGCAGTAATGTCGTATTCACTCCTATCTTAGAGTGAGCTCCTACAACAGTGCCTAGTTTGGTCAGATTGGTATCCAATTTAGCACCTCCTACAGCAGATTTTACAAACTTTCCATCAAATCTAAAATTTGCGGTTGTGGCTTCTGCACCCATATGGACATGATCATCAAGCACAGAATCGCCAACGTAATTTCTATGCAACGATACATTGTCTCCAAGGTAAGATCTTGTGATTTCGCTATAACCTCCAATTACACAGTTTTTACCAATCTGACTATGACGAACCATGGTGAAATCCCCGATGATCGTATTATCATCGATAAAACAAGGGCCAACGACCTTCGCAGTTGCCGCAATTTTTACATTTTTTCCAATTTTAACTTCGTTTTTAAGAGTTTTTAAGAAAAATTGCAGCATGGGAAGAACGTGCCAAGGATATTTTAATGCTTGCCAATCACCTTTATATTCAACAACTCTTGCCTTGATATTTTGCTTGAGAAGATTATTCAAAGCTTGTTCATAGACATTGTCCTTATTAGTTGTTACTGCTTCGATTGATTGAATAAATTTTTCTATATTTTTAAAGTAATCAAACACCGGTCTGGTCTTATTTGACGGTACTTCTTCGGGTTTAGGTTTTTCGACGATTTCAAGCGGTCGTTCGCCTAGAAATTTAAAATATCCACCAGGAAAATATTCTTTGATTACCTTAAAGACTAAACAAAGTTCAGGAGAAAGCGCCATCATTGTATCGATACATTGATGGACGGAGTCGACGCCGAAGATATCCGAAGCGTTGACTATAAGTGTTTCCCCGCTTAAGCCGTTTTTTGCACTTAAAACCGCCCCGGCCATCCCGTTTGGTTTTTTTTGCGCGATTACTTTTGCCTTTAATCTTAAATGTTCTATTTGTTTGAGTGTTTCGTTGTTAGCAACAAGGCAAATGTTTTCAGCAAGTTTTTTATATGTCTCAATTTGATATTGAATCAAAGGTTTACCTAGGAATTTAAATAAAGCCTTATTTTTGAGTGGCCAGAAACGAGTGCTGTCCCCGCCAGCCAAAATGAGAATGTTTTTAATCTTTTTCATAATTTTTTAATATCTCCTCCGAGACTTTGAACTTTTTCGCTAAAGTTTTCATATCCGCGCTCTAAGATTGAAGCCCCGTTGACTACCGATTCACCATCTGCTACAAGAGCTGCAATTGCTAGAGTCGCACCCGCTCTCAGATCAGCTATGTCTAGAACACCTCCATGAAGTTCTTGCGGACCATGAATCTTTATAGCCTGATTATATTTCTTTTGGGGTTCAAAATTAAAGAAAAAATACTCGACCGGGTTAATTACTTGAAGTTTAGCAAAATCTATCTCTGCACCCAGTCTTCTTAGCTCTTCAACATAGGAAAATCTATTTTCAAATACTCGCTCTTCAATTATTGAGTCACCGCTGGCTTGGGTCATTAGTACTGCCCAATTTGGTTGCCAATCGGTCATGAATCCCGGATGAGGACTTGTTTGAATATGTGAGGATTTTATTGTATTTATATATCTAAACTTAATCATTGTTTGATTAATTATGTTTACTTCTATACCAATACCCTTGATTTTTTGAATGAAAGTTTGAATATTTTTGCCAGAAATCGGTGATACTGTGACTTCACCTTTTGTTGCAACGGCGAGAGTTGCAAACGTAACTGCTTCGTTACGATCGCTAATTATCGCAAATGGATCATATAAAAGCAAATTTTTGACAGGTTCTATGGTTATTTTTTTACCATTTTTTTGAACTTTAGCACCACTTAGATTTAAAAATTTTATGAGTTCATCTATTTCTGGTTCAAGCGCTACATTGTCTAGGGTAGTTTTTGCTTTACCTAATACTGCCAACATTATGAGAAGCTCTGTTCCAGTATGAGTGGGTTTTGAAAAAGAGAAATAGCCTGAAGGTCGTTGTTTCATTTGAGCCTTATAATAGCCAGTTTCCGAGTCATAATCTACATCTATTCCAAGCTTTCTCATTCCCTCTATGGTACGATCGATGGGTCGCGCGCCCAACCGGCATCCTCCAGGGTTAGGTACATAACAATGGGAAAATTTATAGAGAAGTGGGGCAAAAAACATAAAGGAAACCCTAATTTTAGAAGCATGAAGTAAATCTACTTTGTTTTTATTTATTCCTCTTCCATAAACAACCACAGTATGTTCCTCGATAAATTGTGCTTTACCCCCGAGCGATTCAATGAGATGTAAAAGTTCAAAGACATCAGCAATGCGAGGAATGTTTTTGAAAGTCACTGGATTATCCAAAAGAAGCGCTGCGATGATTACCTTTAGAGCCACGTTCTTTGCCCCAGATATAGTAATTGAGCCAGTTAGTCTTTTTCCTCCCTTGATAAGAAATGCATCCTCCATAAAATCGTGCAACTTGAAACTTGTAACTTATAACTTCAATAATTCCTACAATGAAAGTTACGAGTTAAAAGTTATAAGTTATAATACTATCACTTCTTCTTCTAACCTTACCTTAAATTTATCGTATACATTTTGTTTTATTAACTCCAAGAGTTTTTTTAGGTCTTCTGGATTTCCATCGCCGTCGTTGACAATAAAGTTGGCGTGTTTCTCTGAGACGTGAAATTTACCGATTCTTCTACCTTTTAATCCTGCCCGATCAATAAATCTTCCAGCAGATGAACCGTTTGCATTTTGAAAAAAACAACCGCTGCAATAAACCCCAAATGGTTGTGTTTGTTTTCTGTACTTCATGGCAAAATCAATGTGTTCCAAGGTAATAGTTGGTTTGACCTTTTTGAGTTTAAATATCGTTTCTAGAACAATTTCCTTTGTCTTTTGTAAGATGCTCTGATCGTAGGCAAAGTCAAAATATGATCTATCGACTGTTTTGACATTTCCGTTTTGATCTAAAAGATTTGCAGAAATAAGAGTATCGCCAAAATAAGAAAGAGGTTTGGTCCATTTTGAGTTCATGTAGAGGGCTCCTCCAACAGTGCCTGGTAGCCCAAAGTGATACTCAATACCCTCATACCCCTCTTTAGCTAATTCTTTAGCCAGTTTTGTCACAGGATATCCTGATGAAACGGTAAGTTTGACATGGTTTTTAGCAATCGGTTCAATTTTTTTTTCAATAAACTTATTTCTAACAACTAATCCGTGAATTAAAGGTTTTAGAATTGCAAGATTTGACCCGCCTCCAAGTATAAAAATCGGCATATGAAGTTTTAGCGAAGATCTTTTTGCTCTCACAAGATCTTCTCGTGTTTCAGCCTCAAAATAGTATTGGGCAACAGTATTCGTGCGTAATGTGAGATAGGGTGAGAGATTGAAATTATCTCGTACACGATCGTGACCAAGATACTTTTCAAGTTGAGTTTTTGCATTCATAAAGCTTTAATGATATTAATTATATCATCTTTAAGCTTATAAATATCTCCAGCGCCCATTGTAAAAATGATGTCTGAACGTGAAACTTCAGTTGTTAAATGTGATAAGAGGAGCTTTTTGGAAGTTACATTTACTATTTTGTCTTGACTAATTTTTGCAACATCGTTTGATGTAACATTAAAATCGTTAGGATTTTCTCTAGCTGAGGGAAAGATTGGTAGGATAAACGATCTGTTGGCCAGGCTTAAACTGGCTGCAAAGTCTTTTAAAAACACCTGTGTTCGAGAATAGGTATGGGGTTGGAAAATAATTATTATTCTCCTTTTGGGAAAACGGCTTCTTGCAGCCTGGATTGTTGCTTCAATTTCTCTTGGGTGATGACCATAATCGTCGAAAAGATAGGTCCCATTTTTTTCAAAAATTTGTTCGAATCTTCTTTTTGCACCAGTAAAATCTTGAATAGCAGTTTTAATCTTCTCAAATGGAAAACCTAATTGTAAAAGAGTCAAAATTACCCCCGCCGCATTTAAAACATTTTTATCTCCGTATAATTTTATCGCCATTCTAGAAATCGGTGATTGTTGAAGCGACTTGTTACCTCGTTGATTAAAATGTAATGAAAAGGACGAGCCTTTCCTCTCTGTTTTATAATCTCCAATTTGGAGATGAGATTTTTTTGAAAATCCATATGTAATATATTGCTTATCGTTTAATCGACCTTGCCTGCCGGCAGGCAGGTTAATCGATTGAAGAGTTATTGGGTCGTCAGCACAAAGAATAAGTTTTTTATTGTCGAAAAACTTTAGGAATGCATTTTGCGTTTCTTTCAGATTTTTGTATACATCGGGGTGGTCAAAGTCGATATTTGTACAGAGAATATAATCAGGTTTAAGATAGTGAAATTTAGGCGTTTTATCTAGAGGGGGATTTACTCCATATTCGTCAGCTTCGATCACAAAATAATCCTTCCCCTTAAAATCCCCTCCGGGAAAGTCGTTGAACGAAGAACTTCCAACCATATAACTCGGCTTAGCTCCCAGCTTGATCAAAGCATATGAAAGCAAGGAAGAAGTTGTAGTTTTACCATGACAGCCACAAACAGCAATAGTTGTTTTAAACTGGCTTGACAATTGAGCTAAAAATTCTGCTTGGGTGATAATGTTTACGCCTCGTTTTTTGGCTTCTTTGACCTGAGGATTATTAACACCTTGATTTGCTCCAGTGTAAATAACTAGGTTAGTATCACCAGGAAGCTTATCTGGCGCAAAGCCAATTTGACTGTATATCCCATGTTGTTTTAGTTGGCCATCTGTAATGAATTCTTCAGCGATATCTGAGCCTGTGACATTTTTCCCCATCTTTTTCAAAATCATGGCTATATTTGCCATAGCTACCCCTTTTATACCCACAATAAAGATATTTTTAGATTGATCTAACATACCGTGCGATAATTATACTATTTATTTAAGCTTGATTATGAAGTTGAACATCTCTGGAAAATTTTTGCTACCTGCTCTTCTACGAGAAAAGAAACGTCTATGGTCGCACTTTGTGCAAAAAGGAAAAAAGTCGATATGATCTTTTTTGACTCCGGCTTCCATGAGTTGCAGATAGTTTAAGAGAGATAAATTAAGATGCCAGCGGCCTTTTTTCATAGAGAATATTTTGTCTGAGTATCCATCAAACTCCTCTAAAAAACTATAATAGCGATCTTCGTCAACATCATAACAACAGGCTCCAATGGCTGGACCAATCGCAACTTGCAGGTTGTTTATTTTTGCACCTTCTTTTATCAGCTCATCAACCATTTTAACTGCCATCTTTTTTAAACTCCCACGCCAACCTTGATGTGAGATGCCGATGATTCCGGCTGATTTATCGGCGAATATGAGAGGAACACAGTCAGCGTTTCTGACAAGCAAAATTAAATTTGTCTGTTTTGTAATGACCCCATCGGTTTCTTCAATTTTGGTAGATTGGCCGGTCAAATCTAATTCGTCAAGAACTTTTGTATTGGTCGAGTGTATCTGTTCTAGCGTAACCATAGAATTAAAGGTTACGAATTGCTGTTTAAAAAAAGCAACGATATTGTCTAAATTTCTTGCATCATTTTGGGCTCGAGTAGAGAATCCGCTGTAATAATTAGCATCATTTATTTTAGTCGAATAAAAGATTTTGAGATTTGGGTTAAAAAGTATCATTGGAGTTTAAATTTTATTAAAGCGTCAACTAATGCTTTTTTTTCGTCCCAGGGATATTCTATTTTTCCTCGGCATAAGCTTTTCTCATGACTCTTCCCGGTCAAAACTATTACATCGCCTTGTTTGGAGATTTCAACTGCTTTTTCTACAGCCTTTTTTCGATCAAGTAAAATCATATATGACTTATTGGACAAATTAGACATATTTGACTCAGCCAAATGGAATGCCTTTCGTTTCAATCCTTCGGCTATTTGATCTGCGATTTTTTGTGGATCTTCGGTTCGATAGTCTTCTTCTGTAACAATTGTCACATCAGCATACGTACCACTTTCTTCTCCCATCATTGTTCTTTTTGAGTCATCACGCAGTCCTGCCGCGCCAAAAACGTGAATGAGTTGATTTTTTGCTAGAACAAAGTTTTCCTTGATTTCGCTTAAAACGTGATGCAGCGCATTTGGAGTGTGGGCAAAGTCGATTATTGTAATGACAGGTTTTTTTGTAACAACTTCCAACCTTCCAACCGGTAGCTCAAATGAAGGCAAGGCCGCAAGAATTTCCCTCTTTTCAATTCCGAGAATATCACACATTGCATAGGCGGCTAAATAATTATAGATATTAAATTTTGTTATCTTAAGCTTAAGCTCTTTGCCAATATCCAACTGGTAATCAGCCTTATTTTTTAGTCCATAGGTATGGTAATTCTTACTAAGCAGTTCTTTAAAAAAAGAATATGATTTATCATCAATATTGATGAGTATTTTGTGCGCATTCTGAAATAACACCAATTTTGATTTTATGTACAGCAGGTAATTTTTATGAAAATCTAGATGTTCATGAGTAACATTGGTTAATACTGCAGCTTCATATCTAATTCCATATACTCTATTTTGAGCTAATGCATGAGATGTAGTTTCCAGCACAAAATATTCGTCTCCCGCATCAACACTCTGCCTTAAGAATCGATAGAGTGGAAATATATCGGGTGTTGTAACATGAAAGCCAGTCTCATATATTTCGCCGCCAATATTTGCATAGACTGATGAGACCATAGAGACTTTTTTACCTGCATATTTGAGGATATGATAGATGAGATGTGTGGTTGTGGTTTTACCATCGGTCCCTGTCACTCCGATGACTTTTAGCTTTTGACTGGGGAGGCCGTAATAAATATTGGCAATTGTGGCCTGAAGTAGATGGTAAAAATTTTTGATTGTTTGTAACATTATTAATCTGGTGCAATATTATAATAAACCAACAGTTCTTTGGCTACTTCGAAAAAAAGAGGAGCCGCTGTTTCAGATCCCCAGGGTGAGGTTTTAGGCTCATGAAGTATTACTAGAGCTAGAAATTTTGGTTCGTTAACAGGTGCAAAACCGATAAATGAAGCCACAGTTTTTGTCGGGTCATAATGACCTTTTATAGGAATTTGGGCGGTTCCGGTTTTTCCTGCTATCTGATAGCCTTTTGGTTTTGCCCATCTGACTTCTCCATTTTCAACAGTCGCAGTCAGCATTTTCTTAATGATTTCCGACGTTTGATTACTAATAACCCTTTTTTCCAGAGAAGTTTTGATTCGTTTTTCTTCACCCAGGGAATCAATTCTTTGCACAACAAGTGGTTTGAGAAGAGCTCCTCCATTTATTAGAGCAGAAAAAGCTCTAATCATCTGAATTGGGGTGACAGCGATTCCTTGGCCAAAACTCACGGTCGCAAAGTCTACCGGATACCACTCGCTTTGGGGTTTTAGGTATCCAGATGCCTCACCCTGGAGGTCTATACCTGTAGAACTGCCAAAACCATAGGATCTCAGGTAGTCATATAATTTTTTATTTCCTAATAGTTGAGATATGTGCACAATACCAACATTGGAAGACTTCTCCAGAATTCTTGTCACAGATATTTTTCCTTCATATTTATCGTTCCAAGTTTTAATGGTATATCCACCGATTTCAACAGGCCCCTTTTCCTCATAAAAATCATCAGGACGTATGCTTTTTTCTTCGAGCGCAGCGGCCATTATAAAAGGTTTAAATGTTGAACCAGGTTCGTAAAGATTTGATATGGCTGGGTTTTTAAAAAAGTCCTCGCTAAATTTATAATAATTTTCTACAGCGAAGTCTGGAAGACAGGAAAGAGCAAGAATTTCCAATATATTAGGATTGACAACAATGATGCATCCTTCTTTTGCACCATATGTTTCAAGACCATTTTGGAGCTTTCTTTTAATGACTTCCTGAATCGACGCATCAATATTTAGATAAAGATCTCTGCCATTTTCTGAATCAAGTTTTTGTTGGGTACCTATAAGTATGGGTTTGCCTAAAATGTCTCTATCGCTTTTGACTATACCGGGAAGTCCAACTAGATCTTTGTTATAAAAGCCCTCAATACCAAAATAACCAACGCCTTCTCCCTGAGTATTTTTGCCGACGAAACCTAAGAGATGAGCTGCCAATGAACTTTCTGGATAATATCTTTGAAATTTATCTTCAAAACCTAACCCCTTGAGACCAAGCGCCATTAATTTTTGTTTTTGATCCCTACCTATACCATCTTTTATAGATACCCAATCTTTGGTCTCGTCAATTTTTGCCTCAAGAGTAGCTTCTCCTATCTGCAAAATCTCATCTAGTTTCTTGACTGTATAATTTTTATCTTGCATTTTTTTAGGTTCAATATAAAGAAGATAAGATGATTTATTGACCGCAAGAGGTTCTCCATTCCTATCATAGATTTTACCCCGTTCAGGCAAGATTTTATTAGTTTTTAAATAGGTTGTATCTGTGAGGGGAGATGGGTTTAGAACCTGAAGATAAAATAATTTAGCAATGATCGCAAGATAAAAAAGAAAAAAAACAAAAAATAAAAGCCTTTGCTTGGTCATATTTATTGACTGCGTGCATATTTGAGATTTTCAAGATAGATGGGTTGGGCTTTGTCGGTAAAATTCAACTGGGTTGCAATTGATGACGCATACTGAAGTGAATCAATCTCATACATTTTGTTTTCTAAACTCAAGTTTTCTTGATGCAAAACTTTAATTTCCTTTTCAAAATGATTAATTTCATCACTCAACTTGATTGAATGGATAAATACAAAGACATTGGCAGATAGCAACAGGAAAAAAATTATGGCAATAGTGTGTTTAGTTAAAAGATTCATATTAATATCCTATAATTCGTAACTTAGCCGAACGTTCAAAAGTAAATTGGTTAATTGATGTAATTATTTTTTTATTTATTTGCCTAAGCTTTTTATTTCTAATAAATTGTTTAACAATTCTGTCCTCCAGCGAATGAAATGAAATGACCACAATTCTTCCACCGTTCTTAAGAATCTTTAATGACCCATCAAGACCTTTTTTCAAATTTTCGAGTTCATCATTTACTGCAATTCGTAAGGCTTGAAATATTCGTGCATGCGTCTCATTTTTTTTATAGCCAAGCGCTTTGTTTATTGTTGTTATAAGGTCTACAACCGTCTGAATTTTCTTCTTTTGTCTTCTTTTAACAATCTCTTTACTAATTATTAAAGAATTTATTTCTTCGCCATAACGAGACAAAATTTCGTAAAGAACCTGCTGGTCAAGCTCGTTTACGACATTTGATGCGGTCGCACTCAAAGTCGTATCAATTCTCATGTCAAGCGGTTCATCCATTTTTTTATAAGAAAATCCTCTTCTCGAGTTTTCAAGTTGGTTCATCGACAGCCCAAGGTCAAATAATATTCCGTCAACTAGAAAAAAGTTATTTTCCTTTGCAATCTTTTCTATATAAGCAAAGTTGCCTTGGACGATCCTTATGTTTTTGTAACGTTGAACGTTCAACGTTAATCGTTTAATTTGCTCATAATCACAATCAATTCCTAAAACTTTTCCACCTCGCTTTGCAATTTCGACCATGTGTCCACCTTCACCAGCTGTTGCGTCGATATAAAGACCATTTGGTTTGATATTTAAACCCTCAATTACCTCTTTTAAAAGTACTGGATGATGCATTTGTATATTTTCTTCTCTATTCTCCAAATGGACGCTTAAATTTTTCTAGCTTTTTTTGATATTGCTGCCATTTTTGGGGCTGCCAGATTTCAAAATGATCTCCGACACCTATTATTACAGCTCTATTGCTTAATTCTGCATAATCCAATAATGTTTTTGGTATCACAAATCGTCCTTGATCGTCAATTTCAACAAGCGTTGCGCTGGAGAAGAGGTGGCGTTTCATCTCGGCTTTTTGCATTTCTAACGGTGAAACGCTAACCAGTTCTTTTGCTGCTTTTTCCCAATCATCATTTCTAAATCCAGATAGACATTGGTCTAATCCTTTTGTTAATGTATAAGTTTTAGCTTTTCCAACTGCTTCTCTTATTTTCTTGGGGATTATGATTCTTCCCTGGCCAGTAAACGTTACGCTATATTCCCCAAGAAATAACATATACAACCATTTAACGCCATTTTCAGCATTTTGTCAAGAGGATTTTCCCTTTTTATTTTCAAATTCTTCTTTGCAATTAAAATTTTGATTAGATTGTTATGACAGTGTTTCTTGATATTGATTGAAAATAACTTTATAATATGCTATATAAGAAGTTATGGTAAATGTTGATATTTTAAAAAAATATAATCTTCCTTTATCGCTCAAAGTTGAATTAAAAGTTACTGCTGAGGGATATTTTTATGCAAAATTACCAGAGTACCCGGGATGTTTGACCGAAGCGGCAAACATTCTTGATTTAATCAAGAATGTTAATGATGCAGTTCTTACTTACTTCGATATTCCAAGAAAAGAAGCAGAAAAGTTTGATGTGGTTTATTTCCCAAAAGATTTACTGACGAGAAAGGAAGAGCCTATTGATAGGCTTATCAAAGCGCAAGAACGTAAGCAAGAGTATAAAAATGTTGCGGTACGATTTAGTTACTATACTGCTCTTCATAATACTCATGTCAATCATTCCAGTGTTTGGGGAAAAAGAACTAACTAAAGCGTGTTTACTCTTAGGTTTTATTGTGTTAGAAGATAGAGGGAAGGGCGGACACAAATTAGCAAAACACCCAATTCGAAAACCTAAGAATCCTCGTCAATACGAACACATTACCATTCCTACAGCAAGAGAATATCATTCGTTAGATTTCAGATCAGATATAATAAATGAGATTATGGAATTCGGTTTTAGCAAAGAACAAGTTGTTGCTGGATTAAAAGGAAAGAAGAAAATCTTAAAAAGACTATTTAAACAATAGAGCTCTTCCTATTTTTAAATTCTTCTTTATACCCCTATGCTTTCAAATTGCAAGGGTTTATACCTAACCCTCCTTCGCTAAAGCTACGGAGGGGCACAGCGGAGCTTTGATTTTGGGGAGTTGTTTTGACCATAAAGTCAATCCAAATTCTCATTTGAAAGCTACTGTAGGTATATACCACTTTTTCGCAAAATCAAAGCAGAGTGGTATATAAGAGTGGTATATAATAGTGATAGGATGACGAATAGATTATTCTATGAATAAAATTCTTAACAGGACAAAACAGTTTATTTTTGCCAAGCAGACTAGCATGTTCTCTTCGGCGGTTGTAATCGCTATTATGATTGTGGTTTCGCGGCTATTTGGATTTTTTCGCTATAGGACTTTAGCCGGTCTTTTTACAAAAGAGGAGCTCGATATTTTTTTTGCTTCATTTCGAATTCCTGACCTGGTGTTTGAAATTCTGATAACCGGCGCTTTGACTAGCACAATAATTCCCATCTTTATTAAATATCAAAATAACAAAGAAGAGCTAAACACCAATATCTCATCAATCATTAACTTAATACTTCTTCTCATGGGTCTATTTATTTTTGTGTTATTCATATTAATGGGCTTTATAGTACCAGCTATCACGCCTGGATTTAGTAGGGAGAAAATTGCGGCGGTTATACTCTATTCACGACTTCTTCTCATCGGGCAACTGCCATTTTTGATAATTGGCAATTTTTTGACAGGGATAGGTCAGGCTCATAAGATGTTCTTATTGCCTGCATTAGCCCCAATTTTTTATAACCTTGCAATAATTCTAAGCGCTAAAGCACTAGCCTCGACATTTTATTTGCTGGCTCCAATTTTCGGAGTCATAGGGGGAGCAGTACTTTTTATTCTTATTCAGCTTCCAATTTTGGCTAATTCCCATTTTTCCTATAAATTAATTTTGAAAAAAACAGCTGGAATGCTGGAATTTTTTAGGATAGTTATACCTCGAGCCCTCACCGTAATCTTTGCTCAAATAGATGCGACAATCGATCTTATACTTACGACCTTTCTTGGAGCAGGTTCCTACACAGTATTTTATTTTGCCCAACACCTACAGCTTCTGCCAGTTTCGGTTATAGGAGTTGCTTTTGGTCAAGCTTCTTTGCCCTACCTGACGGAAGTATATCAGGGGAAAAGGATCGAGGAATTTAAAAAAATCATCGCCGATTCTATTTTGAATCTATTATTTTTTACGATTCCAATTGCAAGTTTCTTCATATTCTCTCGCACGCCACTTGTCAGACTTTTTTTTGGCGGTCAAAAATTTGACTGGGATGCAACAGTTTCTACGGCTGTTACCTTGTCATTTTTCTCTTTATCGATCCCATTTCACACGATTTATTATTTTATTACACGCTGTTTTTATGCGTTTTTAGATACAAAAACTCCTTTTTTTATCAGCGTGTTAACAATTGGCGTCAACACTTTCTTGAGCGTAATTTTTGTGGTGATTTTTAAATTTCCAGTCTGGTCAATCGCCGGATCATTTTCCATAGCGATGATACTCAATGTGGTGATTCTTTTTCTTGTTCTGGCGGAAAAAATTGAGGGGCTCGATTTTAGATTTTTAATCTTTGAGTCTCTCAAGATGGTAGTTGCAACTGCTCTGGCATCTGTAATTGTTTATTATTCTATGAAGTTGATGGACGGACTGGTTTTTAATACTTCCTACACGATCAATGTTTTTTTTCTCCTACTGACTGGTTGGTCTATGTATCTAATTTTATATATATTTTTATCCTGGCTTTTAAATGTCAAAGAAATTTACTTAGTTGGAAAATTATTAATGAAAGCTAGAGAATATCAGAAGAAAATTATAGAGTTCTACACTAGTTATGAGTGACGAGAATCAAATCGTGGCAATAAAGTCGATCCAAAAAAAACTTTTAGGAAAAAAATTATCCTACAGGGAAATATATATGTTGATGGACGAGATAGCTCATAAAAGGTTGAGCGATGTATTGACAACCTACTTTGTCGCCTCTTCATTTAAAGAAGGATATTCTGCCGACGAACTTTATTACTTTACCAAAGCCATGGTGGAAACAGGCAATCAACTCCATTTTAAGGGTATCGTGGCAGATAAACACTCAACCGGAGGGGTCTCTGGGACCAGGACCACAATGATAATAGTACCCATAATTGCCTCCGCCGGTATTAAAATTCCCAAAGTATCATCTAGAGCTATCACCTCTCCTTCTGGAACGGCAGACACTATGGAAGTTTTGGCTAGAGTAGATTTTTCGCCAAAAGAGATAACTAAAATTGTGAACCAGGTTGGCGGCTGCATCGCTTGGAATGGCAATCTCAATATTGCGCCGGCCGACGATATAATTATTCGTGTTGAGGAACCATTGTCGTTTGAATCTTTTGACAAAATCATTATCTCAGTAATGGCAAAAAAAGTCGCGGTTGGCGCGACACACCTCATCCTGGATATTCCTGTAGGAAAAACTATGAAAATTCGTCATTTTTATGATGCAGATAAAGTAAGGGAAAAATTTAAGCAACTAGCTCATAGATTTAAAATAAAAGTTATTTTTGATGTCAGCGAAACTCTTGAACCTGCGGGAAGGGGAGTGGGCCCGGCTCTGGAGGCAAGAGACGTTTTATATATTTTGGAGCAGAAAAAAGAACGTCCACTTAAGCTTGAAGCAAAAGCGCTAAGACTGGCGGGAAAGCTACTTGATATTTGTTTTACCGATATGAATATCAAAAAAAGTGGTGAAGATGAGGCAAGGAGAATCTTGACTGAAGGTAGCGCCCTTAAAAAATTTAGAGAAATGGTCAAGGCTCAACAGGGTAATGATCAGATATCTTCAGAGACCTTGAAAATAAAATCTCATACTTTAGAGATTCGGGCAGCGCATTTTGGTAAAATTAAAGAGATAAATAATTATAATTTAAACGCTTTGGCTAAAATTTTGGGAGCACCCACGGACAAGTTTGCGGGTCTTTACTTATTCAAAAAAATAGATGAATTTGTTGAAAAAAAAGAACCACTGGTTAAGTTGTACTCGACTGATAAATATAGATTAAAAGAAGCTGAAGTTAGTTTTAAAAATTTTCCAGTCTACGAAATTGAGTCATGAAAAAAGTAATTATACTGTTAAGTTTATTATTTTTATTTGCGCTGGGTTTTTATCTTTACTATAAAGCAGGCACATTACCAGTTGATAGAAGTAGTAAGGAGAGCAAAATTTTTGTAGTGGGACCAGGTGAAAGTTTGAATTCTATCATCAATAATTTATTCAGTCAGAAATTAATCAGAAACAAAATAGTTTTTTATACTGTGGTTAGAAAATTAGGAATTGAAAAAAATATCCAAGCAGGAGATTTTAGACTATCTTCCCGAATGAATGCTTATGAGGTGGCCAACTCTTTAACTCATGGAACGTTGGATGTATGGTTTACCATCATCGAGGGTATGCGTAAAGAGGAAATTGCTCAGTTAGCTTCTCAAAGTCTTAATATACCAGAGACAGAGTTTAGCAAATATGCTAGGGAAGGATATCTTTTTCCTGATACCTATCTAGTTCCAAAAGACGCAACAGCTGTAGCAGTTATAAATATTTTTGAAAACAACTTTAACCGTAAATTCAATAATGACCTAAAAGAAAAGGCTAGACGAAAAAATTTGAGCGTAGATAAGGTTGTAACGCTTGCCTCTTTTATCGAGAGAGAAGCATTATTTGAAGAAGATAGAGCGGGAGTCGCAAGCGTTCTTTTAAAAAGATTAGGAGAGGATATGAAGTTAGATATTGATGCGACAGTTCAATACGCATTGGGTTATCAAGCAAATGAAAAAAACTGGTGGAAAAAAGAGCTTTCGCAAGAGGATTTGGCCATAGATTCACCTTATAATACCTACAAAAACCAGGGTTTACCGCCAGGGCCAATTGCCAATCCGGGTTTAGCATCTATTCAGGCTGTAATTGACGCTGATCCAAACACTCCTTATCTATATTATGTTTCTGATAAATCCGGACACCTCCATTTTGCCAAAACGCTTGAGGAACATAATGAAAATACAAGAAAGTATGTAAGATGATACTATCATACGCATATGGTAGAAAAAGATGCAGGCTACAAATATCTACTAACCTACCAATATTCCTCAGTCATTTATGATCTAACTGTTGAATTTTGTTTTACATTTCTTCCAGGGAGAGAAATGCTTCGTCAAAGGGATCAGATGACTCAGGCAGCAAGGTCAGGAAAGCAGAATATTGTCGAAGGATACGAACTTCAGAGTTTGGAGACTTATATAAAATTCTTAGGTATTGCTAAAGGGTCCATAAAGGAGCTTTTAGAAGATTATGAGGATTTTATTAGGCAAAGAGGTTTTAAGCTTTGGGAGAAAGACAGTGAAAACATGAGGGGTTTGAGGGTAGTGAGGGTTGTGAGGGAAGAAAGTCCACACATCCCACAGTTCCCCCACATCCCGCATGACGCGGAACTAGCAGCTAATCTAATGGTGATGCTTTGTCAAAGAGTAACATACTTATTGGGTAACCAGATCGTATCTCTACGGGAAAAATTTATAAAAGAAGGCGGATTTAGAGAAAATCTTTTTAAGGAAAGAATGAAATATAAAAACAAACAGAAATAATCACTTCTTTCTCAGAAAAGCGGGGATATCGAATTCGGATTCAGCTTCAAGTAGTTCTTCGTCGGATTCGAGCACTTCGTCGAGATCTGACTTAAGTGAGGGTTTTGAGGAGGGTGAGGATACTGAGGGAGAAGTTGCGTCTTTCTTTTCTACTTCTTCGGGTGGTTCTTCCTTCTTAAATCTAAAGAATCTTAATCTTTTATCGTCAAATTTGGTCGCAATAAGGGTTATCTTGATCTGATCAAGCATCTTGTCATCTATGACAGCACCAAATATAATATCTGCATCTGGGTCAACCGTCTTGGCTATTATCGAAGCCGCCTCATCAATTTCTGTCATCGTTAGATCTGGCCCTCCAATCACATTGAACAGTACGCCTCTTGCGCCCTCGATAGAAACGTCAAGTAAAGGAGAGGAGATTGCCTGTTTGATCGCAGCAAATGCTCGTTTTTCTCCAGACCCAATTCCAATCCCCATGAGCGCTGTCCCAGCATTACTCATAACAGTTCGCACATCCGCAAAGTCAACATTTATAAGTCCAGGGGTGGTAATCAATTCTGCAATTCCCTTCACTCCCTGGTGAAGCACCTCGTCTATTTTTTTAAAAGCCTCTAGTATGGGTGTTTTTTTGTCGATGACCTGAAGAATTCTTTGATTTGGTACGACAATTAAAGTATCTACCTTTTCCTTGAGTTTTAGAATTCCATCTTCGGAGGTGATTTTGCGTTTTGTACCTTCAAATTCAAACGGTTTAGTTACTACCGCTACCGTTAACGCTCCAGTCTCCTTTGCGATCTCGGCAATAATAGGTGATGCACCTGTTCCTGTTCCTCCCCCTTCTCCACAAGTTATGAAGATCATATCTGCACCGGTAAGATCTTCCTTGAGTCTTTCTCGAGATTCTTCTGCAGCTTGTCTACCCACTTCAGGGTCTCCCCCAGAACCTAAACCTTTAGTTAAATTTTCGCCTATTTGGATTTTGATTGTTGATTTATTATTGAGAAGAGCTTGAGCATCTGTGTTAACAGCAATAAATTCGACTCCGCTTATGCCTCCTTCGGCGATCATTGATGTCAGGGCATTACCTCCTCCTCCGCCTATTCCAATAACTTTGATCCGTGCAGGTTGTCCAACTTTAGGTTTGATAAGCATATTCAAATGAGACTAATAAGTTTAATATGTTATGGAATGAACTGTTTAAAGAACTCTTTTGCTTTAGAGACTGAATTGCCTAAATTAATATCTCGTAAAATTCGATTAAAATTTTTCCAACCAACTTCCTCAATTATATTTTTTTGTCCATACAAAAGCAAACCGACAGTAGTCGCATATTGGGGACTTATCAGTTCGTCTACCAAGCCAGTAATTCCTGCGGGGTTGCCTACACGAACAGGCATTCCCATTATGCGTTTACCCGTATCAATCATTCCTACCGTGAGTGCCCCGCCACCAGATATGACTAAACCTGATGGCACAGAGTTTGCAAAACCACTTTTTTCGATCTCATCAAATACAAGCTTGTACATTTCTTCAAGTCTTGGAGCTATAATACCATCAAGCAAATTTTTAAATGAAACTCCGGTAATGTTTTCCGGAAGATGGAGTCCGGCAAGATTTAATTCATCACTTTTTTTATAAAGTTCCCTTTTATGGTGTAGATTGAGGCTTAAGTGAAGTTTAATCTGTTCTGCTGATTGCAATGATACACGAAGTCCTACGGCTATGTCGTTTGTGATATGTTTTGCTCCTACTGCTATTGATGAAGAGTAGGAAAGAGCACCTTCAACATATAAACAGATATCAGTTTTTCCACCTCCAATATCGACAAGAACAACGCCTAATTCTTTTTCGGTCTCGGTAAGAACAGCCTCACCAGCGGCTAAACCCGCAAAGATAAATCCAGCGTTGGTGAGACCTAGTTCGGAAAGACAACGTTCAAGATTTTTTAAATTTGTATGTGACGCCGTTATGATGTGGGTATCGACCTCAAGTCGAATACCACTCATTCCCACAGGATTTTTGATGCCGGGTTGACCGTCGACCACGTATTCGCGCGGAATGACCTCAATTATTTGTCTGGTGTTGGAGATAGAGATGGCTCGAGCCGCTTCTATAGCCCTATTTGCATCTTCCTCGGTAATTTCTCCTTGAGGGTTTGAGACGGCTACAACGCCATGAGAGTTAAGTGAAGATATATGTGGTCCTCCAACCGATGCAAACACCTGGTTAATCTTATGCCCAGCCATTCTTTCAGCTTTTTCTATACTTTGTTCTACAGCCATTGTTATCTCATCGATATCTACGATCAAACCTTTTTTTACGCCTCGTGATGGGGAGCTATGAAAGCCAATTATTCTAAGTTCTTCTAACTCTCTTGATTTTATGCCTACTACCGTTGCGACTTTTGAACTACCTATATCGACCGCTGCCAGAATTTTATCCACCATATTAAAATGTTATTATGGGCTTATCAAAGCGCAGATCCAAAATTTTGAATTCCCTTGCTTCTATTTTAAATTGCTTGATAATAATTTCTAATTCGTACGCTTGTTTTTGTTTATCTTTTTCTGTCGTAAATAATAATTTAATTTGCCTATTGGAGGCAAAATCTTTTACATTAAATACTATCATACTTAATCCGTTAATATCAATACTTTCGACTTTTTGATTTAGATTTTTCAATTTTGTCAATAAGAAAAGCGCAGTAATAATCTCTTTATAATCCAACGATTCACCCGCATTAATTTGAGAATAATCAAACTTTTGATAAAAATTTAGTAGCGGAAGATCTTGATCTTTGGTTTTGGTTTTATAAAGTACTTTTCCATTCTCATCGAGGGTGGCAAGACCAGTGTTTAGCATTAGGTAAGCCTCAGATTTGCTTAATTCTAAAAAAAGCATAAGCGTTTGAGGATATTTTTTAACAACAGAGACAGATTTTATATTTGGGTTTTTTGCTAATATTATTTTTTCAATGTTTTTTGTAGACAAAAATAAAAGGTTTCTTTTTTTAAACGAATCAATATCTCTTAGTTTGAAATTTGGCATATCGCTTACAATTTCTATTTTAGTTATTGAGAAGAACGAATATAAAAAAATACAGCCGCCAAAAACCAGCAAAAAAATAAGCAAAATTACGAATAAGAGCTTAAATTTACTATCGAGCCTGTGAGATAGATTTAACGATAACCGATGCCGCATTTTGCTGATATAGTTTTTGTAAATTTTTAAAATTATTTATATATTTTTCCTTATCTTTTATGATTTTATTTATCAGGATGAGTAATTTGTCAGAGTCGTTGGACTGATTGAAAATTTCACCAGTGCCGGCTGATTTTATAAGTTCTGCATGTTTTAATTGTTCACCACTGGCTGACCACGGTAGAGGAATGAGAACTGAGGGTTTTTTCCAGGCCAAAATTTCAAAGAATGTATTTGCTCCCGAACGCCCTACGACAATGTCAGCTTGAGAATAAATGTATCCAAGCTCGTCATCTAAAAAGTGGTCCTTTAGGAAATAATTTTCTCTTTTCTCGATTGGTAATTTGTTTTTAAATATTTTTAATCGCTCAAAGTCACCGTACTGTCTGATATTTCCTGTTTGATGAATGATAATATATTTTTCCAGGAGTTTGTCTAAGATGTGTTCGACATGCAGATTGACGTTATGCGATCCAATCGACCCACCGGTGATATAGATGATGGGCAATCCTTTTTTTAAATCAAACACCTTTTTTATGATTCTTAACACTGCTTTTCTTACAGGATTACCACTTACTATCGTTTTTGATTCTGGGAAAAACTTAGCGGATTCTTTAAAGGAGACAAAAATTTTTTTGGCAAAAAAACCGCTGAGGCGATTTGATATCCCCGGATGGATAGTTTGCTCGTGTATAAAAATCGGAATTTTTAAGATATAACCCAGAAAACAGATTGGAAAAGCGATATAGCCACCAAATGACAGGATGAGGTCAGGCTTTTCTTTTTTTAATATCAAAAGCGCCTGATAAAATCCTAGGGGAATTTTGAATATATGTTCTAAAGATCCTAACGATGCAATGCGTGTCAATCTGCCAGCCGTAAGATTGTAAAATGGTATCTTCCGTTTTTCTATCTCACGATATTCTAAGGATACTGTCTTTTCTTTATTTGAAGCATATTTTCTGCCGACAAAAATTATTTGATTTTTTTGATCCAATTCTTCAATGACCGCAAGCGCCGGTCCTAAATGTCCACCCGTTATTAAGACCTTCATAGTAATCTAGATTTTTTTGTAATATTAATTAAAATCCCCATAAAAATAAACGATACCAGAAGATTTGACCCTCCATATGAGATAAATGGAAACGGTACCCCCGTAAGTGGCAAAAGATTTACTATCCCGGAAAGATTAATGATGATCTGTAAATTAAAAAAAGAAAAAATTCCTCCAGCCAAAAGTTTTCCAAACCTGTCTGACGCATGTAAAACAACCTGATATATTCGATACATTAGGTAGAGGAATATTAGGAGAAGCAAAATGCCTCCAATAAAACCAAATTCTTCACCAATAATCGCAAAAATAGAGTCTGTGTGTGCCTCTGGAAGATAAAGATATTTCTGGCGGGATGCTCCAAAACCTTGACCTAGTAGGCCACCACTTGCCAAGGATATCAAGATTTGATTAATATGGTAGGTTATGCCAAGAGGATCTAATGAAGGATTAAAAAAAGCCAAAAGCCTTCTAAATCTGTAAGGAGTGATCTTCACAAGAAAATAAAATACTGCAAAGGATATCGGAATAAGAAAAACTAAATATCCAAGCTCGATTCCAGCTAAAAAATACATGATGACACTCAATGAGAAAACTATGATGGCTGTACCCATATCGGGTTGGAGAATAATAAGTAGCATAAGGATGGCTAAAAGCGTTACGAATGAAAAAAAGCGCTTACGCTCGCGATTAATAAACCATGAGGCAAGGTATACGACCACACTTAGTTTTGCCAGTTCTGTAGGTTGTAGATTAATTATGCCAAAGTCTAGCCAACGCCTCGCTCCGCCGGCCTGATAGCCAATTCCTGGAATTAAAACGATAAATAAGAGAGCAATTGTTCCGAGTATAAAAAATAATGATAAATAATATAGCTTATGATAATCAAAAAATGAAAAAAAAATCATCGCGCATATACCAAATATGATCCAGATAAGTTGTAATTTAAAAAAATGAAAACTATCGCCGTACTGTTGAAAACTTCTGACAGAAGATGATTCAAAGACAAAAAACAGGCCTATAATGGAAAGAATTATTGGTAGAGTGTATAACCAGCGGACAAATTTTTTTTTGTAAGGTTTAAACTTCTTCATTATATTTTTTTACAATTCTAGTGAATTCATCACCCCTGTGAAACTCATTATTGAACATGGCAAAGGATGTTGCGGCGGGAGAAAAAAGAATAATAGTTGGTAGTTGGTAGTTGGTAGTTGGTAGTTTCATTGCCTCTTGATAAGCTTTTTTCACCGCAGGTTCCAGATTGTCAAATTGATTTGTAATTTTGTCTGAATACTTTTGTTTTAATAGCGGCAGAATTTCATCAGTGAATGATCCCTTTAATAACACAATTCTATTTGTACTATTTAATTGCTTGATTAATACATTTGTGGGTAAACGTTTTGAGTTGCCTCCAAGAATGAGTACGATTGGGTGATCCTTAAATGTCTCGATAGCTTTTATGGTTGCAGTAGGAGTGGTCGAAGTTGTGTCATTAACGAAAATTATTCCATCTTTTTTTGCCACTATTTCTTGACGATAGGGAAGTCCCTTAAAGTGTAGTAATGTATCGATACATTTTTGCTGATCTAAGTTAAGAATTTTCCCAACCTGCATTGCCGCTGAGGCATTCTCGAGGTTATGTACACCTTTAAGGTGTAAATGTTGTTGTGGGAATGATTTATAATTGAAATAGTACACGGTACTATTTGGTTTATCTGCTTCGATTACCTTCCTGAGTTTCTCGTTTGATACTAAAAAATCACCAGGCTTCTGATAAAGATAAATCGCTTTTTTGTCATAAAGATATTGTTGTTTAGTTTTGTAGTAATCGTAGTGATCTGGGTAAAAATTAGTAAAAACTGATATGTGTGGGCTTATTTTCTTTCGGTGAAAACCCGAAAGCTGCCAAGATGAAAGCTCGGCGACAACCAAATCATTCGAATGGATAGATGATAAAAGATTGATGGTAGATGATTGAGGAATGTTTCCAGCAAGATGAACGGTTCTACCAGAATACTTTTTTAATAATTCATAAATCATCATCGTTGTCGTCGATTTTCCTCGAGTTCCAGTTATTCCAATGATCGGGACTGGACAGAGGCTCGCAAAAAAAGACGTTTCCATCTCAATTTGGACACCTTTTTTTTGGGCTGCGACAATAAGTGGATCATCCCAGCGCATTTTAGGTGCTTTGAAAATTACATCGGATAAAGTAAAATCAGCGAGCTTGTGCTTTCCCAGAGTAAATCTAACATTCAAATACTTTAATTTATTAATGGATTGAAGCAATTGATCTTTAGTTTTTTTGTCGGTGACAGTGACCTTTATGCCAAGTTTTGAAAAAAATTTAGCCAGACCGACGCCACCGCCTTGTAAACCCAAACCAACAATTAAAACCTTCTTTCCCTCATATTCTGTTTTGAGTTTTGTTATTAAGTCGTTCATAAGTACTATTTTACCAGCAATTTTAGTGCGAAGGTTGTTACGACTTTTCATGCGGTCGTCTTAAAAGTTGTAATTGTTGATTTAGCTTTGTAGGCTTGGTAAAATTTTTCATATGTTTAAAGGCTTTAACAACTTTGTGGGTTTTCCTGAAATGGAGAAGATGTGGTTGGGACATTGGTATAAGACAGGAATAATTAAGAAATATCTAACAAAGAATAAAAATTCGAAAAAATACTTCTCCTTTTTAGATGGTCCAATAACCGCAAATAATCCGATGGGTGTGCATCATGCCTGGGGAAGGACGTATAAGGATCTTTGGCCAAAATTTTATAATCTTTTGGGTTATCGGCAGCGTTTTCAGAATGGATTTGATTGTCAAGGACTTTGGGTAGAGGTCGAGGTGGAAAAAGAACTTGGCTTAAAAAACAAAAAAGAAATTGAGAATCTTGTTCGCGGCGACTCAAAAGCATCTATCGCCAAGTTTGTTGAACTTTGCAAACAAAGAGTTTACAAATATTCAAAAATTCAGACGGAACAGTCAAAAAGATTAGGCTACTTTGCCGATTGGGATCACTCTTACTTTACTATGAGCGATGAAAATAACTACATGATTTGGTTCTTTCTTAAAAAATGTTATGAGAATGGTTGGATTTACAAGGGTAGAGAATCGGTGCCTTGGTGTCCTCGCTGTGAAACCGCCATTTCGCAGCATGAGATGCTAACGGAAGATTATAAGGAGGTAGTGCATGAGTCCATTTATTTCGAATTGAAAATCCTAAATCCGAAATCCGAAATCCGAAACAAATCTAAAATCCGAAATTCAAAAGAACAAAACGAATACTTATTAGTTTGGACCACAACGCCATGGACTATTCCAGCAAACATTGCCGTTGCGGTTGATGTAGATCTCGACTATGCGTTGGTTGAAGGGGAGGACGGAAACCGATTCTGGGTTGCTTCTGATCTTATTAAAAATGTTTTTGGAAAAAGTTATGGAAAAATAATCAAGAAAGTAAAAGGAAATGAATTGGTGGGGTTGAGGTATGGTGGACCTTTTGACGAGCTGCCGGTAGTCGCAGAGATCGCCAAAAAAAATCCCAAGAATTTCCATACAGTCATCGCCTCTGATAAGAATATCCTACCCATTTCAACCACAGAGGGAACAGGATTGGTTCATACAGCCGTTTCTGCCGGCAGCGAAGATTTTAAGCTCGGGAAAAAACTTGGCCTCCCAATGATTCCGGTCATCGCTGACAATGCCGATTATCTTCCCGGTCTTGGATTTTTAAGCGGAAAAAATGCAAAAAAGAATCCCCGTGTGATTCTTGACTACATGGAAGAGCGAGAGAAAAAGGGAATTGATACTGTTTTCTTGATTCATAAGTATAAACATCGATATCCCAGATGTTGGAGATGTAAGACTGAGCTGGTTTGGAAGGTGGAGGACGAATGGTACATCGCAATGGACAAGCGGAAAAATAAAACATCAAACATCAAACCTCTAACTTCAAGCATGACTTTAAGACAACGAATGATTGAGGTGGCGAAGAAAATAAAGTGGATGCCGGAATTTGGGTTGGAGCGGGAGCTGGATTGGCTCAAAAATATGCACGATTGGTTGATAAGTAAGAAGAATCGGTACTGGGGATTAGCTTTACCAATTTATGAATGCAAGAATTGTGGGAAGTTCGAAGTTTTAGGTTCGAGGGAAGAACTGAGACAAAGGGCGGTGAGTGGTTGGAAGGAGTTTGAGGGTCATTCGCCTCATAAGCCATTTATTGATGAGGTTGTCATAAAGTGTTCAAATTGTGGAAATGAGGTAAGAAGAATTAATGACGTTGGAAATCCTTGGCTTGACGCTGGAATAGTTGGTTATTCGACAATTGCTGAAAATAATCAAGGTGAGCCGCTATATTTAAAGAACAAAAAAGAGTGGCGCAGATGGTTTCCAGCAGACTTTATAACCGAGTCGTTCCCCGGCCAATTCAAAAATTGGTTTTATGCGTTGATTGCAGAATCGACAGTACTCGAGAATGAAACTCAGTTTGAAAGAGTCTTGGGATTTGGAACATTACTGGGTGAAGATGGTAGACCAATGCATAAAAGCTGGGGAAATGCTATCGAGTTTAACGAGGGAGCAGATAAGATCGGCGTTGACGTGATGAGGTGGATGTATGCAAGACAAAATCCTGCAGACAATATGCTGTTTGGATATAAAAAGGCAGATGAGGTGAGGCGACAGTTTTATCTGATACTTTGGAATGTATATAAGTTTTTTGTTGAGTACGTTAATTTAGATAAACCAAATATCAAATATCAAATATCAAATATCAAAACGACAAATGAAAAATCAAATATATTAGATAGGTGGATACTTAGTCGGTTTACTCAATTAGTAATGTTCATAGAAAAGAGTTTGAAAGAATACAATGCTAAAGATGCGGCGCTGGAAGCTGAGAAGTTTATAAGTGACTTATCGACATGGTACATTCGTCGAAGTCGTGAAAGAGTTTGGGTAAACTCCGAAAATAGAAAAGATAAAGAGAATTTTTATCAGACGCTTCATTATATATTAGTCAATCTTTCTATAATTCTTTCACCATTCATGCCATTCGTAACTGAAGAAATCTATTCGAACTTAACCGACAACGAATCTGTTCATTTGGCAACGTGGCCAGCGTTGAATTCAAAATTAAGAATTGAGAATTCAGAATTAATTAAGCAAATGAATTTAGCTAGAAAAATCGTCGAGGCTGGACATGCCTTAAGGAAGGTTAAAAATATTAAAGTTAGGGTGCCTCTGGCGAAGTTAGAGATAAAGCAAGATGGTGATTTTTCAAAAATTGCTGACGAAGTTTGGCGATTAGTTTTAAGCGAATTAAATGTTAAAAACATCGTAGTTAACAAAAAAATTAGATATCCTAAAAAAGAAGTTAAGGTGACAGCAGAAGAATTAAGAAAAGAAGGAGAGCTAAGAGATCTATTGAGACAAATTCAATCTCAACGAAAAGCTTTGAGACTTAATCCAACCGATAAAGTTAGCATAACTCTTCCCGAAAAATTTAAAGATAACCTTCATTTTGTAATGAAGAAAGTCATGGCAAAAAAAGTTGTTTTCGGTAAAGAAATCAAAGTAGATTTATGACAAAGTTTTTGCTTCCTGCTTTGTTTATTTCGATCATCGGTATATTCAATATTTTTGGCATTAACCAAAACTTGGTTAACAACCAAATCTTCTTTGTGGTTGCCGGGCTAATAGCCTTTTTCCTTACAAAGAAAATCGGAAGAAATTTTTTTCTATCTAACTCCAAAGTTTTTTATTGGCTTTTCGTAGCAATCTTAGTTATTACTTTTATCATAGGACTAGAGGTGAAGGGATCGAAGCGTTGGATCGATCTTTATTTTTTTAAATTTCAAGCATCAGAGATTTTTAAAGCTTTTTTTATTCTTTTTCTTTCTGATTTTCTTGTAAAAGACTTTAAAATTATAGATCCCGTACGCAGCTTTTTCAAAACCTTGATTTACTTTTTAATTCCTGCCTTTATAATCTTTAAACAGCCTGATCTGGGGAATACGATGGTTTATTTTTTCATATATATAACGCTAATTTTATTTTCCGGTCTGCCTAAAAAATATATTGCCTATTTTCTTATTATTCTTATTATCACTTTACCGATTGGGTGGAATTTTATGAGAGATTATCAAAAGGCAAGGATTACAAGCTTTTTTAATCCACAAATTGATGAAAAAGGAACCGCTTACAATATGACGCAAGCCATTATAACTGCAGGCTCAGGAAAATTTTTGGGTAGGGGTTTAGGATTGGGTACTCAATCACGACTCTATTTTCTCCCAGAAAATCATACAGACTTCGCGTTTTCTTCACTTACTGAGCAGTTTGGTTTTGTTGGAGGTTTTTTTACGATACTATTATATATTTCTATTGTCACTTTTCTAATCGGAAAACTCATCAAATTGCATTTTTTGAGAGGCAGACAAGATAACATAAATTTTCTCTATGTTGCTGGATTTTTAGCGTATTTTTGTTTTCAAATTTTAGTCAATATAGCGATGAATCTAGGTCTATTCCCCATAACAGGAATCGCCTTGCCTTTTATCTCTTACGGGGGATCTTCATTTGTCGCTTTGATGATAGGGATCGCGCTGATTCCTTAGTGATTGTGGTATAATAGAATGATATGTCGACCCCAGAAGAAGCCAATGCTACTGCAATATTAGATAGATGGTTGAACGCACCAATTGAACCTTATATTCCGGAAAGATTCCTTGGAGAGATAGAACGATTTGAGGCGGAGCGAATAGAATCACATAGAGGGGCAAATGTTGAGATGTATGAGGGCATTCGTGATGCATCTCCCGAATCACTAGAAAATGGTATCGGCGATGGCGATCCTCCTATAGAAGAACTCCGTCACCAGGTGGTAAACGTGTTCACAAGAATATCAGCTCTCCATCCAACTGAGGCTAAAGAGTTACCCTCTGCCGAAATCATAAATAAGCTGAATGTCAATGATCTTTTGGCTCTTTATACCAGAGGAATACGGCACATGATAAATTTATTTGCAGTCGATAGCTCCCAAGGAAAATCATTGGTTGATCCGCAGCAAGAGATAACAATATGGGGAAAAACCAGACTAGCCTGGCAGTGGTTGGCCATAGGGAGCGAACATGAATCTCAACATACTGGTTCAAACAACCAACTTCGCTTTTTTCAAAAATTATTAGGGCATCTTACTCCTGTTCGTGCGCCTACATTTACTAAATTATGGGGTCCCGGACGAGTAAGTAAATAGAAATGATATAATTATTGCTCTTTAGATTTTTTAAGTGATTTACACCTTTAAGGTGTAAATTGAAGTATAACATCAAGCTAATTCACTTATTTTGTCGTTTATAATCCATTGATCTTTCTTTCAATATTTGTTTTTTATTATATATGCCTGGTCGAACACATCCGCTTATCACCGATCATACATATCATATTTTTAATAGAACAATAGAGCACAAAATGGTGTTCGAAGACAGCGAAATTTGTCGAATATTTTTAGATATAGTTTGGTATTACCGATCATCATATGCGCACCTTCGTTTTTCAAATTTTAGAAAACTTCCTCAAGAACTCAAACAATCATATGAAAAGAAAATCAATGACAAACGTTCATTTCGTGTTTCAATTCTGGCCTACTGCATCATGCCAACACATTACCATTTTTTATTAAGACAAAATCAAACGCAAGGAATATCTTTCTATATCTCTCAAATCCAAAACTCCTTTACCCGTTACCTCAATCTAAAATACGAAAGAGCAGGTCCAATTTTCCTTCATACGTTTAGATCAAAACCTATTCAAAGCGAAGAGCAGTTAAAGCATGTTTCACGCTATATTCATTTAAATCCTTTCTCAAGCGGAATTGTAGCTGATATAGAGAACCTTTCTAAGTATCCTTGGTCGTCATTCAAAGAGTACGTTTTCCTTTCAAATCATATATTATCAGACCCAACAAACGTTCTTTCATTTTTTGCAAATAACAGAGAAAGGTATAAACGCTTCGTACTAGATAATGGTGAACATCAAAAAATGCTCGAATATTGTAAGTATTCAAATAGGTGGTGAAGAGCGATTTGACGTTATTATTTACACCTTAAAGGTGTAAAGTGTGAAGTGGGTCTTTCTTTGCAGAAAATGTTTTTTAGGGTATAATTGAATGATGACAAAATATGTGGTGGTAAAAACCGGCGGGAAACAATATTTGGTAAAAGAGAATGATGAGATCATAGTAGACAAAATTAATCCGAAACCCTCCTTCGCAAAAGCTACGGAGGGCAAGGAAAACGACAGGATTGAACTCGAGAAATTGGCAGAATTTGATGATGAAAAAATAGATCTACAACTTGGTATGCCAATTTTAAAGCAAAAAGTTTCGGCAACAATTGTGAAACAGCTGAAAGGTGATAAAATAAGAGTAGCTAAATTTAAAGCAAAGGTGAGATATAGAAAAGTTAGAGGATTTAGACCTCAGCTTACGAGAATAAAAATTACGAAAATATAATTTAATTTGAAATTAGAAATTTAAAATTTGAAATTAATATAAGTGGCACATACAAAAGCCCAACGCGCAGTTCGAGGAAACAGAGACTCCAAGTCAAAAAGATTAGGTATTAAGCTCTATGGTGGTCAAGTTGCAAAACCTGGCTACGTCATAATTCGCCAAAGAGGTAGTAAAATCAACTCAGGTCCCGGGACACTTCTTTCAAAAGACTTCACCATCATAGCCTTGAAGGAAGGAATTGTGAAATTTGGACAAAAAAGAGGCGAAAAGTATGTCTACATTAGTTCAAGTTGATGCACTCATCAAGTCGATAAAAGACGAAGCTGACATTCTGCAAAAAGTAAAACGATTAGATAATGTAATAAAAGAAAGTGATATTACTATTAAAGAGGTGGCTGACAAACTTGGCGTAAAATCTTCATATGTTTGTCATCTTCTACGGATAAATCGCTTACCTGAGGCGGTAATAGATGGGTACTATTCAGACACTATTTCTTTGAGCCACCTATTCATAATTTCTCGAATTAAAGACAGGGCAAAAATGCTAGAGGTGTATGAGAAAGTTTTGGCTGAAAGCTTGACAGTAAAGGGTACTGAAGAGTTAGTTCGCGATGTATTGTATGGTATTAAAAGCCGAGGGGACTATATAACTAGCGAAGAAAAAAACAGTTTTATTCAGAAATTAAGATCAATCAAAAAAAATCTCTATCTAAAAATTATTCAGACACGAATAAAAAGTAAAATAGAATTAGAGATAAAAGGTGACCTAGAGCAGACGAGCAAAATATTGAGAAGTCTGCTGAAAAATCTTGAGGCCTGGCAAAGTGAAAAAGGTCTGCAATGATTTTGAGAGAGGGTTATCTATCCAGCCCATTTTATCTGGAGGAAAATAACGATAAAAAACCTGACCAATGATGCTACCTAGAGGTACTGGTCCGAATTCACGAGAATCTGATGATCTGGGTCTATTATCGCCCATGACAAATACAGTATCGGCAGGTACTACGATAGGTATACCCTCGCTGATATATCCCCCTTCCCAGAGATTAGTTTTAGATGAGATATAGGTCTCTGGAATAGGTTGTCCATCGACATAAACCTGTTCTTCTTTGACCATGATTTGATCACCAGGAAGACCTATAATGCGTTTGATAAAATCAATATCAGGGTTTTTAAGAGATTTAAACACAACCACATCACCACGATGTGGCGGCCTGAATTTATAGGTAATTTTGCTGGTTAGAATATATTCACCCGAATGAAAGGAAGGCTCCATCGAAGCTCCTTTCACCTGATTTGGAGCGACAAGAAAAAGATAAACTACAATAAATAGCGAACCGATAAAAACAATAGTTTCAAGTATATCCATCACAAACTCGATGATACCTTTTACAATACCCATAACTTTACATTTTAAATAAGGAAAGGTTAAAAAACAAGCAGTGGTATAATTTATTAGAAGCTATAGCTCAGCGGTAGAGCGTTCGGTTCACACCCGCCTGCATGGCCGATTAGCTCAATTGGTTAGAGCGCCTCATTCACATTGAGGAGGTTGAGGGTTCAAGTCCTTCATCGGCCACGAGTTTGGCGGGCAGGTCCGAAAGGTCACAGGTTCAAGTCCTGTTAGCTCCACCACTTCGCCATGTACAAAATGGTATAGGGCTTCGTTGGTTGCACAGCACACTAGAGGAAACGGAGCTTGAACCATAGCAACTTATCCTCTAAATAAATCTGATCGACATAAAAAAATTTTCTCTCGTTCTTCAAAACTAAGTTGGTGCTCTGCCGTTTCTTTAAATAGTAATCTGTATGCTTCAGATGCTGCGTCTCGAGTGGGATAAAGCATAACAAAACATCGAATGGCGGTTTCTTCCTCTTGTGAAAATTCGTCGTCTCCGAGCCTGATTCCTAAGCGTTCAATTTCTTCTAGATCAACCGCATTGAAACGCAATCTATGCGTATGGTCAATTGTATAGAGTAATTGATCAAATCTTATAACTGGTAACTTTATTTTTTCTGCATTGAATTCACTTGCAGGTTCCATATCCACGTAATATAAATCAAAAAGCTCATCAAGGATTTCATTCATTTCTAAAACAGTTTGCGGTTTATCTTTTGGGGCAATTAACATGCTTATAGAAGACGCTATATGATCATAGTAAGGATTAAAATTCTGAGTTAAACGGTGCATCTCATTAAAATAAGATAATCTATTCGAAGACGTAAGTAAACCACGTACAGCTCTTAACGTTGGACTCAGTACCGGATGCCTTTTTGACTCATAAGGATTGACCATCGTAGTTTTACAACAGGTTTATTTTATCAAAAGTTATAAACTTCACTGGTTACTGTACATTAGTCAGGCCATCTAGAAGATCTTTGAGTTTAATCGTGGAAACCGCCGTAACAGTACCTGCCGCGCCATATCCTTTAGTCCATCAAATGAGCTTCAAATGCAATCACATTTTGATAAGTTTCAAATGCTCTACGCTCTCTTTGGATATGATTATAAATTGAGCGTATTGGATTTTCATTCATAGAGGATTATTATACTATATTAGATGTGGTATCTAAAATGAATACTTATTCTTTCATGGCTAACCCTAGAAATGGAGAGATTTCGATAGAGGCAGCCATAAGATATAGAAATAATGAAGATTTTGATGATAGAGGTTTTGGGTGGTTCGGCGATTTGCCTCCAGACATTCCAAATCCTGAAACATAATTTCGCACAACGAAGAAAAACATGATTTTTATTTATTTGTGTAACTTATCGTTACATCATTCACGTCGCTTGCACTAATAATTGGGGCTCAAAAACCTATTGTCAATCATAAATTCTCCAATAGGGCCATCAATACCCCAATCTTTTTCAGGTGCGACAAATGTAAGAATATATCCTGTACCCGTTTCTAAATTACTTGTAACCTCTGTGTAAATCTTTGTTTGAGCTTCGTTATTCTTATTATTAAATAGTCTTCTGGCTATTAAAAAGGGACCATTGCTTTCGATTATCATATTACCTTCTGCCGTAAGATTTGGAAGACTTTCTAGAGTTATTATGGGGACAGTATCGAAGGGAACTCTACTTGAAATTGATGTAGCCATTTCTTTTAGTGCTGTTAAGGTTAGTCCTGTTGCCAATTCGCCTTTAGGTGCTTGGTTTTTAACAAACGTGTATGTCCTTGTTTTTCCTTTATATTCTGCTATGAAGGGCCATAATTTTGGTTTTGGTACAAGCGCTTGGATTGTACGACATTCTTGCCATATAAATTCTTCTGGAAGTTCAAACAGGCGCAACTCATGCATGATCGAGATTCTACTAATCTAATCAGATAAAATCAATTATCGACTTAAAGTAGTTCTCTCGCAGATTTAAGAAGAATATTTGCCTGCCACAGAGTATTTTCCTGCAATTTTTGGTTTACTAGATCGAGTTTTTCTTTTCTTGATAGAAGGAATGGGCTCTACGGTTAGAGTCTTGAACAAATGGAAGGAAGGTACATAAAAATCATCCAATATTTTGCTAAAGATATAAACTGTCCAAAACGGGGGTTTTTTCTAAAAATTCCTTCAGTTGTATTTCGCGAGCTGCAATTTGTACAAGCCGATCAAAATATTCGACAAGCTCTTCCTCTACCTTTCCTTTGCCTCTTGTGATGGAATCACTACCTATAAAGCCAAAAACTCTATCAGACATCAACGCATATGTTTTTCCTTCCCTTGGATCAAACTCTTCAGTTAACCTCGTTTCTAACGCCCAATAATATTCTTGTAATTTCATGATTGAAATTTCAGGCAAATATCTACTTAAAATATTTATGTAATATTGAATATTAGGAAATCCATAAATGTGCTTTGCTAATAAAAATAAGTCTTCAAAACGTGGTCCTAAAAAAAGATCTGGATCGCTCAGAGCGTGCGAAGCATCCTTCATCCAAGAGAATGTATGAGGATCTATATCTTTAAGTTCAGGTAGATTAGCATGAACTTCCCATAAAAGACTAGCGCTTGCGACGGGTGTTGGTATTCCTTTTGCAAGTCCATAAATGGAATCTCTCGGCGATAAATGCCATGTAGATTGTCCAGGTAGATATTGTTGCAAAACAAAATCTAAAGGATTCTCAAATCCCATTTGGGTTGCGGCTGCAAAAAAACCATAGACTTTTTTTGCTTCCGGTCGTTTTGGCACTTAATATATTTTAGTCTTCTTCTGAAGTATGATCAAGTTAGACAGTCGTAACTATACATATTGAAGAAATATTTATTATGCAGCTTAACCACATGGAAGTAAGTAATTCTTGCTTGAGGAATTGTCCGATAACTGGTCATTATTGAAGGTGAGCTTTTTTGAAAGATCGGGTCCACCGCATCGACACGTTGTGGCGATTGGCCAGCACAGAGTATCATAAACTTTCAGATACGGATGCCCATTCTGAAGAAAAAGAGGACGTAGCAACTAAAATGAGTGCTTATTTTTTCGTCGCTCATCCAAGAGATGGTGCTATTTCGATTGAAGAGGCAATGAGGTATAGAAATAATGAAGATTTTAACTCGGATTTTGGACTTCTAAACGATGAACCACCACCTGAAACTCCAGAGGGTTAAGCACGATTTTGCATTTCTTCCTATATTTTTAATAATTCTTTTTGATAATAGATTGTTATAATGCTCCAATTTTTGTAGGTGTGTTATAATTAGTTACTTTAACCTTCTATGGAATCTCTTTTATCGCATTCTCATCTCGACCAAAGATACGCTGAAAGAGGAGATGTAGCTGTACGATTATTGGATCAATCAAGAAGTAGAGTACGTCTGGGTTTGCAATCTGCTGTAAGGCAAGCTTTTTTAAATTCGGGCTATGCTCGAGTTTCATCACAGGGCGCTCTTCAGACAGATGCAGCTATTGTTTCGCTAGGTTGTGGAGATCTTTTTGTAGAAGAAATGGTATTCGGAAGAAATTTGTCAGGTATAACTGAGAATGGTGCATTTTATGGTTTTGATTTAACTCATCCCAAAGCAAAACCAAAGCCTCGAGGAGAAATAAGAGGTAATACAAACATTCTGGAAATGAATGTAAATGATTTGCCAAAGGGTGATGTGCTTTTTGGAGGAGATTTTCTCTCTTCTATACCTCCGACTCCTGATAATCTGAATAAGATCACTTCGCTCATAGGGGTCTATCTTTCTCGATATGAAGTCTCTTACTTAGATTTATTAACTTTTCCTGCATCATCTGATTGGTGGAGTCCCTCTCTGATAGTGATGAACTACAAAAAACCATCAGATATTGATGATCTTGTGAAAAAGGAAAAGTCAAGAAAAGGCATATATTTATTAGGACCAGAAGATTTAGTAGCCGCCGCTGAAGCGATATTTCCGTTCAACGTATTTACACAAGTTAAAAATACAAATAATCTTACTGCTTTTTGGAGACATTGTGATGATTTGATGGAGAAGTATATTGTTAATGGTGAGGATATTTGGGGAGCGCGATACTCGTCGGAAAATACAGCAGAGGTTATTCATGATATGTTTAGTGAATATGATCAAGGTTCAACTAACAAGTTTTTAGCACAAGAATTCGAAAGTACACTAGACTACATTCATAACATAGAAGATTACTCCAATCCAATTCACATCATTAGTGCTGCCTATGGACTTGTAAATAGATTCACTGAATTTGGCGATGCTATAGACAATATTACCTATAAAAATTATTCGCCTGGCTCTGCATATGCTAGAACATTTGATCTTATAGGCTTTGCATTTCAGGTAGCAGCTTATCAAGAGGTATATAGAAATAGATTTCAAAATCTAGGATTTCAATGGAATGAAGCTGCTGTTGATGGTAGTCCGGCCGTAACCAATGAGAAATCAGCTAGATTGAGAGGCGATTTTCCACAGACATTTCCCTTACTCGTATTAAATACAAATTTGAAAAGAATGGCTGACAGAGTGGATTGGTTGGTAGGATACCCTTTATATTCTAGACAAAGGCAAGATAGGACTAACGTAATACAAAAAGCAAGAGTTGTCTCAACAAGTTTAAATAGCGCTCAATAGACTTCACAATAGACACTTAAAACTATTATATCTTTAATAACTTTACTACAGAAATAAAAAGAATTTGTGCCTACCGCAGATTATTTCCTAACTATTTATTTTAATGTTTTAAAGTAGGATAAACAACCGTTATAATCGCAATAAGAATGATACCGTTGTATAAAAAGCGAGTAGTGAATCTAAAGAGATATTCATTTTTTAGAATGAGTAAACTTAGAATTAAAAAGGCAATCAAAGCTGCAATACCAAATACAACGAAATATTGACAAAACTCAGCACGTGCGTTAAATTGTCAATTTATTATCTACCTGGTACATAAGATATTTTTGCAGTAAATGTTTGTCCATCATTTAAAACTCCTTTAATTTGAGCATAAGGATAGATAGGTGTTTTTGCTCCAAACGTTTCAACATAATGAAATTCTGCGTCCAAATCAATCGGTTTACGTCCAAGAGTTGGACCTCGTAGAGTATCAAAGTCTGTATAGACATACATATTTACAAAAGAATCGATTTGTTTAACTTTTTGAGGATTAATGCAAAAGATCGCGGGGCCGTCATTTTTTCTCCTAAATACAGGAACAATAGCTCCTTCATCTCCTAACTCTCTCAATAACTGCTGTCTAGCCTCATCAGAGCTCATATTTTCTGGCAGGTCATAAGGTTGAACTAAAGCAAGCTGATCTTCAGATTCTCCTATTTTTAAACTGCTTTCAAAGTGACCTTTGGTTGGAGCATCTTCAGTTTTTCTAAATAATTCTTGCGGCATAGAGAGCATTATATGCTATATTTTTCAATTGTCAAAAGTGCTTCCTGTATTACATTTGAACCTTTCTGTTTTTTTATATTGGCATTTTTCTAAAATAATTATGATTAGATTGGTATAATAGTCCAATTTATGGTAAGTAGATTAGAATTAACACGAGAAATTCCGCAAACGATAGTATCTGCTGGTGAGTTGCTGAACAACATGAAGCAGGCGCAAGTGACTAGCAGTTTAACATTTGGAGTTCCTGTTACTTGGGGTGAGCTAAAAATAGCAACAAAAGATAAAACCTCTAAAGAATGGGCAAGGCCCGATGTAATAAATTTTTCGGATTTACCCGTGGTTCAGCCATATTTATTTGATACAGCTCAGGAAGTTCTCGAACAAACTGTTTCTGCTTTATCTCAAGTTGGTATCAATCAATTAGAATCGATGAAAATTCAGCGTATTCAATTTGGACAACTGGCATATATTTTTTTATGTGAGGCTAGGGTAGAGGGCAAACCTGTTAGATTTGTATCATACTTAGCTCGTGGACCCCATGAAAGAGCAGCCTCAGGATTCGGAGGTGAATCATTGAGTGAAATTGCAGTAAATGATTATGATAGTCTTCACTATCTGTCAAGGCAATTTGATATTTTAGCAACTCCAACTGTACGAGAAAGATTCGATGTCATAAGACCAATTGCGTTGGGAAAAATTAAATTCAAAGATGAGCATTATGCGCTTTTTACTATGCCTTTTGTTCCTTACGGAGAATTAGGTCTGGAATCAGAAGAATTTATCAAAGAAAGTAGGCCAGATGATTCTTATCAGATGCTTCACTTCAAATATGCTTTACCTTATAACAAACAAATGGCTCGTGTCAACCGTGATCAATCTGAGTCTGCGATACGAAGAGGAAAAGTATTTTTTTTGGGGAAACATACGCCTGAACAGATGATTACCAATCCTGACGTCGTTTCTTATACTCGTCAGAAAGAAGATTATGTGCTGGGTGAAATGTTGGCACATCTGGTATCGGGTGGAATGTTCCCAACTCAACATTTGGTTAATGCCGGAGATTGGATGGGCATGATTTCAAGTAAGGGACTTCGAATGAAATTGATTACTATAAGAGGAAAGCTTTCTCCAATTTCAAAAAGAGATTTTATTAGACATTTACTGAGTCATACTGAAAAATTATGGACTGGTCACTCATTTGTTGAGGTGCCTATCTTTAGAGATTTGGATCCTCAAAAACTTGAACAGTTGTATGATGAAGCAGAAAGACTGCTAAATACATAAAGAAAAGAATGGCTATCTTTTTTAAAGAAGCTCTCTTGCTTACATAAGAAGAATATTTACCTTCTACAGATTATTTCTATTTATTTTAATGTTTTAAAGTAGGATAAACAAGAATTGCGAGCGTTGTAGAAAACTGTAATTTATGCAGGTGAATTATTTTTTATAGAAGTTCTTTAACTGACTTAAGAAGGATTTCGCAGTAGTCGAGATTATTTTGTTGGAGGGCACGATTGGCTTTCTCCAACTTTTCTTTTGCTAAGAGAAGTAAATTTGTTTGTTCTATAACATTTTGACCTTGTTCTTTTTGCCTAAGAAGAGATTGTTCTTGCGATGTCGCTGATCTGTCGTATCGTTCAAACTCATTTTGTAAGAAAGAAAAAGAGGGTTTGGGCAAGAACTCCTCTAAGCTTCGATCATATAGATTTTCTAATTGGATAACTGCGTCAAATAACCGTTCATCATTAACTTGGGTAATGGCATGAAATAAGTTTCTGTGGACAACAATAAGGTGCCTTCGTAAAACATCTCCCTGTTGTTCAATAAAGTCCTGTTTTGATACTTGTAAATAGTTTATTGAATTAATTAAATTTTGATTAGAGGTGTCTGTATTTATTAGTTCCAGTTTGTTAATAAGTAAATCAAAAAGAGACAAAACGTCAGTTTGGTCTACGGGATAATCGAGAGGATTAATAGGCTCAAAACTTATAGTGTAGGTATCGGTTTGCGAGGTTGGCGGAATTTGGGAGATTTGGGCGTGGATTTCTGACCAAGCATCCTTGTCGTATCCAACCTGTCCTATAACTATCGTGTAAGGTCCGAGATCCTTGCCGGTAACTTTGAGTAGATAATTTCCGGTTTGAGCTTCTTCGATAAAGATAATTCCATCTTGCTCAAGATATGTTTGACCGTTAAATTCTATCTCCATTGTGGCGGGTGAAAGAATGAGAAAAATGAGAGAAGGAAAAATTTTTGTCGCTGAGCTTTCTTTGATTTGGTCGTTTTGATAGGGAATTTGCAGAGAATTTAGAATTGCGCCAATGCCTTCTGCTTTGTAGACAATTTCTCCGTGGTCAAGATTAAGAGTAACAAAATCAGAATCGGCCCTTGCACTATTTGAAGTAATGACAAAATCTCCAGATTCATAGCGATTATTTAACGGTCGTCCATCAGGATACAGGTCTAATAGTCTATCAAGAGTTGTTTGTGGACCAATCTGGAATCCTGATATCGTATTACCTTTTTCTCCCACAATCGTCTGCAAATAAGGAAATATCGTCGGAAGGGTCTGATTATAGTTGAACAGCAAATCGTTTTTGACGATCATGTCTTGAACATTAATTTCATTGGAGTTTTGATCCAAAAGAAAATTGTAGGTAGGTAAAAGATTTTTAAGCACGGGTAATTTTTCATTCAAAGTTTGACGATCCGACTGTAATTTGCTTTTGTTAAACTGTAAAACAATCTTTTGAGCAAGCCATTGAACTGGATCGTTTCGATCGAGTTCACCTCCTTCTACAGCTTTATACACTTGCGCGACACCCTTATGAGGAGATCCTAAGGTCAGTAGTTTATCGCCATTATTTAAATCATAATTTTGTCTATATATTCTTGCCACGAGGCCGCCTAGAGAATGTCCAACAAAGTTAATTGGCAGATTTGGGTGGGTAGGAAATACTTCTTGTTGAAGATATTGATCAAAATCATTTGCAATATCTGTGATTTTTTTCCGCCAATCATAGGTAAAGAGATAGAAATCTGAATTTTCTTGATAGTTAAGATTTTCAAAAGTTTTGACCAATCCTTTGTATTCTTGGACAATCGGATTGATTCGCCAAGCGTGGATACCTACCTGTTGATTATGAAGTATCGCCTCTTTATTCCAGGAGGCAAGAAAGCCAGGAACAAGTACAACTGGTGGTTTGATGACAGGTGCACCAGAGGCTGCAAGGTCTATGGTCCAGCCAGCTGATCCTAATCCTGAGTAGTAAAGAAGAAGTTGTTCGTTTCTCTCTATGAGGCTTGGTCCTATCATATGAAGAGAGTCATATGATTGTGGTCCGCGTGAAAGAATTGAATGCCTATTTGTCCAGTTCATTGTACAAGACAATACGTCTTCGGATTGAAGCATGTCTATTCCATTTGAGCCTTGAATGAAAAGATAGAAAATGCCGTCTTTTTCAAAAAGTGTTGGTCCGTCACCAGGAGTTATAATTGGATTGTTTGGACAGCGTGTCCAATTTTCACCATCTATGGAACTGGCCATTCCTATTTTCCAGCTTGAAATATCCCAGCCAGAGTAAAACATGAAATACTGATTATTTTTAAAGACGACAAAAGGAGTAGATACCGCAGCAGATTCCCAAGGTAAAGATGGGGTGAGAAGCGTTTTAATGCTATTAGGTTCAATATTGTATCCGTCAAGACTTATCAATTTTTTAATTTTATAATTGCTGCTTCCGGCAACTGTCGAGACAAAATAGAGTTCATACTGTGAATTTAGCGGAAGTATTGAAGGATCATGAGAAAATAAAGTTGAATCAATGTTTAAAAGAGTATCTCTAGTCCATGTGGTTCCATTTACAGATGTAGCGTAGGCAATTTTTGTGATGTTGCCATCATAGCTCCCATACCACATTTTAAATATTCCGTCTTCAAACAAGATAGAGGGTTGAACTTTGGCTATCTCATACCAGTTTGGATAACTTGATGTGAAAGAGAGAGGGTTGCTGTTTGATTTGAGAAACGGATCGAGAGGTGATACTGGGTTGACAAAAACAAAAAGGAAAATAAAGAATATAAAGAAGAATGTTTTTTTCACATTAATCAATTGTGTAACTAGTTTAGAAATATCAATCAATGGATTATAAGCTACAAAGATGTCAAATTTTGCTTATGTAAAGCTCCAGAATACTGCCTTTGATACCAATGTTTAAAAGAGGAGTGAAAAGCGGTGCGAGAAGCCTGTCAAAAAGCAGGTATTTAATAAATTTCCTCTTTTTATTTTGAGAGTTTGTTTTCTCATTTGGATTTTTTAATTTGACATTTATTTGTAATTTGTAATTTGTAATTAGTAATTTACTTTTGATGATTCCCATAAAATGCTCCGGATAACTGTAGGTGGAAATTTTTTCTAATTTTACGCCGCGTAGTCGTTTGAACATGTTCTTGAATGATTTTAGGGAAAATAGCCAGATGTGGTCGGGCGGAGTGAGGAATGTGTATCTAAGCTTTTCTGCATAGAATAGATGGCTATCAAGATTAGGCGTCTCGATAAATAAAATTCCCTCGACATTTAAAAGTTTTATCGCCTTGGAAATCATTGTTTGAGGATCTGTTACATGTTCAATTGTGTGGATGATAGTTATGAAATCAAACCGTTTTGTTCTGTATTTAGCATAATATTGGTCAAAAGTGAGATTATGTGTTTGATCGTTTAATCGACCTTGCCTGCCGGCAGGCAGGTTAATCGACTGAAGGATAAGATTTTTGGATGGTTCGATGCCGCTGGCGGAAAAGCCAAATTTTTTTGCTTCGTCTAAAAAATAGCCATAACCTGAGCCGATGTCTAACAGAGTCCTTCCTTGAGGGTTTAAGTTCTTGAGGCGTTTAAGTATAGTCCTTGCTCTGAATCGAATTTGATTTTCATTATCCCTGCCTGCCGAGTAGTCAAAATTTTGTCTGTAATAATGAGAGATTTGTTTTTCGCTTGGTGTTGGATGAAGAGATAAAGTTAGACAACGTGGGCAAAAGTAGTAAGAATAATTTTTAATTTTATAAAAGAACTTCGTCTGCTTAGATTTACAGATTTTACATACGGGCATGAGCGAATTATTGGGAGAAAGTCGAAGCTAAACAATGGACTATATGCTACAAAACGGGAAGATTGGGCTATATTGACGATATAAATTTAATGATTGATAAAGCCTATCTTGGTCGGGGGAAAGAAGCGATAAACTGTTTGACCGACGATGGAGGAGACAGGTATAAAGCCAAACTCGCGGGAGTCAGAGGAGCGGTCTCGATTGTCACCAAGAACAAAAATATAATCTTGAGGAACTAATGCCTGTTTTCCCTCCTTTAAGAAACCTCCTTCCCAAAGATTTGTTTTTGAGGAGATATGATGACAATATAAATAGAGCCTATAAAAGTAATGGTCTCTAATGCGTCCATCGTGAACCTAAATATTTTCCTAAAAATTATTTGCAGCATATTATTTTGATGTGATTTGTATCACATTGTCTCCTTGATTTTTAAAAACACAATTTATAAATTGAATTACTGTGGTAAAAAATCTTCGCCAATTTTTTTCTTCTTACGATTTACACATTATAGCTAATTTATTTCTTACTCAAAAAATGAAAGGAGGTGAGAAAAATAATGAGAAGATTTCTTATTGGAGCCACAGCCAGCGCGATAATGTACGGAGCTATAGTATTACCAGCTTTTGCTGTGAATCAAGCAGGTGCTCCTGCTAACCAAATAGGAACAGCAGTGGCAGGTATTGCACAAAGTTCCGATCCTAATTTTGGACAAGCAGTGTGTAAGCCAGCTGGAACGACTCAAACAGAAGATGATGGAACGCTGGGGTTTCTTGGCCTAACGCCACCAGGAAACACTCCATAAGGCTGTTCCAGATGTAAAATCTGTTTAACCCACCGGAATCTTCCCGGTGGGTTTTTTTTGGTTATTTTCTCACAAAAAGAAGAACGTTGGGTAAATCCCGGCCTGGGCCGACTTTATAGCCACCTACCCAGAGTGCGGTTGAGCCGCCATCGTCAAGATTGAGAGCATTTTGAATACCCATAGTAGCTAAGACTTTTGCTGACTCTCCAACGGTTGCATTGTGAACAACGCCAATATATGCGGTACTGCCTGAGGCACCGACAAAACTCCTGCCGCCTTTGGCACCTTCTTTTGCTTCATTAGACCCACCAAATACGCTTTGTCCACCAGAGACAAGCATTGGTCTATTGGCGAGTACCGCATCGACTCCGGTATCTCTACCCCATTCCTGTGATGCGCCAACGAATCTAGCAGTGCTTCCGGTAAAAATCACCGCTGGTACGGTACTATAGACATTATTAGCTGAATTAAAATAGGTTTTGTTTTTATTCATCAGCAGCGTATCAAAGGTATTGGTCTTGCCAGCGCAACTTGGATATGAGGCAGGGCAGAAATAACTCCCGTTTATGCCGGCATAGGCTCCGCTTCTTGAAGCATAGGTTGCCAGTGAGAGTACAGGACAGTTATCCCCACAGTCTCCGTCTGAGGCAGTGTCGACGATCACTCTGGTTGAATTGAGATCTGCGGTCACGATATCTAGCAAAAAATCTCCAAGGTCGGTATGTACCACTTGACGGCTATAGCCAGAGGATGGAGGAGCATTGTTGGTTGGCACATTTTGAGGGATGACAAACGAGGCGGTGATTTTGTCTGTCTCTTGTTGAATCTGGCCGGTGAGATTCTTGAGTTGAGCTTCAGCTGACGCGTAGCTTCTTTTTGCCAAGAGAGTCAATGAGTTTGAAAAAGCATCGTCATATTTGTCGGTCTTCTTGGAAATTACTTTTAGATCCAGCAATTTTTCGTATACGTTTACGGCTTGGGTGTAGGTCGTCTCAATGGCTTTTATATCTGCCTGGAGTTTTTCATTTCTGACATACTGATCCTCACTTTTTAATTTATTAAGTTCGGTTTTAATACCGGAAAGTTGGGTATTGATTGATTTTTTTTGCGAGGTAAGCTGGGTTACTTGTTTGTTTAGTTGCAGGTTGCGCTGAGAGAAATTTAGATATATAAAAAAGCTTAAAAGATATCCTGTCAATGCGATAGTCAGAAATATGGCAAAGGATATCCGCGCATGTCTTAGCGCGACTTTCCTCGGGTTCATATCAAAAGTCTAACATAAAGATCTAGAGTTCTCGATACCGTGTTTCTCACTCCAGTGGGACCCCCGCGTCAAACGCGGCATCCCAAGTCGTTCGAAACAGGTATCTTCGAACTCCTAAAATATTTACTATAATTGTATGGCCATGAAAGTAAAACTATCAGTCTTAATGATAACTAAAAATGCAGAAGAACTGCTGGAAAAAAGTTTGAATTCGCTGAAAGATTTGGCCGATGAATTAGTAATAGTGGATGATTATTCGGACGATAGCACCGTTGAGATTGCAAAAAATTATGGAGCAAAAGTCTTTCTACATAGAGAGGAGGATTTTGGCAAGCAGAGGAAATATGGATTGAACAAAGTTTCTCGTGAATGGGTATTAGTATTAGATGCTGACGAGGTGATTTCAGAAGAACTAAAAAAGGAAATTGTTTCATGGTTTCATGGTTATATCGCTTTAAAAGCCTTCAAGATTCCTTTTCAAAATCACTTTCTTGGACGACCAGTCAATTATGGTGGGGAAGACTATAAGAAGTTAATTTTATTTAAAAAGGATGCTGTTAAAATTGATCGGGCGCTTGTTCACGAACATTTTGAGATAAAACAAGGAAAAGTGGGCGAGCTAAAAAATAAGGTTTTGCACTATTCATACAGATCTTTACGACAGATGTTTAGGAAATTTACGGACTATGCGATTCGTGAGGCAAGACAAAAATCAGAAAAAGGCGAAAGAACTAATTTAAAGAAAATATTTCTCTATCCGATTCATATGTTTTGGGCAAGATTTGTCGAAAGCAAAGGTTATAAAGATGGATTATTTAGAATACTTTTAGATATAGGATTTGCCTATATGGAATTCGTGACATATATTTTGCTGTTATTTTACAGTTGGAGAAAATCAAATATCAAATATCAAATTTCAAAATGACAGATCAAAAATCAAAAATTGCTTTCATAGTAGTTTTATATAAAACTCCAAAACAAGAAGTTGAGAGATTAAAAAGGGAGATAAGAGGGATTGGTTTTGTTGGATATAAAATTTATTTTATCGATAATACCAGAGTTAATCGAGGATATGCAGCGGCGCTAAACATCGGAATAAAAAAGGCGCTGAAAGATAACTGTGACGTGTTTGTCGTCGCCAATCCTGATATATCCATAAAAAAATTGATAAGACCTGGTTTTCTTGAGGCTGGTAAGCATTTTGACGTGTGGGGATTTGCCATGAGACAACAAGGAAAAGTATATTATGGCGGTGAAATTGATAGATTAAGGTTGAGTGGGGGACTGATCGAAGAAAAACCGCAGCAAAAATTTGTGGAGACTGATTTTATCTCTGGTTCCTTGATGGTTATTAAAAAAGACGTGATAGAAAGAGTGGGATATTTTGATGAGAGATATTTTATGTATTATGAGGAGGTCGACTACTGTTTAAGAGCAAAAAGAGCTGGTTTTAAGGTAGGTATAGATAGTCAAAGAATCTACGATCATTTTGAGAAATCTTCATCTAATCCGGAAAAAAAAAGACTGCTGGCCGATGCACACAATAAGTTTTTTGCTAAACACTCATCAATTAATCAGCGGATTTATTATCGAATGACCAATCTAATTCGAAGCAATTTTCTAAGAAACTTCTTCAGTTTGAACGTCTCCTCAATTATCGGAAAATTTTTTAACTTTATTCTTTTTATTTTCTTGATAAGGTATTTGCAGCCTGAAGAGTATGGTATATATACGCTTGTCTGGGCACAGATAACGCTATTTTCTCCACTGCTTGATCTAGGAACAACTTCATATGGCATTGTCTACTTGCCGACAGAAAAAAAGCAACGATTTATATCAATATTTAATCTTCGACTCACAGCGTCAATAATCATTTTTTTAACCACCATAATCACCAGTTTTCTTATATTTAAACCAAACGTCCGCTTAGTCCAGTATATATTTCTGACGTCATTTGTCATATTTTCTAATATGCTTTCAGGCAGCTATCTCATCAAAAATGCAGTGCAGGGAAAACTATACTATTCGTCTTTTGTTTCAACTTTTTTTAATATAGTCCTCATTTCGACATTAATTTTTTCAGTTATAGCCTTTCAATCATTGCCTTTAGTATTCTTACTTATCTTTGTCTTTTATAACTTATATTCGGTTGTCAATTATTTTCTTATTAAAAAAGACTTTAAACAGTTTATTTTTAGCATAGATCTCGTTGTCTGGAAAGGCCTCTTACAAAAATCATATCTATTTATCCTCATCAGCTTGTTTGCCGGAATTTATTTCAAAATTGACGTTTTTTTGCTCAATATTCTCAAAGGCGAGGGAGCCGTTGGAATATATTCGGCAGGCTATAAATTTTTTGAAGCCTTTCTTTTTATTGCGGCAAGCTATAATATTACAAGAACGCCCGTTTTGGCTAAATTAGTAAAAGGGAATAGGAAAAAACTTATTTCACTGATAAAAAAAGACATATTATTTCTTTTGACCGTTGGATTATCAATATCTCTTATAACCTTGAAATTTGCGCCAATATTTTTGCCATTTTTCTTGAAAGAAAACTATTCCTTTTCGATAAAAACCCTTCAGATAGTCATATTTGCCTTACCATTCATCCTTGTTAGTTCGGTATTTCTTAATGCTTTGTACGTTCTAGAGAAAGCCAAATTTGTCGTGGGAATATTTATGTTTCAAACTATATTAAATCTTGTTCTTAACCTCGTTTTCATTCCGCATTATTCTTATTTTGCCTCTTCCTATATAACGGTGATTTCTGAAATATTAAATACTCTAATGCTCTTTTTAATTTTTTACAAGGTGACTTATGAAAATATCAGTTGACGCAGGCGGACTCTGTGCGAAAATAAATTTAAGATTTGGCAACTACACATTTAGCAGAAACTTACTTAAAGCAATAGAACAATATGATAAAAGCAATGAATATTTTATGTATTCGTTTTGCTCAAAACCGGAGTGGTTAGGCATAAGCAACAATTTTCATTACAAAGTGCTTCACCCGAGAACTTTCTGGCTTTCATCGCGCGTCACTTGGGAAGAATTGAAGCTAAAAAAAGATATCTTCCTCGCGTTAAATCAGGCAATACCTCTAGCAACAAAAAGTAAAATCATCTCATTTTCTCACGGTCTGTCTTATTATTTTTATCCTCAGTATTACTCTGACTCATATTATGCTTTTACCGATCAGCTTAAATCACTCGTTAAAAAATCAGAGCTGATAATCGTCTCTTCACGACGGGTGAAAATGGAATTAATCAAGATATATCCAAAAAACAAAAATTTTGTCGTCATAAACTACGGAATTCCTTTTGATATGTTGGTATATAAAAAAGAACCGAGAGAAAAATTTTTCTTATATGTGGGGATGGATTATCCGATCAAAAACATCGAGTTTTTGGTCGAATGTTTTAAAAAATTTAGAAGTATTAGCCAGTTTGGTGGATATTCATTATACTTAGTTGGCAATCTCAAACGCTTTGAAGATAAGAATGAAAATATTATCTCTTTGACCTCAATCCAAAGAGACTCTTTAAGAAAGCTTTATTCTACAGCCACAGCCTATCTTACCACTTCATTCTATGAGAGTTTTAACTTTCCGGTACTTGAAGCTTTATCACAAAAGTGTCAGGTTGTTGGGCTTAAAAGTGCAATCATACCCGAATTTAGGGATTTAGTCTTCTTGGCCGAGGACCAGAATGATTTTGTTGCTAAAATGGAAGAAGTATCTACGGGTAAAGGAATAAATATAGATGTTAAGTCATTGAAAGAGCAGTTTTCTTGGAAAAAGTATGTAACAAAGTTAGTATCGTTGTATAAGATTTAAATGATGATTTCTGCGATAATCATAACCAAAAATACGGAGAAAAACATAGAAAGAGCAGTTAATTCTGTTCGATTCTGTGACGAGGTGATGGTTATAAAGAATGACACTATAGATGATTTTGCTAGAGAGAGAAATAAGGCGATGGATAAGGCTAAAGGGGAATGGGTTTTATTTATTGATGCGGATGAAGTAGTGTCCGAAGAATTGAAAAATCAGATCCTGAAACGAGCTATAGTCCTAAGTGACAACGAACGGATTCAGGATGGCAAAGAGAAAAAAGGAGCATATTACATTAAGCGTCGGGATTTCTTTTGGGGAAAAGAGTTGCAGTGGGGAGAAGTTAGGAAGATCAGACAAATAGGTCTTATAAGACTTATGAGAAAGGATTCCGGGAAATGGGTCGGCAAAGTTCATGAAGAATTTAGACCATCTGGTGATGTTGGTCGATTGGAAGGATTTATCGATCATTATCCCCATCCGACAATTAAAGAATTCTTACTGGATATAAACATATATAGCACAATTAGAGCACGGGAGTTGAGGGAGTTGGGGGATGTGGGGGGAATTTGGGAAATTATTTTTTATCCTCTTGGAAAGTTTTTACTCACCTACTTTATTAAATTTGGGTTTCTTGACGGCCCAGCAGGATTTGCCTACGCCTTTTTTATGAGTTTTCATTCTTTTCTTGTTCGGGCTAAGCTGTATCAGTACACTAAAATAGACTAATGATTTTAAACTTTTTTTTATATCTAGCTTTTATTTTCTTTTCTTTTGGACAGATAGGAAGACTCTCTTTTTTTGATCAACAGATTAATGGCTATCTTTATGAATTTGGGATTTTGGGGGTTTTGGGGATCTTGGGGATAAAATACAAGTTAGAACCTCTGCGCGAGGCATTGCAGAAATTCAGAATTGTTTTTATATTTTTTTTCGCTCTGCTGACTTCTTACTTATCAGGGTTAAACAATTTCAGCCTGTTTCAAAATGCCGTCGGTTTCTTATATTTTTTAAGAGTTGGACTTTACTTTCTTTTCTTTTTTTATCTTTCATATCACCTGCAAAGGGATAAAAGTTCAATAACAGTTTTACGGAGTGGATTGGGAATATTTATCGGTTTGAATATAATTTTCTCCTTTACCCAATATTTATTTTATCCAGATTTGAGAAATCTCATCTATGCGAGTTGGGATCCGCATTTATTTAGGCTTTTTGGCTTATTCTTTGACACCTCGATCGCTGGGGGAGTTTATGGACTAATATTTCTTTTTTTATTGTTGGATGGAAAAAAGGTAACAAAAAATGATTTCTTGGTCAATGCCTTGCTTTTTATTTTTTTAGTCTTTATAGTTTTGACTTTTTCAAGAATTCTTTACTTAACTGTTGTGGTAATAGCCCTTTTGATCTTAATTACAAAAAAATTGTATCGAAGATCAATTGTATTTTTGTTTGGTTTTTTATTGCTTATATTTGTGGCCCCTAAGCCTGGCGGTGAGGGAGTGAATCTGGGCCGTTTATTTTCTGTTCAGTCAAGATTAAATGATTATAAGCTAGCGCTACAAATTTGGCAGAAAAATCCGGTATTTGGTGTTGGTTATAATCGTATTCGATATGAAAAAATAAAATTAAATATCGAGGAAGAAAAAGATCTAGTTACTAGTCACTCGGGAGGCTCTTTTCACTCTAGCCTTCTGGTTATTTTGGTAAGTGGGGGAATTGTGGGATTCATGGGATTTATGGGAGTATTATATAGTTTTGCAAAAATGAGTCGTCCCATCGCTTACTTTGTCTTATTCCTAAGTCTGCTTTCTTTAGCCGATAATATTTTTCTTCACCCTTTTGTTTTGTTTTTATTTCTTTCTATAGTCTTGCTAGATAGCTTTAGTCTTTCTCGTAGACAACAGTAATTATTTTTTCTTCGGTATTTCCTGCAACATCCAAAGTGATGACGTGAATCTTATTTTCACCTTCCTTTAATCTGACCGTGATCTGGAAGCTTCCTTGGGCATCAACAACAACTGGAAGATCATTGACTTTCACATAAATTTCCTTATCCGTTGACCCGCTTACCGTGATTTCTTGCTTATTGGTTTTAAGACCTTCTTGCGGATCTTTTATATCGAGTCTTGGTTTATCGTTCTTATAGCTGACGGTAAAAACTCTGGATTTTTTTTCTTCCTCTTGTTCTTTTGATTTGGCTATAACAAAGACCTCATTTTCTCCTTTTTCAAGATCTCCGATTTCCTCACTAAAGCTATCTGATGAGGTAAGAGACGTCTCTTTTATCAAATTGCCATTGAGATAAAATTCGAGTCTATCGTAGTTTACAACAGATCCTCCCACAATGATTTTAGAGCTATTGGTGGCAGTGGGAATTTGGTCGATATCGACGTCGCCAATGAAACTTTCATTTTTATTCAGGGAAGATGGCTTGAACTGTTTTTCAGAGAGTCGAGCTACAAAGACTGAGGCATTTAGAAGAAGTTTCAGTCCCAGAGTAGATATGACTACAACGACTGTAATAAGTATCAGTATGCCAAAAATGATATTTGTAGTTAATTGTTTTTTTTGTTGTTCTTGAATGCGACTCATGAGCCGATGGTCGGGATCGAACCGACGACCTTTGCTTTACGAAAGCACTGCTCTTCCAACTGAGCTACATCGGCGTTTTTAGATTATTAGCTTATTAGATCTTAGCTTTTAGATTAATAGATTGTTATAATTGTATCATATTAATAAACCTCATGAAGATACCTACTAAAAAGCTTAAAAATGGGTTTAAACTGCCTGTTTTTGGTTTAGGAACTTGGCAAATAGGAGGAAAGTTTCGAAGAGATCCTCATAATGATGATAAAGGAGACATTCAAGCTATTAGACAAGCAATTAAAATGGGTATTACTCATATAGATACTGCTGAACGTTATGCTAATGGACATGCTGAAGAACTTGTTGGTCAAGCAATCAAAGGATTTGATAGAAAAAAATTGATCATCACGACAAAAGTATCCCCGGAGCACTTAAAGTATGAGGATTTACTCCAATCCTGCAAGAAAAGTCTAAAAAGACTGCATACAGCGTACATCGATTTATTCTTGATTCATGCTCCTAATCCAGACGTTTCGATTAAAGAAACAATGAAAGCTATGGACATGCTCAAAAAGGATGGATTAATCAAAAATATAGGAGTCAGCAACTTCAATACTCAACATTTACGAGAAGCACAAGGCTATACAAACAATGAAGTGATGACTAATCAAGTGATCTATAACCTACTGGCTAGATCCGTCGATGAGGAAGGTTTATTGGGTTATTGTCAAAACAATGATATATTTCTCACAGCGTATCGACCAGTTGAGCAAGGATTACTTACAAAAGAAAATGAGCCTCTCATGAAAACAATGTGCGATAAATACGATAAAACACCTGCACAGATTGCTATCAATTGGCTTATTTCTCAAGACAATATTGTAACCATTTGCAAAATGAGCAAAACTAAACATTTAAAAGAAAATTTAGGAGCAATAGGTTGGTACATGGAAAATGAAGATATTCAAAAGTTAAAGAAGGAGTTTCCCAGAGATAGATCGATAGAGGCAGAGTTTCCTGTTCGGTGAAGTTTTATTCTATTGATACAATAAAATCTTCTATTTTGTGGACTATAGTCCATGAATTGCCATCGGACATCGCGAAGAGCGAATTCAAGTTTTAGAGAATATTTGAGCGGGAGACGCAAATTATTTTGAATCCTTCGACTTCGCTCAGGGTAAACCGCTTTTGAGACTAATTCTGGCTTTTATGAAAATTTATGATAGAGATTGATATAGATTTTCCATATGTTTGATTAATGCTTAAAACTTAAATGCTAGGTAAGAATCATTTCTTTTTTATAAATATATATTCTTCGTCTTCATTCATTTCATATTCTCTTTTTATACTGCTTCTTAGATCTTCATTTCTCCAGGCGTCTTCCTTAGTCAACTCATGCTCAGTTTCATAATGATATGCAGTTGTGAAGCTTCTTGTTTTGTCTATCCTAACTCTTTTTATATCTGGATGTAAAAGTAATTTTTTGGCCACTTCATATATACAAACATCTCTAAATTCACCACCTAAAGTAATTTCTGTATTGTCATCTATATGTAAGCCTGTCTTTTGTAGTTTTTCTATTACTTTTACCTCGACATCCGCGCGTTCTTGATTTACTCTATCAGGTCTACTGTAATATGCTAAATTATCTATAATAGCTACGTTTTGTGGGTATTGAGTACCTCGCTTAATTGTTTTATATAAATCAGTCCACATTACTGTGTCAGGGTCACTCACTTTTAATTTCTTGCTTTTTCTCCAAGTATCCAATGACGGTTCTTCATGGGGCATAATGAATGTGAAATCAGCATTGCTGGAAGGTAAATATTTTACAGCTAACGCTTTTTGATTCTCACGTGTTTTTGTCGTGTATTCTTCTTTCCTCTGGGCTGCAAACGGGTCCCAATTGTCAATTAAAAAGGATGGGTGTACGATAAACCGCAGATTTTTTACTGCCACTGGTTTAAGTTGTTCATGAGTTCCAACAATATTTTCTAAAATTTGATCCATCATCTTAGTTTAGCAACATTATTTAACAAAATTTGGTTTCGGAGAGCTTAATGAAAATTATTTTGAACAGCATTTAGGTTATCTTTGAATCTAATGAAAGACAATGTCGATAAACTAAAGTAAATTTTGTGCCAATTTCTTTCCTAATTCTTTATACCACTTATCAAATGAGAAAATAGCATCTGCTGAGTATTCCTCAGCAACAGTTGCTACTAAAGCGTCAAAAATAGTATGATGTTTTGATCGAGATTTTTCCTCAAATAGTCGACTTGCTGCAAGTTGAGTTTTTTCGTCGATATAAATAATATTGTACGAACCTTGCTGATATTGTTGGTTAATAAGATTAGCTAGAACTGGTTGATTTAAACCACGTTTTAAAGCAGTAATTGCTTCAAGTATCGCGGTATTAGGAAAAAAAATATTATAAAGTTTTGCAGACAGTTTTTCTGTTATATTTCTAGCCCGTTTGTGATTAGAGTCACTTTTATAAGCCAAGGATACCAAAATATCAGCGTCTGCAATTATTATTTTATCAACCATAGTTTCATCGTCACCATGCATACTTGTCCAAATTTGTAGATAGATCTTTAGGTCCTTTGACGTTAAATTTTTGCGCGAGGTCAGCAAGTCGTAAAAGAGCGTCGGCTCCTCCAGTTTTCTTCCCCTTGATAAAATTAAGGCCTTCTTTAATGGCTTTTCTAATTATTTCAGCTTTGCTTAAATTTTGAGAAGCGGCTAATTGCTGAATTTCTTGGTTTAATTCCTCGGGGACATATAGATAGGTTTTTAACATAGAGCTATTTTAACATGTTGTACAATATATTGTCAATAGGAAATTTGTGGGTGGGAGACGCACTTCTATTTGAACCGCTCCTGCTCGAATTCCTCTCTCATTTTAACAAGTTAATGGAGGCTTATCAAGCTGAGGATAGAAAAAAATGAACGCGAAAAGTATTTTTTCAAACGGATAATTACTAGTTGAACTAATAATTGGTAGGAAAGCTCCCTTGATACAAAGGACTGGCTACCACTTGCCTCCAGGCGTTTAGGGAATTTTGGGAAGTGTCAACAGCGTAGTTGTCGACGTTCTGGTCAGCGTGGCTATTAAACCAGTTGACCGCTACTACCTTGGGGAACTGCTGGGGGATGGCCACTTGAAATCCCTGAGTGATCCAATTAGCTTTGGCCAGCGGATCATTGGGATTCTCCGCCGCTCCCACCTCGTAGAAAATCATCGGACGGGTGGAAAGACTCGTTAGAAGCGTGTAACTTGGTTGGAATTCATCCTTAAGGGAGCGCCAATTATTCCGGGAATTGGCATAGCCATCCAAGGCAATCCAGTCAACATAGTCATCTCCGGGATAGAGCTGCTTTAATTTTTCCCGATTATTACCACTGTCAATCCGACGCTGTTCAAGAGAGCTCTGGCACCAAACAAACTGAACATTGGTGGCTCCTTCTTTCCTGAAGATATCCACGACGTGTTTCCAAGCCGTCACAAAATCTGCCGGAGTCGTGTTCCCGTTGACTGAATACGCCCAGGGATACCAGTTGCCGTTCATTTCTGCAAACAGCCGGACGAGAAAGGGATAATGGTAAGCGGCAGCACCCTTGGCAACCTGTGTAATGTACGCGTCGTGTTTTCCAGAAGCAATTGCCCGCCAGGAGAAATCCGGCTGATTTTTGTTAAGGGCTGATCCTTTAGAAGCATCCCAGTTTAAGCCGGGCATAATTCCTCTCGTGCGGAACTGCTCCAGGAGACGAGGATCAAACTTTTGATAGTCACCGGTATTGGCGTTTTGCCATTTGACCGAAAACCAGGCAAGGGCTGGTTTTTTGCCAACTTCCTGGGTGTACTGGTCTACGGCAGTTCCGTGACTAAATGGATCGGCTGCCGGTTCATAGACACCGATCGCGATACCGGAAGAAGGAGTATTTGGGGTTGGGGATGTCCCGAATGTGCTGTTTTCCGTCGGAGGTGTGGTAATACTGCTGGATGTAGATTTATTAAATAGTCTAAAAAACCTCTTCGCAGACATAATGAAGAAAATACCAACGATTACTGCCAAAGCAATTAATAGATATTTAAGCATAAAGTTATATTTGATTTATTATATCCAAACTACGTTTCCAAGATTTAGAGGTCCTAAGAATAGGTCAGTTGAGTCAGTTGTTATACTAAGACCTTTAGCAACCAAACTATCCCGTCTGGAGCAGCGGACCGGATTTGAACCGGCGACCTTCTCCTTGGGAAGGAGACATTCTACCGCTGAACTACCGCTGCATACACCATCCCGAATAATAATATTGAACAATCAAGAAAATTGAACGTTCAAATTATTTACAGGCTCTAACGAGGTATTTTTATTACTTTGCCTGGCTCTATTAGATCAGGATTAGCAATATTATTAGCTTTGGCAAGCTTGGTCCAACCATATCCATCCCCATAGGACTCAAGCGCTATTTTCCAAAGGTGATCACCACTTTTTACCGTGTATTTATCTCCAGTAAAGGTCACTTTGGCTGTTGTCTGAGCTACAATTTCCCCTCTTGTTGGTGCTCGTGCCTGAACCAATGGTAATATAAGCTTTTGGCCGGTTGTAATAATATTTGCATTTGCAATATTATTAACTTTAGCAATATCAATGGCATTGAAGCCTGAGCCGTATACCTCCTCGGCAATCTTCCAGAGGTAGTCTCCTTCTCTTACAGTGTATGTCTTGACTTGAGTGTTGGGTTGAGAGACTTGAGTCTCTGTTTGGGCTTGTTTTTTGACCATAACTGGTTTGTATGACCGCATCAACCAGATAGCTAAACCGACCAGCAATAGTATAAAAACTCCAAAACCGATGATAAAAAAATTATATTTTTCCTTGATTGTCGAATAGACAAGTTCTTTATAGTTTAGTGAGAGAGTTTGATGTTTTGCTATATTAATCACCTCCGATCTAATTTTTGTTCAATCTGTCCGCCTTCACTCATGTTTGTTTCGTGCTCTACGTGCACGCAAACAAAATATTCGTTTCGGCGGACATAAGAGT